>NZ_CP022881.1:1828762-2438350 GCF_003491325.1 Staphylococcus sp. M0911
TTTTGTGTAGTTTGATCAATATCCATCGCTGCACGAAGCACATGCTCCATTGAAATAAATTCATCATCATATTCGTTCATATATGTTTCAGATTTATTCATCAATTCATTCGCTTTTGCACTTATATATTGACCATACTGTACATTATCTCCTTGTACAGTTGGATAAGCTTTTAATTTATTATCATAAGCTTTTTCTAGTTCTTCTACATCAATATTTGCACGTTCTAGAACACTCTTAATTAAACTTTCATTTTCATTTAATGTCGCTTTTAAAATTGCTTCAATTTCGATATTTTGTAATTCAAATTCTTTACTATACTCAATGGCTCTTTGTAATGAACCTTGTATAGCATATGTCATTTTATTGATATCCAATTGTATTCACCTCTATCATTTTAGAGTCGGTCAAAGGTAAAAATTTTCGATTTGACTTTGACTTTCTTTGACCTTAACTACATTATAGTCCCCTTCTAATAAATTATCAACAACTTAAGCTTGTTTTTTGTAATATTTTTTAGGTTTATTTTTAATATCAAATGTGATGAATCAAACCTTTTATTATTCTATTTCCCAATAATTCAAACAACAAACAAAGTATTAATAACTTCATTTAACCGCATCAAACGGTTTTGTTAAATGATACAAAATAACCCGAGATATCTAGTATCTCGGGTTTTTATTATGAATTTATTCACCATTCAATATATTTTAGTAAAATCATACACGTATGATTAGTTTGATTTATTAATTTGTTGGATGATTATTTCTTTTTAATCTTACTTAAAATTTCATCTGTTAAGGCTTCTACACCACTATGTTCTAAATGTATGCCATCTGGCGCAAAGTACTCTGTATGTCCTTCTGACCTTTTGTACCAATCGATTAATGTTACATTACTTTTTTCATTAGCTGCATCTGCCATAAGTTTATTGACATGATCCTCATAACCTCTTGGCACTCTGGTATTGACTAAATATACTTGCGCATCTCCAAATTTATTAATTAAATCATCAAGTTGCTTTTTATTAAAATCTCCATTAGTACCTAATTCTAAAATAACTTGGTCTGATTTTTTATTGTATTGTTTATAATTGGCTTCAACTAGTGGAATTGCTTGGTATAAGTTACGACCAACCTTACCATCAATTTTAGCTTTAGGTACTCTATCTTTAAAGTTTTCACCTATATCTACCATTACCGAATCTCCGATTAGCAATGGACTAATATCAGTATAAACATCTGTATCTCTATTACTTTTTTGGCCAATTTTATCTATTGGAATCATTCTTATTAAATATTTATCTTCTAAATCAGTATTGAATGAATTGGATTTTTGATCGATTTTATCTTTACCTAAACCATCAAAGGCACCACCCATAATAAATGCAAACGGAATGATGCATATTATAATTGCAATTGTTCTTATAAGCGCAGGTTTGTATTTACGTTTCAATGTGAATGCCTTTAAACCTTCTTTTCTAAATGGTGTTTCGATATATCTATATGAAGCTTCAGCGCATAACACTGTTAAAATAATATCCACAATGTAAACATAAAACGGAATTTGACCAGCAATAAAATGACTATGTACAAAACTTATAATAGGGAAATGCCATAAATATAAACTATATGAACGTTTACCGATATAAACAAACAATGGATTGCCTAATAACTTTGATACTAGTGTAGATGGATGAACAACACTTGCTATAATCAACAAAGTCATAGTAGAAATAATATAAAAACCGCCATCATATATCCAGTCGCTTTCATCTTGAACTGTAAAGAACAGCAAGATCAAAAAGGCCAGTCCAATGAATCCCACGCCATCAATTGCTCGTTGTAAAACTTTAGGTGGTTCGGCTTTAAGTTTAAATGGCGGCCATAAGAAAGCTAAAATCACACCTAATAATAATGTTTGGAGTCTCGTATCAGTTCCAAAATACACTCTTGAATGATTAAGATGAGGTTGTGAAATCACAATCATTAACATGAGTGATAATAATGAAATAATCCAAAAAATCAATGTAATATTTCGATATTTCTTTATAGTTAGCAATAGTGTAATTAAAACAACAGGGAAAAATAAATAAAATTGTTCCTCTATCGCTAACGACCATAGATGTTTTAATGGCATAAACGAGAACTGTTCAAAGTAGTTGACATCTTTAGCTATATACCACCAATTTGAAACATAGAATATAGCTGCTATAATATCATGTTTCACTCTAACTATATCTTCAGATTTGAATAGTAAAGTTGCTATTCCTACTACTAAAAGTAACGCTAATACTGCTGGTACCAGTCGTTTTAAACGACGTAACCAGAAATTCTTTAAATTAATAATGCCAGTTTCTTCATACTCTTTTAATAATAAACTTGTTATTAGATAACCTGAAATAACAAAAAATGTGTCAACGCCCAAAAAGCCGCCTGTCAACCATTGCTTGTTTAGATGGTAAATGATAATACCGATAACGGCTATCGCTCTTAATCCATCCAAACCAGGCATATATCTTAATCGCTTACCCCTAGTTTTAGTTCTTTTATATTCTTTTTCCATATTTCACTTTCTTCCCCATAGAATCATTTCGAATTTCGTTTAAGACATCTTACTAATTAATATGATTAATCAATACATCAATGTCATTCGAGTCTTAAGTTAAAAGAGATATGTATGTCTTATAAAATGTCTAAATCATCATTTTCAAAACAGATTAACTTTAATAGTCTGTAGAGTTGGACTAAGGTTACTCTACTGACAATTTATTCACAACTTAAATTTATTGTGTTCTAGTTACAATCAGTCTTAAATATTGTAATACAACCGTAATATAAATTCAATTTAAATACTAAATGAATACTATATTTTTATTGACGATTTGTTTTTCTGATAATTTTCCAAAGAATTTTTTTATATTTAGGAATAATCCGTCAGAGTATGACTTATATATGCATGGTCATACGCTTCAAAAATAAAAAAGAATGGCACATAGTATCCTATACACAATTCGTGCATTAAACTACATGACCATTCTTATTCTTTGTCATAAAGATTATCCAACGCCTAGTGCAATTTTTGCGTATCTAGACATCATGTCTTTATTCCATGGTGGACTCCATACAATGTTTACTTCAGTATCTTGAATTTCTGGAATCTCTGCTAAAACAGTTTTAATTTGTTCGATAATTTGCGGTCCTAAAGGACAACCCATAGAAGTTAATGTCATCTCAACAGTACAAAGTCCTTCATCATCCACATCAACTTTATATACTAAACCTAAATTAACAATATCAATGCCTAATTCAGGGTCGATTACCATTTCTAGAGCCCCTAGGATACTATCTTTTAACGCCTCTTCCATTAGTATCACCTCTCTATATTTATCTTTATACTAATATATCAAATATCCGACAAAACGCCAATAAAATGCTATGATACTACTACAATATATTACAACGACATAAGGAGATAGTTATGCAACCTTATTTAATTTGCTTAGACTTAGATGGAACTTTACTAAATGATAATAAAGAAATTTCTAATTATACGAAACAAGTGTTAACTGAATTACAACAACGCGGTCACTCCATTATGATAGCAACTGGACGCCCATACCGAGCGAGCCAAATTTATTATCATGAGTTAAATATGGATACACCAGTTGTGAACTTTAATGGTGCCTATGTACATCACCCTAAATCTGATGAATTCAAAACAATACATGAAGTATTAGACATTGATATGTCAAAAAATATCATCGAAAAGCTACAACAATTTCAAGTGACTAATATCATTGCAGAAGTTAAAGATTATGTTTTTATCAATAATCATGATCCTCGTTTGTTTGAAGGTTTCTCTATGGGTAATCCTAGAATCCAAACTGGTAACTTACTTGAACAACTTAATGAAGCACCTACATCACTGTTAGTAGAAGCTGAAGAAAGTAAAATCCCAGAAATAAAAGATAAATTGACTCATTTTTATGCTGAAAATATAGAACATCGTCGTTGGGGCGCACCTTTCCCAGTGATAGAAATCGTTAAACGTGGTATTAATAAAGCGCGTGGTATTGAACAAGTCAGACAGTTTTTAAATATTGATCCACAACATATTATTGCTTTCGGTGACGAAGATAATGATATTGAAATGATTAAATATGCACAACATGGTATTGCTATGGATAATGGTTTACAAGAACTAAAGGATATAGCTGATGAAACTACATTTAGTAACAACGATGATGGTATTGGTAGATATTTAAATGACTTCTTTAATTTAAATATCCGATATTATTCATAGATCAGGATGTTAAATCAATCTGAGAAGGTCACATAGTCCTATCTCAGAATTTTTATGATATAGGGAGGTTGTCAAATGAGTAAAATTGTTGTAGTAGGTGCTGTTGCAGGTGGTGCAACTTGTGCAAGCCAAATTAGACGTTTAGATCAAAGTAGTGAGATTACTGTATTTGAAAAAGATAGAGATATGAGCTTTGCAAATTGTGCTTTACCATATTATTTAAGCGATACAATCACTGAAAGAGAAAAAGTTTTAGCGTATACACCTGAAGCCTTTTATGACAAAAAGCATATTAATGTAAAAACATATCATGAAGTCATAGCTATTAATGATACGCGTCAAACTGTTACTGTAAAAAATAGAACAACTGACGAAACATTTGAAGAATCCTATGATTACTTAATCCTTAGTCCTGGTTGCAGTGCCAATCGACTTAACTTTAATACTGATATGGCCTTTACTTTAAGGAATTTAGAAGATACTGATGCGATTAATGACTATATTGATACTCATAACGTTCATAAAGCACTTGTTGTAGGTGCCGGCTATATTTCGCTTGAAGTACTTGAAAATTTATATCAACGTGGGTTAGATATCACGCTCATTCATCGCTCCGAACAAGTCAATAAATTAATGGATCAAGATATGAATCAACCTATCTTTGATGAACTAGAAGAAAAACAAATTGAGTATCGTTTAAATGAAGAAATTACTGATATCAATGGTCATGAAGTCTCATTCAAATCTGGTAAAAAAGAACAATTTGATATCATCATTGAAGGTATTGGTACAAAACCTAATTCTGAATTTATTAAGTCATCTAATATCCAAATTGATGACAAGGGCTTTATACCAGTTAATGATTATTTCCAAACTAATATCCATAATATCTATGCATTAGGCGATGTCATCACATCCCATTATAGACATGTAGACTTAAAAGCTAATGTACCTCTCGCTTGGGGCGCCCATCGTGCTGCCAGTATAATTGCTGAACACCTTACAGGGAAAAGCAATATTAAATTTAAAGGCTATCTTGGTGCAAATATTGTAAAATTCTTTAATTATACATTTGCTAGTGTTGGCGTCAAACCTGATGAGTTATCTCAATTTAATTATAAAATGGTTGAAACGAAGCAAGGTGCACATGCAGGTTATTACCCAGGAAATACTCCCTTACATTTAAGAGTTTATTATGATAAAGAAACAAGAGTAATCATACGGGCAGCTGCAGTAGGTCAAGAAGGCGTGGATAAACGAATTGATGTTTTATCAATGGCGATGCAAAATAATATGACAGTTGACCAATTAACAGAATTTGAAGTTGCCTATGCACCACCATATAGTCATCCTAAAGATTTAATCAATATGATTGGTTACAAAGCACAATAAAAAAGTAAAAGAGGTCGAGACAAAAGCCCAAAAACTTTATGTCTCAACCTCCTATATTTTACATAAACATGGTTTATGACTTATTATCCTAAACCGAACATCTTACTGATTGGTCCCCATGGAAGAATAATACCGATTGCGATAGTTACGATAATTAATGCAATCGTCATCCAGAATAATTTATCACTATTTTCATGTTTCTTTCTCTTAGCAATTGAAACTTCCATCAATGCTAATACGCCTAAGCCACAAAGCATTTTCAATGTAAGTAACATATGATTGCCACCTTCACCTTGGCTTGCTGCTGCGAATTCTTTAATTAATTCCCAGAATCCAGAAATAAGCGCCAATACCATAAATAATCTTAGCAACATTTGTAAAGGTTTAAAATATGGTGATGCTCCTTGTACTTTTGAAATATTTAAGTATGTTGCAAAAAATAAAATGATTGCTAATACCCAACTTAAAATATGAACATGTAACAAGACAATGTCCCCCCACTAATTTATTTACTTTAATTATCATAACATAAAAGTAGTAGCTATCATTGAAGTTTAATACCTTCAAGATATCTACTTTGTTATTTAACATTATACAATTCCATCAATTATTTTGAAATATATGTTGTTAAAGTACCGATATTATCAATTGTTACTTTTACTTCGTCGCCTGGTTGTAAAAATTGAGGTGGTTGCATACCTGCCCCCACTCCAGCTGGTGTACCAGTAGCAATAATGTCTCCTGGATGTAAAGCAACGTATTTAGAAATTTCTTCAATTAACTCGTCAATTTTTAAAATCATTTCACCAGAATTACCATCTTGACGGATTTCATTATTAACTTTAGTTACAATGTTAACATTTTCAGGAGTAGGAAGTTCATCCTTCGTAACGATATATGGTCCCATTGGGCAACCGCCAGTTAAACTTTTAGATAAAAATGCTTGGTCATGATTATTTTGTGCATTACGGTCTGTAATATCATTAATAATTGTATAACCATAAACATAGTCTAATGCTAGCGCTTTAGGGATTTTTTCTCCAGACTTACCAATGACAATACCTAATTCACCTTCATAGTCTAATTGATCTGTAATATCTTTATGATTAGGAATTGTGGCACTATCACCTGTTAATGATGACGCAGCTTTAGTAAATACGTATAAACGTTGTACTTCATGGTTCAATTCACTCGCATGGTCTTCATAGTTACGACCGAAAGCAATAACGTTATTCGGTGGTGTAACTGGAGGTAAAAACTCAATATCATTAAATGAAATTTTATAATCTTCAGCTTTACCGCTATCTTCTGCAGCAACAACTGCTTTACGTACTTGTTCTTGGAAATCTAACGTTTGGTTTTGTTGTAACCCTGCTAATAATGTTTTTGGATGAAAATCACTTTCCGCAAAATCAGCAAATACTAATGTTAAATCCCAAACAGCATCTTCACGTTTAACTTTAACACCGTATGAAGTTCTGTCATTATGCTTGAATGATAAAAATTTCATTCATAATCAACTCCTCATCTATATCTTAATACATATTATAACTATAATGACCACGAAATAACAAATATATAAGTAAGAAAATTAAGAAAGTTTCTACAGATTAATGATGATATTGCATTTGGATAGTCTTAAATCATTCATGGTTATCAATTTCTAACATGCCAAATTTAAAGAAATATAGATAACCTTTAACTTTGGTTTGAAGAATCGTTTCTAATGTGTTGCGATAATATTTCATCTGAATTTGATATTTATCTTTCAATTGTTGTCCAATTTCTTCATCTGTTAATCCTCTTCGACGATTAAAGGCATCTGTCTTATAATCTACAAAGTAATATTGACCTTCACTCACATAAATCAAGTCAATCATACCTTGAATAATCGATACACCTTCATCAACTAACTCTAACTGATCCACTCTAGCTTGATTGACTACAAATGGCAGTTCTCGGAAAACGCGATCAGCACATGCAATATTCATGTATAAATCACTTTGTATAAATGTCATAATCTCATTAAATCTTATATCCTCTTTAGCGTCTGATTCGATAATATTTCTTTCAACTAAAAGATCTATATATTCGTCTAACTCGGTTTCAGTTAATCTATCTTTTTTAAATGGCAAGTGCTGCATGACTGTGTGCATCAATGTTCCTACTTCATTCGCCTTACGTTTACCTTGTTGACTTAAAAACTTAGGTCTTTCGTATGTTGATACACCAATACGGTATTGACGCACTCGATCATAATTTGTACCACTTTCCTCTGTTTCTAATTGACGCTTCAATTCAGATACAGACTGCTTTGATGGTTTTTCAATATCCTTTTGATATGGATATTCAAATGTAAGTTTTTCTTTAATTTTAGCTTTGATGTCATCATTACCGCTTTGATAACGTTCAATATCTTCCACAGTTCTTATTTCACTTTCTGAAACTACGGTCTCTGTAGAAATATCTTCGAAGTTATCTACATATAAATTCACTCTCGGTTTAACATTGCTATCTAATTGTTCAATGTCTGATTCAAACTTTTGATCATTCGTAATACTTGAAGATTGATATTTAGCTAAAATACTATAAATCATAGTAAATGGTGTTGATGCAGTTAAACGTTCATTAACAGCAAGATGATTTCCTGAAATTGGTAACCTTTCTAATTTGCCCAACTCTTTTTCATCTTTTACTCTTCCTATTAGAATTAACTGCTCTTTGGCACGTGTTAATGCAACGTAAATTAAACGCATTTCCTCAGAAATCATTTCCTTCTCGTTAATTGCCTTGTAAGCAACTGAAGATAATGAAGGATACGCAATATCTTCATTAACATCGAAATAATCCATACCCAAACCATATTTCTGATTCAATACAACTTGTCTACTCAGATCATTTTTATTAAATCGTTTAGATAGTCCTGAATAAATGACAAATGGGAATTCCAATCCTTTACTACTATGAATGGTCATCATTCTAACCACATTATCATTCGGACCTACGATATTTTCTTCACCGAAATCCTTACCTCTATCAATCAACTCATCGATAAATCTAATGAATTGGTATAATCCTCGGAAACTTGAATTCTCAAATTCAATTGCTTTATTAAACAAGCCATAAAGATTTGCACGACGTCCTCTGCCACCTATGAGTCCACTAAAATATTGAATCACATAATGGTCGTTATAGAATTTATCAATTAATTGATAGACAGGGTAACGTTGACTATAATCTTGATAATGTTGAATATCAGCTAAAAATCGTTTTAACTTAGTTACTAATTTTTTATTAGCCTTATCATTGTTGATATATTGTTGAATAGATTGATAAAAATAATCATCATTCGGACTAAACACACGAATAGTAGCTAATTCATCTTCTGTAAACTGATAAATCACTGAACGCATTAATCCAACTAAATAAATGTCTTGTAAAGGATTATCCACTGTACGTAAAAACGATAAAATTAAACGTACCTCTGTTTGATCAAAATATCCTTCCCTACTATTGACATGGAAAGGGATATCATTATCTTTAAATGCTTGTTGTAAATTACGTGCTTGGCCATAACTTCGTTCTAGAATAACGATATCTTTATATGTCGCTGGGCGATACGTATGAGTTTTCATATCATAAACTTTTCGATGCTCTAAGATATCTTTTACTTGTTCAACGATATAATTGGCCTCTTGCTCAGTACCAGTTAATTCACTATTTTCGGAGCTAGCTTCTACTAATGTACGTAATTCTACATTATGATCCACTTCATCAAATGGTGCGCCATAATACAATTGTGCAGCGTCATCGTAAGTGATTTCACCTACTGCTTCATCCATCATATGCCTAAATAAATAATTAGTAGTAGATAATACTTCTTTACGTGAACGGAAATTTTGCGATAAATCAATACGCATTCCTGCATTCTGTCCATCCACATTAAATCGATTATATTTTTCAATAAATAAGCTAGGATCTGCTTGTCTAAATTTATAAATGGATTGCTTTACGTCACCAACCATAAATAAATTACCATTCGACTCACCTCCCGTTTTAATACAAGATATGATTTTCTCTTGTACACGGTTCGTGTCTTGATACTCATCCACTAAAATTTCAGAAAAATGTTGACGATACATGTCAGCGATGGCTGAAGGTGTACCATCTTCATTGGTTAAAATTTGAAGTGCAAAATGTTCGTAATCTGCAAAATCTAATACATTTCGACTTCGCTTATGTTTACTAAAATCATGGATGACATCTTTCACAATTTCTGAAAGATAGCGCACACGCGGTGCAAGTAATTGCATATCGCGTTTTAAATCTTCTGGAGTTCTTGAAAAATAATCGTTTTTTACTTTATTAATCAGGTCTTTATATTTATCATATGAGGCTTTTGCATCTTCTAGAGCGTCGAGCATCATCGCATTTTCTTCTTTTATTTTGGCGCTAATACTTGGGAATCGACTTACAAATTGATGATGAACAAGTACATCAACCTGTAATTGATCGTTATGATATAAATCACGCATAAATCGACGTTCTTGTTCAATAACTTCTAATTGTTTCTCAACACCTTCCATCATTGAAAATAATTCATAACTTTTTTCAAGTGACTCATGACCAGCATTAATAAAAATCATTGCTAAATCGTTTAATAATTTTAATAAATCATCTTGCTGTCTTTCATCATCGTATGGTGCAGAGAGTTGATTTAACCATTGGAATGGATCAGGATTAGCAATACTAAAGAAATATAACTGTTTAATTATGTTTCTAAATTGTGTATCGCTACGATCATTGGATAATTGCTCTGTTAAATCAATGAAATCAGGATTTAACTTATCATAGTGTTGTTCTAAAACCTCATCGATCGTTTGTTCTAAAAGTAAAATATTTTCCGCTTCACTACTCGTTCTAAAATTCGGATCGATATCTAATACATCATAATGTTGTTGAATTAGTTTTAAACAAAAGCTATGCAATGTGGATATTTGTGCTTGATGTATTTTGATACGTTGATTTTTTAAATGTTCGTTATTGGGATCTTCTATGGATGCCTGTTGAATACGTTGATCCACACGATGCTTCATCTCTCTAGCACTTAAATTCGTAAATGTTACAACTAATAAACGGTCAACATCAATTTCATCTCTTAAAATTCGTTGAATAATTCTCTCTACAAGAACAGCTGTCTTTCCTGATCCTGCAGCAGCCGCTACTAACGTATCTTGACCTTTTGCATAAATACTACGCCATTGTGCATCTGTCCAAATAACATCTTTAGGTTTTGTAGGTATCATTCATCTTCACCT
Source organism: Staphylococcus sp. M0911 (assembly GCF_003491325.1). Lineage (NCBI taxonomy): Bacteria > Bacillati > Bacillota > Bacilli > Caryophanales > Staphylococcaceae > Staphylococcus > Staphylococcus sp. M0911. Next base: position 1,839,778 of record NZ_CP022881.1, read on the forward strand.
CCATTTTCTTCCATTTGTTGTATTACTTCTATTGGATTAATCGATTCATCAACTGTGCGATATCGTTTACTATCAATCATACCATCCACATGACATACTGATTGATAACTACAAAATTGACATGGCAATGTTTGTTTATATTTAAGTGGTGATACTTCTGTGTGACCATCCATAATATGTGTTGCTGTATCAATAAAGTTATTTTTATTATGTTCTATAAATTTATAAATGGTTTTTTCATCCGCAACTTGACTACCAGCTTTACTAATAGCACCTTTAGCCGTTAAACCAACTGGTACTATATCGGATTTAAACTTAGGTTCTAATCGAATATCTAATGCATCTAAAACATCTTCATCACTATTAACTAATCCACTCATTTTAAATGATTTAATATAATCTTTTTCTATTTTCTCTTGATCAATTTCCGACCAGTTTTTCAATTTTAATCTTGGCTCATGAACATGGAAATATAGTAATCCGCCTGGCTTAACTATATCTGTTAATCCTAATCTATCTTGATTTTGAAGCACAATATCCATATATGTCATCATTTGCATTTGTAAGCCATAATACACTTTCGTTAAATCAAGCGTAGCACTACTTTCTGACGATTTATAATCGATAATATTAACATAGCTTTGATTGTCTTTAGTATACGTATCAATACGGTCAATTTGACCTCTGATATTAATGGGTACACCTTGTTTAGTTGTTAATGATTGTGCAATTAACTCATCATCAGATTTAGGCTTTTTACGGAAACCTGTTTCAAATTGTTGTGGTTTGAATTTTGTATAATCGCCTTGATATTTTAATGCATTGAGTGTCGTCTCAACAATGGCACCTATTCTTCGTGATAAGTAGCGGTAATATGCAGATGAATTCAGTAAATTAAATTGCACTTTAGGTAGAATAGTTTCTAATGCTTCAGTAGTTAATGACTTGATTTTCTTTTGATCTAAATGTTTAAAATCGCCATTGATACGATCTGAAATGTATTTCAATACAGAATGGAAGATATCACCTAAATCAAAGTTCTGTAATTCATATTTTGTACGTTCATTGAGTCGTAAGCCATGTGAAGCGTAGTGTTTAAATGGACATTGTTGATATCCTTCGAATCTCGATACACTTGCATTGATTGTTTTACCATATAAGTCTTGCGCCAGTGTTTCACTAAGTTGTGTTGTCTCATTATCATAAGTTAAAGACGTAATTAAGTAATCTAGGTCCTTATTTAAATGCTCGTCATCTCTCATAACTTGGTATGCATCTATCCATGTATCTGCTACAATTTCTTCGTCTAACCACGCTCTAAGTGATTCAAACAAATTAATTTTAGTCTGATGTACATGTTCAATTAACGACATAGGTTGCGCTTGATGCATCTGATGGATATTTATCGCATTCAAGTCTTGATAAATATCTTTAATTTGAGCTAAAAATGGACTCATTTCTTTTTCATCACCAGATGCCCCCATTAAACTATATGAAAATGTCACTTTAGATGTTGCACGGCTCATCGCGATATAACACACAAATGCTTCATCCATTTGTAGAATATCTGACGTAGGGCTTAATTCAATTTGGGCATTTTCTTCAAATAATTTCTTTTCATCGTCACTAATTAAACTAGAGGAAGAAATGGGTTGTGGCATTGAACCATCATTCATACCTACTAGGAAGATATGCTTTTTATTATCTACTTTTGCTAAATCCATGGTACCAATACTTACTTGATCTAGTGTTTGTGGAATCATAACAAATTCTAATTGTTCTAATCCTATATCAAACACTTCCAAGAAACGGGATAATGACATATTTTCGTTCTCAAAGACGGTCACTAGGTCATCTAAAATTTGTATTAATCCGTTCCAAATTTGATCAATTTCTTCAGCTTGTTCATGATAGCCATCATTATCTAGCATATCTCTCTCAGTCATCAAATGATTCGGCAATTCAAAATACTCCATACTCTCATAAAATGCCGTCGCAAAATCACGTACTGTTTCGCCTTCATTCATGGCTTGTTCAAAGTGTAAAATTTTATCGATGACATCTGTTTTTAATTTAACTACCTGTTCGAATGTGTCTCTTTCTTCTTGAGTCAGTTGATGTTCTTTACGTCCCATTTTTCTAAAGTTTTCAATATTAAATATCTCATCATCTAACCATTTTTTGCCATATATTCCTCGTTCTATCGCAAAGTTTTCCAATAAATCTATAAGATGGGTGCTATTTTTAAATTGGTCTGTGAGTACATTTGTTTTTAACAAACGCATCATTGCATTGATATGCCAATTAGATTGTATGACTTCGATTAATGAACGAATCATTTCCATAATAGGATGATGTGTCATTGAACGCTTTGTATCGATATTAAATGGAATTTGATATAAAGGTAATATAGATTCAAATAAATCCGCATAAGACGCATCTCTATAGAGGATCGCAATGTCTTGAAAACGTAATTGATTATCTCGTGTGTCTTTATGTATTTGACGTGCGATTTCATTTATTTCTTCTCTCATACTTGATGATTCGAAGATATCGATAAATCCCTCTGATTTCTGTGGCGTGATTTGTAATGCATCAAATTGTGACTCCAATGATTTTAAGTCATTATTTTCAAAGCGATAAATATCTGTAAAGATATTTTTATTTAATTGAATATGCAAATCTTGTGCTATATCTTCGAGATGAGTAAGTACTTCTGAGGGTTTTCTAAATAAACTGAAAGCATCTTGATTGCCATCAGTAGTGAGTAATACTGTTACTTTCTTAGCATGCTTTACCAATGCTTGTATCATTTCATATTCTAATGTTGAAAAGTTGTGGAAGCCATCTATGTATATTTCTGACCGTTTCAACCACTCAGATTGATCCATTTGTTTGATAAATTGACGTAATGAGTCCTCTACTGTAATAAATTGTCCGTGCATTCTCGATTCAAATTGCTTATATATTAAAGAAATATCTTCTAATTTATGTTTTGTTCTTGTTTGAACATGATGTGTATTTAAAAATTCATCTATATGTTCTGGTACAACAGAGTACTTTTTAAAATCTTGAATCTGCTCTGCTAACTTTTCACTAAATCCAAAATATTTAGCTTGCGAACGATATAATTTCATATCATCTTGATATTGTTGTACTAGATGATAAATCATCATTTCTGTCGCAGCCTTAGAAAGTCGCTGTTCCGTAAAGCCTCCAACTTCTTGGAATACTCTATGACTTAATCTTTCAAAGTGAAGTACTTCGGTTCTTAAGCTACCATTCAATGCTTCGTCATTGACAAATGCTTGTTCAAATTGAAATGTACTTTGTGTTGGAGCGATTAAAATAATTGGATCTCCAAGTGGGTCACGTTTCATTTTATCTTTAATTTCGTTAACCATTGCTGTGGATTTACCAGTCCCAGCTCTACCTATATATGCATTTAATTCCATTACAGCCTTCACTCCTTTGACAACATTTTAACACGGGAGTGGTACAGAAATCTCTAAAATTAATATTGAGATTTCGTCGTAACCCCAACTTGCTATGCTTGTAGAATTTCTTTTTGAAATTCTCTATGTTTTGGGTCCCTGCTCCCCTACAAGGTTGACTAGAACTAAGATTAATAGAATATTGATTTTAGTTCAGTCAACTACTGCCAAGTCACTCAATATTATATGTATATTTCTTAACACTACATTTTTATAAATTATTGTTCCTAATAGCTTTCACTATTAGGTAAGTCATACTAATTTGCTTTGCAAAAGTATGACTTTATGCGCACTAGCTTTAGCTAGGGTGATCCTTTAATTTAAATTAATATTGAGATTTCGTCGTAACCATAGCTTTCATTGTTTGTAGAATTTCTTTTTGAAATTCTCTATGTTTGGGTCCCCGCTCCCCGGCAAGGTATGTATAACAAAAAAGCGGTAGACGTCATCACAACATCTACCGCTTCAAATCATATTAATTTTTAGTATTATCTGGATTAAAGTTAAATTTAAATTCATTTAATGGCCAGAATCTGAATGATACTTTACCAACAATTTGATCTTTATCGATTAAGCCGAAAGAACGACTATCTTTACTTACTTCACGATTATCACCTAGAACTAAGTATTTATCTTTAGGTATAACATTAGATTTAGAATTTGCATTAGCTAAATCTTTCACTTGGAAAGTACCTGTAATATATTCAACTTGCTTACGCTTCTCATTATAATTTAAATATGGTTCGTCTTGTTTCTTACCATTAATGTATAATTGGTCTTTTTTATATTGTACTTTATCACCAGGTACCCCAATCACACGTTTTACGTAGTCATCTTTCTTGTTAGCATGAAAAACGATGACATTCCCTTTTTTCACATCACCTATTTTATATCCCATAATATTTACAACTACACGTTCACCGTCTTTTAATGTTGGGTCCATTGAATCACCTTTAATTGTATACGGTTGACCAACAAATTTTCCTATTAAAAACACTAATGCTAAAGCCACTACTATGGCAATAACCCACTCCATAATTTCTTTTTTCAAATTAGACACCTCTTATATTCATTTAAAATCTGTCGTAAATGCTTCAAACGGATAATATTTAATACTTATATCTCCAATAATATTCTTTTTATCAATTAAACCATAGCGTCTAGAGTCTGATTGATTATGATCATTATCATTTAACACAAAATAATGTTTAGGGGAAATGATATCGCCATCAGAATATTTCATATCTCTTAATGAAAAGTTTTTTAATTGTCTATTTTTCGCAAATTTATCTTTAACTTCTCTATCATCACGATAAATTTTATTATTTCTTATTTCAATAGATTGACCTGGTTCGCCTATAATCCTACCAAAATGCGTATGTCCGTCAATGTTGTACATAATAATATCACCAGTATCCAATAAATTGAATGTCACTTTTATTTTATTAACAATTAATCTATCACCTTTAACTAAAGTAGGTGACATATTGTCATCTGTGACAATATCTCCTCTAATTAGGAATGTTTGGATGAACAGTACAATAATAATCGCAAATATTAAGGAAATCAAATATTTAATAACAGTTTTCACTTTTTCACTCCTTAGTAGAGCCCATAAAATGCTTTTCTACTCTTTTACTGATAAACCAAAGTATGATGAAAAAAAGTATAGTCACAATTGCTCTTATCGGATTAGTGAAAATAGTCGTTACTTCTCGTCCCATTATCCCTAATACAGTGATAGAAATCAATTTAGATAAAGTTAGTACAATAAAATAATACTTTGTCTTAATATGTGAAAGGCTTGCTACGACATTAATCAAGGTATTTGGTGTAAATGGAAAGCATAATAATATAAATAATGGTATTAAACCTTGTCTATCAATAAAACTAATTAATCGTTGTACAGATCGCTTAGTTTTAAATTGCTTCATCTTATTTGTGTTGACTAATCGCTTGAATATTAAAAACATAGTAAAAGTACCGGAAACAATACCTAGCCAACAAATGATAATACCTACGATTGCACCATATGTATGCATTATTAATATGACATATAACGTTAGTGGTAATATTGGAATAATCGCACGAAAATAAATGAGCACAAAACCTGGAATATATCCAAATTGCCGAAATAAATCAAACCACTCTTCTAACTGTTCAAACGACAAAATCCCAAATCCTTTCTTCGGTAAACATTACTATATTTATTATAGTTGTAATTATAGCTTTTTGAAACAACTATCTTTTTTGAATTTAATAAATACATCTTAAGACCTAGATTATTCTCAATATAAATATAAATACCGATGAAACTTAATATGTTCCATCGGTATGATTTCAATTATATTTTAATATTTAAAATTAATCATCTTTGCTATGCAATTGATAACTTATAATCTTGCTTCAAGGTCTTTCTTCATATCTTCAAATCCTGGTTTACCAAGTAAAGCAAACATATTTTGTTTATATGCTTCTACACCAGGTTGATTGAATGGATTGACACCTAATTGATAGCCGCTCATAGCACAAGCAAGTTCGAAGAAGTAAACGACATAACCAAATGTTTCTTCATCTAATTGTGGAATGTTAACAACGATATTTGGAACGCCACCATCAGTATGTGCTAATAATGTACCTTCAAACGCTTTTGTATTAACTTCATCAATTGTTTTACCAGCAAGATAATTTAATCCATCTAAATCGTCACTATCTTCTTCAATAGTAAGATCATGTTTTGGATGATTCACTTTTACAACTGTTTCAAATAAGAAACGACGACCTTCTTGTACGTATTGTCCTAATGAATGTAAATCAGTTGTGTAGTTAGCACTTGAAGGATAAATACCTTTAAAGTCTTTACCTTCTGATTCACCGAATAATTGTTTCCACCATTCATTGAAATATTGCATTGAAGGTTCATAGTTAATAAGCATTTCAGTTGTATAACCTTTGCTATACAGAAGGTTACGGATTGTTGCATATTGATAAGCAATATTTTCTTCTAATTTGTCAGAAGATAATTCTTTACGTGCTTTTGCTGCACCAATCATCATTGCTTCAATATTAATACCTGCAGCTGCGATTGGTAATAAACCTACAGCAGTTAAAACTGAATAGCGACCACCTACATCATCAGGTACTACAAATGTTTCATAGCCTTCATTCGTAGCTAATTGTTTCAATGCACCCTTTTGCTTATCAGTTGTAGCAAAGATACGTTTTTTAGCTTCTTCTTTACCATATTTATTCTCAACTAATTGTTTGAATAAACGGAATGCAACTGCTGGTTCTGTAGTTGTACCAGATTTAGAAATAACATTTACAGAAAAATCTTTGTCAGCTAAATAATCTACTAACTCTTTTGTATAGCTTGAAGATAAATGATTACCTACAAACACAATTTCAGGATAGTCATTATTTGTTCTGAATGAAGATGTTAGCATTTCAATAGCAGCACGTGCACCAAGGTATGAACCACCAATACCAATAACAACTAACACGTCAGAATTTGCTTTAATACGTTTAGAAGCTTCTACAATTCTTGAAAACTCTTCTTTATCATAATCAACAGGAAGGTCTACCCAACCCAAGAAATCATTTCCTGCACCAGTTCCTTCATGTATCGTTTTGTGTAATGTCTTCACGATATCTTTTTGTTGTTCTAATTCATGTTCTCCAAAAAATTCTAAAGTTTTACCATAATCTAATTGAATATGAGTCATCTAAAAAGCCTCCTAAGTTTTACTACTTTAATTCTACTAAGTTTGTATATGCTATTCAATTCACAAGTCTCTATTTTATATTCAAAAAGTGAATTTTCAGTGTCATCTTCTTAAATCATCAAAATACCTCCCTTTCTTTATACAATTTTCTAAAAATTATTAATTAATTAAAATGCCTACAAATCAATTATTACATGTATTTCGGTTCTAAAAAGTTATACCTAAAATGTATATTTATGTAGTTTTATGGTTTATTTTTCATCAAGAATTTGCTATGATGAATTTATATTAAAATTCTGAAAATAATTTGAGGTGTAAATATGAAAGAGAAAATCGTTTTAGCATATTCCGGAGGATTAGATACAAGCGTTGCAGTACAATGGTTAATTGACAAAGGATACGATGTAGTCGCTTGTTGTTTAGATGTAGGAGAAGGTAAAGATTTAGACCTTGTTCATGACAAAGCATTAAAAATGGGTGCTGTAGAATGTCACATCATTGATGCAACAAAAGAATTTAGTGATGATTATGTTAGCTATGCTATTAAAGGGAATTTAATGTATGAAAATGCATATCCATTAGTATCAGCATTATCTCGTCCCCTAATCTCTAAAAAGTTAGTTGAAATTGCTGAAAAAACAAATTCAGTAGGTATTGCTCACGGATGTACAGGTAAAGGTAATGACCAAGTACGTTTCGAAGTTGCTATTAAAGCCCTTAATCCTAACTTAAAAGCATTTGCACCAGTAAGAGAATGGGCATGGAGTCGTGAAGAAGAAATTGATTATGCTATCAAACATAATATTCCAGTTTCTATTAACTATGATTCACCTTATTCCATCGATCAAAATTTATGGGGTAGAGCTAACGAATGCGGTATTTTAGAAGATCCATATGCTGCTCCCCCTGAAGATGCCTTCGATTTAACGAATGCATTAGAAGATACACCTGATGAAGCTGATGAAATTATCCTTTCATTTAAAAATGGTGTACCTGTTCAAGTTGATGGTAAAGATTACAATTTAGATGACTTAATCCTTTATTTAAATGAATTAGCTGGTAAACATGGTATTGGTAGAATTGACCATGTTGAAAATAGATTAGTAGGTATTAAATCAAGAGAAATCTATGAAACACCAGGTGCGGAAGTCATCTTAAAAGCACATAAAGCATTAGAAACAATTACGCTTACTAAAGACGTGGCACACTTCAAACCAGTCATTGAAAAGCAATTTTCTGAACAAGTGTACAATGGTTTATGGTTCTCACCATTGACTGATAGCCTTAAACAATTTATAGACAGTACACAACAATATGTTGAAGGTGACGTAAGAGTTAAATTATTCAAAGGCAATGCGATTGTAAACGGCAGAAAATCACCATATACACTATATGATGAAAAACTTGCGACTTATACTAAAGAAGATGCCTTTAATCAAGAAGCTGCAGTAGGATTTATCGATATTTATGGTTTACCAACACAAGTCAATGCTATGTTACATGGAGGCTATAGTAATGAGTAATAAAGCTTGGGGAGGCAGATTTGAAGCACAACCAGAAGAATGGGTTGATGAATTTAATGCTTCAATTGATTTCGATCAAAATCTAATCGATCAAGATGTACAAGGCAGTATTGCACATGCTACAATGCTCGCTAATCAAAATATTATTAGTCAAGATGAAGCCCATACAATTATCGAAGGGCTAAAAGCAATACAAAAAGACGTACATCAAAATAAAATCGAATTCAAAGCGTCATTAGAAGATATTCATTTAAATATTGAACATGAACTGATTCAACGTGTTGGTGAAGCTGGGGGTAAACTTCACACAGGAAGAAGTAGAAATGACCAAGTAGCTACAGATATGCATTTATATACTAAAGAAGAAGTAAGTGGCATTATTGAATTAATTAAATCATTACAACAAACAATACTGACAATTGCTAACCAACATGTCGATACGATTATGCCAGGTTATACGCACTTGCAACGTGCACAGCCTATTTCATTTGCACATCACATTATGACTTACTTTTGGATGTTAGAACGTGATAAATCACGTTTCCAAGATAGTATGAAAAGAATCGATATCTCCCCTCTTGGTGCAGCAGCATTAAGTGGGACAACACATCCTATTGATCGTCATGAAACACAAGAATTACTCAATTTTAGTGCAGTTTATGAAAATAGTTTGGACGCAGTAAGTGACCGTGACTATATTGTTGAAACTTTGCATAATATCTCATTAACTATGGTTCATTTATCAAGATTTTCTGAAGAAATTATCTTTTGGTCTACAGATGAAGCTAAATTCATTACTTTATCTGATGCCTTTTCTACAGGGTCATCCATCATGCCTCAAAAGAAAAATCCTGATATGGCTGAATTGATTAGAGGTAAAGTTGGACGTACCACAGGACATTTAATGAGTATGTTAGTAACACTCAAAGGATTACCATTAGCTTATAACAAGGATATGCAAGAAGATAAAGAAGGCTTATTTGATGCGATTCATACCATTAAAGGTTCATTAAAAATATTTGAAGGTATGCTAGATACTATGACGGTAAATACCAACCGTTTAAATGAAACAGTTACTAAAGATTTTTCAAATGCTACTGAATTAGCAGATTATCTAGTAAGTAAGAACGTTCCATTTAGAACAGCACATGAAATTGTTGGAAAAATCGTCTTAGATTGTATTAATAAAGGTATTTATTTACTTGATGTACCTTTAGAAGATTATCAATCACATCATGAAAGTATCGAAGCTGATATTTATGACTTTTTAAAGCCTGAAAATTGTTTAAAACGTCGTAAAAGTTATGGTTCAACAGGTCAAGATGCTGTTAAACACCAATTATCAGTTGCACAACAATTAATAAATTCATAATATATTTAGCAAGGAGAGACAAATTGTCTCTCCTTGTTTTTCTCTCCAATCCTCTCCTCTTCCAACATAAAACCTAAAACAACTGTTTTAAATTATAATTATATTGCCTGTCAACTTATAGTATAATAATCAAGTATTCAAAAATTATTAGAAAGGGCAATCTATGTTTAAACATCCCAAAACTACTTTATTTTTATTATTTTTTATATTTTTGTCTTTCATTGGTCTGTTTATTTATACTTACTTCCAAAACACTCGTGTTAAATCTGAACAGTTCAATAACAAAGCCAGTCAACATTCAAAATGGCATACCAATCCCACACAAGAAACATTTGTAACAATTGCACATAGAGGCGCGAGTGGTTATGCGCCTGAACATACACTTAATGCCTATGATAAAAGTCATCATGATATTGGCGCCTCATACATAGAGATTGATTTACAAAGAACAAAAGACGGCCAACTCATAGCGATGCATGATGATTCAGTTGATCGAACTACTAATGGTCATGGCAAAATCAAAGATTTAACGCTAGCACAAATTAAAGAACTAAACGCTGGTGAATGGTTTAATCAATTACATCCTGAAAAGGCTAAACCAGAATATCAAAATGCCAAAGTACCAACCTTAGATGAAATACTGTCAAGATATGGTAAACATGCAAATTATTACATCGAAACAAAATCACCTAATGTTTATCCAGGTATGGAAGATCAACTTTTACAAACACTTCAAAAACATGATTTATTAAATAAAACCTCTTTAAAAAATGGTCATGTTATGATTCAATCCTTTTCTGAAGATAGTCTGTTAAAAATCCATCATCAAAATAAGTCTATTCCGTTAGTTAGATTATTAAAAAAACACCAATTACAACAAATGACAGATAAAGACTTAAAATATATTCGCAAATACGCAACAGGCATTAGTCCAGAATATACTGACTTAAATGAATCTAACACTGTTCATTTAAAAGATTTAGGTTTTATCGTACATCCTTTTACTGTAGATAAAAGTGCTGATATGAAACGATTAAATCGTTATGGTGTCGACGGTGTCTTCACCAACTATGCAGATAAATATAAACGTATTTCACATTAAGATAAATGCATATCATAAAGCATAACTACTCAATATTTTTAAAACTTCAACAATGTAAATGGTTTGTTAATTATTAATATATTTTGAAATGAATATTAAGTTCTTTATAGTTGTTTAATTATTCAGTAAATTCTATTTCTCATATTTAAAAATATTGCCATGATAGTAGTAACACTCAAATTGAAAGGATGTTATTACTTTGAAATTAAATAAATGGGTATCTGTTGGAGTTGCAACAATCACTTTATCTATGCTAAGTGTCAGTACACCAGCACTTGCAAGCGGAGATGGTCAATCAACACAAACATCAGATTCAACTGAAAATCAAACACAAACTCAAACATCTAATCATACTAATCAAAGTCATTCGCAATGGCAGAAAAATTTAACTGGTGAAGCTCACACGACAATTGCTCATAGAGGTGCAAGTGGTTATGCTCCTGAGCATACATTTAATGCCTATGATAAAAGTCATAAAGAATTAGGAGCGTCATACATAGAAATTGATTTACAAAGAACGAAAGATGGTCATCTCGTTGCCATGCATGATGAAACCGTTGATCGTACTACTAATGGACATGGACGAGTTGAAGATTATACATTAGCAGAGTTAAAGAAACTCGATGCTGGTAGTTGGTTTAACAAACAACATCCTGACCTTGCTAAATCAGAATATAACAATGCAAAGGTCCCTACTTTGGATGAAATTTTAAGTCGTTACGGTAAAAACGCTAATTATTATATCGAAACAAAATCTCCTGATGTTTATCCAGGTATGGAAAATCAATTAATTCAAAGTTTAAACAAACATGGTATGTTGACTGATCAATCACTTAAAAATGGTCATGTCATTGTTCAATCTTTTTCTGAACCTAGTCTACAAAAAATGAAACAATTAAATCCTAATATTCCTTTAATTCGTTTATTAGATAAAGGCGAGTTACCTTTCCAAAGTGAAGCAGATTTAAAACGTATTAAGTCTTATGCAGTTGGTGTAGGGCCTGAATATACAGATTTAAATGAAAAAAATACTAAGCATTTAAAAGATTTAGGATTCCTAATACATCCATTTACTGTTAATGAAGAAGCAGATATGCAACGTTTGAATGACTATGGCATTGATGGTGTATTTACCAACTATGCAGATAAATACAAAAATTTAAACCAAAAATAGCAATACTTATAAATCATTGTGTATACTAACGTTAGATTCATACTTTTAACTTAAGGGTTGTGAAAACATGGCAACATCTGAAAATATACTCAATCGATTTATGCAATACATGAATGAAGATCATATTACGACTCGTAAAATGATGGGAGAATATATCATATACTATGATAAATGTGTAGTTGGTGGATTATACGATAACCGATTATTGATTAAAACGACACCTTCTTCGTCAGAAATATTGAATGATTGTGAATTGGTTGTGCCCTATCCAAATGCCAAACCAATGATTCATTATCTAAATATTGAAGACAGTGAAACTATTTTAAAAGTCTTGCAACAAGTTAAAAATGATTTAAATTAAACAAAAAACATTCACTCAACAATTTCTGAGTGAATGTTTTTATTTTATATGAAAGTAGGTTTAACCGATATTAATAAAGGCTGTTATGCCCATCCACGATATCTAGCTGCTTCTGCTGTACGTTTGATACCAACAATATAGGCTGCTAAACGCATATCGATCTTTCTGTTTTGTGATAATTCATAAATTGTATCGAAAGCAGTAATTAATTTTTCGCGTAATTTTTCATTAACTTCTTCTTCAGTCCAATAGTAACCTTGATTGTTTTGAACCCATTCGAAGTATGAAACTGTTACACCACCTGCACTAGCTAAAACATCTGGTACTAATAAGATGCCACGTTCAGTTAAAATACGTGTCGCTTCAGGTGTAGTTGGTCCGTTTGCAGCTTCAACCACGATACTTGCTTTAATATCATTAGCATTTTCTTCAGTAATTTGGTTTGAAATCGCTGCTGGAACTAAGATATCACAGTCTAATTCGAATAATTCTTTATTTGAGATTGTCTCTTCAAATAAGTTTGTTACAGTTCCGAAGCTATCTCTTCTGTCTAATAAATAGTCAATATCTAAACCGTTAGGGTCATGTAAAGCACCGTAAGCATCTGAAATACCAACTACTTTCGCACCTAAATCATATAAGAATTTAGCTAAGAAACTACCTGCGTTACCAAAACCTTGGATAACCACTTTAGCATCTTTAAGATCCATGCCTTTACGTTTAGCTGCTTGTTCAATTGCAATAACAACGCCTAGTGCAGTTGAACGGTCACGTCCTTGTGATCCACCAAGTACAATAGGTTTACCAGTGATAAATCCTGGAGAATTGAATTTATCTAGTGCACTGTATTCATCCATCATCCAAGCCATGATTTGTGAGTTAGTGAATACGTCTGGTGCTGGAATATCTTTGTTTGGTCCTACGAATTGTGAAATCGCTCTAACATACCCACGAGATAAACGTTCAACTTCATGAATACTCATTTGACGAGGGTCACACACGATACCACCTTTACCACCGCCGTATGGTAAATTAACAATGCCGCATTTTAATGTCATCCACATTGATAATGCTTTAACTTCTTCTTCGTCAACATCTGGGTGGAAACGCACTCCCCCTTTAGTTGGACCTACTGCATCATTATGCTGTGCACGATAACCAGTGAATGTTTGAACTGTACCATCATCCATACGCACTGGAATACGTACTTGTAAAAATCTTAGTGGTTCTTTGATTAGATCGTACATACCATCATCAAAGCCCAATTTATGCAAAGCTTCTTTAATAATTCCTTGAGTAGAAGTCACTAAATTATTATTCTCAGTCATGATCCTTTTCGCCTCTTTTTAACTAATGATTTCGCTTTCATTTATTATTGTAACACAACTTTATCCTTTTTAAAGGGGTTGCAAAATGATTGTTACAACTTTTTGAACTTATTTAAAAACTTGTTTAATTTTTTCAATTGCAAGGTCTAATTCTTCTTTAGTAATAACAAGTGGTGGTGCAAATCGAATAACTGTATCATGTGTCTCTTTACATAATAAACCTAATTCTTTTAATGATTCACAGTATGGTCTTGCATTCTCAGTTAATTCAATTCCGATGAATAAGCCACGGCCACGTACTTCTTTAATTGAAGGATGTTCGATTTTTTGTAATTCAGATTTGAAGTATTCACCTAATTCTAATGAACGGCCAGGTAAGTCTTCATCTACAATGACATCTAAAGCAGCTAGTGACACGGCACAAGCTAATGGATTACCGCCAAATGTAGAACCATGTGAACCTGGTGTAAATACATCTAAAACTTCTTTATCAGCTAAGACAACGGAAATTGGCAGTACGCCACCGCCAAGCGCTTTACCTAAAATGTATACATCTGGTTTAACATTATCCCAGTCTGTGGCAAATAGCTTACCTGAACGGCCTAACCCAGCTTGGATTTCGTCTGCTATAAATAAGATATTATGCTCATCACATAATTCTCTGATTGCTTTTAAATAACCTTCTGGTGGCACATTGATACCAGCTTCGCCTTGAATAGGCTCTACTAAAATTGCTGCAGTATTATCAGTGATTGCTGCTTTTAATTTTTCTACGTCACCAAAATCAATTTTACGGAAACCATCTAATAATGGACCATATCCTCTTTGATATTCTGCTTCAGACGATAATGACACGGGTGCCATTGTACGACCATGGAAGTTACCATTGAATGCAATGATTTCTGCTTTATTTGGTTCAATACCTTTCACATCATAAGCCCAACGTCGTGCTGCTTTTAATGCTGTTTCAACAGCTTCTGCACCAGTATTCATTGGTAATGCTTTATCTTTACCTGATAATTCACAAATTTTCTTGTACCATTCACCTAAATTATCACTGTGGAAAGCACGTGATACTAATGTTACTTTCTCTGCTTGATCTTTAAGTGCCTGAATAATTTTAGGATGTCTATGCCCTTGGTTTACTGCTGAATATGCAGATAGCATATCCATATATTTATTACCTTCCGGATCAGTTACCCATACACCTTCTGCTTCGGCAATGACGATTGGAAGCGGTACATAGTTATGTGCTCCATAGTGATTTGTTAATTCAATAATTTGTTCTGACTTAGTCATAATATCTCCCCTTTGTTTAATAAATACTAAAGCTAGTTACCAATATCATAACTGATTTCCAGTGGCTCTCAAACAGATTACATTAATATATTTCTAAATAGTCTCATTTTATTAAAGTTGTAATTTTTCTATCTCTTATTACAACATGTATTACTTAAATTTTTATATTTTGAAAGCCCTTACAAATATAATGACACATGCCCGCTATGTTGTACAAGTAAAAGTTTAAAAATTCGTCATAATATATCTTTTATTGTTTCTAAAACCTTATAGTGACACCTTTTATTGATTTTACAATATACCAAAAATTCTATAAAAGTGTATAAAAAAAGCTAGAAATAATCATTGGTAAATGATCTTTTCTAGCTTTAAATATATTGCTTTAAATATATTATTGATCTTTTCTAGGTAAAGGATAAAAACCATTATTAAATTGTTGCCATAATTTAGGTGGTAATTCATGATTATCTTCACGTTCTGGATCAAAATAGCTTATAATTTCAGATTCTCTACCTTCTTTAATTTTCCCTACAAAATCATAATCAAGTAGAATCTCACGTCCTAAAGCTACTAATTCTACGCCAACATCTTCAACTGCATTTAAAGCATCATCAGCAGTAAATACTGATCCAATACCGATTAATGGCATACGTCCATTAATCCATTTATGAATAAGTTCTAATCTATTTTGTCCTTCATACTGTCCATCACGTGTTTTAGAATAAATATCCATAATTGATACATGAATATAATCTATGTCTTTTTTAGTAATTGCATTAACTAATTCTTCAGTAATATCCATTGTAATACCTGGTGATTCCGCTTCTTCTGGTGACAAACGATATCCGACAATGAAATCATCAGATGCATAATCTTTTTTCGCTTTAAGCACTTCATCAATGACAGCCATTGGGAATTTCAAATTCTCAGCCCATATATCGTTTCTTCTATTGTAGTAAGGTGAAACAAATTGGTGGATTAAATAATGGTTAGCTCCATGAATTTCAACACCATCAAATCCAGCCTGTATAACACGTCGTGTTGCTTCACCGAAATCTTTAATCGTTTGTTCAATTTCTTCTGATGTCATTTCTCTTGCATCGTGTTCTTGTTTTTGGCCGAAACTTTTTAATGAAATTGGGCTTGGAGCAGCTACATCACCATCGGGCGTCAATTCAGGTAATGCTTGAGCCCCACCATGATGAATTTGAACTAATGCTTTAGCACCATTTTTCTTCATCGCTTGTGCAAGTTTTTTAAGACCTTCTATGTCTGCATCGTGAGCTACTGAAGGCTGTCCAGGAAATGCCTTACCAAGATCGTTCACATTACTCGCTGCATTAATCGCTAATCCGACATCTTTCGCACGCTTTTCAATATATGTTAATTCAACATCTGAAATTGTGCCATCGTTATTAGATGAAATGTGTGTTAAAGGCGCTAAAACGAACTTATTTTTTAATTCAACGCCATTTGGCAATGTCACACTTTCAAATAATGAATTATATTTACTATTCATAACTCTACCTCCAGATTAATAATAATGGAGACTATAACATGAAAAGATTTTATGCTCTATTTATTTGCTTATAGATTTTTTATATGAATCATCATCAAACAATCAAAGGGCTCTTTAGAGACTGAAGCTATACTTGTTCAACTTTCTCAAAATAAAAACGATAATATCCATCACAAAATAGATACTATCGTTTATATCATCCCTATATTCTTAGTATAAATATAACGAATATAATTACGTCACTTTAATCTTGACGTATAGTACGTTTAGACCGTTTGATCCAGACCGGTAAGCGTTCTTCAAGTGTTTGAAACCCATACTTTTCTGTTTCTTTTATTTCATCTAGCACCGACTGTTTTTCTTTTTTACGTTCATAATTTTTAAAGTAATCATTATCTTTTAAAGACAAGTTGAGTTTACCTTCTTCATCAATTGATAAAATCTTAGCTTTGACGACTTGTCCTTCAGATAGAAATTTCTTCAAGTTATGGACATAATCATCCATGATTTCAGAAATATGGATAAGTCCTTCAGTATGGTCAGGGGCCTCAACAAATGCGCCATACGGTTGAATACCAGTCACACGTACCTTAATATGTTGACCTTCTTTGTAGTGATTATTCAACTTGATAACCCCTTATTTCGTTTTTCTTAACACTATTATCATAGCATAAAACAAATTAAGGGACTAACTATAACGTTGAATTTTTTGAATTATTTTGAAATAGATCCTATGGAACTTTATTCATTCCCATAATGATAATAATAAAATGTCTGATAAAAATGTTGTGCCCCTCTATGTTATATAACATTAAAAAACTTCACGTTCAAAGTATGACTTTACTTGAGCGTGAAGTTTCTAATCTTTTTTAAATTGAAATTATCCTAAAATCATGTTTACGAATCGTTAAATACAAACAGTCACCTTATTCAGTAACATCGATAGATTCGATAACTACATCATGTACAGGTTTATCTTGAGGTCCTACTTTCGTATTCGCAATGTCTTCTAATGTTGTTTCACCTTCAACCATTTGACCAAATACAGTATGTTTTTGATCTAACCAAGGCGTACCTCCATTTTCACCATACGCTTTAACGATTGGTTCTGGCCAACCACCATCAGCTAATTGACTTAGCATATTTTGTGGTACTTCTTTCATTTGAACGATAAAAAATTGTGAACCGTTTGTATTCGGACCAGCATTAGCCATAGATAATGCACCATATAAATTAAACGCTTCTAACGAAAACTCATCTTCGAATGCACCACCATAAATGCTTTCGCCACCCATTCCAGTTGCAGTCGGGTCGCCGCCTTGTACCATAAAATCATTGATTACGCGGTGGAAAGTTACCCCATCATAGTAACCATTTTTAGCATGTGTAACAAAGTTTTCAACTGTTTTAGGTGCAATATTAGGGAATAACTTAAATGTCATGTCTCCTTTATTAGTATGCATTACAACTTTAATTTCATCTTCTTGTATCTCTTTATTTAACTGAGGATAGTTCGTCATTAAAATTCTCCATTCATGTTATGATATACGTATATATTAACACATTTGAAAGGAAGTAATATAGCATGTTATATCGATTTTCTCATAAGACAGGAAGCTACGGTGTTTCAATTAAAGAAGATACTGGTGACGACGTTTTAGTTCAAGTTGAACAAGTGATCAAACATCCTAAACAAGGTGATTTACACAATCCTAATGAATCGACAGGTGTATTTTTCCATGAACGTAAAGCATTAAGCCATTATGAAAAAAGATATGCTAAGCGTTCACAATTACGTGACTTTAATGTCGAAAAAATGTCATATGAAGATTCTCTTCAACAAGCTATTTCAAATTTAGAGTCACAATTAAAAGAAAAAAATGACGCACATGCAAAGCGTTCATTACAAAATTTAGAACAACTTAAAGCTGATTATACTATTCAATACAAACAAAATTTTCATTAAAAATTGACGTGTTTCTTCTTATTTAACAGTGGATAGAAATTCAGTAATTTCAAGCGTTCAGACGTTTTTCAGAATGATATGATTCATGTATAATGAATATCATAAACATTTTTAAAGGAGGACAATTTAATGAGTTTGTTACATATTGCGGTTCTATTACCGTTAATATTTGCACTCATTATTCCAATCCTATATCGCTTCTTCAAAAGAATTCACATAGGTTGGTTTGTATTACCTGTCCCCGTCGTCTTATTTATATATTTCTTATCCTTTATTACGACTACTTCGTCAGGTAATACCGTAATGAAAACTTTTAAGTGGATGCCACATATCGGTATGAATTTCAACCTTTATGTTGATGGATTAGGGTTGTTATTCAGCTTACTGATTACTGGTGTCGGCAGTTTAGTTGTCTTATACTCCATTGGTTATTTAAGCCAATCAGAACAATTAGGGAATTTTTACTGTTATTTATTACTTTTCATGGGTGCAATGTTAGGCGTTGTTCTTTCAGATAACCTTATTATTTTATACTTATTCTGGGAGTTAACTTCGTTCTCAAGTTTTTTACTTATATCATTTTGGAGAGAGAAACAGGCTTCCATTTATGGGGCTCAAAAATCTTTAATCATCACAGTTTTTGGAGGACTTAGCCTTTTAGGTGGCATCATTTTACTTTCTGTAGCGTCAGATTCATTTAGTTTACATTATATTATTCAACACGTTGCAGAAATACAAAACAGTCCTTTCTTTATCCTGGCTATGATATTTATTTTAATTGGTGCATTTACTAAATCAGCTCAAGTACCTTTTTACATATGGTTACCAGATGCAATGGAAGCACCAACACCTGTTAGTGCCTATTTACATTCGGCAACAATGGTTAAAGCTGGTTTATATTTAATTGCAAGAATGACGCCCATTTTTGCTGTATCACAAGGTTGGATTTGGACAGTTACACTAGTTGGATTAATCACTTTATTTTGGGCATCTTTAAATGCAACAAAACAACAAGATTTAAAAGGTATACTAGCCTTTTCAACTGTGTCACAACTCGGAATGATCATGTCTATGTTAGGTATGGGTGCAGTTAACTATCATTTTGAAGGTCAAGATAGTCAACTTTATATAGCTGCCTTTACTGCAGCTGCATTTCATTTAATTAATCATGCTACGTTTAAAGGTGCGTTATTCATGATAACTGGTGCAGTCGACCATAGTACCGGAACGCGTGATATTAAGAAATTAGGTGGTTTATTAACTATTATGCCTATATCGTTCACGATTACTGTTATTACTTCATTAAGTATGGCAGGCGTCCCACCTTTTAATGGCTTTTTATCTAAAGAGAAATTCTTAGAATCCGTCATTGAATTAACACACGCGCATGTGATGAGTCTAAATACATTAGGCCTCATCTTCCCAATACTTGCCATTGTCGGAAGTATTTTTACTTTTGTCTATTCAATTAAATTTATTATGCATATATTCTTTGGAGAATATAAACCTAATCAATTACCACAACGAGCTCATGAAGCATCTATATTAATGCTTATTTCACCATCAATATTAGCTATATTAGTTATTATATTTGGTCTATTCCCTGGAGTATTGACACAATCGATTATTGAACCAGCGACAACATCAATGAGTCAAACAACTCAAGTAAGTGCCGAGTTTCACTTATTCCACGGTATAACACCGGCATTTATTACAACTATTGGTATCTACATCATTGGTATTTTACTCATCATAACGTTTGCTTATTGGATTAAATTATTACAGTCACAACCTAACCAACTTACACTTAATTACTGGTACGATCGAACTGGTAAAATAATGCCAACGTATTCTAAAAATATGACAAATAGCTATGTCACTGAATCTTCTCGAAATAATCTCGTGATTATCTTCGGTTTATTAATTTTATTAACTACAGTAATTTTATTAAGCGTTCCATTCACAATTAATTTCAAAGATGTCAGTCGCATTAGAATATTTGAAGTAGGCATCATTGTTTTACTTGTCATTGCTTCGTTCTTAATTGTCTTTGCTAAATCTCGTTTATTTAGCATTATTATGTTAAGCGCTGTCGGTTATTCTGTTTCAGTGTTGTTTATATTCTTTAAAACACCTGACTTAGCATTAACACAATTTGTTGTAGAATCCATTTCTACCGCATTATTTTTACTATGTTTCTATTTCTTACCTAATCTTAACCGTTACAACGAAACACGATCATTTAAAGTCATAAATGCTTTAATTTCGGTTGGTGTCGGTCTTGTTGTGACGATTTTAGGATTAATTGCGTATGGCAATAGACACTTCGAATCAATCACTCATTATTATCAAGATCATGTTTACGATCTTGCTTCAGGTAAAAATATGGTTAATGTTATTTTAGTAGATTTCCGTGGCATGGATACTTTATTCGAATCATCCGTATTAGGTATCGCAGGTTTAGGTATTTATACAATGATTAAATTACGTATGAAACATCAACATCGTTCAGAAACAAGTGAGGTGAAACGTCATGAACAGACAGAAAAATGATTTAATGTTCCAATATACAGCAGTCATCATTTTCTTCATGGTTATGATGTTCGGCTTTTCACTATTTCTAGCAGGTCACTATACACCAGGTGGCGGTTTCGTTGGAGGTTTATTATTCTCAAGCGCTTTGGTTGTTATTGCCATTGCATTTGATATAAAGACAATGAGACGTATTTTTCCAATTGATTTTAAAATATTAATTGGTATCGGATTATTATTTTGCGTCGGTACTCCAATGGCAAGTTGGTTCATGTCCAACAACTTTTTTACACATGTCACATTTGACATACCTATTCCATTGCTAGCGCCCATGCATATGACTACCGCTGTATTCTTTGATTTCGGTGTCTTATGTGCCGTAGTTGGAACTGTAATGACTATTATTTTATCGATTGGAGAGAACGAATAGTGGAAATTATTATGATATTTGTTAGTGGTATCCTCACAGCAATTAGCGTCTATCTCGTTTTGTCTAAGAGTTTGATACGGATCATTATGGGGACTACGCTACTAACACACGCAGCAAATTTATTTTTAATAACAATGGGCGGATTAAAACATGGCAAAGCACCTATTTATGAAAAAGGCACGCAAAGTTATGTTGATCCAATCCCACAAGCACTTATATTAACAGCCATCGTTATCGCTTTTGCTACTACTGCTTTCTTTTTAGTTTTAGCATTTAGAACTTATAAAGAACTTGGTACAGATAACGTTGAAAGTATGAAAGGAGTTCCAGAAGATGTCAGAGAGTAATATGTTAGCTCTTACTTTAGTTGTACCAATTCTGACGGCAATATTACTCGTCTTCATTGGAAAAAGACCGCATATCAAACGTTATGTCGCATTAGTAGGTACAATCATTACATTAATAATTGCAATACTTAATTTAAAAAATGTCTTACAAGATGGACCTATTAAATTAGAATTAGGTTCATGGAAAGCACCCTATAGTATCGTTTTTGTATTAGATATTTTTAGTGCATTATTGATTATTACGAGTATTATCATTACTGCACTCATCATATTATATTCTTATCAATCTATTGGTGTTGAAAGAGAAACGTTTTATTATTATTTCTCTATTATGTTTATGCTTATTGGTATCATCGGTGCATTTACAACAGGTGATATTTTCAACTTATTCGTATTCTTCGAAGTATTCTTAATGTCATCCTACTGTTTATTAGTTATTGGTACGACAAAGATTCAATTACAAGAAACGATTAAGTATATATTAGTCAATGTTGTATCATCATCATTCTTTGTCATGGGTGTAGCGATTCTATACTCTGTCGTGGGCACTTTAAACTTAGCGCATATTAGTCAACGTTTGAATGATTTATCAGCACATGAAAGTGGCTTAGTAAACATTGTATTTATATTATTTATATTTGTCTTTGCTACAAAAGCTGGTGTCTTCCCTATGTATGTTTGGCTACCAGGCGCTTATTATGCGCCACCTTTCGCTATTATTGCATTCTTCGGTGCGTTATTAACAAAGGTCGGCGTCTATGCAATTGCTAGAACTTTAAGCTTGTTCTTTAACAATACAGTAAGTTTTTCTCACTATGTCATTTTATTCCTAGCTATCATGACGATTATATTCGGTTGCGTTGGTGCAATAGCATACTATGATACAAAGAAAATCATTCTATACAATATTATGATTGCTGTTGGCGTTATATTGGTTGGCGCAGCTATGATGAATGAAGCAGGTATGATAGGTGCTATTTATTACACTATCCATGATATGTTAGTAAAAGCATCTCTATTCTTACTCATCGGGGTCATGTATAAAATCACTAAAACTACCGATTTACGTTTATTTGGTGGTTTAATTAAACAATACCCAGTGCTAGGTTGGACATTCTTCATTGCTGCATTAAGTTTAGCCGGAATCCCACCTTTAAGTGGTTTTTACGGAAAGCTATATATTGTGCAAGCTACATTTGAAAAAGGCTTCTATATCACTGGTATCGTTGTCTTATTATCAAGTTTAGTTGTTTTATACTCAGTCATAAGAATTTTCTTAAAAGGATTCTTCGGAGAACCTAAAGGATATGACGTCACAAATAAAGCTAATACATTAGGTATGACTACCGTATCTATCGTAGCTGTGGTTATTACTGTGATATTCGGTTTATCAGCAGATGTGCTATACCCTATTATTAAAGAAGGCGCAACAACATTCTACGATCCAACTGTTTACATCAATAGCGTATTGGGGGGTAAATCATAATGGCAGTCCAAATTGTTATTAATTTATTAGTCTCAATCATATGGTTACTTATCTCTGATAGTTATACACTTAATAACTTTGTATTAGGCTATCTATTTGGTCTCATTTTAGTTTACCTACTCCACCGTGTGATGCCAGGTAAATTTTATCTCATACGTATTTATAGAATGATTAAATTAGTTTTCATTTTCTTACTAGAATTAATTAAAGCGAATTTAGATGTGTTGAAAATTATTTTAAAACCACATATTTCAAATAAACCTGGGTTCTTTGTCTATCACACAGACTTGAAGACGGATTGGCAAATCGTGTTACTGTCTAACCTGATCACACTAACGCCAGGTACTGTCGTCCTTGGAATTAGTGATGATCGTACAAAAATTTATATCCATGCCATTAACTTTAGTACTACTGAAGAAGAAACTGAAGGTATTAAATCTTCACTTGAAAAAGTAGTTAGAGAGGTGGGCGAACAATAATGATTACCAAAACATTAATAATTATTGCTTTAGTCATTGTCGTATTATCTATGTTAGCAATGTTAGTTAGAGTTATTTTAGGCCCATCTCTAGCCGACAGAGTTGTTGCATTAGATGCAATGGGATTACAATTGATGGCAGTTATTGCCCTTTTTAGTATTTTAATGGATATCAAATATATGATTGTTGTTATCCTACTAGTAGGTATTTTAGCCTTTTTAGGCACAGCTGTATTTTCAAAATTCATGGATAAAGGTAAGGTGATTGAACATGATCGAAACCATCATCATTAGTATTTCAATTATCTTAATTATGATTGGTGCACTTATTAGTGCGGTAGCAGCTATTGGTTTATTGAGGCTTGAAGACGTTTATTCACGTGCACATGCTGCAGGAAAAGCGTCTACTTTAGGTGCTATGAGTTTATTATTTGGGGCCTTTTTATACTTTATTGTTAAAGATGGTTATACAAATATGCAGTTAATTATAGGCATCATATTTGTACTAATCACTGGTCCACTTTCAAGCCATATGATTATGAAAGCAGCCTATAATATTAAAACACCCTACAGTAAAAATACTAAACAAGATGAAATCAAAGACGATTTAAAAGATAAAAAATTATAGAAATAAACAGCCAATCGGGATGTTATACATCAACCGTTTGGCTGTTTTATATTAATATGACATATTTGAATTGCAAATAATTTTAATGGGTGTCGTTATTAACAACATCAATTTCAAATCCTAAATCCTCTAACATCTCGTAATCCATTTGATTAGGCTGTCCACCAGTAATTAAATAATCTCCAACAAATATTGAATTAGCAGCTTGTAATGCTAAAGGTTGTAATGATCTTAAATTCACTTCTCGTCCACCTGCTATTCTTATTTCTTTAGTAGGATTAATTAATCTAAACATCGCAATAATTCGTAAACACTTTATTGGATTTAACTCATCCATATCTCCAAATTTAGTACCTTTAATCGGGTGTAAAAAATTAATAGGTATACTATCAGCATCAATCTTTTTTAATGCTAATGCCATATCAATGATATCCTCATTTGATTCTCCCATACCACATATTACACCTGAACAAGGTGATATATGATGTTGTTTCATAATCTCAACTGTATTAACACGATCTTTATACGTATGTGTAGTCACTACATTATCATGGTATCGTGCACTGGTATTAATATTATGATTATAACGATCGACACCTGCTTTTTTTAACCTTGCAGCTTGTTTTTCATTTGTTAATCCTAGGCACGCACAAATTCTTAATTGAGGATGAATACTTTTAATTTCCTCAACTGTATCGCAAATATGTGCAACCTCTTTATCACTTGGACCACGGCCACTCATCACAATACAATACGTTCCAATTTGATGTTCTCGTGCTACATTGGCACCATCTTTAATCTGTTCTTTATCAACTAAACTATATCTCTGTTTTTGCTTCATTTATCTAGATTGACCACAATAGCCACAATCTTCAGGACAAATACCACTTTTAGCATTTAATATCATATTTAATTTTACACGTTTACCATAATAATGCTTTCTAATGTTATACGCTTCATGTAATAAATCCAATGTATCGATATGTTCATCTTCAAATATATGCATCCACGCTTCTTTAGAAAAATGCTCATTGTTTAAAATTCGTTCTGATAATGTCATCAGAAATCCTCCTCTTCTTAAAAAGTAATCACTCACCATATAAAGTCATTGACTTAACTTAGTACAATGTAAACTTAATTAAAATAAAAGTTTACATTATAAGCGTGATTCATCCTTTCAATATAAAAATTGTATTCATGTCACAAATATGCTACAATTTTACAAATCGAAACAATTACGTTTTATAAAAAATAAGAAAGAGTTGATAGTATGCAATGGACAATTATTGGTGGTGGCATTCAAGGAACAACCATAGCTTTAAAATTAAGACAAGCTGGTTTAGACGCTAAGGATTTAACAATCATTGATCCCTATCGTACATTATGTGAACAATTTAATAGTTATACACATCGTATTAGTATGCCTTTTTTAAGATCACCTTTTGTACACCATATACATCCAAAACCATTTCATTTAAAACAATACGCTAAATTAAATCAGTATACAGGGGCTACTTATGGGCCATATAAGCGTCCTCAACGCGATATGTTCATGCATCATACACATGAACTCATCCATCAATATCGTTTGAATGAAAGTCATATACAAGGAGCCGTAAGGCATATACATCGAGATAATCATCAACAATGGCAATTAGAATTAAATGATGGTCGAATATTGTCAACACAGTATTTAATCATTGCACACGGTTGCAATCATCGTGCCTATATCCCAGCTATGTATCATGATCAACCAGATATTCAACATATTTTTGATGAAGAAGAATCACAAATTAAAGAAAAACAAACATCTCATGTTGTAGGTAGTGGTATATCTGCTGCACATTTAGCCCTAAAATTAGTCAATAATGATGACAGTAAAACAGTACATTTATGGCTTAATAAAGATATTGAAATTCATGACTTTGACGCGGATCCAGGATGGTTAGGTCCCAAAAATATGAATGCATTCCTAAATATCGAATCTTCTGAAGAAAGAATGCGTATTATTCAAACAGAACGTCATAAAGGATCGATGCCTCATGAGTTATATCTGCGCTTAAAGAAAAAAATGAGCCAAGGTCGTTTAATCATTCATAAAAATGAGATTGAAGATATTAAAAATCATCATATCATTACTTCAAATGGCAAGATGTATTATGATCATATCTTATTGGCTACAGGATTTGAAAATACTGTCATGTCACAACCTATGATTCAAGATTTAGTTTTACATTTCAATGCCCCTATCGCACAATGTGGTTTCCCAGACATTACGCATGAACTAGAATGGCTACCACATTTATTTGTAGCTGGAGGTTTAGCTGATTTAGAACTAGGACCTTTTGGTAGAAACATTATGGGAGGCAGAGAAGCATCCGAAAGAATATACCAAGCGTTTATTCGCCTACAAAAACAACTCGCATCATAACATAATAAAAGCTACCGCTTCACAACGAAACGGTAGCTTTTATTTATTTCAATGGCTTAATAGCCATTGTTCCTCGCATTATACTAATTAATTGATTATTGTCATCTTTAATTTCAATATGCCATACTTGTGTTGATTTGCCTTGATGAATAATAGTAGCAATCGCAATCACTTTACCTTCTTTAACTGAATGAATATGATTAGCATTCATCTCTAAACCTAATGGAATATATTTAGACGTATCAATTAAGTTTGCTGCACCTAATGAGCATGCAGTTTCACCTAATGCTAAACTTGCGCCACCATGTAGATAACCAAACGGTTGTTTCACTTTATCTGTTACAGGCATTGAAATGACAACTTTACCTTCTTCTTCAATTTCAACATTCATTTCAAATGTTTCTAATAAATTGGTCAACCTAACACTCCTCTTTTTATACTATAATACCATGGCCGCAATCGTACCAAAAATAATTAATGGGATATTATAGAATAAAAAGTTTGGAATACAAGTATCTCTAATATGATCATGTTGACCGTCCATATTTAATCCTGCTGTAGGCCCTAATGTAGAATCACTTGCAGGTGATCCAGAATCACCTAACGCACTTGCTGTACCTATTAACGCTATTAATGCCATTGTATCTAAACCAATAGATGCACCAAATGGAATAAACAATGAAGCGATAATTGGTATTGTTGCAAATGAAGAACCTATACCTAACGTCACGATCAATCCGATAATATACATCACTACTATACTAATTAATTTGTGGTCTCCAGTAATACTAGTTAAACTTTTAACCAAATTATCAATATCACCAGTTGCGTTCATAACACCAGCAAAGCCATTTGCAGTTAAAATAACCACACCAATATATGCCATGATTTTAATACCATCTACAAATTGCTCATCTAATTCATACCAACTATATGCACGTGATACAAAGAAGACAAGTACACCTGCTAAAGCACCAAAAATCATTGATTCTGTTAATGTTTGAACAATAAATGTTGCTAAAATGGCAATCACAGTCACAACTAAAATATATGGTTTTAGTTCTGTAACTGTTGCTCTATCATTAATATTTCTCTCTTCATATTTTCTAGGCTTACGATAGACGATAAGTCCTAAAATTAAGCCTACAATATAGCCCATTGAAGGAATAAGCATCGCTTTCCAAATCATATTAAATTCGATAGGATGGTGCGCTTTTTGGAACCCACTTTGAATAATTTGCTGGAATATTTGACCAAAACCATACGGTAATAACACATACGGCCAACATAATCCAAATCCAATAACTAAACCAATCAAGCGTCTATCCATATTTAAATCATTGAATAAGCTTAATAATGGCGGAATTACTATTGGAATAAACGCAATATGTACAGGTATTAAGTTCTGACTCATAATACTCATTGCTAAAAGTGCAACAATTATAATCACTTTCACTCTGATTCTTGAAAGTCGACTGTTTTCAGAGTGAATGGCTTTAATAATTTTACCAACTAAGTAATCAGTAATACCACTATAGGAAATTAAAGCGGCAAAGCCACCTAATAACGCATAACTCAGTGCTACTTCGGCCCCATCAACAATATTCTTACCAAATATGTTAATGACTTTTTCAAGGCTCATGCCAGATAGCATACCACCTACTAAAGCACTAATGAATAAACTAATCACAACGTTCAACCTACATAAACATAAAATAATCATTAAAATAACAGCAATCACTACTGCATTAATCATACGCAAAACCATCCTTTACTACTCTATCGAACTAAAGTATTTATGGATAATATCATAGCAACTCAATTTTATAAAGTCAATAAGAAATTGAAATCTAGTTTAAATAACCCTTTCAAAAAATATAAAAGGAAGCGCTAAGGCGCTTCCTTAAATAACTATAATGATTTTAACCATTCAACAATCGTTGGAATCATATATCCTGTTGGACCTTTCGGACCTTTATGTGATGGTTTATTTATCGTTGCTGGACCAGCTATATCAAAGTGCAGATGAGGTACTGAGCCACTAAAATGACTGATAAATGAAGCGGCAAATAAAGCTTTCCCTTGTCCATTTGTGTGATTGACTAAGTCTGCGACATCACTATTTTTAATTAACTGTCTTTCTGTTTTTGTAATAGGTAATTCAAACACTTGTTCATCAACAGTTTTAGAGATACTTAAAATCGCTTTTAATTGCTCACTGGCATTAGTTTCAAACGCGGCAGCCTTATCTTCACCTAGAGCCACAATTGCAGCACCTGTTAATGTAGCAAAATCTAAAATAACTTGAGGTTGAAATTGAGTTGCATATGCAACAGCATCACCTAATACTAAACGACCTTCAGCATCTGTATTGAGTACTTCAACTGTTTCACCACTTAATGCGGTATAAACGTCATCTGGTTTCATTGCCTTGTCATTAATCATATTTTCAGCAGAAGCTATGATACCTATAATATTAATTGGTAACGCTAATTGATGAGCAACCTCAATCATGGCAACAACATTTGCAGCGCCACACATATCAAATTTCATCGTTTGCATTCCTATTTTACTTTTAATACTGTAGCCACCTGAGTCATAGGTAATACCTTTTCCAACTAGGACAATTGGCTTCTCATCAGTACGACTACCATCATATTGCATCGTAATCACTCTAGGTTCATGGATAGAGCCTTTTCCTACCGCATGTATCAATCCAAATCCTTCTGATTGTATTTTCTGACCATCTTTAATATCTACTTCTACAGATGAATCTTTAAAGTGTTGTACGACAAGCTCAGCAAAATATTGAGGTGTTAACAGATTAGGGGGATTTTGACTTAATTCACGCGCTAAATTAATTGATTCACCTACCGTTTTACCTTCTTGTATTTTAGTTTCAATTTTCTCAAGGTCACAGTCAACATTTACGTGTAAATCAGGTTGATAAGGTGCACGCTTATCAGATTTATAATTGTCAAACTGATAAATAGCTTGTTCACTTTGCAAACCTAGCGTTTTAGTCACTACATCGTCTTCAATATGTGGACTTAAAAATGAGTTTAGTAACAATTCTGCTTCTGTGATATGTTCTTGTTTTAAAAACTGAAACACATTTCCCCAAATGATTAAATAATCCGCATAAGTTAATTCTTTAATATTTCCTAATCCAACAGTTATAAGACGTTTAGGTTGTTGTTGAATATAAATCATTGATGTCGTTATCTTTCCAGTTGCACCTTGTATAATATGATTTTTCTTTAAAACTTTTAAATCATTCATTAATGATTGTTCGTGATACACGATATCATTTAATTGATTCATATGTTCAGGAATACCAATAATTAATGTATGTATGTCATCTAGATTAGTAGAATTAATTTGGATATTCATCATACAGCCTCCTTTTGATATTTAATTTAAATCAACTATTATGATAAGTAGTTATTTTTAAAGTCACTCTTTCAATAGTTGTAAATGATCTTATTTATATTTAAGCATACAAAAAAGCCTCCAAACTTTTAAGTAAGGAGGCTTCATATATCATAAAAAGTTAGAATTTACCTTTTTTGAATGCAAGACCTACGCCACCGATTTTGAATACAGCACGAGTGTCGATAACTTTCTTCATGAATGCAGCTTTTTTACCAGTAATATCTTTACCGTAAACAATACCTACACCGTCATGAGATCCTAATGAACATACTGTACCACGATCAACATATTCAAATTCTTCTTTAGCTTCGCCATTTAAGATATGTTTGATGTTTTTAGCAACATGTTCACCTTGTTGCATTGCGATTTGAGCTGTTGTTGGTAATGGACGTTCTTCACCTGCTGGGATGAATGCAGAAACATCACCGATAACAAAGATATCATCATGACCTGCAATTGTAAGGTCTTGATTAGTCACAATACGGCCACGTTTAACACCTTCAAATGATTCTTCCATTAAGTGGCTACCACGTACACCTGCAGTCCATACTGATGTACCTGCTTCTAATTGTTGTTTTTCACCATTTACTTCTACTACGAAACCTTTTTCGTTACAAGCAACGATTGGTGTAGCAATTTTAAATTCTACGCCACGGTTTTCTAAGTAGTTTACAGCATGGTTAACTAAGTCATCTGAGAACATTGGTAACATTTTAGGTGCTGCTTCAACACAAGTGATTTTCACTTTGTTTTGGTCAATACCATATTTGCTACATAATTCAGGAATTCGATCAGTTAATTCACCTAAGAATTCGATACCAGTGAATCCAGCACCACCAACTAAGATAGATAAATCTTTGTCGTCTTTCTCTTTAGAAGCTGCATAATTAGCGAATTTATCTTCGATATGACGAGATAATTGACGCGTAGTTAAAACATTTTCAATTTGGAAAGCGTGATCTTTCATTCCGTCAATACCAAATGTTTCACTCACAAATCCTAATGCTACAACTAAGATATCAAAATCATAGATGCCTTTGTCAGTTTCTACTTTTTTAGCATTGCGGTCGATTTTAGTAACTTCTGCAGTTACGAAGTTAACTTTGTCTTTTTTCAATACACTTTCAACTGGGTATAATAAATCTTCATAATTGATTGTACCTGCTGAAGCTTCATGTAACCAAGTTGCTTCGTAATGATAATCATTTTTGTTAATTAGAGTGATTTCCGCTTCTTCTGCAGAAAGTTCTTTTTGTAATTTAGTAACAGTTTGTAAACCTGCATAACCCGCACCTAAAACTAATACTTTTTTACGTTCTTGAGCCATTGTTTTCACCTAAGCTTTCATAATATTTTAACTCCAGTGTAACATACTTAAAAATACACGACCTTTTTAATTAAGCCTTGCATTATAACCACGTCAACACAGTAATTATTACGTCTTTTTTCTTTAAGCTATATCTCGTGAAGTTCACAGAAAAGACAATATTTAATCCAAGTTTAATTCTATAGCTTTTACACAATATTTTCAAGCGACAATAGTCCACATTGTGAAAAATTTAATTTATTAAATTAAAACCGTCATCTCGCCTAGCAATCTTCTGGATTACCTGCAACCTTAGCAGTTCTAAATGAACTACCGCAGCCACATGAAGCAATGGCATTTGGATTATCGATTTGGAAGCCACCACCCATTAGTGATTGTTTGAAATCAATTGTTGTACCGTTTAATACTGGGGCATCATGTTTATCTACCAATACTTTCAAACCGAAGAATTCTAATACTTCATCGTTTTCACCTGGTTCAGCTTCTGCTG
Organism: Staphylococcus sp. M0911; assembly: GCF_003491325.1. Classification (NCBI taxonomy): domain Bacteria; kingdom Bacillati; phylum Bacillota; class Bacilli; order Caryophanales; family Staphylococcaceae; genus Staphylococcus; species Staphylococcus sp. M0911. Next base: position 1,872,225 of record NZ_CP022881.1, read on the forward strand.
ACATACCATAAGTCAATCCTGTACATCCACCACCATTGACTTTGATTTTAAGATAACCATCAGGCATATCATTACTTTCTAACATGTCTTTTACTTCATAAGCTGCCGCTTCAGTTAAAATAACTGTTTGCATTGTCATAACCTCCTATAATAAATTCGTAAAATCATTTTCTTCTATATGTTTATATATATTATTTAACAAATCGTCCAGTGTATCTCCTTCAACAATATCACCATCAACCAGTGCATACAAGCCGTTGGAGCATATACCACAATTTTGTAAGCATCCATATTCTAAAACATCTACATCAGGATCATTTTCTAACTTTTCATAAACCACATCTCCACCCTTAGCCATATTGGAAATGCAGAATTCAACTAACGGAAACATACGACACCCTCTCTATTATAATAGTTATAATATTATAACAAACCACACGTTATTATGACTATTATTGAGCTTAAAATGTCGGAAATAGAAAAAATTACTAATAAAACAATATATTTAATTTAATTCGATATATATTTGTAGTCAATTTGAAAAATCGATATAATAATCATATAAATACATAGTCATATAAGATAAGATGGTTAAATTTTTGTTCATTTCCATCATTTTTTTGGGCAAAAATGCTTAATATGACATTAGTCTAAAGGGCAATATCAATATTAATGCTCTTATTTATAACATGATTTTTTAGGATAAAGGGGTATACTAAAATGAAAAACATTGTTTTATTAGGCGGGGGTTACGGTAATATGCGCATCATGGCTCGTATATTGCCTAATGCGTTACCAGAAGGATATAGGTTGACTTTAATTGACCGTATGCCATTCCATGGTTTAAAACCAGAATTTTATGCATTAGCTGCTGGTACAAAATCAGATAAAGATGTACGTATGTCGTTTCCAAATGATGCAAATATCAATACAGTTTATGGGGAAATCAATGATATTAATTTAGATGAGCAAATCATCTCTGTAGGTAATTCAAAAATAGATTATGATGAGCTAGTCATTGGTTTAGGTTGCGAAGATAAGTATCATAATGTACCTGGTGCAGATACACATACACATAGTATTCAAACCCTTTCGAAGGCACGCGATACTTTTCATAGTATTAGTGAACTACCTAAAGGCGCTAAAGTTGCTATCGTTGGTGCTGGACTGAGTGGCATTGAATTAGCTAGTGAATTACGTGAAAGTCGTGCAGATTTAGAAATATTATTATATGATCGTGGTCCACGAATTTTACGCAATTTCCCAGAAAAACTTAGTAATTATATTTCAAAATGGTTCTCTAAACACGATGTTACTGTAGTACCCAACTCAGTCATCGATAAAGTCGAACCAGGAAAGATATATAATAATGGTGTTCCTGAAGATGTCGATTTAGTCGTTTGGACGGCTGGTATACAACCAGTTGAAGTAGTTAGAAATTTACCTATAGATATTAATAACAACGGCCGTGTCATTTTAAACCAGTATCACCAAATTCCTACTTATCCAAATGTTTACGTTGTAGGTGACTGTGCAGACTTACCACATGCGCCTAGTGCTCAATTAGCTGAATTACAAGGCGAACAAATCGCTGACGTAATGAAAAAGCAATGGAATAACGAACCATTACCTGAAAAAATGCCAGAACTTAAAGTTCAAGGTTTCTTAGGCTCTCTAGGTGATAAACAAGGATTTGCTTATATTATGGATCGAACTGTTACCGGACGTCTCGCTTCTATCTTAAAATCAGGTGTCCTTTGGTTATATAAATATCATAACGGTTAAAATAAATAAAAGGGGCAATGAAATCATTTTAATTGGTTTCACTGCCCCTATTTTTAATACTCTATATTAACTTTCTGTTTTTAAAATTTTTGATCTACAAACTGCGTAATCTGCTTAGTTTGAATATAACCATCTGCTACATATTCATCATTCATTGTAATCAAAGGATAAAACAACTCATCTTCTTGAATACGTTCAATAAATTGTTGATCGTGATCTGTTAGATTTTCGGTATCCTTTTCAATATCAATATAAGTAAACTCAAAATGATGGTGTGGAAATTTTCGTTTTAACAATGGTTGTAACCAATCAAATGTATCTTTTGATGTCGGTGCATTCACACAACTTGCACATACTACATCTGCCCCATAAACAACAACACTCACTTTAGTCATTGAAATCCCTCGTTTTGATTTATAGATTTTTCTTACTTAATCTATTATAATGTACTAATAATGATAATGAAATAATTTACTTGAAAGGAGACATATCTCATGCCTACTGAGAATGCGACAATGTTTGATCAAGTAGCTGAAGTAATAGAACGTTTACGTCCATTTTTATTACGTGATGGTGGCGACTGTACGTTAGTTGATGTTGAAGACGGCATCGTAAAATTACAATTACATGGTGCTTGTGGTACTTGCCCAAGCTCAACAATAACATTAAAAGCTGGTATTGAACGTGCGTTACACGAAGAAGTACCTGGCGTTATCGAAGTTGAACAAGTATTCTAATGTTTTTCGTTAGTGTAATATAAAGATATAATTTAAAATAATTGATTTCGTTTTATCCCATCTCTGGACAATTAATCCATTGATGGGTGTTTTTTTGTTTGTTTACAATTTCCGTTAATTTCAATGTAACGTTTAATCTTCATAATAGCATTGAAATAATTCAATAATAGCTTTCAAATTAACATCTAGATATTTATCTTTATGCTTTATGAGATAAAAATTTCGAAAGACGTCTAACTTGATAGCAGCTAATATATTATTATGTACTTCATCTAATACAGATTTAGATATAACTGTAAATCCTTTACCAGCCTTCACCATATCAACGATTACTTGATTACTATTAATTTCCACTAAATATGGATGTAATGATAAGTTAGTTAAACCGATTTCTTGGTAAATTCTTGTACCTGATCCTTGTTCTCGAACAAAGCATATTTGTTTCGCATCAAAGCCTACTTTTTGATTGTAAATTAAGACCATTTCATCTTGCGATATACATGCTAAATCAATGGTATTATCTTGGATTTCTCTCTCTACAATTCCAATGTCTACAACATTGTGTTTAACGTTATCTAAGACCGTATCTGAATTAGTTAAATATGCATTTACATGTAATTCTGGATATTGGTTGGCAATTTCTATTAATTTTTGTGATAAATATTGCTCACCATACGTATAACTACTACCTATAGATAGTACACCCGCTACATCTTTCTTATCATTTTTTAAATTTTGCCAAAGTTCCCGCTCTATATTTTCTCGTTGCAGTGCATATTTTAAAATCTTCTCACCATCTGATGTTAAACGAATCGATGGCCTAGTAAATTCAAAAATTTTAACATTATACTTAGTTTCAAGTCGTTTGATATCACGACTTATTGATGGCTGTGATGTGTACAGATGCGCAGCTGCTTTTGTAAAATTTGCTGTTTTTACTACTTCTATTAATACTTTATATGGATCCATGGATATTCCCCTTAATAAAATATATATTCATCATATCAATTTTGTTATGTATACTATATCAAATATTTATTTAACGTTATAACAGTACAATGCTAAACTTTCTCTTATAGGAGGAACGTCACATGATTCAACTCAAGCATAAATATTTTTTCATAGGTATGTTATTTACATTTGGTATTGCAATGTTAAGTCTGGCATTATCTAAATTACCTATACTTCACCATGTCGGTGGATTATCTATTGCGATACTTATTGCAATTTTATATCGTCACTTCAAAGGATATCCTGAACAATACAAAGTTGGTATTACATTTTCTTCTAAGCGACTATTGAAAATCGCTATCGTCTTTTACGGTCTCAAGTTGAATATCGATGAAATTTTAGGACGTAGCGGTCCACTATTATTGATGGATGCCTGTATTATCATTTTTAGCATTGTTATGACATATGCCTTAAGTCGTTTGTTTAAAACAGATACGTCAATAACAACTCTATTAGGTGTGGGGACTGGTATTTGTGGGGCGGCAGCTATTGCGGCTATTGCACCTGTCATAAAGTCTAGAGATAAAGATATAGCAATCAGTGTTGGTATTATCGCATTAGTCGGCACTGTCTTTTCATTATTTTATACATTAATCTATTCAATTCTTCATATGTCACCTATTCATTTTGGTATATGGTCAGGAACCAGTTTGCACGAAATTGCACAGGTTGTATTAGCAGGTAATTATGCAGGCATTGATTCATTAAAAATTGCATTATTAGCTAAGTTAGGTCGTGTATTTTTATTAATACCTGTGATTATCATTTTTATATTATGTGTTAAATATAAAAATAAAGACAGTGAACAATCACATCGTATCGATTTCCCTTATTTTTTAATTGGCTTTATTGCAATGGCTTTAATTAATACATATATTTCACTTCCACCTGCTTTATTAAAAGTACTAGAAATCATGACCAATATCTTTTTACTAATGGCGATGGTAGCACTTGGATTAAATGTTTCTTTTAAAGATTTAAAATCTAGAGCTTTAAAACCCTTACTTGTTATTATTATTGTATCTATTTGTTTATCGATCTTAAGTTACTTTATCACTCAAACCATATTCTAAAAAAAACGCCTTTCAAGCTTTATATGATGAAGTTTATCATCATTGATACTTGAAAGGCGTTTATTATTATTTGTTATCTTCTTGATGCTTTTGTTTATCTTTATGATCTACTTTAGGTTGTTTGTCATCATTCATATGTTTAGCAATTTGTTGGTCAACGTAGACCCAACCTTTCCATCCTATATGAACGGCATCACTAATCACATATTTTTCATAGTCTTTATCTGTCATATCATATATTTTACCGCCATTATCAACGACAGTAGAATGAATTTTTTTATAGACTGCTTGACGTCTATCACTATCAATACCAATATGATCATACCATTTACCATTCGAAGGAATGCTTACATACTGTACATCTGCACCAGCTTTATTCATTGTTTGAACGAGTAATTTTAAGTCTTGGAACTCAGGAGAATTAACGTTAAATTCATAATCACGCTTAACTTTACGTTTATTTCCTTTAATTAATTTCCAATATGGATCTCTAATATGATATTGATTAGATTTTGTATTATCTTTACCAATTTCTTCTGCTTTATTTCTCATTTGACTCCATGATGCTTTTTCATCTGTGGCAGGATCAACATGAGACAATGGTGGTTTAGTGAAAGAGAATAATGATTTAATTGCTTCAATCTTAATTAATTGATTCTCTTTAAATGCTGAAATGTAATTTCCAGATACATTATTCGGATCTTTCGCAACTTGTTTTAAATAATCCTTATTATGAACATGAGGGAATTGTAACAAACGTTTAGCGAAACGTTGTTTCAAATCTTCTGGCATATCCTTTTGATTAAACATTTGGTTAATTTGGGTTTGTGACATACGTGCGTCAAAGTTTTGGTTAGTTAATCCATGATTCGTAAACCATTGCGGAGAGATAATAAAAGTTAATTTTTTACCTTTTAAATTATCATATTGAGACGCAAGTTCAACCGCATTAATCAAATCCGTTGATCCACCAGTACCTAATAAAAATACATTTTTGTCTGAGTGATGTTTATTCAATGTAATTGCTGGATTGAATGGATCATCTTTACCTAATTCACTAGAACCATAAATTGGATAGTATTTATCTGATTTATAAAGTTGATTTTGAATGAGCGTGCCTTTTAATACTTGATCTGTTAATGAAATTCTATTATTAGCAAGCGTTTTATCAGTTATCAATCCTGTAAACAATTGCGCTGGTAACAGGACAAATATGATGAAAATAACGCCGCTAATTAGAATTGGTAAAAAAGGTTTTAATTTCATCGTAGTTCTTCTAATGCTTCCACAATTTTATTTGGTGTAGCCCACTCATCACGGTCAAAGTCCATAATTGATACTTCGATATCTAATTTATTTTGAATTTCTAATAATAAACCTACAGTTTGGAAAGAATCAATGATACCTTCTTCGAAAATTTCTACATCAGGATTCTCTTTGACGATATCATTTTCTGCGACCTCTGCTAATAAATCTAATACTTGATCTCTAAATTCCATAATTAATTACTCCTTTATTAAATAAATTTACCTGAGAAAATTAAAAAGCCAAACGCAACAAAATGGAAAGTAATCACTACACTTAATGCTGTAGTCCATTTATTTTGCCAACGTGGTGGATGTTTTTTTCTCCATTTTTCATAATAACCATAACCTATAAATAATGCTGCATGGTATAAACCGTATACAATATAGTAAACTTCTAAACCGTGCCAAATCCCCATAATAAAGAAGTTAAGGAAGAATGCAATATTTGACATTGCTAATTGGCTCTTAAACATCTTTTTACGAGACATATAGAATAAAGATCTCATATAAATACAATCTCTAAACCAGAATGATAATGTCATATGCCATCTATTCCAGAAATCTTTAATATTTTTAGATTGGAATGGTTTATTAAAGTTAGGTGGTGTTTTAATTCCGTATAAATAACTAAGCGCTATAGCAAATAAACTATAACCTGCAAAGTCAAAGAATAGATAAAAACTATATGCATACATATATAACCACATATGTGTGAATCCATGTAAATTCATTTGTAATGGATTTATCGCATATACTTGAATGAAATAGGCAATAATATATTTATATAAAAAGCCTATCATAATCATGTGGATCGCTTTTAACACTAATTCTCTGTATTCTCCACCAGTTGGAACCTTTTTATCATCTTTAACAAATCGTTTATATCTGTCAATTGGTCCAGAAGAAATAGTTGGGAAGAATGATATAAATTGGATTAATTTCCCTACTTTAATTTCTTTAATAGACCCATCACGTATTTCCATAATCAATTGAACACTTTTGAATGTCACATAAGATATTCCAAGGAATCCTACAAATTCAATTAATTTGCTTTCATGGAAATGAATTTGGTGGCCACCTAGCCAAGTACTTTGTAACACTTTAACTAATGCTAAAGGTAATATAGACAGAATCATGATAATTACAAATTTGGCAAATGTGTTATTTTTCTGTCTAGATTTATAATAAAACATGATTAAGGCAACTTGCCAAATGATATATATGATAAAACTTATTAACTGTACGCTTAAGTACTTTTGTCCAAATAAATTATGCTTATCTGAAGAAAAGATAAGTACAATCATAAATGCCGTACTAATACCGTTATATATATAGCTTCGCTTACCTAAAAAGCCAAGAATTATAACAGGAATAAGTACAATAAATGATATTAAGAAGAATGTAAATGTGCCATAAGGTATCATCCGTTAACTACCTCAGCAATCTTTTTACGATCAAGTTTACCATTAGATGTTAATGGTAACTGCTCCATCCAAACAAACTTTCTCGGAATCATGTACTCTGGTAAGCGTGATTTCAGTTCGTCTTTAATAGCTTTAGTCATTTGTCTCTCATCTTCAACTTCTTCTGTTGATACGACCGCACCAATCAAATGAATGACTTTATCATTTTTATATACTGGTACTACTATGGCTTCGCGTATTAAGTCAGAATCACGTAATTGCGACTCTATTTCTTCTAATTCCATACGATAACCATTTAATTTAATTTGGAAGTCGATTCGACCTTGTATAAACCATAAGCCGTTTTCTTCTTTAGCTTTATCACCTGTATGATAAGTTCTTACTCTATCTTCAAAATTAAACACAGCAGCTGTTTTTTCTTCGTTTTTCAAATATCCAACACTGACGCTTTGACCTTGAATAACTAATTCACCATCTTCAGTTGTCGTCAATTTAGTACCTGGTCTAGAAACACCTACTGGAAGTGGATTATATTGTTCTAGTACCTCTGGTGTAATTTGTATACTAGTCACTGCAACTGTCGCTTCTGTAGGTCCATACGTATTATAGATCGTACCATTAGGGAATCGATCTACTAACGCTTTAGCAGTTCTATGTCCTAAAATTTCTCCGCAGAAGAAGAAGTGATTCAAGCTACCATATTGTTCTTCATTTAAAGTCGGTAATAATAAACACATTTCAATAAATGATGGTGTAGAAACCCAAATATTAATTGGTGTCGCTTGTAACATATCATTTAATAATTTAGGTTTATTAATCATATCTTTATCAACTAAGTTTAATGTACCTCCTGAAACTAAACATGGATAAATAGCCATTACAGATAAATCAAATGAAAACGGTGCTTGATTTAACCACTCTTGACCATTCCCAGATTGATTCAATGAATCCATCCATTCCGCAAATTCAACTAAACTTGCATATTCAATTTGTACACCTTTGGGTTCTCCTGTAGAACCTGATGTGAAGATTGTATATACAACATCATTAGCCTTCATTTGGCTATCAAATATTACAGGGTCTTGTGAATTCTCAACGTTTTCAATTGTGATAACCTGAGCGCTTTGTTGATCCAAAGTGTAATCAGTAGTATTAAAGATATATTCAGGTTCTACTTTATCGATAATCATCTTCACACGTTCTTCTGGCACTGACGTATCGATAGGTACATATCCACATCCTGCTTTAATTGCACCAATCATTCCTACAATCATAAATGGCGACATATGTCCAAATAAAATCATAGGTTGTTGACTACCTTGAAGTTGATGTGCAAGCTTACTAGAAAATTCATCTAGTTCTTTATAAGTGATTTCTTCAGTCGTATGTCTTACTGCAATTGCATCTGGTTGTTGTTTACTCAATTGACTGAGAATATTAATAATATCTGTCATAGTTTTCTCCCTCATTAAAATTCATTATAAATGAAGTTATTCTGTGTATCTCCGCTTCCATAAATTAAATATAGTGCTATAAATATTGCTAAATATAACAATGTTAAAAGGTACGGCTTCATTGCTAGGTAATACTTATTCGTAGGTTCCTTACCTTTGGACTTCATTTGGCACCTCTCCTAAAATTTAAATATCTTTATTTAAAGCTATAAATGATTCATAGTCCCTTTAAACAAATCCGATATATAATTAATAATTTATATTTTATTTTTATAATTCATTATACTCATTCTTCGATTGAAATTCAAAACAAATTTTAAACATTAAAACCACTATCTGCTTAATCCAATGTCTTGATATCTATCTTATGCATGAGTATTTATTTAGTGAATATTATTATTCTAAATCTTAAGCGTGAATTAAACAATTACAGATCATATAACAAAATTGTTAGATTAGCCATTATTCAATCAAAAAGCTTGTTTACTTTTCTATCTAAGTAAACAAGCTTATATATATTATTTAACTTGATACAGGTGTTATGGCTGGTTCATTATTAAGAACTGCTTTAATATTATCAATACACAATTGCACCATACGATCTCGCGTATATTCTGAGGCACTTCCTATATGAGGAACAATCACTACATTAGGCATTTTAAGTAGTGGGTGCTCTACATCAATCGGCTCTTGCTCCAACACATCTAGTCCACATGCCAAAATTTGTCCAGTATTCAATGCATGTACTAAATCATTTTCGTTCACAATTGCACCTCTACCGATATTGATAAAAATGGCATCTGTTTTCATCTTTGCAAAAGCTTCGGCATTGAATTTGTATTTAGTTTCGTCCGTCAAGGGCGCAGTACAAACAACAAAATCACTGTTCTCTAATAGTTCTTCAAAGGATACAAATGACGCGTTGTAATCACGTTCTGCATCTTCATGTCTGGAACGATTATGATAAAGAATGTTAGTGTCGAACCCTTTTAATCGTTTGGCAAATGCTTTTCCAATGTCTCCCATTCCGAATATACCAATTGTTGATCCATAGACATCTTTTCCTGACAATAAATATGGCCCCCAACTCTTCCACTGACCATCTTGAACATATTTTTCTGCTTCAACAATTCGACGTGCAGTTGCCAACATTAAAGTAAAACCTAATTCAGCAGTTGTCTCGGTAAGTACTTCCGGTGTGTTAGTAACTATGATACCTTTTTGTTTAGCTATATTAACGTCAATATTATCATATCCTACTGCCATGTTTGCGATTACTTTTAGATGTGGTGCATTTGCAAGACATGTTTCGTCTATTGTTTCACTTAATGTGATAAAACATGCGATAGCATCTTGTACTTCCGCTAAAAATTTATCTCTAGGCATGGGTATCAAAGACTCATTCCAAACGACTACCTCTGCGATGTCTTCTAATTGTGATATGAATTTTTGAGGGATTTGACGTGTTACAATAATTTTATTCAATTTACAATCTCCTCTCAACTTCATAAATTTATTTTTCTAATTCGGTAATGGCTTCATTTAAATCTTTGAATGAATGCGTTGGTGGTACATCTTTTGTTTGAATTTCTTCAAATGTTGTTACACCTGTTTGTACATGTATCGTATCAATACCAACATTAATGCCTGACATAATATCAGTATCATATAAATCTCCAACCATTGCCACATCTTGTTTATCAAGTTGTAGTATATCTAATGATTTTTCCATAATGATTGTTTCCGGTTTACCGATGAATTGTGGTTGAACCCCAGTAGATACTGTCACAACACTTGTTATCGCACCATTCCCAGGTAAAAAGCCACGCTCTTTTGGTATTGAGACATCTGGATTTGTTGAAATAAATGTTGCACCGTTTCTGACTGCTAGTGTTGCAATCGCAAGTTTTTCATACGTTACATTTTCATCTAAACCTATGACCACATAATCTACATTTTCATCATCTTTAACTTCAAGTCCAGCTTCAGTAAGCGCAGTATGTAGACCTTCTCCACCTAACATATAAACAGAAGCACCTGGTGATTTTTCTGAGATATAATCTGCAGTTGCTAATGCAGATGTAACCACTTCATTAGCTGATGCATCAATGTTCATTTCATGTAGTTTTGCTGCGACCTGTTCAGGTGTTTTTGTTGAGTTGTTTGTTACATATAAATGAGGGATTTGATGTTGATTTAAATAATCAATAAATTGACTTGCACCATCAATTTCATCAGTACCTTTATACATCGTTCCATCTAAATCAATTAAATATGCCTTGTAATGCTTCACGCTTAATTCTCTCCTTTACCAAATGCAGTAATTGGAACATTTTCATTATTTAGAAATTGCACAACCTCATTAATAAATTGTTTATAATATGGTAATGCATGATCAAATAATGGTTCAATTTCCTTAGTATCTAGTTGAATGTAGTTGTGTGCAAATTGCTTTCTAACATCAACAGTTTGATTAATATGCTCTTGTGTCTCTTTTGAAATGACGTTTTCCAATTCTAAAATATCGATAACATCTTTATAATTACCTGGATCTCTTAAAATGAATCCATCAATAATCATATTGCCAATATCGACTGAAGATTCGATTAACATTTGTGCAATTCTTTCAAATGCATATTGATTTGTTTTATTTGTTTCATAATCATTTGTTAATTGTTGTAAGTAATTTAGTTTTTCTGATAGTTTATCTTTATCTACAAAATACATTCCTTAGTCACCTCTTATTATCTTAATCATATCACAACTTTGCAGTACACTTCATTTGTCGTTATACTAACTTTAGTAAATTTCGTATTAAAGGGGTCATAAAAAATGATTGATATGTATTTATATGATGATGAAGAACAAAGCCAAGTTCAATTCGTTGGCTTTGTTGGAGAACATAGTCGATACGACTTAATGTTAGTACAAACAGATCGTCATTATGAAAAAACACTTGTCTTAAATATGCAAACTAATAAATTTGGTATCATAGGTTCAGATGATATTGAAGAGGAAGGTTATATCGCTCATATTCTTGGGGTATCAGCTGAAGAAGGCGATGAAATCATTGAATATCTAAATGAGGTTATTCAATAAAAGTAAATCTCCCTCTGTTTACGCTAGCGTTTACAGAGGGAGATTATTTATTTGATTATTGTTAATTTATTGTTTTATTTTTCAGTATCTTGGATTGTAGGTTGTATTTTAACATCATGCAATTTATCTTCTTGATCTATAATTGCTGGATCATCTATTTGTTGTTTCACTTCATTTTTAGATAAATGCTTTACTACAAAATAAGGACACCCAAAATTACAATATTCTAATAAGTAGTCCTGAATACTTGAGAAGCGTTTACTGATTTCAGCTTTTTTGTTTGTATCTTTATAGAATCCTTTTAAACGTAATTGATCGTATCCAAAGTCTCCTACGACATAATCATATTTATCTAATATATCTGAATATCTGTTGGCAAATATTTCTTCATCGAAACATGCTCTATAATCTTCTATTAATTCAAAATATTGTTGTTCTACTTTTATCATTTTTTCACCTAATCCACTTTTCGAATGATTATGTCTCTATTTTAACAATTTTAGCCTTTAATATACAATTTTACTCACTTTCGTATACTACATAAATAATCTAAAAAACAAGAACCACTTCATTTATTCTCATAAAAAAGTGGTTCTATCAAAACATTCAACTTCATTTAATGAATGTCATTACTATGATTAGCTATTTAATTGTTCTTCACCTTGACGTTGTCTTTCTTTTGCAGCTTCATTAACTTGTTCGTCTGCATGATAAGAACTACGTACTAATGGTCCTGCTTGACAATGCTTAAATCCTTTTTCCATTGCTACTTTTCTCATTTTACCAAATTCTAATGGTGTGTAATATTTCTCAACTTTTAAATGTTTACGTGATGGTTGTAAATATTGGCCTATAGTTAAAATATCTACATCATTAGCACGTAAATCATCCATTGTTTCATAAATTTCTTCCATTGTTTCCCCTAAGCCAACCATTAAACTTGATTTTGTAGGAATATCTGGTTGTAATTCTTTAGAACGACGTAAGAATTCTAACGTGCGATCATATGTTGCACGAGCACGAACTCTAGGTGTTAGACGACGAACTGTTTCGATATTGTGGTTTAAGATATCTGGTTTAGATGCCATTAAAGTTTCTAACGCGTCGTAGTCACCACCCATGTCTGACGGTAAAATCTCGATTGTAGTGAATGGGTTTCTTGCTCTAACTTTTCTTACTGTTTCAGCATAAACATTTGAACCCGCATCACGTAAATCATCACGAGCTACTGCAGTAATAACAACATGTTTTAAGTTCATTAATTCTACTGATTCTGCAACACGTTCTGGTTCATTTAAATCTAATTCATTAGGCAAACCAGTTTTAACGGCACAGAAACGACAAGCACGTGTACATACAGCTCCTAAAATCATAAATGTAGCTGTACGTCTTTCTCCCCAACACTCATGTATATTTGGACACTTTGCTTCTTCGCAAACAGTGTGTAAATTCTTTTCGCGCATCATTTTCTTAAGGCCAGTATAGTTTTCGTTCGTGTTTAGCTTTATTTTCAACCAATCTGGTTTTCGTAGTATTTCCTCATTTTTTGTAGCCATAACAACGCATACCCTCCTGTTTAATCTCTCTCTTTATTATTATAACGAAATTAACAGTAAATTAAAATCTAATCTATTGTTATTTTAAAATTCCAGTAACTTTTGTTTAAATATATCTCGTAAAAATTCGGGCATTATATATTCTGTTGGAAGTCCTTTCAACGATGGGAAATATCTACCAAATGTATACATATCTACTGTTCCTAAAATATAATGTTCATCATTTTGTATTTCTTTTCCATCTATAAAATAACGTCCCTCTGATTCAATAAAACCTAATCGATATAAAATATATCCCCCAAAAATATCTCCACGGAATCCAAGGCCTTGAGCATGTTCGTGCATATACTCTTGCTTTTGACTTTTAACAATGACTTCTTTAAGTTCTTCGCCTGTCAATTTTACTCTTACAACATTGATGGGATGAGGTAACATGCGATGAATATCAAATTCCGTAATTTCATCCGCTTCAATGCCTTTTACAATTAAACCTGCATTTATAATTGTACAATCTGCATTTGTGAATTCATAGACACTTTCTGCTAATAAATACGACGTTTTTGTGATTACATCTGTTTTATTATCTAACTTAAGCGGGTGATTCACAACTGGCGTACGCATCATCGCCTTTCCTTCCTCATCAAAGTTGGTTTGAACTTCTGGTAACGTTTCTAACGGATGTAAGCACGCAGTCTTCCGAGTTATGCTTTTATTTTCAATTGTTAAGTTCACTTCTCCTAAGTAATTTCCATACTTCCCAGCTGCTGCCATTAAGACTCCATTATTCATTTGGCCATGATCAAAATGGTGATGTGTATGACTACCAAGAATTAAATCAATTTCCGGAATTTCTTGGCATAATTTTTCATCAAAAAATACACCTACATGACTCATTACAATTAGTACATCATATTGTCCATCGTTTGCTTTAATTTCATCTTTGATGGATTCGAGTGGATTTGTAACAACCCAATCCAAAGCTCTATAAAATGGTGTAAATGGTGCTGTTGCCGCTACAAATAATATACGTACACCATCTATTTCTTTTATATATGATGATGCTATACGGTTAGGCAGACGTCCCTCTTCATCAAATACGTTAGCACAAATCACTTCAAATTGTGCATTTGTATATAAATTTTGTAATGCCTCATGCGAAATTGTCATACCTTCGTTATTACCTATTGTTGCAATATCACATTTAGCTTCATTTAATAATTCTATATTTTTCTTTCCTAGGGTTGCTTGTGTAATCGGTGCTGATAAATCAACATGATCACCTATATCCAAATATAGTGAGGGATGTTGAAGTTTTGAGCGATGTTCTGTCATATATGATTGAATACGTGCATATTCGTTGAGATGACTATGAATATCATTAGTATGGTATATAGTTAACTTCAAAATACTTCCCCCTTTTTAAAATGACTTTATAAGGTCATATATAATGTAACATGTATCGTTAAAACGAATAGATTATATGTACTTTTAACTTTTAAATAATAGATTTAATAATTAAATATGCACCTATTAGCAACATTACAGTACGTAACAACATGACGACTGTGTCAGACTTAATCGAATGATTGACTTTAACACCAATTTTAGCGCCTATATAACTAGAAATAATAAGTACAATTGAATAATCCCAAGCTACATGACCTTGTATGATATGTCCAATTGAACTCATCACACTTGAAAAGAAAATCATCATCATACTTGTTCCAACTGCTACATGCGGTGGAAATCTAAATACAATTAACATTAACGGCGTCATTAATGCACCTCCACCAATACCAAACAATCCTGTAAGAATACCGATCAATAAAGTAGCAATAAAAGCAACGAATGGTGGTACGCTATAATGATATGTCTTACCTTCTGCATCTATATATGTTTTTTCGTATTGAGGTTTATTAAATATTTTAAATGGTTTAATTTTATGTCTTACCATTAACAATATGGCTACAAAAATCATAAATATCCCAAAATAGAGATTAAATGACTTTAATGTTAAATATTGACTTAAAAAAGACCCAATTAATGACCCTGGTAATAATCCAAATAAGAAAATAGAGCCATTTTTTATATCAACTTGTTTCGTCTTTAAATAGCCTAATGAGGAAGACAACCCAGTCACAATGAGAATGACAGACGATGTCCCTATTGCGATTTGAGTCGTAATACCATGTAATATACTATGATCGACTCCAAGATAGACTAATGTAGGTACAATAATGATGCCTCCGCCAATACCTACTATTGAACCTATAATCGCTGACAATCCACCAATGATAATTAATAATAAAATCGTTAATAACATTTACTTTCGCCTCTTAGAATAATTCTAGTTGTTGTGGTGCTAGTCCTTCATAGTCAATACCGAGAATATTTTGATATGTTTTAGCATTTTGAGCTGCATGACCACCAGAATTATTATTAAAAACAACGTATACTTGTTTAGCTTTTTGTTCTAAAATTTTAACTTTTTGTGCTAAATCCAGTAATTCTGTTTCATTATAATTGTATAAATATCTTACATCTCGCCATTCTTGATCTGTCATATCTTTTTTTGTCCAACCATGTACGTTTCGTCCATGATATCTAACAAAAGCGATATCACTGGTTATTCTATTTACAAGTGGGATACTTGCATCTTTGACTTGTGGTTCATCTACAACTGCATGAATAATTTGATGTTCAGTTAAAAAGGACAATGTTTCCTCTTTAAATTGATCATTAAACCAAGACTGATGTCTGAATTCAACACACATTGGATAGTCTTGCAGTTGTTGTTTAACATATAAAATATACTTGATATTTTGACTAGAACAATCAAACCATGGTGGAAATTGTACCAGTACCATAGCTAGTTTATGACTTTCTTGTAATGGTGCCAACATTTCTTTAAATGCATCAAATAGTTCTTGGCGTGTTTCTGAAAAATCTCTAAAATCTGCATGTAGTGTCAAAGCTTGATGTATTTTAACTACAAATTGAAACCTTTCTGGTGTCTCACTTATCCACTTCTTGATATTTCGTTCTGGTTGAATCGCATAGTATGATGCATCAAGTTCTACAATAGGAAAATGACTTGCATATGTTTTTAATTTATCTGATTTTCTAGCTAGATCTTCATATAATGTATCATGATCTCCCCAACCAGTTAGACCTATATTTATCATTTATATCACCAAATTAATGATACCACAGAATAAAACGACGATTCACTTTATCTATTTCAAATTTACAGATTCTTATTAATCTATAGGCAACCTACAGATAATGCATCAAATAATAAAAACGCTCCCTTAATTATTTAAGAGAGCGTTTGATTTAACAATTATAAATTGGACATATCACTGATACGACTGACCATACGTTCTATTAAGTTTGCTGCATTTTGTTTTTCAGCTAATCTTGGTGATTGACCACTCCATATATGAGTTAGTTCACTATCACCTTGTTGTACTGCAGCCTTTCTAATTTGAGTAGTTAACTGGTTTTGAATCGGGTAATCTGGTATAACTCCTTGATATTCGCTCATTTCTTTAACGAATTGATTATTAATGCCACGAGCATTTTTACCACTAAAAACATTAGTGACCACTGTATCAGTCTCTTTACTTTTTAATATAGTGTCTTTAAGTAACTCGTTTGCTCCACTTTCATGAGAAGTTAAGAATGCAGTTCCCATTTGCACACCTTGTGCTCCTAACATTAGACTGGCAAGTAAACCTCTTTCATCCATAATACCACCAGCTGCGACAACAGGTATAGATACATGATCGACCACTTGAGGTACTAAAGACATTGTGCCAACCATTGGTTCTACATTATGACTAATTTGTAAAAATGACCCTCTATGTCCACCTGCTTCACTTCCTTGAGCTACAACAATATCTATTCCTGCTTTTTCATTTTCTATAGCTTCTTCTACTGTTGTTGCTGTACCAATTAATATCACTTGATGTTCTTTTAACTTTTCAATAGTTAATGCATCAGGAATACCGAATGTAAAACTACAGATTGGTACATTATACTTAATAATCATATTTATAGCTTCTTTAAATTTTTGAGTTTCATCAATGTTAATCACTGGTTCCTCTAAATGAAAAGCTCTCCTATACGGCTTTAACCATGCATTCATATGTTCGACCTGTTGTGGATTTGCTGTAGCATTTTGATGAGGTACAAATAAATTGACCCCAAAAGGTTGAGTGGTCTTTTCTTTAACTGCTTTAATTTCACTTTCCAACTGATCGATACTAAAATATCCAGCTCCTATTGTACCAAGTCCACCTTTTTCGCTGACAGTAGCAACTAAAGATGCAGTAGTACTGCCGGCCATACCTGCTTGAATAATTGGATATTGAATGCCTAATAGACGTGTTAACTTATTGTCATTCCACATATTACTCACCTTTTCTATTTGTTACGCTTCGTTTTATTGAGATAGGTTTGATTTTCTAATTTTTCTTCTTCTTCTTTATCTAATTCATCTTCAATTTCCATTCCTAGCAGCTCTTCAATTAAATCTTCATGTGACACGATTGCATCTGTTCCACCAAATTCGTCTAGTACGATTGCTAAATGTTTTCTAGATATCGTCATTTTTCTAAGTACCCATTCAGCCCTATTATGTTCATTTACGAATAATGGTTCTGATGAGAAATTAGTTATTGATTCGTATTTTTTCTTACTCCATGCTAACAGATATTTAGAATGGAATACACCTATGACATGATCTATATCTTCATCATAAATTGGATAACGGGTATATGGTTCTTTCATAACGGTGTCATATGCTTCATCAAATGAAATATCTTTTGGAAATGCTACAACATTAATACGCGGAGTTGTATCTACATCTTTTATTTTAAGGTTTTCGAAATCTAATACGCCTTTTAATCGATTTTGTTCTGTCTCATTAAATGCACCTTCACGTCCTGCCACAATCAACATTGTACGTATTTCTTCTTTAGTATACTGATTATCATCAGCTCTATCTTTTGATAATGATTTACTAATTTTACTTGTTATAGTATTCAACAATTTTGTAATTGGCTTAAGAATAATAACTAATGTGCGAATGATTGGATAAACAATACGTGATGTTTTATCAGGATTTGCTGCTGCGATTGCTTTGGGTATCACTTCAGATACTAATACAATGAATATAATCATGATGACTAGCACAGCTAATACATTAAATTGCATTTTTATAGCAAGAATGGTACCGAGCACTGGCAATATAATATTACTTATATTTTTTATGATTAATATAGTTGTTATAAACTCACTTGGTTTATCTAATAATTGGGAAAGTTTTTGTGACCTTTTATCACCATTTTTCGCTTCAGTCTGAAATTTACTTTTATTTGCTGCCGTTAACGCTGTTTCACTAAGTGATAAATAGAATGATACGATTAATAAGAATATGATAGCTATAATCATGAGGCATACTCCTTATTCATACAAATTTTCTTTAATAATAATTAAAACATTCCCTTGAATAAGCTTTTATAAACTATTCAGTCCATAGCGTGAACTTATAAAGTATTTTACTTGAAATACCCAAATAAAAAACTAGCCAACGGATCATAAAATCCATTGGCTAGCAATGACTGAGATTAATATCTCAAATTATATCAAACGATGTTCATCTATAAGTTACAATTAACCAATAGATCCTTCCATTTCGAATTTGATTAATCTATTCATTTCTACCGCATATTCCATTGGTAATTCTTTTGTAAATGGTTCAATGAAGCCCATAACAATCATTTCAGTCGCTTCTTCTTCAGAGATACCACGACTCATTAAATAGAATAATTGTTCTTCTGATACTTTAGAAACTTTAGCTTCGTGTTCTAATGAAATATTATCGTTAAATACCTCATTATAAGGAATTGTATCTGAAGTTGATTCATTATCTAAAATTAATGTGTCACATTCGATATTTGAACGCGCACCTTTCGCTTTTCGTCCAAAATGAACAATACCACGATAGATAACTTTACCACCATTTTTAGAAATTGATTTAGAAACAATAGTAGAAGACGTATTTGGTGCTTTATGAATCATTTTTGCACCTGCGTCTTGAACTTGTCCTTTACCTGCAAATGCAATTGATAATGTGCTACCTTTTGCACCTTCACCAAGTAATACACAGTTAGGGTATTTCATCGTCAATTTAGAACCTAAGTTACCGTCAACCCATTCCATATTACCATTCTCATGAACAAATGTACGTTTAGTAACTAAGTTATAAACATTATTTGCCCAGTTTTGAATTGTAGTATAACGTACGTGTGCATCTTTATGAACAATAATTTCAACTACTGCTGAGTGTAGAGAGCTTGTTGTATAAACGGGTGCAGTACAACCTTCTACATAGTTTACAGAAGCACCTTCATCAGCAATGATTAATGTACGTTCAAATTGTCCCATGTTTTCAGAGTTAATACGGAAATAAGCTTGCAATGGTGTATCTAATTTAACGTTTTTAGGTACGTAAATAAATGATCCACCTGACCAAACAGCTGAATTTAATGCCGCGAATTTGTTGTCAGCTGCTGGAATAACTGTTGCAAAATACTCACGGAATAAATCTTCATTTTCACGTAATGCACTATCAGTGTCTTTGAAGATGATACCTTTTTCTTCTAATTCTTTTTCCATGTTGTGATAAACAACTTCGGATTCATATTGAGCAGATACACCTGCCAAATATTTTTGTTCAGCTTCAGGAATACCTAATTTATCAAATGTACGTTTGATTTCTTCTGGTACTTCATCCCATGAACGTTCAGTATGTTCTGATGGTTTTACGTAGTAAGTAATGTCATCAAAGTCTAATTCTGATAAGTCGCCACCCCATTGAGGCATTGGCATTTTATAGAATAATTTTAAAGCTTTCAAACGGAAATCGAGCATCCATTCAGGTTCATCTTTCATTTTTGAAATTTCTCTAACTATATTTTCAGTTAGACCTCGTTCTGATCTGAAAATGGAAACATCTTCGTCGTGGAAACCATATTTGTAATCCCCAACATCAGGTGCTTTTTTAGCCATTTCAATCACTCCTTATATATATTTAAACGTCATGTGCGAGATTTTTAATTACAAGTATTAAATTGTTATCATATTATAACAACGATTAAGGAAAGTAAAAAGCCAACATGAATGATAATATTCATTATCTAGTTTAAGTTTACCCGTTATGTCAGATAGAAACATCTCCAGTTTTATTCTTCTGTAGTTCCTTCTGATTTACCTTCTTTTTCAACTGTCCCTTTTTCGAGCGCTTTCCAAGCTAAAGTGGCACACTTAATACGTGCAGGGAATTGAGAAACACCTTGTAGTGCTTCAATGTCTCCCATTTCTTCAGTAATTTCGTAGTCTTCACCTAGCATCATTTTCGTGAATTCTTGACTCATTTGCATTGCTTCAGCTAATGTATGACCTTTTACCGCTTCAGTCATCATTGAAGCACTAGACATAGAGATTGAACAACCTTCACCTTCAAATTTAGCATCATTAATAACGCCATCTTCTATATCAAAGGTAAGTCGAATACGGTCACCACATGTTGGATTATTCATATCAACAGTCATCGAGCCATTGTCTAATACGCCCTTGTTTCTAGGATTTTTATAATGATCCATAATTACAGATCGATAAAGTTGATCTAAATTATTAAAATTCATAAGAGAAAAACTCCTTCGTTTGTTTCAATGCATATACAAATTGGTCGATGTCTTGCTTATTATTGTATACATAAAAGCTTGCTCTGGCAGTTGAAGAAACGCCTAACCATTTCATTAATGGTTGCGCACAATGGTGTCCTGCTCTTACCGCAACACCTTCTGTATCAACAGCAGTTGCAACATCATGCGGATGAATATCAGCTAAATTAAATGTAATGACACCTGCACGTCTATCTTTAGGCGGGCCATAAATGTCTAAACCTTCAATTTCTGATAGTTGTTCGTATGCATACTCTGTTAATTCTTTTTCATGTTGATGGATAGCTTCGAATCCTAATTTTTCAATGTAACGTATGGCTTCGGCTAAACCAATTGCTTGTGCAATTAAAGGTGTTCCTGCTTCGAATTTAGTTGGTAAGTCTGCCCACGTAGCATCATACTTACTTACAAAATCAATCATATCGCCACCAAATTCAACAGGTTCCATGTCTTTAAGTAGATCGCGCTTACCATATAACACACCGATACCTGTAGGTCCTAACATTTTATGACCACTAAAACTATAAAAGTCTGCATCAATATCTTGCATATCTAATGCCATATGTGGCGCTGCTTGTGCACCATCAACACTAATGATAGCACCATGTTGGTGTGCAATTTCTGCTATCGTTTTTACATCATTAATTGTCCCTAATACATTAGAAACATGCGCGATAGCAACAATCTTAGTTTTATCATTAATTGTTGCTTTAATGTCATCGATATTGAGTTCACCTTGATCAGTCATTGGGATGAACTTTAATGATGCCTTTTTACGTTTGGCAAGTTGTTGCCATGGCACGATATTAGCGTGATGCTCCATTTCAGTAACTACAATTTCATCGCCTTCTTCAACATGAGCATCACCATAGCTATGCGCAACAATGTTAATAGACGCTGTTGTACCTCGTGTAAAGATGATTTCCTCAAAATATTTTGCATTAATGAAACGTCTTACTGTTTCACGAGCACTTTCATATCCATCTGTAGCTAACGAACCTAATGTATGAACACCTCTGTGTACATTAGAGTTATAGCGCTTATAATAATCATCTAATACATTTAATACTTGAACTGGTGTTTGGCTTGTCGCAGTTGAATCAAGATAAGCTAAACGTTTGCCATTAACTTGTTGCTCTAAAATTGGAAAATCTTTAATAACTTCATTAACGTCAAATGATTGTTCGGCCACTTTATTCACGACCTTTCTTTAATTAAAAATCTCTTATTTGTATGTTTACTTAGATACTTTAAGCTCAATAACTTCTCTTAATTGACGTTTTACGTCTTCAATTGGCAATTCTCTAACAACTGGATCTAAGAATCCATGGATAACTAAGCGTTCAGCTTCTCTTCTAGAAATACCACGGCTCATTAAGTAGTATAGTTGTTCTGGATCTACACGACCTACAGATGCTGCGTGTCCTGCTTCTACATCATCTTCATCAATTAATAAAATTGGGTTAGCATCTCCTCGTGCATTTTCAGAAAGCATTAATACACGTGATTCTTGGTTAGCAATTGATTTAGTACCACCATGTTTGATGTAGCCAATACCGTTAAATACAGAAGATGCATTTTCTTTCATTACACCATGTTTTAAGATATAGCCATCTGTCTCTTTACCATATTGAACAATTTTAGAAGTTAAATTGATTTTTTGATCGCCAGTACCGACTACAACTGATTTAAGTTCACTTGTTGAACGATCACCCATTAAGTTAGTTGTATTATCAATAATTTGGCTTCCTTCATTCATTAATCCTAAAGCCCAATTAATTGATGCATCCGCTTCAGTAGTACCTCTTCTAATAATATGTCCAGTAAATCCTTTATCTAAATAGTCTACTGAACCATATGTGATATTAGAATTTGCACCTGCGATAACTTCAGAAACGATATTAATTTGATTTCCTTCACCGCTTGCATTTGATAAATAGTTTTCGACATAAGTTACTTCTGCACTTTGCTCAGTAACTATGATGACATGATTATAAAAACTTGTATTTTCATCATCATGTAACACAACATATTGTACCGGATGCTCAACGACTACATTCTTAGGTACGTATACGAATACGCCACCATTCACTAAAGCAGTGTGTAAAGCCGTTAAACGATGTTCATCAACATTTACAGCATCTGTCATATAATATTTTTGAACTAAATCACTATGATTAACAAGTGCTTCTGATAAACCTTCAATAATGACACCATCATTTTTAGCTTGTTCAGAAACTTGTGTATACGCTAAATCATTATTATGTTGAATAACTAAGTTTTCAGTATTTTCAACATCGATAATCTTCTTAACTGATTCAGGTAATTCTTCTAAACTTTGATATACACTACCTTCAGTGTGATGTTGTTTAAAACTATCAAAGTCCCATTTTCTTAATTTTGTTTTATCAGGTTTTGGCATTTCTAAAGTTTCTGTTAATTTCAACGCTTTTTTACGTAATTCTGTCATCCAAGAAGGTTCATTGTGCGCTTTTGAATAATCAACAAGTTGTTCTTCAGAAATGTTCAAAGTTTCAGTTGTCATAACTCTTATCCTCCCACTTGATGAAATAGTATTAATAAGTCAATGTTCAGTTTCATCATTTATACGAACATCTCAACGAGCTTACAATCGATGTATCAATATCGATTATTCAGCTGCACCAAATTCTTCTTTAACCCATTCGTAACCTTCTTCTTCAAGGCGTTTCGCTAACTCTGGTCCACCAGATTTAACTACTTTACCTCCATACATAACATGTACTTTGTCTGGTGTAATATAATTTAATAAACGTTGATAGTGAGTAATCATTAATGCACCGAAATCTTCTCCACGCATTTGATTAATACCTTTAGATACTACTTTTAACGCATCGATATCTAAACCTGAGTCAATTTCATCTAAAATTGCAAATTTAGGTTCTAACATCATCAATTGTAGGATTTCATTACGTTTTTTCTCTCCGCCTGAGAAACCTTCATTTAGATAACGTTGTGCCATATCTTGGTCAATATCTAAGAAATCCATTTCTTTATCTAATTTTTTAATAAATTGCATTAAGTTGATTTCTTGTCCTTCTTCACGTTTAGCATTGATTGCTGAACGCATGAAATCAGCGTTAGTAACACCTGTAATTTCAGAAGGATATTGCATTGCTAAGAATAATCCTGCTTTAGCTCTTTCATCAACTTCTAATTCTAAAATGTTAACACCATCAAGTAACACTTCACCTTGTGTTACCTCATAGCTTGGATGACCCATAATTGCAGATGATAACGTTGATTTACCAGTACCATTTGGTCCCATAATGGCATGAATTTCCCCAGTATTAATTGTTAAATTAACACCTTTTAAAATTTCTTTATCGTCAATAGACACGTGTAGGTCTTTAATTTCTAATGTTGATGACATTTATATTCCCTCCATAAAATATAAAGTTTTCTTAACTAGTTTATAATAATTTTAATCTGTAGTCAAAAAGCCTTTGGAATTTTCAATCCTGTTCATTATAACGTACTTACAGGAGAATATAAACTTTTTAAAACCGTAAATTAGAGTTATTCTTTTCAAAAAACGATTTTCATCTATTGTTTTTAGTTATTTCAAATGATAACGAAATATGCATCTTTCTCAATAGACACTTTTTAGACAAATAGTTGTTTTATTTAACCCAAACCAATGAATTATGTTATTATACACTTTAACCTTTTAGGGTTAAGAAAGGAGACATTAATGAAAAACTTTAAATGGATTAATGTATTAAAAGGTTTTGGTATGGGTACGAGTGATTTAGTACCTGGTGTTAGTGGTGGTACTATAGCACTTTTACTTGGCATTTATGATGGTTTTATTAGTTCCATCAGTGGCTTATTTTCTAGAAGATTTTGGCCTAGTTTGAAATTTTTATTACCTATTATAATAGGAATGCTTTTAGCAATCGGTATATTAAGTAATCTATTTAACTATTTACTTAGTACACATGAAATTCCAACGATGTTCTTTTTTACTGGTTTAATCATCGGTATTATTCCTTACCTTCTTAAAGTGTCACGTTTTAAATCTACTTTCAAAGCAAAGCATTACATTGTAGTTTTGGTTGGCATCGCAATATTAGTGATTATGACTTTACTTAATGGTGGAGACAAGCACACAGGAGAAACATTATCTTTATCTACTAGTCTTATTATTAAATATTATATTGCAGGTATATGCGCTTCTAGTGCAATGCTCTTACCAGGAATCTCTGGTTCATTTATGTTACTTATATTTGGTGCTTATGGTACTGTAATGTTTGCTATATCTGAATTAGTAAAATTTAATTTCAACGCTTTACCCATACTTTTAATTGTAGGTTTAGGTATCCTAACTGGATTCTTAGTTTCAAGTAAATTAATCCAATACTTGTTACATCATCATACAACCATGACATTTGCATTAATTATAGGCTTCGTTATTGGATCTATATTTGCCGTCTATCCAGGTTTACCTCATTCCGCTTTGACATGGATCATTTCAATTGTCACTTTAATTATTGGCTTTATCGTTAGCTATGTCTTAGGACAAATAACTGCTAAAAATGAAGAACAAATATAAAAAGAAAGGCTCTCAAACACTTTGGTGTATGAGAGCCTTTTGATTATTTATTAATTATTCTTTGTTACCTTTTACTTTGTCGATAACGTTATTTACTGCTTCTTTAACTTTACCAGAAGCTTTATCTTCTTTACCTTCTTTTTCAAGGTTTTCATTATCAGTTACGTTACCTACAGTTTCTTTTACATTACCTTTTGCTTGTTCGAATTTATCTTCAGCCATGATGAATTCCTCCTAGAATTTATTTTGTAAGTTATTATGATTAATTTATACCACTATTCGTACTATATAAACATTTATTATCAAAAAATTTATATTAATTGAGTGTTTATTATGAAAATAATGCCTTTTTCATTATGTTATGCTTGCAAGAAAGGAGTGGTTTAATGTTAGTATTGATCATTCATTTATTAGCAACTTTATTAATATTAATATCTTTAATTTTAATTATTAAAAATCAATTCACTAAGCCTAATCATAATGCCATGTTACCTTCTGTACTTCTACTCATTGCTTCATTAATATTGTTATTTTATAACATATTAAAATGAGCTATTGGATAACTATGGATTGAATCAACATTTAAATATACAAAAATCCTCAAGCATTTTCGTCTTGAGGATTTTACTGTTTCAATCATTATTCTGCTGGCACAACGGCACCATCATATTTTTTATTAATGTAGTCTTTAATTTCTTTTGAACGTAAAACTTTCATTAATTCTTTAATTTTCTTATCATCTTTATGTCCATCTTTAACTGCGATTAAGTTAGCATATGGATTATCTTTAGCTTTTTCATATGCGATTGAATCTTTTTTAGGATTTAATTTTTGATCAATAGCATAGTTTGAGTTAATAATCACTGCATCTGCATCTTGTTTTTGATAGATTTTAGGCAAGAATTCTGCTGATTGTTTGTTA
Organism: Staphylococcus sp. M0911; assembly: GCF_003491325.1. Lineage (NCBI taxonomy): Bacteria > Bacillati > Bacillota > Bacilli > Caryophanales > Staphylococcaceae > Staphylococcus > Staphylococcus sp. M0911. The sequence continues at coordinate 1,898,938 of NZ_CP022881.1, forward strand.
TTAAATTTGATATCTTTTTTATTTTCAGTGATGTCACTGAATTTTGCATCTTCAATTTTAACACCTTTTTTAATTTTAATTAATCCTTCATCCACGAAGAATTTAAGGAAACGACCTTGTTCTGCAGGGTTGTTAGATACGTATACTGTTGCGCCTTTAGGTAAATCTTTTAAACTTTTGTATTTTTTAGAGTAAACTGCCATTGGTTCTAATTCTACGTCACCAGCTGACTCAATTTTGTATCCTTTTTCTTTACTTTCAGTTTTTAAGTAAGGTGTGTGTTGGAAGAAGTTGGCATCTAATTCACCTTTATCTAATAATTTGTTAGGCGTTGTATAGTCATTGATTGTTTGAATATCTAATTTATAACCTTTTTTCTCTAATAATGGTTTGGCTTTTTCTAGAATTTCTGCGTGTGGTGCAGGTGAAGCTCCGACTTTAATCGTCTTGTCATCATCCTTACCTCCACATGCTGCTAATGCTACGGTTAAAGATAGTAATAATAAAATACCTAAAATTTTCTTCATTGATTTATCCCCTTTTCTTTAGCGTTTATCAATTTTATTTGTAACCCAATCACCAATAAATTGGATGATGAATACAATAATTAAGATGAAAACTGTTGAAACTAAAATAACGTCATTTTGATTTCGAGTGAAACCAGTTAAGTATGCTAAGTTACCTAAACCACCCGCACCAATAACGCCGGCAATTGCTGTAGATCCTACTAATGCAATTGCTGTTACTGTCAAGCCTGATACTAACGCCGGCATTGCTTCAGGTAGTAATACTTTTCTTACTACAGTCCAAGTATTAGCACCCATAGACCATGCTGCTTCAATTACCCCTTTATCTATTTCTTTGAAAGCAATTTCTACTAATCTAGCATAGAATGGCGCTGCACCTATGATTAAGGCAGGCAATGCACCTGTTGGACCACTTATTGTACCTAATACAACACTTGTAAATGGTATTAATAAAAGGATTAAAATGATGAACGGTATCGCTCTAAATAAGTTCACTATAAATGAAACAATTGAATAAAAAATTCTTGCAACTTTCGAATGACTCTTAGCTGATAAAAATAATAAAACACCTAAAATCAATCCAAATATAAAAGCAAATATTGTTGATACAACAGTCATATAAAGTGTTTCAACAATGGCTTGCCAAACTTCTGGCCATTGGACGTTTGGCATTGTAATCATTTCTTGGAGTATTTCTCCAACTGACTTACCCATGTCTTAACACCTCCACATTCACATGTTTCTCATGAAGATTATTTTTGAAATCTTCAAAATTTTCAGAACTTATAAAAGGTATATGGACGACTAAAAATCCTAACGTACCATTTCTTGTATTCTTAATGTCAGCTTCCAAAATGTTGACTTCAATCTGATGTGTTTTCGTAATGTACGATATAATCGGTTGAGTTGTATTTTCACCGTTAAAGTTTAATCGAACTATGTATGCATTGTTATCTAATGGTTCTAATGCATCTAATGACTCTTCAAAATCCTCATTTAAATCATCTTTTACAAATCGTCGTGTTACCTCGTGTTGTGGATTTTCAAATACCTGGCTTACTTGACCTTGTTCTATCACTCGTCCGTTTTCCATAACTGCAACTTCATCACATATTCGGCGAATGACTTGCATTTCATGCGTGATTAACACGATTGTTAAATTTTGTTGCTCACGTATTTTTAATAATAAGTCTAAAATTTCATCTGTAGTTTGAGGATCAAGTGCACTCGTTGCTTCATCACAAAGCAATACTGTCGGATCATTGGCTAATGCTCTAGCAATACCCACTCTTTGTTTTTGTCCACCAGACAACTCAGATGGATATGCATTTTCTCGACCTTTCAACCCTACAAGTTCTATTAATTCATTGGCCTTACGTTTAGCTTCTCCTCTAGATAAGCCTGCAATTTCTAGTGGGAATGTAATATTTTTAAGAACTGTTCTCGACCATAGTAAATTAAAATGTTGGAAAATCATACTTACTTTTTGGCGTTTCTTACGTAAATCTGACTTCGATAATTGACTTATATTATCTCCATCAATAATAACTTCTCCAGAAGTGGGTGCTTCTAAATTATTAAACATTCTAATTAAAGTACTCTTACCTGCTCCAGAAAAACCAATCACCCCAAAAATGGAACCGGATTGAATGTTTAAATCAACGTGATCTACAGCGAGTACGTCTTTATTTTTCGTATGATATCGTTTCACGATTTGTTTTAACTCAATCACGTTAATGCCTCCTTGTTTATAACTAATACAAATTAAAAAATGCTTCCTCAAAACTTTAGACTGTTTGAGAAAGCATTTTAAAATATCTTTCTCTCATCTTCTAAAGTTTACCTTTATGTGAATTGGCACCATTTCTATATAAGACGGTTGCCGGGCTTCGTAGGGCACATCCCTCCACCTCTCTCGATAAGAGTGTTTGCATGATTTAATTTTATTTAATCCTACCATCACGGTAGAGATTCGTCAATAATTATTTTAAATTTTCTAACAAATAAGGAACAGACCTAAATGCATACAACCTTTTCACTTCTTTATCCTTATTCATTAACATTAATACTGGTACTGACATAATTTGATGTGTTTCACTAAATTTCGGATGAAAGTTCATATCGATTTTCTTAACGGGGAGTTTCAAGATTTCATTTGCTATATCCAACATTCTTTCAGACACTTTACACGTTCCACATGTTGGCGTATACCCGAAAATAAGATGTTTTTCTTCTCCAAAATTTTCTGTCACATCGTCTATTTCTATAGATTTACTCATTCACTAAAACTAACCTTTCAGTTTTTAAATTAGGTATAAGGGATTTCTCTTTCTTGCAATTAAATCCATGTTTGGTAAGTACATGTGCTAAATAATTTTTAGGACAGTTTGCCACTTCGCAAAATGTTTTATCTACAAAAATATGTTCAGACTCACTTAAATATCGTTTGAACCATTTTCTAATTCGATCCCCTTCGTCATCTGAATCAGCTAAGACGAAAACTTGTTTACCATAAAGTGATTCTATCATATCATCGATCTTATCTATACTCATAGTACCATGCGTACAGATAATACTTACCGGTTCTGCGATGACTTGCTGCACTCGTTTTTTATCAGATTTACCTTCAACAATGATTACTTTGTTCACAATAGTCATAAGTATTCACCCTTTAAAAATCGAAAATTAACTATCACTATTCATTTCCACGAGGATTCTGCTTATAAAACATATACTGCAAAAACTTAAAATGAATTAACCATTTTATTACACTGTTAATATCATTTTTACAAATGTCATAAATGTTTTTTAATCTAAGTTCATCAAATTGTATGTACTCTTGCTTATATATTCCTTGCATTCGGGTCGCCTTTGCTTTCGCAATGGCATAAGTGTTTCCAAAATCTAAAGATTTAAAAAACACTAAAAAAACTCCTTGATACGAGATCGAGGAGTTTACTAATATTATTCGCCAATCATTTCTGAATATTGATCTGCTGATAATAATTCGTCAATTTGGCTTTCGTCGCTAATTTCTACTTTAACCATCCATGCTTTTTCATATGGTGATTCGTTTACAAATTCAGGACTATCTTCTAATTCTTCATTAACTTCAACTACTTTACCAGTAATTGGTGCATATAATTCAGATACAGTTTTTACAGATTCAACACTACCGAAAGTGTCGCCTTCGTTTAATTCATCATCAGTTTCAGGTAATTCAACGAATACGATATCACCTAACTCATTTTGAGCATATTCAGTAATACCAATTGTCGCTACATTTCCTTCAACTTTAACCCATTCGTGTTCTTTAGAGTATTTAAATTCGTTTGGTACTGCCACGATAAATCCCCTCCTAATTTTAAGTACATTTTAATGATGCCATACCCGCAATTATCAATCAACTATTATCTAAAAATTTTAAACCTTAAAATATTCGGGTTTAAAAATGTAAATTGCTATTTTTATAACTTTATTAAAATGAAAGTTCACTTTTTATAATTTGAAACAATCTACTTTTATAACCAAGTATTTTTATATTCTTCTTCTTTAAAGCCTAATGTAATCTTATCACCTAATATAGCTAACGGACGTTTCACTAACATGCCATCTGAAGCAAGTAATTCAAAACGTTCTTCGTCTGATAAGTCATTTAATTTATTTTTTAAATCTAATTCACGATATTTGGCACCGTGCGTATTAAATAATTTTTTAGTATCTACACCAGTTTTATCTACTATTTCTTTAAATTCATTTTTCGTAGGTGTATGTTGAACGATATCAATAGGTTCATAACTTACACCGTATTCATCTAAAAATTTAGCTGCTTTTTTGCAAGTTGTACAATTAGCATATTGGTAAAATTTAATCATCGATTTGCCTCCTTTATCTCTTAAATCCAATATATCATGTTATTTTAGAAAACGCTCTACTTTTTAAGCTTATTTTTTTATTTAAGTATTTCCATCCGTTATAATAAATTTACTAAACTTTTTCAAAGGAGCTTTTATAAATGGAAAGTATTAAAACAACTGAACAATTTAACAACACTGTCCAAAACGATCAACCTGTCATCGTCAAATTCGAAGCAGGCTGGTGCCCTGATTGTAAAGCAATGGATATGTGGATAGACCCTATCGTTGAAAAATATAAAGATTATGAATGGTATACTGTTAATCGTGATGAATTAGAAGATGTAACTGCTGAAAATGATGTTATGGGTATTCCAAGTATTTTAGTATTTAAAAATGGTGAAAAGTTAGCTCATTTACACTCAGCAAAAGCTAAATCACCTGAACAAGTAGAATCATTCTTAGACGAAACATTCAATAAATAATATACAAAAATGGTCGAGACACTAATTAAGTATCATAAGTAACCACTTTATGGTTTATGACTTAGTTATGGTCTCGACCTTATTTGATTATAACTCTATATAATCACTTTAATACTCTGAGATTAAATCTCTATTCTTACGTTTAGCTTTTGTCATTGGTTCTTCTAAATCGGTAAGATATAAGAATCCTGCTAAAATTTCATCATCTTCAATATTTAATGCTTTACGTATTTTAGGTTCAAAAATATATGCAGGCGATTTCCAACATGTACCGATACCCGCTTCATAAAGTAATAACATTAAATTTTGGGCAAATGCACCGAATGCAAAGTAATTTTCTCTATTTTGACGTTGTCTTGGATCAGCTTTCATAATCAACAACAACATACCGCCTAATTTCGTCACTTTATCATAATGATCTGCTCGCTTTTCAGGACTATTTGGGAAAGCAAAGCGTGTAATATCTTCACTCATATTTCCTAATCTATCTTTAGCAACATGTACAACTCGCCAAGGTTCTCTCATACCATGGTTAGGAGCATCGGTAGCTTTTTCTATAGCTTCATATAAAGCATTATCATCGATAGTCATATCGTGTTTAAACTTCTTGACGCTTCTTCTATTTGATATTGCATCTTGTAGTTCCAATCATATCGCTCCTTCTTCGTTCATTGATAATCTTTATCAATTATAAATTATATTTAGGCTTTGTTCAAATTGTCTACTTACTTATTATAGAAATCTATTTGTTTTTTCAATTCTTCTATGTGAATTTGTCCTGGAGCTTGCGGTTCATTTAAGCAACCATAGGATACAGTACCACCAAATACGCCCTGTGCCGTGCGACTAACTATGCCAATATCAGACATTGCTATGCCAATAATATGTTGATTTAAAGCATCAGCAGAGTCTTTGACCGCTTCTAATAGATGTAATACATCTTTTTCGTCATTTGGCATGACAGCCACTTTTAAATAGTCTGCTTCAAATTGATGCATTTTATAATAAGTGAATTTTAATTCTTCTAATGACGGTGTTTCATTAAAATTATGATGTGATAGTACCACTTGAATGCCTTTTTGATGTGCCTTATTTATGAATGATAAATAAGTATTTTTATCTTTTTTGTCATCCCATTCAATGTCTAACATCTCATATCCTGATTCATTAATAAGCTTTTGAATCACATTTTGATATTCCATTTCATTCACATGACCCTTACCTCCTTGGGAATTAGATCTATATGTGATTAATACTTTAAATTCAAATGGCAATTCCTTTAACTCATTAATAACTTGTTTAACTCCTGTAACATCAGTCCATTGATCTATCCTTAATTCAATAATATCAATACTATCTTGATAGAACTCTAAATCTTTAAACAAATCATTTATCGTTGCATCTTCAGGCGCAATCGTTACGGCTATATCTACCTTGCTCATATCAATCCCTCATTTCATTCAATACATCATTTATTGTTTATTATTTTAAACCAAATCATATCAAACCGCCATAAAGCGCGATTGCATAGTACATCTTAGAAAAAGATTTATATATGATTGAGATAAATATTTGCGGGTATAAAAATAATATATACAAAATATAGGAGGTAATCATATATGGCAGTTCAATATGAAACTAAAGCAACAAACGTTGGTGGACGTAAAGGACACGTTCAAACTGATGATAATGCGATAAATGTAGATGTATTACCACCTCAACAAGCAGATGGTAAAGCAACAAATCCTGAGCAACTATTTGCTGCAGGTTATGCATCATGCTTTAATGGTGCTTTTGATTTAATCTTAAAACAAAACAAAGTACGTGATGCAGAACCAGAAGTAACTCTTACAGTAAGATTAGAAGATGATCCAGACGCTGAAAGTCCAAAATTAAGCGTAGATATTGATGCAAAAGTGAAGAATGTATTATCTCAAGAAGATGCAGAAAAATATCTTCAAGACGCACATGACTTTTGCCCATATTCTAAAGCAACACGCGGTAATATCGATGTTAATTTAAATGTTAAAGTAGAAGACTAAATAAAAATAGCGTTTAAAAGATTGAATACGAAAGGCACGTTCTTAGTTGAACGTGCCTATTTTTATATTAACTCTTTAAGTAATTTCCCCCATCCTACCAATAATTTTGGTATACTGAATATATAATATATGCAAACAAGTAATTAAATAATTATTTTATCAAAGTTGTTAAAAGTGTTTTTGGCTGTTTTTAAATTATTATTGAAAGTTTTTATTAAATATTTTATTATGTAATTAATTAGCCACTTCAAATTAATCAACCCTTTGAATCAGGAGGTCACTATGAACAACATACGTACATTAACCCTAGATGATTTAGCATCATATAAAACACTTTTATCAGGGGAACACCACACATATTCATGGGATCGCTATTATTTGGATCACGTATCCGACGATGCTTTGACAAAAATTTTATCTTCAGAAACTAGTCATATCAATGTTTTTGGTGCTTTTGAAGATGATGTTCTAGTTGCAACTGCAACATTGAGACAAAGTAAATATGTAGGTAAACAACACAAAGCAATCATCTTAAATAACTTTGTAAAAGATAATGACGAAGTAATTAACAGAGAATTAATCAATTATATTATTCATTATGCGGATCAAAAGAACTTAGAAACGATACTTACATCCGTTACTTCTAGTAACATCAGTGCTAAAGTATTTTTTAGTTCTCTAGGATTTGAAAATCTTGGTTTTGAGAAAAATGCTAGTAAAATTGGTGACGAATACTTTGATGAACATTGGTTATCTTATGATTTGAGAAATAGCTAATATTTGCGTTTGATTAAAAAGTATAAATGAACAATGCACACACTATTCATTTAAATATTTAAAACAGATTCACGCTATAAGATACATTTAAAGCTCAACATTGCCAAAATTGCAACGTCGAGCTTATTTTTATATAGTAGGATCGATCAATTCAATAAAATTAAATTGTCCATCTTGATATTCAAATTTTAAAATATGACAATTTCCTATGTCATACGAACTGCCCTCTTCATAACCCAAGCACTTTCTAATGAAAAGTCCTATAGTGCTACCGTGACTTACAGCTAACGTTGTTTTACCACTATGATGTTCCATAATTTCAGTTAGTGTATCTGTCACACGTTGTTCTACTTGTAAACGTGACTCTCCACCGAAAGGAACTACATAATCTCCATAAAGCGTTTTAGGCTGTTTGATTTTCTTAAGTAATTCAATACTCTCTCCCTCAAATACACCAAAATGCCATTCTTTTAAACCTTTTAACCGAACATATTTTTGTTGATGGTTAGGTACAGCATTCTCAAGTGTATCACACGCTCTTTCCTGAGAAGATGTAAATAAGTCATCAAATTCAATCTTATTATTATTAAAATAACGAGCAGCGGCTTGAGCTTGTTCAATTCCACGGTCTGTTAAGGGGGAATCACTTGCCCCTTGAATTTTACCTTTTAAATTAAAAACTGTTTGACCATGTCTCATTAAATATAAAATCTTTGTCAATTTTCACACCTCTACTAAACTACTATTCACAATTCATTCGATTACAACGAGTTGTTTATCTAATACCATTAAATCACTACTAAAGCCGTTAGTAAATCAACAATTTATTGATAAATTAACTGTTTAATAGGGTTTGGCTAACCATAAAAAGGGTATAACTTAACACTAGATTTACATTTGTTAAAGGAGTGTTAAATAAAATGGAGTCTCATGATTACAATTATGTGAACCCGCAAAATGTATCACTTGATTGGGAATGTTTTATTGTTAGTAAGAGTGATATGTTATTAGACGGCGTACCAAATGAGCTCATTAACACCTGGTTAGATAACGACATCATAAAGCCGTTTAGTATCAAAAATAATGATATTAATTTTAAAACGAAAGACGTTTGGCATGCTTTAAACCAACAAAATTGGTATTACTTAAGTTAGTTGATATAAACTAATCGCTCTATTGGTGCTTTCAATAAGTTGAGGGTCCTTATAATTAGATAACACATACGATCGAATAACATACTTATTTTTCTCATCTTTTGGGAATTTGTGATCTTTATTAATATAGTTAGCTAAACTTCCAAATGGTGTATCATCATTAATAAAACCTATAATAAAATCATAAAATGTCATATCACATACCCCCTTATCTTAATCTATAGCTGATTTGTATTTAATCTTATCAGAAAACTCGAGATTGTAAATGTGCAAAATTCAATTTTGCACATTTTTTATTAATTTTTAATATTTCTTCAATTAATTTCTCATTTTTTATTCACATTTAATCGATAGTTATATCATTTCTATATTTACCAAATCTCAATTAATGATATGATAAGAATAAGAGTTTTAAAATCAAAGATGCATTTTCCAGAGGTGAAGCACCTATGAAACGATACATTTTACATGCAATCAATATCATTTTAACGATATTACTTATTATTTTTAATGTGATTATTACTTATAATACAAACCTAGACGAAACCTTATGGTTAGTGCCTGGATTAATTGTATGCGGTTTGATTATGATGATTAGCTTTACTATTGCTATTACCATTAAGGACTTATTAAGTGAAGTTCTTTTCTTTATTAATATTATTCTTACACTGTATTACATTTATCCAATTTTTTATGATTTTCTTTAAAGAGATAGGAGGTTAAAAAATGAGCTTGCATTTTACAATTCTTTTTTGGCTTTCACTTATATTTATCATAGCTGGCGCAATCATTCTAGCTATCATGCTTAAAACTAAAAAAGAATCTAAGAAGGAATCTTATCTTGGTTTCACCATTGTATTCTTCATTTTTGGATTAGCAATGTTGATTTATACATTGTTATTCGGACTCTAGTCCTGAAAAAATACGTTCAGTTGCCTTGTAGCTGAACGTTTTATTTTAATACTATATTAATTTTTATGTATTTTACATTTATAAAGGAGCCTTTAATCATTGTATAAAAAGTTCGTATACATATTAATTTTTACTATAATCCTCAATATATGCTTGACCTTATCACCTTTGCATAGCAATATTGCTAATGCCGAAGATACTTCTATGTCCAAATCAAAACAAGACTTCCAACTGCAACCTGGAGATATCATTATAACTAAAGGTCCTGTCTTATTCGGCTTTTTTGGTCATTCAAGCATTGCCATTGATCATGATACCGTATTGCAAATTGAAGGCCCTGGTGACAAACCTATCACTGAATCATTTGAATCATTTAAATCAAGATTTGGTGAAGGTAAAGATGACTGGATTAAAATATATCGTTGCGCTAAGCCTGGTGCCGGTATAAAAGCTGCTCAATGGACTAAAGATAACTACGAAAATACTGATCATAGATATTTAGTAACATTAAATCTTAAAAGTAAACATTTCACTTACTGCACAAAAATTATCTACCAAGCCTATAAAGAAGGTGTAAGTCAAAATGCAGTAACCGACCACGGTATGTATATCATTTCACCTTATGCACTTAAAGATAACTTTACAGACGAATACCATTTAAAATTAGTGAAAACATATTAAAACGCCCTACTCTATTTAAGTCATTTTACAAATGATGAGTAAGGCGTTTATTCATGCGATTAGACTTCTTTGAAATAATTAACAAACTGGTCATTTTTTTCTAATAAATCAAGATAAGATATCGCCCCAAATGGAATAATTCTTGTGCAATTCTTCATAGGATAAATAATGACCTCATGTTCATAATCAACGTGGATATCGTTTTCTAAAATGACACGTTTATTCCCAAATACTACCGCAACTGCTTTGAAACCATCGTCATTTAAATATCGTCTTAATAATTCTTTATCCATATCATCACATCCCTTTAACTACATATTACCACGTTAACATTAAGAAATTGTTAATATTTAGCGTTATTTTACATTACCTAAATAAAAAGAATCTTATAGTGGAAGCCTTGATATAATTGAAGTTATTATTATTTCGTATTTTTAGGTTTTGCGAAATATTTTAATTAATATAATTAATATGTAGTTGTAGTCAAATTACTTGTTAAACGTATTAAAAAATTGATATGATTTATAAATCAAAAATTGATTATTAAGGAGAGAGTATGAAAAGGAACACGAGTCTTTATACTAAATTGTACTATTTATCAATCATATTAATAGTCATCGCAATCTTGATTGTGGCTTTAATATTTTATAATACACGAAAAAACATGAATCAATCGAATTTAGATCGATACAATAATTTTCAAGAACTTAAAACAAATACCAAAGAGCATAAGGACTGGAGAATTGTCACAAAAGAGCGTAAACATCACGATATTTTAGTCACTGCCATACATGGTGGCGGTATTGAACCAGGGACAACAGAACTTGCGCGCCGTATTTCTAATGTAGGTCACTATGATTTCTATTCATTTGAAGGGTTACGTAAGAAAAATAATGATCAACTTCACATTACATCTACAAATTATGACGAACCTAAATTACATCAAATGTTAAAAACTGCTGAGCAAACTGTTTCAATACATGGTTTTTCAGGGGATGACCCTATCGTTTTTGTTGGTGGTAAAGATAAAAAAATGGCCAAATCTATAGCCAAATCACTTCGACATAAAGGATTTACTGTTAAAGAAAGCCCAAATGAGATTGATGCCAAATCGTCTAAAAACTTTGTCAATGAGAATGAAAATGACTCAGGTGTGCAATTAGAATTAACCACAAAACAAAGAGAACAGTTTTTCAAAAATCATAAGCTAAGTAGAAAAGTTCGTTCTAATCCTGATAATTATACAAAAACGTTCTATAAATTTGCGAATGCCGTTCAAGATGGTGTCAAAAAAGCAAAAGAGTCATAATTTTGTCAGTAATTGAATGCGTAATTCGTTTTGTAAGTTGAAAATATAGGGTAAAAGATATTTAGTGTAATATTGGGGAGGAAAATAATATGGACGAACTAACTAAAGAACAAAAATATACCATCGCAAAATTTTATAAATTATACATGGAACGTTCTAATGATGGACAAACTGAACAAGAAGCCAATCATTTTAAGGATTCTATAACGACTCAAGATGATTATTTTTGTGATCGAAATTACGATGACTTTGTTAAAAATTTAAAAGTTCTAATTGAACACGGTTATATTGATGGTCAAATTGAAGATAACCAAATCAACGATATCAAAATGACAACAAAAGCATTTACTGATATTGAAAAAAGTTTTGGCTAATACAATTCATCTATCATTAAGTCAATATATGTTCGATTTGTTTGGAAATGAATTTCTCTATAGGAGGTATAAAGAACGTGGCAGAATGGAAAATTAACAATCAATCAAAAAAGACAATTTGCAATCCAACGAAATGACAATGAAATTTCTATTGTTGAACCACAAAATAACGAAAGTTTTAAAATACTAGCTGAAATCGACACACATAATCAAATTACCCATGTACATGATCCCCTACTATATGTGTCAGCTGATACTCATAATGCAGAATTAAATATCTTTGATCATTCATAAGTGTTGTCTAAATATAGAAAACAAAAATTTAATAGCACACATTGAACAATACACAATATTTTTGATTTCACATCTTTTCTAATACTCATATCATTTTCAAATTTAAATCTTTTGTAATTTTAAGTTCCATTCAACTATATAAAATATATAACTTGAAGTTTAATTTTCCTTTTCTAATTATCAATATAATAAAGTGGTAAAAGGCTTATATTTATGGTAATCTTAATTTGTTAAACTTTGTGAGTGTTTAACATTACTTCTTGTTAGCGTCAACTTAACTTTAATTTTCGTCATTATTAAAGTTAACGTTGGCGTTTTTTTTAATTATAATAAAATACTTTGAATTATCATTACATTTCTTTATACAAATTAATAAAAATATTCACAATTTTGAAAAAGAAAAAGATGTAAAATAACAATAATATGTAGTAAACTTAAGATAATTAAGAATCTTAGGAGGATTATATGAAAAAATTATTTTGGTTGGTTCTATGTAGTTTTTTAGTTTTAGGTGCATGTAGTCAAAGTGATCATGATTCAAAACAAGATGAAAAGAAATCAACACAAAAAGATAAAAAAGACTCTAAGAGTAGTAATGATGATACAGTCAAAAAAGTGAAGGATAGTGCTAAAAAGAAAGACAATCCTAAATCACAAGATGACAAAGGAAATAAAGAACGCGTAGATGGTGATAAAGCAAATTAATCATCGTACTTAAAAATCTCAGCTTAGATGTTAATTACATTTAAGCTGTTTTTTCAAACACTTAAGCAAAATCCAACAAAATTGTACTTAATTGTATTAAACTCTATTTAATATCAATTTTGTACTTTAATAGATAGCCAATTGTTATTTTTGCGTAAACCATGTTGTAACATCTTTATGATAGTAATCCTTATTCATATACATAACTGAGGAAAGGATGTGATTAACATGAGAGACACAAAATTTAGCCAGGAAGAACTAGAAACAATTCAACGTTTCTATAATTCAAGAAGACGTACAGTTTGCTGTTCAAATCCTAAACTTAAATTTTCAGAAGATGTGTTCTTTATTCCTACAGCAGCAAATCAATCTAACGGCATCGAAGCTTTCGCTACGTATTGTGAAAACTGTGGACAAACTAAAATTTTTAATCTTAATGTTATGCATAACGCAAAATTTTAAATTAAAATCTTTTAAGTATTAACATTGATTGATAGTTTTTTGTTTTATATATTATATTTATACTAAACACTCCCAGTTTCATTAATGAACTGGGAGTGTTTTACATATTTAAATAATTCTAATTAAATAATGGCATAAAAAAAGCAACCATAACGGTTGCTTTGAAAATGTTATTACATTTTTACGACATTAGCTGCTTGTTCTCCACGATCGCCTTCAACGATGTCGAATTCAACTTTTTGTCCTTCTTCTAATGATTTGTATCCTTCTTCAGCGATTGCTGAGAAATGTACGAATACGTCGCTTCCATCTTCTCTTTCGATGAAACCAAAACCTTTTTCTGAATTAAACCATTTAACTGTACCGTTATTCATATAGAATACCTCCGCGTGCTTTTGCACTAAATATTTGTAACAAATTTCATTGAATCAAAAGGAGTGTATTCTTATAAATAACTCTCAATTAACTTCACGTACTTGATTACTTAATTACAACTATACGCTTATTTTGAGAAAAGTAAAGCCTTTTTAGTAAATTCTTTTAAATTTATTTTATTTTCAAAAATTGTGAACTGCTATTTGTATTAAAATCAGCTTTAAATTAATCTAATACTTAGAATTTATAAATGTGATTTATTTTATATGCAAAATAGTTTCTAAGTAAGATTTCTTCTAATACAAAGAGAGGATTTGATTACTTTGCATTGAACATTTCGTTTAATATATTAATACCTTGGTCATATACTGATTCCATTTCATATACATATGGGTGAATATCATCCATATTTACATTTTCACTAATTAAGCATTCCCTAGCTAATAAATAAAACGTTCTCATAGGAGCAATAAATTCAATATTTAAATTATTATAATAATCATGAATATGACAATAAAAACTGAGATTGACTAATAAATGATCCACCTCATTCAATAAAATCATTTTTTCATCATTGACATTGCACGACGAATTTTTAAGTAAGATTTCATATAGATTCGTAAGTTTCATATAAAGACTTGTCATATTTCCTTTTAAAAAGCGAAACTCTTTATTTCTTATCATATTAATATCTCACCTGCCATCATTAATAAAATTTATAGGGTAATAACATGCGGTTTCACATTAACATCATGATTAGCTATTACTTCTACACAATTTGGATCATCCGACATTCTTTTAACCCAATCTAATGATATTTGAGCATCTTCTTTATCTACCAATACACTTGGGAGTATATTTTCTTGCCATGATTTTGCAGCGTAACCTACATCAGTGGCTAATAGTATGAATTTTTCACTATTTTCATTTTTTATAATTGTTGATGCTAGTCCCTTACTATGCCCTGGAACCCATACCATTGTTATAGTACCATCATCAAATAAATCGAATGATCTTTTTTTTCGGTCCTATGCCAGTATTGTCAAAATGGAATGTATTTAAATGTACGCCTTTCCATTCATGAGGTAAATAATGTATTTTATCGTTTGAAATGGCTTCATATTCATCTTCACTTACTAAAATATTTTTAGCATTTTTAACTAATCTCAATCCATCCGCATGATCACAATGCATATGACTCATTAAAATGTAATCAATATCACTCGGTTTATAACCTAATTTGATTAATTGTTCATGCACTGCTTGTCCTTCAGGTAATTCAGCTTTGTTTATTGGATATTGGAATGATAAATTCTTCAATTGATGTTTTCGATTATCCGTATGCCAACCTGTATCAATTAAAATAAGACCTTTAGGATGTTCAATTAAATATACTGACACAGGTAGTTTGATTTGATGTTTTTTAGATCTCAACATTCCTGTCCAAGCCATAGGAGGATTGGAATCATAAGCAAAAGGTAGTGCTTCATCTACAATAACTTTTCCTGTATATATTACATGTACTTTTATTTCTTTGTTCATTTTAATTTCATCCTTTTTGTATAATTGATTTAATTTCGTACATATGATTAATGATATTCTCTAGGTTATCTTCACTTAAATCCAACTTTTTCTCTAAACCTTTATAAAGTAACTCTTGTCTGTTTTGATAAAATTCATATCCCTCACTAGTTAGAGAAATAAGCTTTTCTCTTTTATCAACTGAATTTACTTTTTTTACAAATCCTTTATCTTCCATTTTTTTAATTCTTTTAGTAATTGCTGTTTTATATACACCTTGTCTATATGCAATGTCCTTCATTGACATTTTTTTATTTTCCATAAGTAGTTTAAATACACCCATTTGCTCTCGTGAAATATCAATGTTTTGTTCTTCTAAAACTTCATTTATTTGTTTACTTAATTCTATAAACGCTAAATGTATTTCATTAAGTTGCTTTAATGTGTTTTTGTTCATTTAATTCTCCTTTCAAAGTAGTTTACCGCGGTGAACTATATTACAAATGAAAATTAACAAATAATGTGAAGCACCTTAATAGTACACCCAGGTGAACTTTATATCAAGAAATTATTTTAAATAAGTTGGATAAAGCCACCAAAATTTTTTATATTTTAGATGGCTAATATCTCTCTATGCTTCTTCGTATTGTTTAAAATATGCTTCATCTAAATGATTGAGATGGATATTCTCTATTTGCAATGTGACATGTCTTAATCCATATTTTTCTTTAAGTAATTTAGAAACTTTATTTATTGTTTCATAAGGAGACTTAATATATTCATCACTAAGTACAACATGCGCACTTAAAGAACTATGATTGGTTGTTATGCTCCATAAATGGAATTCATGAACATCAATGACACCTTCTACTGATCTCATATCTTCAATAATGATATCTGTGTTGAAACCGTCAGGCACACGTTCCATTAATACTTTCCATGCATTTTTAATAATTTTAAATCCACCATTAAATATAATTAATGAAATAATAATACTAATAATCGGGTCAATCATATTCCATCCCGTTAAATAAATGAGTACTACTGCTACAATGACACCTACAGAGTTTAATAAATCACCAAAAAAGTGCCATAATGCGCTTTGTATATTAATATTATCTTCTTTTCTTAAAGACGCTACTAAAATCAATGTCAAAACAACATTAACGACAAACCCTAAAATAGCTATGACAACCATAAGACCACTTTCTACAGGTCTTGGATGAATAATTCTCATAATCCCTTCATACATAATACCTAGTGAAATTACTATAAGAGCCAAACCATTTAAAAAGGCCACTATAATTTCTAATCTCATAAAACCGTAAGTATAATTCTTAGTAGGTGCTTTACTTGCAAAATATATTGCTACCATGGAAAGTGCTAAAGCAAGCACATCACTCAACATATGAAATGAATCTGATAACAATGCAAGCGAATTAGATACGATCCCTCCTACAAATTCTACTATTGTAAAAAAGAGCGTGATAATTAAAGATAACCATAATGTTGTCTTAGAACTATTTTGAAATTTACGATGTTCAACATGATGAAAATATTTTGTTTGATTATTCATAGATAGTCTCCTTCGATAGAAACACAACAATCTTATCCAGTTTCTTAAGTAATATTTTAATCATTATTTTTTTCCTTCTTATTTTGGCTATATAGGTTCAGTATTATAAAAACAAATACTGGGAAGAAGATAATGAAAAAAGTCATATCAATTCTCCTTTTACTAGAATGCAACTCATTAAAATTATTTATTTCATTCTTTCAACTTTATAGTACCAATTGTTCTATATCAATTCAAAATTACACGAATAACTTTATAGTTTCTATTTATATATCAGATAAAATTGTCTTATATAACAAATTAGTATCTATACAATCTATTGTCATTTTAAAATTGATAAAAAGCAATTTAAGTTATCAACCTTTATAACTAAAAGTGATTACTAAAAACCCTGTCATAACAGTATTATTAATATATATGTAAATTACAAATAAAGGAGCTATGTTGAATGGAAGAAAACTATAATGAAGAACAGCAAAGAAAACAATGGGAACAATTTCAAGAATTTCAAAGACAACAAGAAAAGCAAAAGTATGCAAAGTCTAAATCTAAGAAACCATGGATGTGGGTTGGTGTAGGTTGTCTCGTTTTCTTTATTTTAATTATTATTGGCATTGTTGCATTAACCTTTGGTATGAATGGTGGATTCAAACATCATGCTACCGGTACAAAAAATTATAAAATCGGTGATACCATTAAAAACGGTGATTTAGAAGTTAAAGTTAAATCAATTGAAAATACTAAAGCTGTTGGACCTTCAATTGCACCTACTAATGCGAAAGATACATTTGTTGTCGCAGATGTTTCAATTAAGAATAAGGGAGACAAAGCATTAACAATCGATAGTCAAATGTTTAAATTAAAATCTGGAGATAAATCATTTGAAGCAGATGCCACTGGTTCAGTATCTGCTAACCAAAGTGATGACGGAAGTATCACTAATTCATTTTTCTTAGAACAAATTAATCCTGACAGTACTGCTGAAGGAAAAGTTGTCTTTGATGTTTCTGAAAAAGTTGCTAATACTAAAGATAAAAAACTAGAAATCACATCTAGCTTGTTCAGTGCTAAAAGTATAACTGTTGATCTATCAGATGCTAAAACATCTACTAAAGATAAAAAAGATGATGATGCTACTAACGACGAAAGTACTTCATCTGCCACATCAGGTTCAGCGGATGACACTTCATCAAGTAATACCGGTAATTCAACTTCATCATCTGCATCACCTTCATCAAACACTGGCAGTCATCAAGACGCTAGTAGTAGTTCGTCAAAAGCAACACCATCTAAAGAAGATTCATCATCTTCAGCACCGAAAGAAAGTGAACCTCAAGAGTCAAAATCAGCTGTACCAAATAGTGAAAACACACCAAAATCATCTAATGACGTTACATCAAATAGCGCGCCTTCAAGTGCACCTAGTGACAGTAGTTCAGAGTCAGAATAAAATATTAACATCGTGATCACATTAAAAGATAAATACGTACCAAATCAATGCCACTCATTTTCGGAGTGGCATTTTTATATTTTGAAATATTGCCCTGATATGATATCACTTTAAATTTGATATCGCTATACGTTAGAATGACACCACAATGTTATTAACACATTGTAGCCAAATAATATAAATGAAGGAGATTGAGACATGAAGAAACCCTTTTTTATTTTATTATCAAGTTGTTTAATTTTAGGCGCTTGTGGCAACCAAGATTCTGAACAAAAAGATGAACATAAAAAAACTGAACATAAAAAATCAAATGACTCAAAAAAAGACAAAGAAAACTCTAAAAATAAGCGATCTAATGACCCTAAGAAAGATAATATCAAAGATTACGACGAAGAAAAGAAAGATTCAAAAAAAGATAAGGATAAAAAGAAAGATAAAACTAAAAAGCAATCTTCATCTCAAAGCAAGCCTAAGCAAAATAAACAGACACCTACTCAAAATAACGGGCAAAATGCACAACAAGGAAGTCAATCCCAACAGTCTAATGGTCAAAATCAACAACAATCACAATATCAGCAACCACAACAATCTAATGGCCAAAATCAACAACAATCGCAATCTCAACAACCGCAACAATCCACTAAACAGAATACACAACAACCACAATCTAGTGGTCAGAACACAATGCCCGCTTCAAATTAACTATAGTTAAAACATAGTAATCCGAACTAACTATATTATATTGAAACCACGATTCAAATCCCACTTTCCTAACATATTAGGAGTGGGATTTTTGATTATCCAAAAATATAAATATTAGTATAAAAATAACCCACAATTCTAGGAATTGCAGGTTAAGTCGTACACTCTAATTCTATTTTTTTATCAATAAATCTTTAATCCTTTAATGATTTAAAACCTCTTTTAACATCTCTGATTAAATCGCTAGACCCTAACCAATTAGAAATCGTTGTCATGATAAAAGCTATTATTTTACCTATCAAATCCATACATATGACCTCCATAGGCTTTTAATAATATTTACCACGAAATAATAGTAATGTAACATAAAACAATCCTAATCTAATTTAAAACGAAATTACATAACATTATGCAATATTAAATAAGGTGTCCTTTCATTTTCAAAGGACACCTTATTTTTTACTTTTTACCAAAGCTTCGAATATTTCTTATTACTTTACTTACCCGACGCCACCACAAATTATGTCTTTCTTTCACCTTACTTAAAGTAATCATATCTTCCTCTAAGATAACAAAATCAAGATTTGCATTTTCTTTCATATGAACAGGATTGGTACTTCTTGGAAGTGGTAAAACACCAATTTGCAAGTCATATCGAATAGATAATTGTGGTACAGATACGCCATATTTATCAGCAACGCGTTTAACAACCGGATCGTTTATCAGTTTGCCTGTGGCATTAGGTGAATAAGCCATAATCAAAATATCATGCTTTTCACAGTATTCCATAATATCCCTAGGTGTAAGTCCAATATGTACTTCAACTTGATTAACTGCAGGTTTAATCTTCCCGTTCTTCAGAATATTTTCTAAGTCTGCTATTTCAAAGTTAGAAACACCAATAGAACGAATCTTACCTTCTTCTACCGCTTCTTCCATTGCTTTCCATACTGCAAGATTTTCATCAAAATATGGCTTAGGACTACCTACAAGAAGTTCTCTCCAAGGTTTCGGCGAATGAATTAATACTTGATCAATTACTCCAATATCCAATCTTTCAATAGAATTCTCAATACAAGCTTTAGCGCCTTCATAGGTTTTTACCTCTGGCGGAATCTTTGTAGTGACAAAAATATCTTCTCTTGGAATACTAGATTCACGAATTGCCTTACCTACACCTTCTTCATTTTCATAATGAATAGCAGTATCAATATGACGATAGCCTATTTCAAGTGCCTCTTTCACTGCTAATATCACATTTTCATTAGAAATTTGCCATGTTCCAAAAGCAATTTTTGGCACTTCTAATTGGTTATTTAGTGTATATTTTTCTTGTAATACCATAAATATCTTCCTTCTTGATTTGTCTCGTTTCATTTCTGTATTTTCTTTGCATTAATGCTATATTTCAATGTCGCATTGATAGAGAGAAAGAATCTGTCACTAATTTTTCAACTAAATGGTATTCTTCTTTTCACCAAACAACTGATTTATAACTACTGTATCCCACCTATTAAATAACGTAGTGCCTCCATTGCCTCTTCTTTATCCATCTGATTTTTGCGAATAAAACTCCAGTCCAAAATCATATGAATGGTGTTGGCATAATGTTCTGACATCTGATCATATGATAATTGATACTTTTTAGAAGGTGGACAAGTTACTAGAATAGTATAAATCTGTTGCCTAATATATTTTCTTAACGATTCAGCAAATCGGCCATCATTAGTATTATGTGTCATAATTTTTTCAATATTATCTCTGTATCCATTTAAATAGTCGTAACAACGCTCAAATAGTATATAAGGTCTTTTTTCTGGCGTAAGTGAATCATAATTGTCAACGACCATATCACTAGCTATTCTTTGCCAACAATAATTTAAAAGATCATTAATATCATCAAAATAATTATAAAAGGTTGCTCTTGGATAGTTAGCTTTCTCACACAACTCATTAATAGTAATTTTCTCCAATGGTTTAGTTTTCAATGTCCAAAAGAGTATTTTAGCAAATTCTTTTAATGTTCGTTCTGCAAACTTAGTCATCTTTTTATTTGTATCGTATTTCATTTATTCAAGTACTTTCCTTTTTATAATCGTCTGATATCTATTTGTATGATACCGTCTACCATATAGTAATACAAGCACCATCTTGTTGAATTCGTCTATCCTTTTGCAGATTTTAAAATATGTCTATCTATGTGTTTTCATAAAAATTTTCTACAAAACAATAAAAAAGCTACCATTGAAGGTAACTTTTCAATAATAATATAAGTTCTATTTTAAATATGATAAATATATTGCTATTACCACTAATACTAATGCAATTGCACCATGTCCAAACATATTAATTTTAATTTGCGTTTTATTCAAGCTCTGTCCCCTATTCATACGCTTATAATTTAATTGATATAAAAATGTCCAAAACGTTGCATATATTAATATAAATAATAATCCTAAAATTATTGCCACATATATACTAATATTAATCACCCTTCATATTATGATGTGATATTACATTCAATAAACAATATAAGAGTTCACCTATTTTGCTTGGCGTTAATAATAATAGACGCTATTCCTAAACAAAATAAAAAGAAAATCATCAAATAAACAGCCATATTATCCGTCTTGATATAAAATTTAAACAGAATAAATGATAATAACGCGACAATAAAGTAAACAGGAAGAAAAGATTTTTTCCAAAATAATGAATCTTTCATAAAATCCCCCTCTTATACATAGTATTAATCTTCAGATGAATCACCCATTAATTGATATATAACATATACCACAACCACAATAATCGTAAGCAAGTCAAACGAATGTATAAATGCATCGCCAAATGAATGATCTAACCAAAAGAAACGAATTAAGAATAACAAAATTGATTGAAATAAAATAGCAAAGAAAATATTAATTATGGATTTAGCTAATATAAAATTATAAACAATATATATCATTCCTAATATGGTAACAGTCCACATTAATATATGAGGTAGCATCTAATCATCCTTTAATAAGCGTTATAACAAAGTCATAATAATGAATTATTTAGCTCAATGCTCTACGAATTCAATTATTTTTATTAAATTGAGCATTAATATAAATTAATAAAATACCAATCAATATAAACATCAAATGTCCTATTACACTAAAAATTTTAGATTGGTTCAGATTTAATAAATGGAAAATAATTGGTTGCAATATGATTAATAATAATAGGTACAAACCTAATTTAATTGAAGTAAAATACTTTGCCATATTAGCACCCTCTTTTATTAAAACATTAACAAACTTTAGTTGTTCCGTCATCAAAGTGATGAAGTTAAATTATTCAATGATATTTTTAATATTTCATAACCATTAATATAAATGGTCCCTTTATAACACTTATGTATTAGAATTGGACACTTAAGAAATCCACAACAACTCTATATGAATTACTCTAAACTGAAAATATAGTCCAATTGCAAGATAAAACTATATATTTAGGAGTGAACAATCGTGTTCGAAAATAAAGATGATATTACATTACTATATCAAGCTATTTCAGAACTAGCTGAAATCATAGGTCATCATCCCTACAACACAAAATCAATTAGCCTTTTATGTTTGGATTTAGGTATAACACTCGAAGAATATCAAAAAGTACTGATAGCATTCTTAAAATTAGCACATAGTAAAAATACAGAAGAAATAGAAATAAATGATTTTAAAAAGATATTAATTCAGTATATTGAAAAATATGATGACCTTACAGATTCTCAAACATTACGATTTATTGAAGGCTATGCACGTAACTATATTCCCGAACTACTGCCATACGCTGAGAAACTTTATCATGAAATACGCGTATAACTAAATGAAGTTGATTGGTGCAATACACTATTTGTGAATCAAAACAAAAAAGCCCACAACCACATGGGTTGCAGGCTATATAATGGAGTCGGCGAGAGTTCATTAATGCCTTTATCTATTCGTGTAGAAATCGCTATAAGTATTGTCATAGCAATGTTTAAATTGTCTAATAAGTTGTGTGTAAAATATTAAAATTGAAAAAACACAAGATATTTGGGGCAATGAATAGCATTATCTTTATATCAAATTTACAGTTCTGAATATAATTTATTAATATAATCAATTAATGACTGTTCGTTCCTAAAGTATACGTTACTTATATATTTATTAAGGTCGTTAATACATTTTATATTCAGTAAGAAAAGAAGAGCAGTCATCAGACTGCTCTATTTTTATTTATTTTATGATACTATTTATTAATTCAACATATAACTCACTATTTTTATAACCCTCTAATATATCATTTACTTGTCTCATTGGAATTTCTGGTACTTCTCTAATGTTTTCCAATTTTGTTTTGAATTGTTTTTTTGTTACTTGCTCTTTATTAGTAGCCAATTGGAACAAGTAAGAATCTAACATATTAATTTCTTTATATGAATACATATATCTTAATAACATTAAATCTCTAGTTTTTAAGTTTGGCGCTAGTTCTTCTTGTAATTGTTCTATTGATTGTTTCATTAATAACAATCTTGTTTCTAATTCTTCATTATTCATTTTATCACACTCTTTTTATATTAATGCTTGACCAACTTGAGAAACCCAAAATCCTATGCTTCTTACAGTAGAATCTTTAATACCGGTTCCCATCAAAGCTTGCGAAACTTGTCCTTGTACATTTCCCCATGTAGCTTCTTCTTGTTTTAATACATTATTCAATGCAGGATTTACATATTTATCCCATCTTTTTTCCAATGATTTTCCGGCACGAGGACTGATTTCTTTTACACCATTAAACACAGCTTTTTTATTTTTAATCATAGCTTTTATGACTTTTTTAACAGCGTATGATCCTCCAACTCTTTCAGATGTGCCTTCTTTTAAATTAGATGGTAAGTTATCAATAGTTTTTTGGCTAGTTCTTTCTGGATTTTTAAAAAATCCATCTAATATTTTATCATCTGTATTTAATTTTTCAGTAATTTGCTTAATATTTGTATTATCGTTATTTTGGGTAGTATCTTGCACACTTGCTATAGGTGTCGCAGTTGAAAGGAATAAAGCGCTCATTATCAATGTTCCAAGTATTTTACTCATTTACAATATTAAAATTCATTTGCTTTATATTTACTCCCAATCACAAAATTATATTCCCATAATCAACATAGCATTCTAAACAATAAATTCAAGTTTGGATAATTAAAGTTTTTGTAAATTGAAATTTACTGTCGGAGTTTAATGCAAAATCAACACTTAAACATTATAAAGATACACTTTCATATTCTTATTAACCCAAATTTTATATTCAAGTAATATAAATTAAAGGAGGAATAACATTGTTAAAATTGTAATTATTTTCTTATTTATTATTTCTCTTTATTCTGTAGATCTTTCTTTTAAATTACATTAATAATAGATCAAACTAGAGCTTTTACAAAAATGAAAATAATTTAAGGAATAAATACAAATAATATGACAGGTAATACTATTTTAGATCTGGCTACTTTTATTTGGGAACGTAAAAAAGGGAAGTTTTATATTAAAAATATAAAACAAAATGAAATAATAAACTTAAAAATCAATATATATTTTTAACAAGAAATATACTAAAAAGATAAACCTCTATTCAAATATGGTGATGAAAAATCATTTATACATAAATTAATTAGAATACATACTAAATTAGAAAAGCTACCAATCACGGTAGCTTTTCTAATATTTCCTCATATATCTGTTTTACTCTTTCACTACTTAATTTAAATATTTTTACAACTCTTTTAAATCACTATCATTCTTTTCATCGTCTTGACCAATGCTATCAATAAAAACTGGTGTCGCCATATTCATATCTATTTTATCAGTAAAGATACTAAGATAACGCCCAAGTAGGTCACGGGCTTTCAAACGACTACTCGCTTTTATAGGTACCTCAACTAATTCCACATGTTCGTTATATACGAGGTTCATGTGTCCTGTGTCGGGGTTCTTTTCAAATGAACTTTTCTTAACTACAACTTCTTTCACTTCAGTTTCCTCACTCACTGCTGAACGTGATAGCAAGTATAGTGTTTCTTTCGCAGTTAAAATGGTATCGTCTATAATCTCATCTTTCTTGCTTTGAATATAGTCTTTTACTTTCTCATTGCGCAATAATCTTCTACCTGTTACATGTGTGCTATTTGAGCTATAACCGTTATTTATAGCGTTTTGAGTGCATTTTCCACTCATTCTTAATACTCTCTTTTCTACTTGTTTATTCGTCCTAATAATCACTACGTCTCTCTCAAATGACATATATTTTAGTTCTTTTATTCGATCTACATCGAATATTTACTACTAACCACATCACATACAATAAAAAGCCCACAACCACATGGGTTGCAGGCTATATAATGGAGACGGCGGGAGTTCATTAAAGCGTTTATCTATTCATGTATAACTCGCTATAAGCATTGTCATATCAACGTTTAAATTGACTAATGAGTTGTGTGTAAAATATTAAAATTGAAAAAACACAAGATATGTGTGCACTTTACTTTTAATAAATTTCTAGCTACATCTTTTTTGAAATGTTTTACTTTAATACTCAATTATGAGTGATTAATTTAGCTGGTTTATATTCCATAATTACTATTTTATTGTTTAGCCTTTTTTTCAGATAAGGTATATATCTACAATACCCAAAGAGCCCCCACCTTTTCTTATGGTAGTCAAAGTAATTATATTCATTTATAACTTTCATTTTATTTGGTAAAACTTTATCCAATTCATTTAAATCATTGTATCCATATTTAAAAACAGGTTGTGAGGATAATTTTGATACAGATTTATGTCTTTTTGTATTATTTGCAATTGTTTTTGAGCAAAATTCAATCGCAAAGACCAAATTATGATCTCCAAACTTTTTAATAATAGTATGTAATAATTTAGTCATTACACTCTCATCAAAATACATCAATACACCTTCAAAGATAAACAATATATTTGACTTACTATTAAAAAATTTATAATTTTTAACATCTTCAATCCAACTGTAATCCAGCATTGATTTAGCTATCATCTTATAACTATCTGTTTCTTTAAAAAATGTTTTTCGTATTTCTATTGATTCAGGTACATCTAAATCTATCCACGATATTTTTTCTTTATTAAATCTTTGAAACCTTGTATCTAAGCCACAACCTATATTGACCACAATCAAATTTTTATTATCCTTGATAAGCCTTTTAGTAACACTATCTATTATCACAGAACGTATACTAATTCCAATTTGAGACATATCATCACATGTAACATTTTTGTACATATCATCTAAACCATCAAATATTTTTTTAGATAGTGCGTCTTTTATTATTGGTTTTTCGTATTCGTACTCTTTTGCTCGAGCTATCAAAGGAATTAACATTGATTCGGGAATTCCATCCAGTCGTTTCATTTAATCACTCCTTAAAAATATTATTATTAATACATTAGAAATTTTTATAACTTATTTCTAGTGAGATTTATTTAAAATTTCTTTTTTTAATTTACTTCTCAAATGTTCTAATGTAATAGGATCTGTGAACCAATAATCTTCTGCTTTATATGAAATTACATGTCCTTTTTTTACAGCTTCAATATTCTGCCATGTATGTGTTTTTTCAAAATCAAATTTCCCGTATGAAGGCTTACTTAAAAATATATAATCACCAGCATATTTACTAATATTTTCTTTTGAAATCGAAGCATAACCTTTTTTATCTTCTTGTAATTTATCTTTATATTGCTTTGTCATTGGCATACCGAATGCATCATGAACAATATCCAAACCACGACCCCATGTAGAGTTATATATGTATATTTGCTTTTCATCTGGTTCAAACACAGATGCTGTTGCTTGACCAATTTTACTTTGAATTTCTTTTTTATCTTTTCTAGTTTTATCTTCCCACTCTTCAATCCATTTTTTTGCTTTATCCTCATTATTAGTCAACTTGCCTATTTCTTTTAATATTTCTTTATGATTGTATTTATTATATGTATATGGGACTGTTGGCGCTATTTTTTGGTATTTTTTAATATTTTTATCCATAGCATCTACAACAATTAAATCGGGTTTTTCTTTAGCAACTTTTTCAACATCATTTTCTCCAATATAATCAACCCCTTTTAAATAAGGTTTTAAAATTGAAGAATCTTTAGTTATATCTGAAACAGCAATTGGTTTGATTCCTAACTTTATAAAATCACCAACATAAAATCCAGTTAATACAGCAACTCTTTTAGGTTTCTCTGGTACTTTCAGTGTTTTACCATTTTCAATTTTATAGTCTATAGTCTTTGTCGAGTCACTTGTTTTATCGACAGATGTTGAACACGCAGTCAAAATAAATAAACTACATAATAAAATTCCAATTAATCTTTTCATAATATCATCCTTTCACTTTTAATTGATATTCATTTTCTATTATAGATTTTTAAAAATAATAGTCAATACTTATACCTATCCTACTCGATGATATGAATGTATTTCGTTAAGCCATAATTAACTTATACATTATTTTTAACGTATTAGAGAATTTTTATTATCACATGAAAGCTTTTTGATATAGAAGTTTGTGAATAAAAAATAGGCAAGTACCGAAGTACCTGCCCAGAAAAGGATCATTCACTTTTTTACTCTAACTGATTTCTCCACATAAGTCGCTTAATAACTGACTAGTTGGAACAGAACCATTCAATGTTCTAATAGGCAAGTAATAACGTTGCCCCTCCCATTTATATAATACCCTTAAATAATATTTATATAACTAATATATGCAATTTTACAAGGCTCAAAATTGAGTTCTGCCGTTAAATTCATAAACATTTAGTATGGAATTTTAGTTTCACCATTTGATGTTATGTGTTCTTTGGTGCGTTCTGGTTCGGGAAGAGTTGCGATTTCGTATAAAATATTCATTGATTTTTTCGACGTCGAAATTTCTTCTTGATGATTTTCTACTATTGTTATAAATTTACTTGCTTGCGATTTATTCAAATTAACTTTTTCAAGCCACTTACCAAACTCTCCGTGTGCTAAATCGTTCTCTTTCACATGTTTTAGTCTTCGACCAATCTCGAAAATCGACTAACCAGCCTTTGATGATGTCGAATTTAACAATGTAATATATACATTTTGCATACATAGTTATTAAAACTCATTTCCCACTGCAACACGGGGCGTTTCTCAGCGTCTTAAAATACAAACAACGTCACTCGTAAGTGACATTAAAAAATATCTTTTATAACATATCCAGTATTTTTGTTTGATCTGGAAAATTCATTTTTGTATATAGGTCATCTATAGTAATTGTATAGAAAGAATGTGAATAATTACTTATTAGTTTATCCATGTTTTTCATCAATTTTATGTAATCATGTTTATTCAAAAATAGACATAGTGAAATCAACAAATCGAATACATAACTACCATTCATTGTAGGAACGTATTCTTTATCGTATATTTTGTTATAATTGGCGAATATATTAGCTCTACTTTTAGCCCTGTCTATTTTATAATCATACAATCTTTCTTCATGCGCACACACGTTACGAAACATATGTGCTTGTTGTAGTATACTGTCTACATCTGATGGAGTTATTTGAACACGTGTTTTATAATCTCTTTCCAATTTCCTTTTATAGTCTTTAGCAACTTCCAATCGAAGATCATCATCCAAATTGGAATACATTTTTGAAACATTACCTAAAGTTAAATAATTCACCAATATCCATAGTGGCACTCCATTATGAGTATTAATATAATGTTTTAATGGTTTATTTTTTCTATTACTCATAACCGAGCTAAATGTAGCAACCATTTTCACGATGCTATCTGTCTTACTTGTGTCAGATGAATAATTTTTAAAGTATAAATATGAATGTGGTTCTCTATATTTTTCGCTAAAATAATATGAAATTCTTGATTTAATATGAGTTTCAAATACTAACAAATACTCTAATAAAACATTCCTAAATTTTCTATCTAGTTTGTATAAAGAAAAGACTTCTTTAAAATGAGTACCTTGCTTATATTTATCAGGAACCAAAAAATTACCATTAACATCTAGTTCTAAAAATAAATCTTTATAACCATTTATGATATTATAATAATTTTCATTTTCTAAATCTCTTTTAGCACTACTCGGTACTTCCATTCCTCTTCTTCTTAGAATTTTCAATTGTTTATTATGACTTTCAAATGGCTTCATAAATTTACCCCTATAAAAGTAGCCATAACCCGAATAGAGTTATGGCTAGATCGTTATATATATAATACATTTAATTTTATCGGTTGTAAATAAATAAGAAATAACAAAAAGAGATATTTTACACAATTACTTCCTTTGTTTTATTGCTACTCCTCAAACCCACCAATATTATCAATAAACACTGGTGTCGCCACATTTAAGTCTACCTTTTCTGTAAACAAGCTATGGTAACCAATAAATTTATCATTTAACTTCAATCCTCTAACGGTATATCATCCACAATCACAGTATGGTTAGGATTAGCGTTAGATACATCTTTTACAGTTTTATCTAATTCCTCATCGTCTCCGTCCCACTCACCGATATTAATGAATATCGGCACATTACCGTTGATATCATGCTTATCTGTAAATAACTTATGGTATTTACCCAACATATCACGAGCTTTTAAACGATCACTAGGTTTAATTGGCACCTCTATCAGTTCAACATGTTCATTATAGACTAACTGTACTTTGCCACTTTGTGGATTCTCTTTATATTCCCCACGCTTGACCACAACTTCTTTAGTTTCTGTTTCATCACCGACTGCCGCATTCGTAAGCACATGTAGTAACTCTTTTGCAGTTAATACATTTTCATCTATAATCTTATCTTTTTGTTCTTGTATATATTGTTTGATGTGTGGTTTCTTCAATAACCTACACCCTGTCACATGTGCACTATTTGCGCTATAGCCTGCTTTTATGGCACTTTGTGTCACATTAAGTGTTCTAATGTATTCATTCACAAAACGCGCTTGTTTTGCCGTTAACTCACTCATTCTATCACCTCCACAATTTTATCTAATAAGGTTTCATACCATAATCTTACAGATTGTTCTGAATACTCTAAGACATTGCTAATATCTTTAAAACTACGTCCTTGTATTAAAGAATCGAAAATATAAAACTCTTTATCATTAGCTACTTGGTCAACAATCATTTCTAAGTGATTCTTTACAATATGATCATCAATGTTATCGTCTGCCATCCATTCATTAGAATTTTCATCACCTATTGAAAAGAATTCACCGGTATTTATTTCATCATCTATCAACACATCACTTCTAGTTCGCTTATGATAATCACACACGAAGCCTTTTATTTGCTTTTTATCCATTGTTACACCACTTTTACATATGTAGATTGGTGATATGCATTTACTCGTGCAATCTTACTGTTTTCAATTGCTGTATTTCTTTGTTTTTGACGTTCTGAACGTTGTTTAATACTTTCTCGGTACAAATCAACCTGTAAGCGTTCAATGACGTTGTAGGGCTTATATCGTCCATTTGAACGCATATATTTTACAACTTGCTTCTTCTCTTTTTCTGTATAAAAGGTAAGTACATTTTTCAGTAATGCCATATTACTTATAGATCGTTTTTTATAGTTTTGTAATCTTGCCTTTGTTTCAATAATTTGGATAACTAGTTTTTCAATTGGATATGAGACAGACACAACCCCCATTATTTCATCACATGTTGTGGTCGACGCACTCATATGGTACATACTTTCAATTTGGAATTCACACATCTTAATTTTTTTATTAATAAATGCTGGGTTAAATTGCGTTAATAGTTGATACTCAGATAATTTATTGTCGCCATTACGATAATATAAACAATTCTTCGTTTTAAGCAGTTTCATACGTTCACTCCTATAAAGAGAGCCTACCCAAATTGGATAGGCTATTTTTGATTTAAGCGTTACGGAACACTTCGTTATACTTACTTTGAATGTTAATAATTTCTATATCGCCATCACTATCTTTGATGACTGGTTGCCCGTTATTTTGTAACCCAAACTGTCTTAAAACATTATAGTTATACTCTAATTTTTGATATTCTTCATTATTTCGATATGGATAAATTACCTTTTCTACCAATACATCAAAGTAAGGTTTTAACCTTACATTTTCATCTTCAGTAAGACGACTTTCTATCGCTTTTTTATAGATATTAAGTTCATATACATTAGTGGTTTTAGGATTGGCATTATAAACAAGATTAAATAGTTCTTCTGCATCAATTAAATTTACTTTCGCCTCTATGTCTTGACGTTTCAACATTTCAACTTGTGGATTCTCATATGAAGATTCTTTCTCTTTTTGTTGGATTTCTACTATTTTTTCTTCATGTTCATCTAATAATATTTGTCCTAATTCTTTGAATTTAGATTGTAGGCTCAAAGCCTTATTATCCATTTTATTTTTAATAACATCCGTTTTATAGCCTTGTCTAATTAATGATTTCGTTTCTGTTATTAGATCTTCAAAATCTCCTAACAAATTTCTATAACGTCTATCATTAAAATATACATCCCACGTATCACCCGTGATTGTTGTAGTTGTCATTTATAAGTACCTCTTTCTTTAGTTTTTGTTTTACACTTCAATTCGTTTCAAAGCTTCATAGCGTTTCATACTGCCATCAGCTAATTTCTTAATACTTCTCATCGCTTGTTGCTTTTCTTGTTCTGTCGTAATGGTGTAATAACCACGTTCACTAGGTTTATAACTGCATCCGATAGGATAGCCATAATCATATACTAATGAATTGATTACTCTTCGTAACCATCGTTCATTGCTTGAATTATATTCATATCCCAATTGATTTAAGATTTTAGTTTTAGTAATATATTTATTGGACGTATTTTTTATCACATTGAAAACTTGCAGGTGTTCGGTGGGTAAATGATACGTCTCTTTTTCTGCGATACTTTCCATTTCTACACCCCTTTCTTTTAATTATTTTATACCTAAATTATACCATTTTCACTGACCTAAAACAAACTTATGTTCGCTTTGTAGCACGCTTTGTCAGTTGTTTAGCTTATCTCATATAAAACTTATAAAACAACATTATAAAATTAATAAGGAGCCTTTTAGATCATTCAAATACAGAACTTAAGTTCGATATAATAGGGCGAACAAATGGCGAACGAATTTAACTTTTAGGCCTATACCAAAAACACAAACTTTAGCTTGTATTAGCGTTAACAAAGTTCGCACACCTTGCACAAATCTTGCCATTTTTTCAATTCTCAAAGACTGTATACCTTCCGATTTTAAAAGCTAACACCTTTATATAACCTTATTATTTTCAAAGCCATAAAACAGCTCAATATCAACATTTCACACTTTTTTTAATTTCGCACACCTATCTATTAACTCACTATTGTTGCAACCTTTACATTTTAAAACTTCTATACCTTATACTTTTACATTAGGAGCCACACACCACGTGTGACTCCATATTTAATTACTTATTCAAACTGTAATAAGATGACTTCAACTCAGTTAACTTACGTTCTAAAGCCTTGTAATCCTCTTGTGTAGCCTTCTCATCTTGTACAAACTCAGTTACTAATTTTAATCCCTCAACTAACTCTGGTGCTGGTTCATTGATTCCCGTAGCTATCTGATACAACATTTCAATATTCGCTATCACATCAGTATTACTCGATTGAATGCCCTCAAGTGTATCAGTATCAAATCCATTTTCTAGGTACTCAAACACATCACTATTATTTGATTCTGCATATGTTTGTAATCCATACATAAAATATTCATCTTCAAACAAATGACTAGCCATCATATCACTAATAGAAAGCTGTTTACCGTCATGTAATTCATAACCTACATAATGCCCCTCTATGCTTCTTATAAGCCCCTCAGTGTGCTTAGGTGACGCTAATTCAAATGATTGCCTTACTTTACAATCTTTAATATATACATGACCGAATAACTTCCCGTTCATCATCACATAAACCATATCAAATGGATCATTGTATAACTTAAAGCAACATGGTTGCACTTTACTATGTTCTAATAATCCTGTGTAGTACCTTAGTAACGTGCCTGCTCGTGTTTCAAATTGGTTTACGATAGTTTCTACGTTCATGTTATTTACTCCTTTTTATATAATTTAAATAATTCTTTAATCTAGCTAGCACTAACTCAAAACTTCCTGTAGCTATAACTTTGTAACTTGTCCTTTTATTCGATTTAGGTATATAACTCTCACGCCATGCAGTCCAATTGTTATCAATATATTCTAAATAAACCGTTGATACATAACTTATTGAACAATAATATACTTCATTAGATATACCAGTTATTAAGCCGATGCTTTGGGCTTGTTCATCTAAATTGTAATTCTCTTTAACGGCTTGCACTTCTAACTGTCGCCTCCCAGTCTCTCTCAGTAAATACATCGCCGTTTTTATTATCTCCAATCAATACACGTAACGGCTCAATATCTACGTTACATTGAATCGCGTAACTTACTGCTTTATATAAATCATTGTTCCTATATTCACTTTGACCGTCTATAATGCGTTGATATGCACGTTTGCCTTCTCCACCTTTGCCAACTCTTACGTGACTAAAACTATAATTAGGTAGTGCTCGTCGAATGGAATACGGCTCTAATACTTGTTGTTTGTAATTACCAGCTTTAGAAAATATTCGTTTCTCAAACTCTCCTTGATACTTAGTTACATTGACACCGTTATGAGTGTATATACCTTTAGCTGTTTGACTACCTGCAAGCACAAAATAATTATTGGGATGTGCTTTGATATCAACAGATGGTAAATAACCTATCTTCTGTCCGTATTCGATATTGTCATGCTTTTTGAATATGATATGTTTCCCACCACTTGCCGTTGTCTGTACTAATGTATTTTGTGCATTGGTAACAAGTTCTTCGTAATATGGTATTTGTTTCAAACTAACGAAACCATTCTTACCATCTTCATGATCTACATCAATGTCGATACACCATACACCTCGTGTTAATACGCCCAATACATTGGTTTGATGATAAATATTAGAATGATATTCAATGAATTCATCGGTAATATCTATATCAGCAAATGAAACTGTTGGCTTTTTGTGATTATTAAGTGGTATCACTTCAATATTCTTTTTTAATAATTGTTTTGCTACATGATAACCTGTCATTGTATACCTCCTTTGTAGGTAACCAGTAACTCTAATAACTCTTATTTTTACCTATATCATCAACAATATTAAAAGTTATCGATTAATGTTACAGTAATAAGAGTTATATAGGTTACCAATTGTTATAACGCTATTTTTAGAGTTACTATATAAGTTACCTAGAGTTACAGTAACCTTAGTGTTCAGAAATTAGTTCTAAAGCCATATTAAATAATTCAATGTTTCCAACTTTATGAACTTTTGTATTTACCCCGTCTATTTTCTTTTGATTATTGATACTAATGCCAATTTTCCTCATGTCTTCTTTAGCGTTCTTGTAACGTAAACTTGAGTAATCTTGTTCTATCAAGCGTTGTAAAGTTTCATCGCCTGCTAATATAAAGCCCTGTTTTGATAACAATCTGATCATAGTAATTTGAGTTTCAGTCAATTCATCTTCATTAAAATAATACTTGAGCGTTACATCCTTAAATTTAAATTCTCTTCCATTTTCTTTTAAATATTCCAAACTCGCTATTAAGAATGACACTGATGCACTAACTGAAATGTTGCCATTAGGTTGTATATAATCCCAATAAGGCTTAAAAATCTGATAACGTTCTTCATCAGTTTCATTTATGGGTCTATCCTTTAGCGATATTTTAACTGTTCGCGTTGTATTGGCTGTAATTTCACCAGTATCGACACTTTCATTTGTATCTAGTATTAATACGGCGTTATTTTTAAATGTAAATGCGTTTCTTCCAATGCCCCGTCCAGAAATTGTTTCACCTGTTGCTATTTTTCTTAATATGCGCATCATTTGTTTAGTGATTTCACCTGTCTCATTAGCATGAGCTATATCTGCACCGTAAAAATTCATCCACTCATTTGCCGATTCAAAACCACCAGAAATAAGGCTATCAAAATTAACTTTGTTCACTGTCATCAATTTTTCAAATGTAGCCATAAACAAACCTTTTCCAGAACGACCAAAATCTTTAAGTAAAAACCACTTTTCTGCTTGTATCAATTTCATTTTTCGATACATTGTATAAGCGTGTGTTAGCATTAAATTGTTTTTACTCTTTTCATTGTCAGTTACTAAATCAAAGAAGTTTCTGGGTATTTCTAAATTGATATCTTTAATATCTACGTCATATTTAATTGAGTAGAGCTCATCACTTTTTAATTTTTGTTCTGTAAGCGTTAAATTTTGGCAATCATATACCCAGTCATTACCTGCAATGCAATATGGATAAATCTTAAAGTTATGAGTTACATTTAAATGTTCGCGGTAAAGCTCTAACATCACATCTAAGAAATCATCAATATAGTACTTGTTATCAACTGGATAGGTTAACGCAAAGTTTGTATTGTCTATCACTTCATACTGGTTATTCTTAACTATAATAAAGCAGTCTAGTTGTTTTGAATAAATGACCCTGTCAGAAATTAGATCAGCTATAAAACGTGCATAGTTATGAAAATGACTGGTTTTAAACGTAGATTGTTTTTCTTCTTCACCATTTTTATCAACAGTCTTGATATTGACGGTACCATAAACAAGCCCAATTTCTTTTGGTTTTATGGTATAATCTAAAGTAAGATTACTAATATAATCACCTGCAACATTATCTTTTTCTCGGTGATATACATTTCCTTTGTTATTAAAAACTTGTCTATCTGTTGAGATTGATGCAAAGTTTATACGCTTGCTTATCTCTTTTATCCTAGATAGATTAATTGTTGAAACATAATCTAATTTAGAATGAAATTCGAAATGTTTTTTATAAAGTGATACTTCGTCCATGTAGTCACCCTTTCGATAATATTCTGTTTTTGTTAATATATTAATTAGTATTTATTTAATTAAATACTTTGTACATTTGCGTTACTTTCGCTTTGGTCGGTGGAGAGTGACGCTTTTTCTATTTCATGAAACTTATTCATTAAACTGTCTAATTCTTCCAAATAAGTAAGCATTAATTCTGTAACTTGTTCGTTGTGAATTCTATGTTCGTTATACGCTAGACCGTAATTAACCACTTCTTCTTCAGTTTTTAACGATCTCTTCGTAAATCGTCCATCTACAAACCATGTATGTGTAGTCGCTACATCTTCCAACTTTCCTTTTACTATCTCTATATTGCACATTAAATTTCTAATCTCCCAATTCATTTATAATTCCTCCACTTCAATATTTCCCACAATGTAATCTAATGCCCACTCTAACATTCCAATCACGTGTCCTTTGCGATCTGTTGTATGTTTATGTTCACCTTTTTCGTCTATGACACTATAACGGTAAACGTGTTGTGTTTCTTTCATGACATCACTTAGCGTCATTGTTACTTCATCAAGAATTAAAAATGCTTCATCTTCAAAATCTAATTCAGCAAGAATATTGAACAATCCATTATGAACTAACTTTAAAGCATATTCATAAAATGCTTTATCCTGATAATGATAGTCCTTATCGGATTTAAACTTATCTTCCTCGTATAATACTACTTCTAATATTTTAACCACTTTTGATAATTGATATTTTTGTTTGATTTCCATCTTAACTACCTACTTTTTTCTTATTTTTAATTTCTGTAATTTTTGATAAATCCATTTCTAAACACGCAACTTGAACATCTTTACTAACATCAGGAAAGTACTGTCCAAATACTTTTGGCGGTATATTTAACATTAAATTATGTTGAGTATCTTTAATGTTGTGCCAGCCAACTACTGTTTTTGTAATAATAACTTGTTTTCGCACGTTGTAATCTCTCCTGTTAAATTAAATCCATAAGTTACCATCATGCCGTACACACTAAAAGCGACATACATGTTAGATATTGCTAGTAATAATATTGTTAACAATGAAACTAAGCAGATATAAGTTAAGTACATTTTCATTGCCTTGACCCCTCTACTTTAATTTTTGATGAAAATAACTCATCAATTGGCATGTCATACATTTCTGAAAGAATCTGACACTCATTTAAATTAAATATTGCTTTACCACTTTCCTTTAACTGGTAGCGTTGTGGACTAATACCAAGTTTGCTAGCAACTTTCTTTTGCGTGTCACCTTTTTCTTTTCTAGTAATGTATAACATTGGATAAGTTAGTTTTGTCATTCTAATCACTCCTAAAGGAAACTTTATGCTACTTATTAATTAAAAAAATATCATCAATAGTAATGTCTTTGATACCATTTTCTATTAATTTATTTTTTATAAACACCTTCTCTGAATCTTTAAATGGTGTTATTCCTCTTTCTTTATTTCTATAAGCAGTAACTGAAATTTTTAAATTATTAGCCATTTGATTTTGTGTTAAACCAATATACCTTCTGTAATTGCTTACTTTATTATTCATCAAAACCACCTCCTTGAAACTTTATGCTACAAGCATATAACCTCTCCTTTTACTTGTCAACACTTTTTATGATACTTTATGAAACTTATAATTCCACTAAAGCTAAATTAATGATAGAATACTAACATAAATATTCATCATTAAGGAGGCGTTTAGTATTTCACAACAATCAATTTTAGCTAATAATATAAAAAAAATTAGAAAAGAATTAGGTCTTACGATGGAAGAGTTTGGTGAAAAATTCACACATAAAGCTCATAAATCTATTGTTTCAAAATGGGAAAAAGGGCTAACAAAACCAAGTAATGAAAGATTAAAAGAGATTGCTAAGTTAGGGAATATAAGTGTACATCAATTAATATACGGTGATTTTCTAGGGTTGTTAGAAAGTATTGCAAACGAGGAAATAAAGTTTATTTTAGACACAAATATGTGTGCTAACAATAGTTTTCTAGCTAATGAATTATCATCTTCAGTTTCTCGTTTTATATTTTCCTATTATGAAAGAGGTAAAGAAAATTTTAACGAAAATTTATTTAGAAAATTGTTACAACATTATTTACAATTAGAATTAGATTTAGGAAATAGAGATCTTGAATCTTTAACATATTTCGCTTATCAAAGAACAATAAATGCGCAAGAATTAGTAGTTGACTATTATGAAGATTCAAAAGCAAAAGAATTTTTAAAAGATGAGAGCATCGATGAATTCCTTACGACAATATCTAACAAATACTTTGATCTATTAGAATACATTGATGACTATAGAGTTAAACATGATCTAGAGAAAATTAGTGAAGAGTGAATACAATGTCATATAGCTTAAACTTATCCCACAACATATATAAAGACGCTAAACGTGGCACTTACTATTTCCGTATCACTTACTATG
This sequence comes from Staphylococcus sp. M0911, assembly GCF_003491325.1. Taxonomy (NCBI): domain Bacteria; kingdom Bacillati; phylum Bacillota; class Bacilli; order Caryophanales; family Staphylococcaceae; genus Staphylococcus; species Staphylococcus sp. M0911. The sequence goes on from NZ_CP022881.1 coordinate 1,937,649, forward strand.
ACAAAAGCAATACTCGTAAGTACATAACACGTAAGGGGTTTAAACAACGTAAAGATGCAGTAAAGAAATGTAACGAAATGATGGACGAATTAGAGGGAGTCGGACACCTTAATAGGTTACCTTTTGACAAGCTCGTTGAAGAATATATAGACTGGTATTCAGCGCGTCGAAAGACATCAAGTGTAAAAGCATTAAAGACACATACCAATAACCATTTGCTACCTTATTTTAAATCTATGGACGTGTTTAAAATGACTACACAAGATGTGATGAAATTTCAGAATAAGAAGTTAAAAGAGGGGCATTCTGGAGACTACTTAAAGAAGATGCATGTATATTTAGTATCATTACTGAATCATGCAATGAAGTTTCATGAGTTAAAACAAAATGTTGCATCTCTTGTAGGGAATTTTGAAATAGAATCACAGAAACGATTGAATTATTGGACGTTAGAACAATTCAATCAATTCTATGATGCGCTTGCTACACAACAACAAAAATTATTTTTTAAACTATTGTTCTACTCTGGAGCAAGAAAGGGCGAAATCAGAGCTCTCACATGGCGCGATATTAACTTTGATGATGACTTTATCCATATAAACAAAACGGACTATCACGGTGAAGTGACAGCCCCTAAAACGAAATCAGCCATACGTGATATATATTTGCCTACTCACATGATGTATGACATCAAAGATTATTTAATTTGGTATAAAGAGAATAACATATACAAGGACGACTATGTATTGTTTGGTACATTCTATAAAGCTTACAGCGAGTCTACTATTGATCGTTGGTTTACTAACGCATTAAAAGTGTTGGATGAGCAATTACCAAACGGACAAAATTTCCCTAGAATCGTTATACACGAGTTAAGACATAGCCATGCATCTATGCTAGTTAATCTAGGGGCTAGTGTAATGATTATAGCTCAGCGTTTAGGTCACAGCGATACGACAGAAGTGTATAACCGATATGGTCATTTATATCCTAGTACACAGAAAGAAATAGTTAAATACTTATAAAGTCACTACCAACTAAAATTGGTGGTGTCTTTTTGTATCCTGTGCATTTTCTGTGCACTATCTGTGCACTCAAAAATGAAAAGCCCACAACCACTAAGGTCGCAGACTATATAATGGAGACGGCGGGATTCGAACCCGCGTCCAGAGGTCCTGATACATATCTTTCTACGTGTGTAGTTTATCATTTAGTTTCGCATAATGAGAGGTGATAAACAACCAACATTATGCTAGTTTGATTGGTTTTCATCTAAACAGACTTCAAACGGCAGTGTTTAGCATATCCTACTTAGGTTGAATCGCGTTAACAGCACATAGGAGATGCTGTTAGGCGATGCAGAGTGCTATTAGGCAGCTACTGCGAAATTATTGTTTGATTTGCCAGTTATTATAAACTGAGTGTGTTAGTGACGGAGACAACCCTCCGACACGCTTAATAAGCTCTGGGGACCCCTGTCGAATCCATAAACGTCCCCGTAATAAAATGTACTTTGTAGAAATCAAACATGTCGTTAACAATAATATTATCATTGTCACTCGCACTTGATGAACAACGTCTGAGTCACCTAAAATAAGATGTTCTTACTCAACCACTTTTCTAACAAAGCACTTATTAATATATCAAATGTAGCCCGTGTAAGCAATAGTATTGCTTAATAACGGGCTTTTACTGCGCGATCCATATCACGTTTGACTGCTTTTTCTTTTAAAGCTTGTCGTTTGTCATATTTTTTCTTACCGCGAGCAATACCTAATAATACTTTGCATTGACCATGCTTTAAGTACAATTTTAGCGGAATAATAGAATACCCTATTTCTCGTGTGCGGTCACCTAATTTAATAATTTCTCTTTTATGAAGGAGCAATTTACGTGATCGCAATGGATCATGGTTAAATCGGTTACCTTCTTCATATGGCGCAATATGCATATTATTTAAATAGATTTCACCGCGTTTTACTTGAGCATAGCTATCTTTAAGATTGGCGCTACCTCTACGTATAGATTTAATCTCTGTACCTTGTAACACAATCCCCGCTTCAATCGTATCTTCTATATTATAATCATGTCTTGCTTTACGGTTTTCAGCTAATGTGCCTGGTGATTTTTTCTTAGCCATTCTGTCTCACCTCTTTGCTGCTTATTTTTTCTTTTTACGTGATTTTTTCTTAACGCTTTTATCTTTATAGAATGGTTTATGCTTCGTGTTACCTTTTTTATCTTGTTGGCGTGCATTTTTACCTTTACGTTGTTTACGCTTATTTTTGCCATTTCCTTTATCATCAGATTTTGATTTATCTAATGATTTACCACGTGTTTTTGCTTGAATGGTCTTACCACGTGCTGGTCGTTGGCTTCTATCATTCTTAGGTAATGGCATTCCGACGATTTGGAAGTCAATCATGCGTTCATCCACATCGACATGTGTCACTTTGACTTTGACAGCATCACCGATACGGAAAACTTTGGCTTGGCGTTCACCAATTAATGCCATTTGACGTTCATCAAATTGATAATAATCATCAGTCATATTTGAAATATGAACCATACCTTCAATGGTATTAGGTAATTCAATGAACATACCAAAATTAGCTACAGAACTAATGATACCTTCGAATTCGTCACCAATGTGTTGAATCATATATTCAGCTTTCTTCAACTCATCTGTATCACGTTCTGCTTCAATCGCACGACGTTCCCGTTGAGATGTGTGTTCAGCAAGTTCTGGTAGTTTATCTTCCCATTTATGTTGTTCCTTTTTATCCATTGTATGTTCAATAAGGTATTTACGAATTAAACGGTGCACCGTTAAATCTGGGTAACGACGTATAGGTGATGTGAAATGTGTGTAATATTCTGCAGATAGACCAAAGTGACCTAAGTTCACATCATCATAATGCGCTTGTTGCATTGAACGTAACATCATGGTTGAGATAACCATTTGTTCTGGTCGTCCTTCAACTTCTTCTTGAATATTTTGAAGCGTTGTCGGATGAATATCTTCACCTGTCCCTTTAATCATAATGCCAAAGTTCGTAATAAAGTCAAAGAACTGTCTCAAGCGTTCTGATTTAGGTTGTTCGTGGACACGATAGATAAATGGTACTTCTAGTTTATTAAAGTGTTCAGCTACGGTTTCATTAGCCGCTAACATGAATGACTCAATTAAACGTTCACCTTCACCACGTTCACGCACTTGTACATCTGTTGGGATACCATCTTCATTAACAAGCACTTTCGCTTCGTTAATGTCGAAATCAATTTCACCACGACGTTTTCTCATATTTACTAAACGGTTAGATAAATCTTGTGCCAAGTCAAGCATTGGTGTGACTTCACTATATTGACGACGTACATCTGGATTCTGTTCAGTAATAATTTGGTTAACAGCATCATAAGTCATTCTGTAGTTAGAATGGATGACACTATCAAAAATGTCATGGTTCACTACTTCACCACGTGCATTGATTTCCATACGACAGCTTAACGTTAAACGATCAACTTCAGGATTTAATGAACAAATACCATTACTTAATCTATGCGGAATCATTGGAATAACTCTGTCTACTAAGTACACACTTGTAGCTCTATCATAAGCTTCTTTATCTAAAGCTGAATCTTCAGTTACATAATAACTTACATCTGCAATACTTACCGTTAATTCCGTATTACCATTTTTTAATTTTTTAACGCTAATGGCGTCATCTAAGTCTTTAGCATCTGCGCCATCAATTGTAATCGTTAATTCGTCTCTTAAATCATGACGTCCTTCGATTTCAGAAGGCTCAATTTCATCAGGAACATCTTCAGCTTCTTTAAGTACATTATCTGGGAATTCTATCTCAATACCATGTTGATAAATGATAGATAAAATATCTACACCAGGATCGTTTTTATGGCCTAGTATAGCTGAAATGTGGCCTTCCGGGTTATCTGTTCCATCAGCATATTTAGTGATTTGCACTAATACTTTATGACCATCTACTGCACCTAAGCTTTGACCCTTAGGAATAAAGATATCCTGCATAATACGTTTATCATCTGGAATGACAAAGCCGAAATGTTTCGCTTCACTATAAGTACCTACTACTTGAGTGACAGAATGTTTTTCGATGGATTTGACTTCACCTTCTGTCTTGCCTTTAAAGTCGCCTCTACCTTTGTGAACTTCTACAATGACGGTATCTCCATCTAAGGCTCTATTGATTTTTGTTGGCGGGATGAAGATGTCATCTACACCCTCTTCTTCTGGTCTTAAGAACGCAAATCCCTTTTTATTCTGACTTAACGTTCCTCTTACTAATTTCGAGTTAGACTTACTAGATTGCTTTCGTTGATATCTATCTGTCTTCGTACGTTCAATTAAACCAGTTTGTTCTAGTTCAACAAGCACCTTTATTAAATCTCTGAATGAGTCGGCACTATTTAAACCTAACGCATCTTGAAAATCTGATACTGACATGGGTTCGTAGTCAGGTTGTTTAATCATTTCTTCGATGGATTGTTTTAAATTCATTATGCCCCTCCTTTCTAATTATCTTGTTTATTTTTATTCTGACCAATCTAATGATTCTAAAAATGCGTAAATATCCTCAAAGACTTGTACTTTTTCTTTATCGATTGTGATTACATGTCCTGAGTTCGCATACCATTTAATATCTTTATCATCAGATTCTACAGTTTCATATATATAATTTGCTGATTGAGGATCAATCATTTTGTCTTGTTCTGCTTGTACAACTAATATTGGGTCCATCACTTCATCTACTTGATCTTTAACGCCTTTCATTGTAGCACTTAATTCTTCAAGTGTTTCAGTTGGATGGAAATGTTCCATTTCTTGATCAATGGTCGCTTGATCTTTACCCTCATATTTCTTGAAATTTCTAGCATATTCTAAAAATCCGTCGTAAATTGTGCTCGATGACTTATCATCCATAGGAGCGCACATAGTTATAATACCCTTAACATCTCTGTTTAAGCTTAATTTTAAAGCAAAAACGCCACCTAATGATAATCCCGCAACTGCAATTTCATCATATCCTTGATCAACTAAATATTGATAGCCATCTAAGACATCTTTAAACCATACGTATGGACTTGATTTTAATATCTCTTCAGGTGGTGCAGCATGGCCCTCATATTGTGGCGCATAAGATGTATAGCCCTTTTTCTGTAAGAAACGGCCTAATTGTCTTACATCTGAAGAATTACCTGTAAATCCATGTAATAACAATACTGCACGCTTGCCCTCTTCGAAAAAGAAAGGCTTAGGTAGTTTAATTTGCATGATGTTCATCCCTCTTCCAAAAGTATTCATAAACCATTTTTATATCAAACGACTTCCCTTTATTACTCAATATCTCTATCATTCATTTTCTCTTTATTATAAATAAAAAAGCCCGACATGAACATCGTCGGACCTTATAAACCAAGATAACTTATGCCAATCATAAGTAAAAAGAATATTACAAATAAAATTATTGTTAATCTATGCAAGAATAAATCGACGCCACGTTGTTTTTGTTTACCAAACAACTGTTCTGCGCCGCCACTGATAGCACCTGAAAGTCCATTACTTTTTCCTTCTTGGAGTAATACAACAGTCACTAATGCAATACAATCTATAATTAATAATACGACGAAAAATGTATGCATAAAAATTGTCCTCCATTCATTATATACGAATCGAATTATAACACATATTCGTATTGTTTATCAATCTTCTATCGATTGAACGTACTTTTACGCTTAATTGATACGACTAACATATATGCTGCTAAAATAAGTGAACCAATCACTACAATTAAAATAGGTAATATGGCGATCACACTTTTAACATCTAGTATCGCATGTACAACCATGTATAAATTGACGAGTGTAAAGAAAGCATTCGAAATATATACTGCAAACATAAACCACCATAAATAAGGATGGCGATTCCAATATGCAATGACACCTGATAAATATGCTAATAAATACATGACACCGTCAAATCTGAAACTGTTTAATACTTGATTCACTGAATTAGTCGTTGTCTTTTGACCTGCTAGTGATAACAATGTTTTAACTGTTGTAGCATCTAACACGATAAAATTATGAATGATTAACAATATGAAAAATATAAGTGAACTGATAGCTATTACATTACCTGTAACGACTTCTTTTTTTGTTGTTTCAGCCATTATCGTTCTCCTTTTACAATTGAATACTTACATTATTATACCAGTTTGTATATATAAGTTAAATCATACTTATTGATGCACTTATAAATGATCAACTACAATGACATATTAAAAACCCGTTACAGCCTCAACTCTGTAACGGGTTATGTTTCTAGGATGCACATCCTAGACTTTTAGCGTGAACTCAATAATTTAAATGTTAAAACAAAACTTATTTATCTAAATTGTAGAATGATTTAATACCATCAAATTTAGCAGTTTCGTATAATTCATCTTCAATACGTAATAATTGATTGTATTTAGCGATACGGTCAGTTCTTGATAATGAACCAGTTTTGATTTGACCAGCGTTTGTAGCAACAGCGATATCAGAAATTGTTGTATCTTCTGTTTCACCTGAACGGTGAGAAACTACTGCTGTGTAACCAGCTTTTTGAGCCATTTCGATCGCATCGAATGTTTCAGTTAAAGTACCGATTTGGTTAACTTTGATTAAGATTGAGTTACCAATACCTTGTTCGATACCTTTAGATAAGATTTCAGTGTTAGTTACGAATAAATCGTCGCCAACTAATTGTACTTTATCACCGATACGTTCTGTAAGTTGTTTCCAACCTTCCCAGTCGTTTTCGTCCATACCATCTTCAATAGTGATGATTGGGTATTTGTTGATTAATTGTTCTAAGTAGTCAACTTGTTCAGCTGCACTACGTTTAGCACCATGTTCACCTTCGAATTTAGTGTAATCATAAACACCATTTTCGTAGAATTCTGATGAAGCACAGTCAAATCCTAAGAATACTTCTTCACCTGGTTTGTAACCAGCTGCTTCGATAGCTTGGATAATTGTTTCTACAGCATCTTCTGTACCTTCAAATTTAGGAGCGAAACCACCTTCGTCACCTACTGCAGTTTCTAATCCACGTTTACTTAAAATTGATTTTAAGTTATGGAAGATTTCAGCGCCCCAACGTAATGATTCTTTGAATGATTCAGCACCTACTGGTAAAATCATGAACTCTTGGAATGCGATTGGTGCATCTGAGTGAGAACCACCGTTAACGATGTTCATCATTGGAACTGGTAATTGTTTACCGTTAAATCCACCTAAGTATTTGTATAAAGGTTGACCTAATAAGTCAGCTGCTGCTCTAGCTACGGCGATTGATACACCTAAAATAGCGTTAGCACCTAATTTACCTTTATTTGAAGTACCGTCTAATTGAATCATCATTTTGTCGATAGATACTTGATCTAATACTGAGAATTCACCTTCAACGATTTCTGGTGCGATGATTTCATTTACGTTTTCAACAGCTTTAGTAACACCTTTACCTAAGTAACGTGATTTGTCACCGTCACGTAATTCTACTGCTTCGTGTTCACCTGTAGAAGCACCTGATGGTACTAATGCACGGCCGAATGCGCCACTTTCAGTTAATACTTCTACCTCAACTGTTGGGTTACCACGTGAATCTAAGACTTCGCGAGCGTAAACATCTGTAATAATTGGCATGTTTAATTTCTCCTTTAAATATATGATTTAAAGCTATTATAGCTTTATTTATTTAATTAATAAAATGATAATACATGTTGTTAACGAAAAGTTAACAAACAAGGGAACTTAATCCCTTATTTGAAACATATTTTCTATAAATTAATGATTAATTAAAGATTCGCCTGTCATATCTTCAGGTTGTTGAACATTTAATAAATCTAATAATGTTGGAGCTAAGTCGCCTAAACGACCAGTTTCTCTTAAAGTTACGCCTTCTTTTGTAACAATAACTGGAACTGGGTTAGTTGTATGTGTAGTCATTGGTTGATCATCATCTGTTAAGACTTGGTCAGAGTTACCATGGTCTGCAGTGATGATCGCATGACCACCCATGTCGATAATTTTATCTACAACTTCACCTAAACATTCATCAACAGCTTCGATAGCTTTGATTGTTGGCTCTAACATACCACTGTGACCTACCATGTCTGGATTAGCAAAGTTTAACAAGATTAAATCTAAGTCGCCTTTGTCTAATTCTTCTAATAAGGCATCTTTTACTTCGTATGCACTCATTTCTGGTTTTAAGTCGTAAGTTGCAACTTTAGGTGAATCGATTAAACGTCTACGTTCACCTTCAAATTCAGCATTACGACCACCACTCATGAAGTAAGTAACATGAGGGAATTTTTCTGTCTCAGCAATACGTAATTGTGTAAGATTATTATCTTGAGCAACTTCACCAATTGTATTTTTAAGATCTACTTTTTCAAATACAACTTCAGCATCAACGTCATCGTTGTATTTTGTAAATGTAGCGTAGAATAAGTCGTTAACTCGTTCTACTTTGAAACCTTCAAATGCTTTATTAGTGAATACTTCTGATAATTGTGCAGCTCTGTCTGGACGGAAGTTATAGAAAATAACTGCATCTCCGTCATTAACGCCATCATTTTGTCCTTCAACGATAAATGGTTCAACAAACTCATCTGTTAAATCTTTATCATAGTTCGCTTCTACACCTTCTTTAGCAGTAGCGAATGTAGGACCTTCAAAATTACGAATTGCGTTGTAAGCTTTTTCTTCACGATCCCAACGTTTATCACGGTCCATTGCATAATAACGTCCAGATACTGAAGCGAATTGGCCTACACCTAATTCTTTGAATTTAGCTTCTGTTTCTTCGATATATTTAATTGCAGATTTTTGATCAACGTCACGTCCATCTAAAAATGCATGTACATATACTTTCTCAACACCTTGCTTTTTAGCTAATTCTAAAATCGCAAATAAGTGTTTATAATGACTGTGAACACCGCCATCTGATAGTAAACCGAATACATGTAATGCTGAATTGTTGTCTTTCACATGTTTTACTGCGTTATTTAACACATCATTTTCGAAGAAATCTCCGTCTTCGATTGATTTGTTAATACGAGTTAAACTTTGATAAACAATACGTCCAGCACCAATATTCATGTGTCCTACTTCAGAGTTACCCATTTGGCCTTCAGGAAGACCAACATCTAATCCACTAGCTTCAATTTGAGTAGTTGGATATTTATTGTAGTAACGATCAAAATTAGGTTTGTTTGCTAATTTTACAGCGTTACCGTGTTCACTTTCACGATTTGCAAAACCATCTAAAATGATTAAGGCAGTTGGTTGTTTTGCCATAATTATTTTGCACCTTCTAACAATTGTTCAAAATCTTCTACTTTTAATGAAGCGCCGCCTACTAATGCGCCGTCGATATCTGATTGAGCCATATATTCTTTGATGTTGTTAGGTTTAACACTACCACCATATTGAATACGAGTTGCATCAGCTACATCTTGGCTTGATAAGTCTGCAATTGTTTTACGAACATGTGCACACATTTCATTAGCATCTTCAGATGTAGATGATTTACCAGTACCGATAGCCCAGATTGGTTCATATGCAATCACAACTTGTTTAAGTTGCTCATTTGATAAACCTTCAACAGCTTTCTTAACTTGGTTACCTACAACTTCATTAGCTTTTCCACTTTCACGTTCTTCATCTGATTCACCAACACAAATGATTGGTGTCATGCCGTGATTGAAGATAGCGTGCGCTTTTTTATTAACTTCTTCGTCTGTTTCGTGGAATAAGTCACGACGTTCAGAGTGCCCGATGACAACATATTTCACGCCTAAATCAGCTAATGCTACTGGAGAAGTTTCTCCTGTGAAAGCACCATTATCTTCAAAATATGCATTTTGAGCACCGATTTGTAAGCCTTTAGCTTTACCATCTTTAACTGCTGTGATTAATGCATCTAATTGAATTGTTGGTGCACAAATTACTGATTCAACTTCTTTAGGATCAGGTAATGTTGATAATTCATTAACGAAATCTTTAGCTTCTTGAACTGTTTTGTTCATTTTCCAGTTACCTGCGATAATTGGTGTTCTCATTCAATACACTCCTTAATATTTTAATGTTTATTGGTATACTATATATCTTTCAACATTCGTTTTCCCGAATATACCTTAGAAAAACACAACATTTTATAGATATTATTTATTGTTGATTGCTTTAATACCAGGTAATTCTTTACCTTCTAGGTATTCTAATGATGCACCGCCACCAGTAGAAATGTGAGTGAAGTTATCTTCGAATCCTAGTGAGATTGCTGCTGCTGCAGAATCACCACCACCGATAATTGTCACAGCATCTTTTAAGTTAGCGATTGACTCACATACACCGATAGTACCTTGAGCAAAGTTACTAAATTCGAATACACCCATAGGTCCATTCCATACTACTGTATGCGCACCTTGTAATTCTTTATTAAATAATTCAACAGTTTTAGGACCAACATCCATTGCTTCTTGGTCTTTAGGAATATCATCAATTGATACTTCAGTGATTTCTGCATCATTTGAGAATTCTTTTGCTACTTTAGCATCAACAGGTAATACAATTTGGTCTCCATTGCTTTCTAATAATTCTTTAGCAAAGTCAATTTTGTCTTCTTCTAATAAAGATAATCCAATTTCTTTACCTTGTGCTTTAAGGAATGTATAAGCCATTCCTCCACCGATAAGGATTTTATCAGCAATGTTTAATAAGTTTTTGATTACGCCGATTTTATCAGAAACTTTAGCACCACCAAGGATGGCTACCACTGGTTTGTGTGGATCGTTTACTACGCCACCAATGAATTTAATTTCTTTTTCCATTAAGAAACCAGCTGCAGTTTCTAAATGAGTAGAAATACCTACGTTAGAGGCATGTTCACGGTGAGCAGTACCGAATGCATCGTTTACAAATACGTCACCTAATGAAGCCCAATATTTACCTAATTCTGGGTCATTTTTAGATTCTTTCTTACCATCTAAATCTTCAAAACGTGTATTTTGTACTAATATTACATCGCCAGCTTTAAGATCTTTGATTGCAGATTCTAATTTTTCACCACGAGTTTCAGGTACAAATACTACGTCTTTATCTAACTTTTTAGATAAGTCATCTGCAACAGGTTTTAATGTTAATGATTCTTTGTCGCTTTCTTCTTTTACTTTACCTAAGTGTGAGAATAAGACAACTTTACCACCTTGTTCGATGATGTATTTGATTGTTGGTAATGCTTGTACAATACGGTTATCATTTGTGATTTCACCGTCTTTTAAAGGTACGTTGAAGTCCGCACGAACTAATACCGTTTTGTCTTTAAGTTCTAAATCAGAAACTATTTTTTTAGCCATTTTCATTTCCTCCTTTAATTAGGAAAATATATATTAAAAAATAAGCGGAGAAGCGTTTGTGCTCCCCGCTTACTCATAAGCTTTATTATAAAATTTAACAGTTAAGAGCACTAGTTAAATTAACTATGCTTTAATTATTTAGATAACTCAGCTAATTTGTTTAAAGTACGTACTAATTGAGCAGTGTATGACATTTCATTGTCGTACCAAGCAGCAACTTTAACTAATTGACGACCACCAACAGCCATTACACGAGTTTGAGTTGCATCGAATAATGAACCGTAAGTCATACCAACTACGTCAGAAGATACGATTTCGTCTTCAGTGTAACCGAATGATTCGTCAGAAGCTTGTTTCATTGCTTCGTTAACTTGTTCAACTGTTACGTCTTTTTCTAATACTACTGTTAATTCAGTTAATGAACCAGTTGCAACTGGAACACGTTGTGCACCACCGTCTAATTTTCCGTCGATTTCAGGAATTACTTTACCGATTGCTTTAGCAGCACCAGTTGAGTTAGGGATAATGTTTTCTGCTGCAGCACGAGCACGACGTTTGTCGCCTTTTCTGTGTGGAGCATCTTGAGTATTTTGGTCACCAGTGTATGCGTGGATAGTTGTCATTAAACCTTCAACTAAACCGAACTCATCACTTAACACTTTAGCTACTGGAGCTAATGAGTTAGTAGTACATGATGCACCTGATACTACTGTTTCAGAACCATCTAATTCATCGTGGTTAGTGTTGTAAACGATTGTTTTTAAGTCACCAGTTGCTGGAGCTGAGATTAATACTTTTTTAGCACCTGCATCAACGTGAGCTTGTGCTTTATCTTTGTCAGTATAGAAACCAGTACATTCTAATACTACGTCGATATCTAAGTCTTTCCAAGGTAATTTGCTTGCATCTGGTTCATCGAATGATTTAACTTCTTTACCGTTAACGCGGAATCCACCGTCGATAACTTCTACTTCACCAGTGAAGCGACCTTGCATAGTGTCATATTTTAATAAGTGTGCTAACATATCGTCATCAGTTAAGTCGTTTACTGCAACTACTTCTAAACCTTCTACGTCTTGAATTCTTCTAAATGCTAAACGACCAATTCTACCAAAACCATTAATTGCTACTTTTACTGCCATTATAATGGCCTCCTTTAATAATGATATTTAAAAAGCTTTGAACTTTTTATTCCTAATTTAATATTACTTTCGCCGCAGCTTCATCAGTGATTAACACTGTATTGTCAGGGGCAATTGATAAGTAAGCTTTAATTGCTTCACCTTTAGATTGACCGCCTGCTACTGCATAGATAAAGTCTTTGGACTCAAGATCTTCTAATTGTAATCCGATTGTCTTTACTTTGTGGACGATATGACCTTGAGCATCAAAGTAATAACCAAATGCTTCACCCACGGCTTGGTGATGTTGAAGCTTATCAATCACATCTTTATGTGACTGTCGTCGATGCGCCATCTTCAGCGCATCACCAATACCATGTATCGTTACATTCGCTTGTTTAATTTTATCCAATGTATGACTGACTGAAGGTTCTAACATTAATGTATTATATGTAGACTCACTTACGTTATCAGGTACATATAATGTTGTGTAATAACCACCTGCTTGTTGTGCCATACTTGATGCAATCGTATTGGCTTGATATACCATATTTTCACCAAGTCCACCACGAGCAGGTACGAAGAACACATTAAATGGTAATAAATGAATAGATTCACTTACATAAGCCATTGTTGAACCACCAGTTACTGACACAATTGCGTCTTCGTATAAACTACTTTCTAATAACTGGCCAGCCTGTCTGCCCATTTCTCTTTTAACTGATTGTTTCTCGTCTGAATCACCAGGGACAACATGAACTTCTTTTATGTTGTACTTCTCTTTAATGGCATTAGCCATTTTATGATCATCTGAATAATGATTAAAGTAATCATTTAATTGATTGATTACCTCTTTACCCTTTTCAGTGATTTCCATTCCTGTTGATTTAACTTTGATTAGTTCTTGTTTTTTTAACAAATCTGTTTCAGAACGTAGAACTCTTTCCGTCAAATCCATATGTTCACTTAAACTACGTCGTCCAACTGGCTCATTTTGAGAAATAGTAGCTAAGATTGAAAAACGACGATACATCTTTTCGACCAAATCTGGAATAAGTTGCTGTTGAATTTCGATCAAATCTTTCACTACTCTTTCCTCCTTGTATGTTTCTAAAGGATGAGTCAATATTGCTTGAATCATAGAGGATTGACGTTTGAAGTCCCACGTGGGACAAAATCTAACCTCTTTACAATTGCAATAGTACTATTATGCGAATTAAAATGCAAGTAAATCCGCTCAAAATTTTCCAAATATTGTGTAAAGCGATTTCATTTACTTTAGGTACAGTTACGTGAATTAAATCACTTATTCAAGGTATTTTAAGCTTTTTATCAACTTTTAGTTGCACACGACTCAGTTGATAAATATTGTGCTACACATTGATAATATTACCCTTTATGTTACGAGTTAACCATATCACTATAAAGCAATTATTCTTTTATAATATTGTGCTTTTCATTTATAATCCAAATAAGGACAACTCTTTTTGAAAGAAGGTTTAATTTATATTGAGTACAGACGACGAAAATAAAATAGAAGTTATCGATCCAACTGACCCGCGTTATAAAGATGATGAACATTTTCATCAAAATCGCTATGACGATAACAAGTCCAGTAACCAAATTTATACATATGGATGTACACACACGGGGTGTGGATGTTCTATTGGTTGCTCTACATTGATGCTCATTTCCCTTATTATCACAATGTTTATTTATTGGTTATTTTAATGCACATTACTGTAATAATTTTTTTAATATAAAAAATGCCGATAAGGTCAGTACATTAACTTGCGAATCGCAATTGTACGAAATACCTTATCGGCCTTTTAATACTTATTCATCAGATTTATTGTTAGATGAACTATTTTGACTTTGTGAACTTTGTCTATTATTTGATTGTTGTGATGCACTGCGTTGTGTATTATTGTTTGAGTTATTCTGCGTTGATTGTTGTGCACTTGGCTTTTCTTGGGTACTTGGTTTTTGTTGTGTGCTTGGTTTCTCTTGAGTACTTGGCTTTTGTTGTGTGCTTGGTTTTTCTTGAGTGCTAGGCTTTTCTTGGGTACTTGGTTTTTCTTGCGTGCTTGGTTTCTCTTGCTTGCTTGGTTTTTCTTTAGTTGGTGCTTCCTTAGTTTTATTATCTACTTTTGGTTTTTGTTGTGTCTTAGGCTGTTGTGATTTTGGTTGTTGAGTAGAAGGTTGTTGCTGTGTTGTTGGTTGTTGTCTTGTCTGTTGTTGTGATGGTTTTTGTTGTGTATTTTGCTTTTCATCAGACTTTTTGTCAGATGATTTTTCTTTTTTCTCTTTGTCGTCTTTGTCTTTTTTATCTTTTTGTTCTTGCTTCGTCTCATTATTTAATCGTTCATTAGCTTTCTTTGAATGATCTACAAATGAAAATATAGCAAATGTTAAGCCACCCAGTAGCAATAATACGATAATGATACTAATTATTTTCGCGATGCCACTCATACCTTTTTTACCTTGATTGTCGTACTCATTAAAATCTTGCTTTGACATATTCTCCCTCACTTTAAACATGGAATATCATATATAATAAATAAATTTATATCTTAAGTTTTCGTTATGTTTTATTCATCAAAAATTTATATTTAGGATTTCAATAGGATTAGCAAATTACTATTTACATAATCTTATCTCATTTATGATAACATCATAATGAAGAAGAAACATCTATTTTAAACTTTTTTAATGTAAATTTAATAGGAACGGTTTGTGATAATAATGAAAAAATTGTTTGAAGAACATTTAGAGACTAATACCAATGATGACCACAAAATTACAATAAAAAAGATGTTGATAACTAATGATCAACATCAAAATAAATCACCCATTTTAAGCAATAGCTGCTATTATGCCTTCATTTTATTGGCACTGTTCACTTTCATTTGGTTTTTTCATTAAAATTAAAGTTTATTAATTAAATGATTATTTCTATTATAAATATGCACACAATTTTTTATTAAGTTTATTTCTGTAAAAAGATGTAAAAATCATTTAGAATAATAATAAAGAGAGAAAAAAGACCCATACGTTGCTCGCATGGGCCCACTACTAAAGGGAGTCAAAATTTACCTTCGCTAGTATATTATGGGGTATACTCATACTAATTAAGAGATGTTTAATTAATTTCCGAAGGTACAAATCAATTATAACTTAACAAAAAATTTTTTAAATACGAATCTAAAAAAGTATTTGACATATTGTTGGCTAAAAATTGGATAAATTTTGAATAATAATAATCACTACTAACTATTAACTAAGTTAGAATTTTTTATTGAGGTGAGATAATGAAACAATATTTAATAACTGGTGGAACTGGCATGGTAGGTTCTCATTTAGTGAGTGAAATTAAGAAATCAAATGCTCATATTACTATTTTGACTCGACATGATGAACAATCAAACGATGCTCGGGTTTCATATGTGAATTGGTCTAAAGATGGCTGGGAAAGTAAAGTGCCTGATATCGATATCGTTATCAATCTAGCTGGTGCAACACTCAACCAACGTTGGACAAAAGACTATAAACAAACATTAATGTTAAGCAGAATTCAATCTACACAGGCCCTTTTTGAATTATTTAAAAAAAGAGAAAAGAAGCCAGAAGTATTATTTAATGCTAGTGCTATGGGATATTACCCTCCTAATTATCACCATAGTTATACAGAACTTTTTAAAACATTACCGTTTGACTTTTTATCAGATATTGTTTATCAATGGGAAAGATTTGCTAAGCAATTCGAAGCACTAGGAACAAGAGTCGTTTTAGGTCGCTTTGGAATGATCTTATCTAATGATGGTGGCGCTTTACAAACTATGAAATTACCTTATCAATTTTATGTTGGTGGTAAATTAGGATCTGGTTTCCAGTGGTATTCATGGATTCACATTGATGATTTAACACGTGCAATATTATTTACAATCGGTAATGACAAAGCCAAAGGACCTTTTAACTTAACTGCACCAATACCTGAACGTCAAAATTTATTCGGTTATACGTTAGCTCGTGCAATGCATAAGCCACATGAAACATGGGTTCCAAGCTTTGCGATGAGACTAGTACTTGGTGAAATGTCTACCGTTGTTTTAGATACGCAAAAGGTATTACCAAATAAACTCGAAGCACTAGGATTTAATTTCATGTATAATAATCTTAAAAATGCACTAGATGATTTAATCAGAAATTAAATTAAGAGGTACAACAGCAATGGAAAACAATCAAAATGACAAACTCACATACATTTTAATGATCATAGCAGGCTTAATCTGTATTTTGAACGGTGTCTTAGTATTTGATCAAACAGTAATTATGATATTACTCTCCATCCTATTTATTATTGTAGGACTCATAATGTCGTTTATTTCAATTAATGGATTGAGACATAAGTTAAAATAGTTAACGCCATACAAATCTATATAAGTAAAAAAGAAGTCAGGACCTTAAATGATGGTCCTGACTTCTTTTTATTGAACTTCGATTATTATATCTAATTAAATAGAAATATTATTGTTTACCTTCTGGTTCCATAACTTCATCAACTAAGCCGTATGCTTTAGCTTCTTCAGCTGTTAAGAAATTGTCACGATCAGTATCTTGTTGAATTTTTTCAATAGATTGACCTGTTCTTTCAGCTAAAATACGATTTAATTTTTCACGAGTTTTTAAGATATGGTTGGCAGCAATCTCGATTTCAGTTGCTTGACCTTGTGCACCACCTAAAGGTTGGTGAATCATTACTTCAGCGTTTGGTAAAGCATAACGTTTACCTTTTGCACCTGCTGCTAATAAGAATGAACCCATTGACGCAGCCATACCAATACAAATTGTTTGAACATCTGGTTTGATATGTTGAATTGTATCATAGATAGCAAAGCCAGCAGTCACGCTTCCCCCTGGTGAATTGATATATAAGTAAATATCTTTTTCAGAGTCTTGGGCTTGTAAGAATAATAATTGAGATACAATTGAGTTAGCAACGTTATCATCAATTTGAGAACCTAACATAATAATACGGTCTTTTAATAATCGTGAATAAATGTCATACGCACGTTCCCCACGATTTGTTGTTTCGATAACTGTAGGAATTAAATTCATCTATATTTCCTCCTTGTAATAACTGTTACTTCACATTTTAACCCAAAAGTCAAAAATGGTCAAAAATAAAGTTCTTTTAGTTTAATTGCTAATTGACGTTAAGTGAATTACTTTTGTACACTAGAAATAACTATTTTTGATTGTACTGATTTTATATCGTTTAGTACAGAAATAAGCTTTATCTATTTTCCCCTTGTAGTGTAATGGATAACACATAAGATTCCGGTTCTTAGAATAGGGGTTCGATTCCCTTCGAGGGGGCTCAGTAGCCATTAAAACGTTGTTTTAATGGCGTTTCTTTTGCTTAATGGGGAAAAAACAGGGAAACGTTATTTATATTTTGAATAAAAAGTTTTCAGATTTGCAAAGTAAGTACTTTTAATTCTGTAAAAATCTGGGTTTTTCTCTTTTTCTCCATCATCTTGGCGACTATTTAAATCTTCAATACAAAATATTAATTCTGATATTAACTCATACACATCATCTAGTTCAGTGATATCATCATCACTTAGATAATAATAACTTTCGCTCATTTTAAACTCGCTTATTTTATTCAGTGATATATTTATTCTATTTATATAGGTATCTCTTACTCTGTTATATATTACTTCTTCAAATGTAAACATTCCACCTGCATCAAAAGGTCGTGCATTATCAAGAGCTATTTTAGTTTGTTTTAACAACTCATTTTTTAGCGCTTTTGCTCTCTTTTTATTAATTTCAATTTTATTATTTTCACTTAATCTAATGGTTTTCATGGTATAACGCCCAGATATAGCCGCACCTAAAAATGCACCACCAAACGTTGAAAATATACCAACAAAACTAATGGCAATGGAATAACCCGTAATACTATGATTAGGATCCACAGAGCTAATAATGTAACCAACTGTGAACACAAACGTCATTATTGCAAGAACAACAATAAAGGTTATAAACAAAATATGTTTCAACTCAAATTTATTTTGCATTATCTGTCACCTCATGTTTTTCTTACCATAATACCACATATAAATTTAGTACCTACTACTAAGTTATGGTATAATTAAACTATGTTGAAAGTTACTCAACATTTGGGGATTCATGAATCTCAGATAGTCTTAAATCATAGTATAATAAAATGACGCTATTCATACTATGTTTATTTTTAATTTCACATTCAACGTTTAAGCCACCATATACTATATATGATGGCTTTTTGTTATGCTTGTTTTTAATATATAAATTAGTAAGTATCTTAAATGTATTTGTCATAGTGAACATTTCGTTCAGTAAGCTATATACTAGTGTCATGGATCACGATTTCAATGACCATTTTAGTAATCATTAAACCATTAATTAAATTTATCATCACTTAAATATAAATAAGCTATAACACCTATAGGAACACCCAATAATGGTGTCGTAAAGATACTAGCTATGAATATGTATAATATTAGCATCCAAATTTCATCAGATTCCCATTTTTTATTTAGTAAATATTCCCACATTTCTTTTATACTCACGCAATAACCACCTTTATTATATTTAATTAATAATGTACTCAATAATACATATATCACAATATCAATATAAATAAAATAGCTACCCAATACAGATATTAAGTACTATTTATACATATACCGATTCTCAGATTTACACAAGACGTTTCTCAGAAGTAATTCCAAAGATAGTAAAAGTTATATATATACACTTATGTATATGAAACAGACACTTGGGGAAATTACACCAATTTTAAAACGATTACTATAGACTAAAGTTGTAAGTGCTAGATTAAAAATTTGATTAAAAGAGTAGATAAGCTATGAAGTTAAGTAAGAGTATAGGATCATTAGTTTTAAGTGCGGTTTTATTAACGTCTATTTCCCCTTTAGCAAGTGCAGAAGAACAAGTTCAAACGCAAAATAGTAATGTTCAACAATCTCAAGATAACAAGTCAAATCAACAAACTAATGAAAACAAAAAAAATGTACAAACCTATGTAGGCGGGATATATCTTACTAAAAAACTATTAAGGGTATATTAAGTAATAAAGGTAAATTAGTAGGTGCAGTTAAAACTGTTACTGGCAATCAAAAAGCAGCAAATGCTGTTTCAAAAAATTTCGACGCAATTGATTCAGAACTACGCCCTTTGTTAAAATTATCTGAAGTCCCAGCTAACTCAGTTGCTGATGCAGTGTATAGAGGATTAGTAGATGCTGGTATTGACAAAGACCTCGTTGGTCAAGTTAAAGTTGCAGTAAAAGAAGGTATTAATTTACTAGTTTAGGAGTGAAAATAATGTTTGAAAATAAAGATGATATAAGGTTACTATATCAAGCAGTTTCAGAACTAGCAGAAATCGTAGGACATCATCCTTACAATACAAAATCAATAAGTCTTTTATGTTTAGACTTAGGTATCCCTCTAGATGAATATGAAAAAGTATTTATGGCATTTACAAGGTTGTCTAATAACAAAAACACTGATGATATGAACATTGAAGAATTTAAATCAATATTAATTGAAAATGTAACTAAATATGACGAAATAACTGACTCTCAAGCTTTAAGATTTATAGAAGGCTACGCTAGAAATTATATACCTGAATTATTACCATATGCAGAAAAGTTATATCTTGATTTAAGAGTATAAAAATAAGAGCTTAGCATTGTGATGTGCAACCCAAAAGTTGGACTACAAATCTAACTTTATGGAGTGCATATCATTAAATTGTTGATCCTTATTTTGTTGAAATTTACTCATCATTAGAAAAACATTATACAAAAATAAATTTGAATTATATCTTTAAATAGCTCTATCACTTATTTATTCTGAGAATTTCTCTTTCATTCAAATTATAAATCACGCTTATCTATGTATTCTCTAATATCAATAACGAAATTATTAACCATTTGATAAACGTCATCTAAAAATTCAAACACTTCTCTATTATTGTATTCAAAATAAATTTCTTCTTTATATGAATAGTCTTTAACTTTGCTAAAATCAATCTTCCTACTATTCGGCATAATCAAAGTATCAACATTGTCTTCATGCCCAGATATACTCACATCTTTAATAATCACACCTTTTTGTTCAGTGTAACCTATTCCCTTTGTTATATTTTTGAATTGAACATTTATCATTGAATGTTTTTCATTATTCTGCATTTTATTGAATTCATTATATGTTTCAGTGTAAAATAAAGAATCAAAAATTTCTCTACCTCTATTGTCATTAACACCAAATCTTTCATTTAGCAGATTGTAAAACGTTTCGATACTTTTCATTTCTTTTTTATTTGGAATATATGGTTTTTTGTTTTTACTCACATTATTATGTTTTTTTATGCGTTGTATAGAATATTCCATTACCGATTTATATACGTTCAGTAATAAGTTAATCATTATCTGATCATTTAAATCTAATTCTTCTTTTTTCTTTAAATTTTCTATGTGATATAAACAAAAATTTAATTTTTGAATACTTTGCTCATATAAATCTAATTCTTTTAATTTTTTCATAAAACTACCTCTTTTTTTAGGTAACTATCTTTTATAGTATTGATTAGTATTAAATCTTTATCATCCAATTCATATATAACTCTATTTTCTAGTTCTAATATTCTATAAATTTTGTAATTTGATAATATATTGGTTATAAGATTTTGATTCTCACTAACACACATTACATTGGTCTTAGAATTTTCATAATCTTCTATATGCTCAAACAGTATATACGTTTTATCTCCCTCCTTTTAAAATTATTTTTACACTTATGAATTAAATTATAACACTTTGGCAAATACAATTAATCTTTATATACCATTATTTAAAATGATTCTTAAGGAGGTGTATATGATGAATGTATTGATAGAAGATATTAAAAAATCTCAGTGGTGTATGGTAACAATGATTATTACATCTATTTCATTTATCTTTCTAAAATTAATGGCCAATGAATTTATTAAACAGTTTGGTAATGATGTAAATATTCGAAATTTAGGTAAAGATGGTTACTTAAGTGGCACATTAATAATTTTATTAATAGCTTTAATAACTGCTATTTTTTCAATTTTAACTGCTTATCTAGGCTTTAGGTCACTCCAATACGATTTCAATATCACTTCGTTAGTTTGTATTGCATTATCAATAACTTTGTTAATGCTGACGTTTTTCATTAGTGAGATACCATTCTTAAAAACAATTATCCTCGTACTAATTATAGGCTTTGCCATTATAACTATATTAAATGATAATTAACAAAAAGCTACCAATTACGGTAGCTTTACTAAGAGTCCATCATATATTTGTCTAATGCGTTCACGACTTAAATCAAATATTTCCCCTATATTTTCGTATGAATGCCCCTCGCTAATTAACCAGTACACATAATACTCTTTATCTGATGCGATTGTTTCTATCAAAGTATCTAGTTCATTAAAGTATATTGTGTCGTCTATATGATCATTCTCTATTTCTTCATCTTGATTTATATTAAAGAAATCATCAATGTTAGTCACTACAATATCTTTATCGATATCATTTTTATGTTGATAGTTTTCAGAAATATTTTCACACTTTGTTTATCATATTTTTTCATACCCAACCTATCTCATTTGCTAATTGTTTAATAATGATTCTACGCCCTTTATTGAAGTCATTCATACTTAAATTTAGTGCTGGTGCTATTACTTCATCAAGTTGTTCACCTTTCCACCAAGATAACTCTATAATTTGCTGATATAATATTGAACATTCGTTAAAGACCGAAGTTATACCTCTAGTAAGATGATATAAATTGTGATGGTATAGATCATTCTCAACGATTGATAATAATCCATCATTTTATGATAATTTTTAAAGTGTTTCGATAAAATCACGTAATCATCATTCTTCATGGCATCGCTAACACCTTTCTATTGGTAGATAATTCTTCTTTAACTTGTTCTAAATGCTCATCAAATGCCTTTTGGTATAATTCTGAACGTTCATTTTGTCTTTCTTTACGTTTTTGACTCTCAACTTGATAGATATCTTTCTTCAAGCGTTCGATAACATTTTGATTTCTTACTTTACCACTGATTAACATATATTTAATCACATCTTGTTGTTCGTTCTGAATATAATTCTTGATGATATTTTTGAGTAAATTTAACCTGTCGTGTGCTGTTTTTGAATTATATTGAAGTTTCGCTTTCTCATCAATGATACAAATACCATCATATCTTTCTCATTGGTAATCACATGACTCATATTTAAATGATATAGGCTATCTATTTGTGATTTCATAGCTTTAATCTTTCTATTAATCACTTTGGGATTATAATCCATTAAAAATTCAATTTCTGTGATTTTATCATTACTTTCGAAGTCAGAGACCAAATAATCACACCTTTTTCAATGGATTTGACGCTTAAAATGATTAAAAAAAGGGATAAACTGAGTTACCCCCTTTCATGAAAAATTTATCCGCGTTGCAAACGAAAGCCCCCCGCCGGTACCCGTCAAAAATAATATTTGACCCAAAAGGTAGGGGGGAATAAATTTTATTGTATAAATTATTTATTTAATATTAATGATTCGTAATAACTCTGGCACAATTTTGATATCAAACACATAGTTCAATGCAAATTGGTACACGCCTCTTAATGCTTGTTTCTTTTTATTGTACATAATAGGCTCATATTTAGCATATATAGCATGCCCAAAGTCTCCTATAAAGATATCTTGTGCATCATCTGTAACTACTACGTGAGATACATTAAATAGCTTAGTTAAATCACCTGCAAGTCCACCTAATCCCATCTGTGCTAACTCTTTGATGAGTTTATCATGATGTTCTGTGTTCATTATGATAGATACATTACGTCTAAATGTTTGTGGTATATCTTTTATCGCTTATTAAATACCATCATACATTGTAGTGTTACTTACTTCTTTAATGCCTTGATTATATAGTGATAAGTCTTGGTTATCTTTATCAATCAATCCACTCGCATTGTTCTTATCTAAGAGTAATGTTGTTTCATATGTGACACACTCATTAATAAAGATCTCTTTAAGTAGGTCGAGCCATGCACTACACTGTCTGATACTTCTGTATATATGTGTCCCTCGCGTCTATAAAAGTATTTGCTACTACCATTAAGTGATAGCTCAATACCATTAGTAGCTAACTTATCTTTAATGTATGTTAGTGATGGTATAGATTCAACATGTTCATCATCTGTAATAGTAATCACATCACGTAATGTTTGAGGTAGCTCAGTATTAACTAATAACTCTTTAAATACTTCTATACGTGCAGTCGGTAACTCTTGAATATTAAAGTTATTCTCATTACTAACTAATTGCTTTGTTAATATACCTACTCAACTAATTACTTTATAGTTAAATGTTTAGGTCATAAATCTGCGAAAATCACTTATGAGATTTATGGGAATTTATTAGAAGAATCATATGAAGAAGAAAACACGAAAACAATAAAATTAATGAATGATTTATAAAAACACTGCCTTAAAATAGAGTAATGATTTAATTAGTTTATAGAGAAAATGATTGGCAAAAGTATGTAAAATACAAATAGATAAAATTACTGATTTAATAGTATTTTAAAAATGAGCCAAACACTATTTTAATTAAAAATCATCCCTTCGAGGGGGCTCATATATGTTAAATACAAAGACTGCTTATGCAGTGAATCAAATTAACAGAAAAAAGCCATGACTTCATATATAGAATACATGATTACACAATGTGTTCTATCAATGAGACATGGCTTTTAGTTTTATCACTTCAGTATGATATATTTTTCCGGATTACATTCCACTAGGATAGTGAGTCTTTTATAGTTCAATCTTCTCACCGTTTCGGATTTTATCTGCTAATTCGTTTAATTTTCTTAAACGATGATTCATACCTGATTTAGAAATAGGCCCTGTGGAAATCATTTCCCCTAATTCTTTTAAAGAAATTTCTTGATGTTCAACTCTTAATTTCGCGACTTCACGCAAACGATCTGGCAAATTGTCTAAGCCAATTTCTTGGTCAATTAATTGAATACTTTCAACTTGTTTCATAGCTGCACTCACAGTTTTATTTAAATTTGCTGTTTCACAATTTACTAATCGATTAACTGAATTTCTCATATCACGTACAATTCGGACGTCTTCAAATTTGAGCAGTGCTTGATATCCACCAATTAAACTTAAAAAGTCAGATATTTTTTCCGCTTCTTTCAAATACACGATACTACCTTTTTTTCTTTCAAGATGTTTGGCATTTAATTCGTAACTATTCATCAATTTAGTTAATCCTTCAGAATGATTCTCAAATTGAGAAAAAATTTCTAAATGATATGAAGATGTTTCAGGGTTATTTACAGAACCCCCTGCTAAAAATGCGCCACGCAAGTAACTACGTTTCATTTCATCATCTTGGATCATCTCTGGATCAATTTCATGTGTAAATACACCTTCTTTTAAAATACCTAATTCGTCAAGAATCTCTCTAGCTTTCATCTTTGTACGACAAATGTATATATTATTTTTCTTCAATTTCATTTTTTTACGTACTAATATTTCTACTTCAACGTTAAAGATACGCTTAATCAACGAATAGATTCTTCTAGCAGTTGTGGCATTTTCAGTTTGAACGTTTATCACAAACTGTTGATTGGACAGACTAAGTGCCCCATTCATACGAATTAATGCACTGAGCTCTGCTTTCGCATTAGCTTCATCTACATCTATACGAGTTAATTCATTTTTCATATCTGATGCAAAGCTCATAGAACACTCATTCCTTCCTATCATTGTCTACATGATTTATTCGCAATGACTTTTTTCTAAATAAATCTCATCTAAATTATTTTTCATACTGAATTAACTGACTCAACTTTGTTCTAATATATACTCATCATGACTACTGCTAACGTTTGCTGTTAGGATCAAATTGAATTGTACTAATTAATTCAAGTGCGACTTCATATATCAAAGTAGATAATACTTTGGTATTGTGTCTAACTAAATGTTCGTCTGATATTTCAACTAGATTAGATGCCGTAATCACTTTAATACCGTCCTGTTTTAATTCATCAACGTTAACAGCAACGGGTTCTGAATGCTTTTCTCTGTATTTTTGTAAAACATTGTCATTAAATTGATCCGTACAACAAATGACGTAATCGACAAATGATTGTCCTGCTTGTCGATGTAATGCATTAATATGTTCTTTCACATCATAACCATCTGTTTCACCTGGCTGTGTCATTACGTTAGACACATATAGTTTAGGTGCAGAAGAATTTAATAATGCCTCTGATATACCTTTCACACATAAGTTAGAGATGACACTCGTATACAACGAACCTGGACCTAAAACAATTAAGTCTGCTTCTTCTAACGCTTCCACTGCTTCTTCCATAGGTTCAACATCATCCGGTTCTAAAAAGACTTTGTCTATCTTTTTCTGCATTTTAGGAATTTTAGATTCACCGTAAACAATGTCTCCATCCTCCATAATGGCATTTAATTGCACACTTGAATTGGTTGATGGAATCACTTTACCTTTAATATTTAATACTTTACTTAATTCTTTAATTGCATGTCCAAAATCATTCGTAATATTGGTCATACCAGCAATTAATAAATTTCCTAACGAATGTCCACTGATTTGATTTTCTTCAAATCGATATTGAAATAATTGTGTTAACACTGATTCCGAGTCACTAAGCGCTGCAATAACGTTTCTAATATCACCAGGAGCTGGGATATCCATTTCATTTCGAATTTTACCTGTACTACCACCATCATCTGCGACCGTTACAATAGCGGTAATATCAATTGGAAATTCTCTTAAACCTCTTGCTAATACTGATAAACCAGTTCCCCCGCCGATTAATACTACTTTCATTCTTCTCATTAGTGCTCGCCACTTTCAATATGTGCATCTCTGTGATGAACATAAACGTTATAATCAAAAACCTCATTTAGATATTCACCTAAACGTTTACTTAAAGCTACTGAACGATGTTGGCCACCAGTACATCCAATAGCTATGACTAATTGAGATTTACCTTCTTTCTTGTAACCTGGAATCATGAATTTTAATAAATCAGTTAGTTTATCAAAGAATATTTCAGTTTCTCTCCATTTCATTACATAGGTATACACTTCTTCGTTTAATCCAGTTAATGGACGTAACTCTTCTACATAATAAGGGTTGGGTAAAAATCGAACATCAAATACTAAGTCAGCATCCATTTGAATACCATGTTTAAATCCAAAGCTCGTCACATTAATCGTAAATGTTTCAAAATCGTCATTCTCATAATAATTAACTATGCGTTCTTTTAATGCTTTAGGTTTAAGTTGGCTCGTATCAATCACATAATTGGCGATACTTCTAATTTGTGAAAGTTGTCCACGTTCTTCATTAATGGCTTCAATTAATGAACGTTGTCCCTTTTCATTTAATGGATGCGCACGTCGTGATTCTTTATATCTTGAAATTAACTTTTCTGTTGTTGCTTCTAAAAACATGACATCTACGATAACATCATTTCTACTTTTGATTAAATCTATTTCTTTCACAAGTGATTTAAATAATTCTTTACCTCTTAAATCTATAGCAATTGCCACTTTTTGTAATGAAGGATTACCTTGCTCCATTAATTCAACAAATTTAGGCAATAATACAGGTGGTAAATTATCTACACAAAAATAGCCTATATCTTCTAAACTTTGAATGACTAGAGATTTACCAGCACCTGACAAACCAGTTACTACTAATAGTTCACTCTTTCCCATTTCTTTTTCAGAATTCATCATTTCATTGGTCACCGCCAGTTATTTTGAAATTTATACATTAATAGCTTCATCATACCACACTCAAATTCACAAAGGAACGTTCCTAAGACTTAGAAAAAGCTAGAACAACAAATGGATTATTGGCATTATAATCCTCCCATTGCTCTAGCTTAAATTACTGTTGTGATAAATGGTATTTAATTTATGCTTCTAATTTATCTTTAATAGCTTCTATATAATCTGCTGCACTTTGAGCTGCGATACTACCGTCGCCTGTTGCAGTAACAATTTGACGTAACCCTTTATCTCTTACGTCACCAGCAGCATAAATACCTGGTACGTTAGTACTCATATCTGCTTCAGTTACAATATAACCATTTTCATTTGTAATACCTAAATCAGTAAATGGTGCTGTTAGTGGTTTCATACCGATATAAATGAATACACCATCTGCATCATAAGTGACTTCAGAACCATCTTTAGTTGATTCCAAAGTAACAGATCCTACTTTACCGTCTTTGTCATTGATTGTTTTTAAAGTATGACTCCAAATAAAATCAATTTTATCATTTTTAAATGCACGGTCTTGTAAAATACTTTGTGCACGTAATTGGTCTCTTCTATGAACAATAGTAACTTTATCAGCAAATTTTGTTAAGAATGTACCTTCTTCAACAGCTGAGTCACCGCCACCAATAACAAATAAACGTTTGTTTTTAAAGAATGCACCGTCACATACAGCACAATAACTTACACCACGTCCACCTAATTCTTGTTCTCCTGGTACGCCGATTTTTTTATATTCAGCTCCAGTTGAAATAATCACTGCGTGTGCTGTAATTTCTTTGTTTCCTAAGTTAACGACTTTATAGTCGCCTTTATCTTCGATTGATTTAATATCACCATATTGATACGTAGCACCAAATTTTTTCGCATGTTCAAAAATCTTAGTAGATAAGTCTGGTCCAGTAATCATTTCGAATCCTGGGAAATTCTCTACCTCTTCTGTATTTGCCATTTGGCCACCTGGCATACCACGTTCAATCATAACTGTGTTTAAATTGGCACGTGAAGCATAAACTGCAGCCGTCATACCAGCAGGGCCTGCACCTATAATTGCTACATCAAAATCTACTTCAGTCATTTACTTGCCCTCCTACTAAATAATCATTAAACGCATTATATATCAAAATAAGTATTTCATAAATTTATATGCTCAACATATAAGTTATCGTTTTATCTAGTTTGTAATGACTAATATCAAACCATTCTTTAATTTGCTTCTTAGTCAACTTCTGATTTGTTTGTTGGTAATACAAATATAAATACGCACCTATATATCTTTCTACTTCAGTTAAATCTGCTTGATCAGCAATAATTGATTCAGCTTGATCTATCCATTGAACAAATAATGATGTATCATTTCGAAATTGGTCGAATTGATACAGTTTTTGCATACCACGATGAATGAAGTCCAATTTATTCAAGGTTAAACCTTGAACTAAATATGTTAAATATAATTTTTCATAATCATTTAATGTTTCTAAAACAGCCCATATATCTTCTGTTATCAATATTTCTTTACCATTCAATTGATTTAATAGGAAGATTCCATACAATCTATAGTGACTATCATCATCCATTAATAATGGTAAAATTCGTTGATCAAATACATGTTTGCTTTCCTCTATAACCCAAGGTGGAAATCCTACATCCACTTTAGAAATTTGCAACAGTTTATTCCAAAATTGGATACTCTCATCTTTATTTCCTAGGTAATAGTAATTGTAACTTAAAGCATTGAACATTTGTATCGAAGCAAATTTACCTTTTTTATACAGTGGAAGCAGTAACTTCTGTGAGGCATGATATTGTTTCAAATAACTTAATACAATGCCTAGTTTAAAGCTTTCATCATCATTCATTGGTACAACTTTACTTAATATATTCAAGTAACGTTTATACTTGTCTTTTTCATTTGTATTATAAAGTAATAACGTATAATGACAAAGTGCATGCACATCTGTATTATCTTCATTTAATAGTTCCTCAAACATGTCTTTAGCTATATCATATTTACTTAAATATAAATAACACATCGCTAATAAATTTTTAATAACACGATGATTTTGTATAGTTTTGTCTTGATTTAATATATATGATTTTGCTTGTTCTAAACGACCTTGTGAAAATAAAAATTGGAACAATAATTGAACAGCAAAAAGTTGTGCCTCTACTTCAATTTGATGCTCATTAGAATACGAAACATCAAACGTTTCTTCTAATTCATCACGAAAGTCTTGATCATCTGTGATTAATACATAATTAATACCAAACAAGAATGCCTTGTTTGGTTCATTTAATTCAATGTTCAACTGACTCAATTCATAAAAACTATCAGCCACGCGTCTATCATTAATAATATTTTCATAGAATAAATGTTCTGCACGACTACCAAATCCTAGTTTAACTAAACATTGAGCGTAGTTTAATTGAATATCAAAATCTTCAGGTGACAATTCTAGCACTTTACTATAATAATCAGCTGCTTTTTTAAAATCTTGTTGTTTCCACTTTTGAGCTGCCATTTTGCGATAAAACGGTTCATCAAAAGCCATTGAAATAATTTTATTATTTTTATCTGCCAAAGATTGTCACCTCCATATTCATTGTATTTGTATAGGATTACCAAATGCGACCGAATTGTTCGGTACATCTTTAGATACAACTGTTCCTGCACCAATTTTTACATGATCTCCAATAGTGACACCTGGAAGTATAGTGACGTTGGCACCAATTAATGTATGACTGCCAATCGTTACCTTTCCAATTTTAAATTCGTCTACTAAAATTTCATGCGTTAATATTGTAGTATTATAACCAATCACACTATTATTGCCAACTGTTATTAGCTCTGGATAAAACAAATCTGGCACTACTTTAAATGCGAATACAGAATAATTTCCAATATCCATACCTAATAATTGACGATACATATGACTTTTCAATTTTAAGTTTGGCATGTACCGACAAACCTCGATAATAATCGTTTGCCTTAATACTTTAGGAAATTTGACTAATCGATAAATATGCCATAACGGATTCATATTAGTGGCTTGATATTCACGATGAGGCTTTAATTTTCTCATATTTGAATTACACCTTCTGCTTAGGCCAACTTAATGGGCCAGCATTTTTGTATGTGGGTGGTTGATATTTGAAACGTCTATATAACATTAATGCCACACTGATAATAATTAAAATCACAGATACTAACTGAGCCACTCTAATATGACTTGTTAACATTAAGCTATCTGTCCTAAGCCCTTCTACAAAGAAACGGCCGATCGAATACCAAATTAAGTATAAGAAAAATGTTTCGCCTAATTTCATGTGTTTTCTAATTGTAACTAAAATAATAAATCCTAAAACATCCCACACTGATTCATATAAAAATGTTGGGTGATAATAATGACCATCAATATACATATTATCAATAATGAATTGAGGTAAGTGCAACTGTTCTAAGAATGATTTAGATACCATACCACCATGCGCCTCATGATTCATAAAGTTACCCCAACGTCCTATGCCTTGTGCCAAAATAATACTTGGTGCAACAATATCTCCAATTTGAAATGGATTTAAATTTTTTATTTTACAAACTATAATACCAGTGATAAAACCACCTATTAATCCACCATGAATGGCTATACCACCATGCCAAATTTTTGGTATTTCACCTGGATTTTGCATGTAGTAGGGCCATTGGAAGATAACGAAATAAATACGTGCCACTATGAAACCAAATATTGCACAGTAGAAGATAACATCTACAAGTGTATCCTTATGTAACCCTATTCTCTTTAATGCTTCTTGTGCTACAAAATAACCTAATAAAATGCCGCAAGCAATAATAATGCCGTACCATCTTATTTGTAGTGGGCCCAAATGAAATGCAATAGGATCAATATAACTTAACGTTAAATTCATCATCTAACTACTCCTCACCTTTATGACTGTTACGAACAATTTCATCATTCAAGCGTTCACTAAATTCTTCAGCTGTATTGATGCCCATTATATTTAAACGATAGTTCATTGCGGCAACTTCAATGATCACTGCAACATTTCGTCCAGGTCTAACTGGAATAGTCTTTTTAGTTATTTCTGTATCTAAGATACGTAATGTTTCTTCATTGAGACCCACACGGTCATACAATTTTTCTTTATTCCAATTCTCCAAATTAATATTCAAGCGAATTTGCTTCTCAGTTAAGATTGAACCAGCACCGAATAATGTCATTACATTAATAATACCTAGACCTCGAATCTCTAATAAATGTTCAATCAGTTTTGGAGGTTTACCAATTAATTCATCTTTTGTAATTTCTCTAATTTCAACGTTGTCATCTGCAACAAGTCTGTGTCCTCTTTTAACTAGTTCTAAAGCTGTTTCACTTTTACCAATACCTGAATCACCTGTGATGAGTACACCCACACCATAAACATCAACAAGTACACCATGTAATGATGTTGTCTTTGCTAATTCATGTTCTAAAAATGTTGTTAAACGACTCATAAGGCTTGTCGTTGCGTCTTTAGCAACAATGAGTGGCGTGTTAAGTTCTTTTGCAGCTTCAACAAGTTCATTAGGTGGTTCTAAGCCTCGTGTTACAATAATTGCAGGAGTGTCTGGTCGACATAACTTTCTCATTCTTCCTTGTCGCTCGTCATCCGGTAATAAGTTGTAAAAAGATAACTCAGTCGTTCCTAGTAATTGAATTCGATCTGAAGCATAATGTGAGAAATATCCAGCCATCTCTAAACCAGGGCGAGAGATATCTGTATTCTTAATCGGTTTATTTAATCCTTCTTCACCGGCTATTAATTCTAAATTTAATACTTCAACTAATCTTTCAGTTGTTAACATGCGTTCACCTCTATATTGAATTGTTACTACAAATTCACTTTCTTTAATCATATCAAAAATCAAACTACTATCTATATTAAAAAGTTATATTAACTCAATGTTTAGAAAATAGTCATGATTGATTAACGTAAAAACCGTTAAATCTCTGACATTTTTTTGCTTACACGTCAGTAATACCGTATTGATATTTCATTTGAATATGTATTGAATGAAAAAATAATTTAAAAAAGATGATTCCAGTATACTCTGAAATCATCTTAATATAAATTATAACATCATTCTTTTATGATTCATCTTCATTTCTATCTCTTTCTAAAACTGTTTTCAAATATTGACCTGTATATGAACCTTCGACATTGGCAATATCTTCAGGTGTTCCTGTAGCAACAATGGTACCGCCACCATCGCCACCTTCTGGCCCTAAATCTATAATGTGATCAGCTGTTTTGATAACATCTAAATTATGTTCGATAATGACAACTGTGTCACCATTTTCGACAAGTCGGTTTAAAACTTTTAATAATCGACTAATGTCATCAACATGTAAACCTGTTGTTGGTTCATCAAGAATATAAATAGAACGTCCTGTTGATCGTTTGTGTAATTCAGAAGCCAGTTTTACACGTTGTGCTTCACCACCCGATAAGGTAGTAGCTTGTTGTCCTAAAGTAACATAACCTAATCCGACATCTACCAATGTTTGTAGTTTACGTTTAATCTTAGGTATATTTTCAAAGAAATGAGTCGCATCTTCTGCTGTCATTTCTAGTACATCAGCAATATTTTTACCTTTATAAGTAACTTCTAGTGTTTCTCTGTTATAACGTTTGCCATCACAAACTTCACAAGGAACGTAAACGTCAGGTAAGAAATGCATTTCTATTTTGATGATGCCATCACCTTTACAAGCTTCACAACGACCGCCTTTAACGTTAAAACTGAAACGCCCTTTTTGATAACCTCGAATCTTAGCTTCATTGGTTTGTGCAAACACATCACGTATATCATCAAACACGCCTGTATAAGTAGCTGGATTTGAACGTGGTGTTCTACCAATTGGTGATTGGTCAATATCTATAATTTTATCTAATTGGTCAATACCTTTAATTGACTCATAGTCTCCTGGCTTAACTTTAGATTTATTGATTTTTTGTGCAAGAGATTTATATAATACTTCATTTACTAATGAACTTTTACCAGAACCTGAAACACCTGTCACTACAGTCATAAGTGAGAGTGGAATATCTACATCAACGTTTTTCAAGTTATTACTTTTAGCGCCCTTGATGCTAATTTTTTTATTAGTCGCTTCACGTCTGTGCTCTGGCACATCAATTTTCTTTTTACCACTTAAATATTGCCCTGTCAGGGAATTCTTATTTTTCATTACTTGTTTAGGCGTACCTTGAGCGACAATTTCACCGCCATGGTTACCCGCACCAGGTCCGACGTCTACTAAATAATCAGCTGCGCGCATAGTATCATCGTCATGTTCTACAACAATAAGTGTATTGCCTAAATCTCTCATCTCTTTAAGTGTATTAATCAAGCGATCATTATCACGTTGATGTAAACCTATTGATGGTTCATCAAGTACATAGAGCACACCAGTGAGACGAGAACCAATTTGTGTCGCTAAACGAATACGTTGCGCTTCACCACCAGATAACGTACCAGATGCACGGTTTAATGTCAGGTATTCTAACCCAACATTATATAAGAATGTTAGACGAGAAATGATTTCCTTAAGAATTTGATTGGCAATCGCTTGGTCTTGTTCTGAAAGTTCGATATTTTGATAATAATTCAAAGCTTCTTTAATTGAGTATTCAACAACTTCACCAATATTTAATCCTGCCACATAAACTGAAAGAGCTTCTTTACTTAAACGTTGTCCATGACATGTCTCACATGGTAATTCAGTCATATATCGACTCATCATCTCTCTCGTATACTCTGATGGCGATTCATGATAGCGACGATTGATATTATTAACTACACCTTCAAATACCATTTTACGTTTTCTTTGTCCACCGCCAAATCGCTGATTAAATGTAAATTCAATTTCCTTATCTCCTGAGCCGTGCATTAATATATTCTTTTGTCTGTCAGTTAGTTTTTTATATGGTTTATCCATATTAATTTTATAAACTTCACAAACACGTTTTAATAACGTTGGATAGAAATCTGAACTTGTAGGTTCCCATGGTTCAATTGCACCTTCATTAAGTGTCTTATTTGGATCCGGAATAACTAAGTCCATATCAACTGTTAATCGTTGTCCTAAACCATCACAAGTTGGACACGCACCAAAAGGACTATTGAAACTAAACATACGTGGCTCTAACTCACCTATGGAAAATCCACAAATTGGACATGCGTGATTTTCGGAGAATTTTAATTCTTCTCCATCGATAATATCAACTGTTAAACTTCCTTCGGCAAGTTCAAGTGCTGTTTCGATTGAATCAGCTAGTCTTGTTTCAATGCCTTCTTTAACAACTAATCGATCAACAACGACTTCAATAGTATGATTTTTATTCTTATCTAATTCTGGTACTTCATTCACATCGACAATCTCACCGTCAACTCGCAAACGTACATATCCTTTTTTACTTATATCTTCAATCAATTTTTCATGACTACCTTTACGGTGAGAGATAACTGGTGCTAATAGTTGAATTTTAGTTCGAGTTTCTAATTCTAAGATTCTATCTACCATTTGTTGAACAGTTTGCGATTCTATCTCTATGTGATGATTGGGGCAGTATGGTTTACCTACACGTGCATATAACAACCTAATATAGTCATATATTTCAGTCACTGTAGCTACTGTAGAACGTGGGTTCTTACTTGTTGTTTTTTGATCAATTGAAATCGCTGGTGATAAGCCTTCAATTGTGTCAACATCCGGTTTATCCATTTGACCTAAAAATTGACGTGCATAAGCACTTAATGATTCTACATATCTTCTTTGACCTTCGGCATAAATGGTATCAAAAGCTAAAGAGGATTTACCTGAACCAGAAAGTCCTGTCATCACTATCAACTTGTCTTTAGGTAATTCTATATCAACACCTTTTAAATTATGTGCTCTTGCACCTTTCACTACTATGGATGGTTCTCTCATTTAAATGTCACCCTTCTGATTTTAATTCGAATAACATATCTCTTAATTCTGTTGCTCTCTCAAAGTCTAAATCTTTAGCTGCTTTTTTCATTTCTTTTTCTATATTTTCTATCGTTTTTTGACGTTCTTTTTTCGTCATTTTCTTAGGTACTTCTGTTTGTTTATTTTCATTAGTATCATCACTTTCGACAGTAGCACTGATAACATCATGAATTTTCTTATTGATGGTTTTAGGTGTAATACCGTATTTCTCATTATGAGCCATTTGAATATCACGTCGTCTTTGCGTTTCATCAATGGCGTATCTCATTGAATCTGTAATCTTATCTGCGTACATAATAACTTCACCGCGATCATTACGCGCTGCACGCCCAATGGTTTGAATTAAGGAACGATTGGAACGTAAAAATCCTTCTTTATCTGCATCTAAGATAACAACTAATGAAACTTCGGGAATATCTATCCCCTCTCTTAATAAGTTAATACCAACAATTGCATCATACGTACCCATACGTAAGTCTCTTATGATTTCAATTCTCTCGAGTGTTTTAATTTCGGAATGAAGATAATTGACTTTTATTCCTGCTTCTTTCATATATGTTGTTAAATCTTCACTCATTTTTTTAGTTAATGTGGTAACAAGTACCCTTTCATTTTTATCAATTCTATCTTGAATTTCACTTAACAAGTCGTCAATTTGATTTTCTGTAGGGCGTACATCAATTTTCGGATCTAACAATCCAGTTGGTCGAATAATTTGCTCTACCATTTCGTCTGTATGTTCTATTTCATAAGGTCCTGGTGTTGCAGATACATAGACTAATTGATTCGTTTTTTCTTCAAATTCTTCAAATTTTAATGGTCTATTGTCTAATGCGCTAGGCAATCTGAATCCATGATCAACTAAAACTTGCTTACGTGCTCTATCACCGTTATACATCCCTCTCACTTGAGGTAGTGTTACGTGTGATTCATCAATCATGATTAACCAGTCATCTCCAAAGTAATCAAGCAATGTATACGGCGTAGAACCTAAAGGTCTTAACGTTAAATGTACGGAGTAGTTTTCAATACCTGAACAGAATCCCATCTCACGCATCATTTCCAAATCATAATTAGTTCGTTGTTCTAACCTCTGTGCTTCTAAAAGTTTATTTTCATCTCTTAATTCTTTTAAACGTTCTTCTAATTCTTTTTCAATTCGTTCAATCGCAACTTTCATCTTTTCTTCACGCGTAACGAAGTGGGAGGCTGGGAAAATTGCAAAATGTTCACGTTCTCTTATAACTTCGCCAGTTAAATAGTTCACTTCTCTAATACGATCGACTTCATCACCAAAAAATTCTACCCGAATACACATTTCTTCTCTAGAAGCAGGGAATATTTCGACTACATCGCCTCGTACTCTAAAGGTACCACGTTGAAAGTCTATATCATTTCTAGTATATTGCACATCAACTAGTTTTCTTAATAATTCGCTACGTTCCATTTCCATGCCCACACGCACACTGACAACTAAATCTTTATATTCTTCTGGATTACCCAAACCATAAATACAACTCACACTCGCTATGATAATAACATCATCTCTCTCAAACAAAGCGCTTGTTGCTGAGTGTCTTAATTGGTCAATTTCATCATTAATAGACGCATCTTTTTCAATAAATGTATCTGTCGATGGTACATAAGCTTCTGGTTGATAGTAATCATAGTAACTCACGAAATATTCCACCCTATTTTCTGGGAAGAATTCTTTGAATTCACTATATAATTGTCCAGCCAATGTTTTGTTATGTGCAATAATTAATGTTGGTTTACCTACTTGTTGTATAACATTACTCATTGTAAATGTTTTACCTGTTCCAGTTGCACCAAGTAGTGTTTGATGTCGCTTTCCTTCTTTAACACCTTTAACAATTTTCTTTATTGCTTCAGGTTGATCACCTTGAGGATCGAACTCTGAATTTAATTTGAATGGATAATGTTCAACCATTACTACATACGCCTCCTGTATTGTTTACAACTCAACTTTTATTACTCAAGATTATTGAAATCATTTTATTCTAAAGATTATCACCGTTTAATACATTATTTATTAATTACTTTCCCTAGTTAACCTATTGTCATACATCATTTTGATGATATCGTTAACGTAAATATTAGCACTGAATTTATTTTCTATTTTAACAAATCTCGAACATAAAATACAAACATTTGTTCGCTAACATTTTTATATTATAAGATAAATAAAAAACAAACATAGCTTAGCAAACTATGCTTGTTCTTATAGACTTTTTATCAATCAATTTGTATGTTAATCAAGTTTTATTCTTCTCTCTTATGGAATTCTAGTTGATCTATGATTAAATAACCCGCTAATAGCGATACAACATCAATAAATATAATCCATTCACTATGAAAAAAGCCTTTATATATTGAGGTTGCGATTAATATTAATGTAACAGAGGTACCAATCCATTTATTTTTAGTCACTACACTAAAAAGCACAATTAAAATACAAGGAAAAAAGGCAGCACATGCATACCAAATCATTTATTTCACCTGTTTCTTTTATTTAGTATTGTCATCGTAGTTTCTCGTAATTCTGTTCTAGGAATGAAGTTTTCTGTTAGCATTTCAGGAATAACATTATCAATAAAATCATGAACAGATGCTAAATGATCGAATTGCATAATTGTTTCTAAACTCATTTCATATATTTCAAAAAACAAAGGTTCTGGGTTACGTTTTTGTATTTCACCAAATGTTTCATAAAGTAAATCGATTTTATCTGCTACAGCAAGTATTTGCCCCTCTAACGAATCATCTTTACCTTCTTGTAACCTTTGTCTGTAAATGTCACGATATTGTTCAGGGATTTCTTCCTTAATAAAATTCTCTACCATTTCTTCTTCAACTTGTGAAAAAAGCATTTTCAATTCTCTACTTGCGTACTTTACTGGCGTTTTAATATCACCTGTAAACACCTCTGCAAAGTCGTGGTTTAGTGCTTTTTCGTATAAGCTCTTCCAGTCTATAACATTTCCATTATATTCTTCAACAGTACCAAGATATTGAGCAATTTTAGTTACTTTGAACGAGTGTGCAGCAACATTATGCTCAAAATATTTGAATTTACCAGGCAACCTAATAAGCTTTTCCATATCAGAGAGTCTTTTATAATATTGATGTATGCCCATTCCGTGATGCCTCCTTCTCATTTAATCATAGATGATACTTAGTTTCATTATACCAATCATCATCATGATTAAAAGCAATATCTTAATGTTGATTTCAACTTAATCGATTATATGCAAATGAATTAATATAAAAATAAGCAGCAACGTAATCATGTCAATTACGTTACTGCAATATCAAACTTTAATACGTATTCAAATTTAATGAATATAGTTGTAGCTACCTGGATTTGTAATTGTTCTGTAAGATTTCACATTAAATCCACCGTTCCAGTTCATCTCAGAAACTGTAACAGTACCATTACTGTTTACACTCTCAACTACGCCTACATGACCATAGCCACCTGAACCATTTGTACCAGGATTAGATTGGAAAACAGCACCTGCTACTGGAATATTATTCACTGTGAAACCAGCATTTCTAGCATTTACTGCCCAACTACCAGCATCTCCCCATAAACTTCCAATAGGTTTCCCTAACTCTGCACGACGATTGAATGCATAATATGTGCAGTTTCCATAATTATATAAATTACCTGAATGACTTACAGAATACAAGCTAGCATCAGTGTCATTACGATAGGATTGATTCGTTGTAGCAGATACTTGTGGTGTTGATTCACTTGTAACATCTATATATTGTTGACTTGTAGTTGATGTTGGTTCTCCAACATAGTAATTGCTTGTATTATAAGTTGTATTATTAACTTGATATTGTGTTTCATAAGGAGAAACAATAATGATGTCTCCTGGGAAAATTAAAGGTGTAACCCCAGGATTAAGGTTATATAATTCTTCTAAAGTAATATTGTGATTTAAAGCGATTTGATATAAAGTGTCACCAGGTTTGACGATATATTGACTAGCATTCTCAGTTCCAACTGATGCTATGTTTTCAGATGTATTCACATTAGGTACAGCAGTTTCTTCTTGAGCATCTGCAACATTGCTGAATGCGATACACGCTGCTACTGATGATAATGATAATAATAACGTCTTCTTCATTAAATATGTCATTCCTTTGTTGTATATTCTAATTTGTCGAATTTAATATAACACAATATTATTTTAAAATGCTTAATGTTAAATTGATGTAATATAATATTTATACACTATCATTTCAAGTATCATCATACATATCACCATGAACACATATATATCAACTAATTCAGAGTGATTCATTGTTAGTTTGACTTTGTCATAATTATCACGTGAGTAATATTACAAGAGATGTTTTACATAGATTCTGTCTTTTTTTAAATTTAAAAAATAATACATTCTTCTATTTATTTAAATAGCAGTACTTTTCAACTAATAACAGACAGAGCTTAAGATCATTAAATGTCTCAAGCTCTGCTTCATTTATTCATTTATTTATCCATTTGGTGTCTTAAATATGCTTCAATAAACGGACCAATGTCACCATCCATTACTGCATCCACTTTACCTGTTTCCTCATTTGTTCTATGATCTTTGACCATTGAATAAGGATGGAATACGTAAGACCTAATTTGACTTCCCCAACCTATTTCCTTCTGCTCACCACGTATTTCTGCCATTTCACGCTCTTGTTCTTCTAATTTAAGTTGGTACAATTTAGATTTCAACATTTTCATGGCAGCTTCACGGTTTTTAATTTGTGAACGTTCATTTTGGTTATTAACTACAATACCTGTAGGATGGTGGGTAATTCTAATTGCTGATTCCGTTTTATTGATATGTTGTCCGCCAGCACCAGATGCTCTGAAGGTATCAACTGTGATGTCATCAGAATTGATTTCTATTTCAATCTCATCATTATCAAAATCAGGAATAACATCACAAGAAGCAAATGATGTATGACGACGGCCAGATGAATCAAATGGTGAAATTCGAACTAAACGATGCACACCTTTTTCTGCTTTTAAATAACCATATGCGTTATGCCCTTTGATTAATAGTGTCACACTTTTAACACCCGCTTCATCACCTGGTAAGTAATCAACTGTTTCAACTTTAAAGCCGCTTTGTTCGCAATAACGTTGATACATTCTTAATAGCATACTTACCCAATCCTGTGATTCAGTACCACCTGCACCAGGATGTAATTCTAAAATTGCATTATTAGCATCATATGGTCCATCTAATAATAATTGTAATTCAAAGTGATCAATCTCTGCTTTAAATTCGACAACATTATTTTCTAACTCTTGCTTCATATCTTCGTCAAATTCTTCTTGTAACAATTCAACTGTTGCAGACATGTCTTCCACAGATTCTTCTAATTCATAAAAACCATTTACCATTGATTTTAAAGCATTATTTTTATCAATAATATCTTGGGCTCTATTTTGATCATCCCAAAAATTGGGCTCTGTCATCATTTCTTCATACTCTCGGATGTTAGTCTCTTTATTTTCTAAGTCAAAGAGACCCCCTAATTTGATTTAAATTGTCTTTATACGCATCTATATTTCTTTTAATTTCTGATAATTCCATAATGTCTCTCCTATTTCGTTTGGTAATCTATGATCTTTATTTCAATATGATTTATTTTATCAAATTCTTAAATATCACTACACCACATTCATCATATTATACGCTTATATTCTATCATATATAACCTGAATTACAGTATAAGAATACGAATTATGTTAAAGACTCATAACTTAATCATCGATATTAACTCATTTTCTCAATCAATGAAATAAACACTAAAAAAGCCCAAGACAACATTGTCTCAGGCTTCAACTACATAATACTTATTAACATACAACTATGCTTGTCCATGACAGTTTTTATATTTCTTACCACTTCCGCAAGGACAAGGATCATTACGACCGATGTCTTCACCTTTAACAATCGGTTGTGGTTTTACTTTTTCTTTACCATCTTCGGCTGAAACATGTTTTGCTTCACCGAAATCTGTTGTTTTTTCACGTTCAATATCATCTTCAACTTGTACCACTGATTTTAATATGAACTTACAAGTATCTTCTTCGATATTTTGCATCATCATATCAAATAACTCGTGACCTTCATTTTGATAATCACGTAATGGGTTTTGTTGTGCATATGAACGTAAATGGATACCCTGACGTAACTGATCCATTGTATCAATGTGATCTGTCCAATGACTGTCAATAGAACGTAATAAAATCATTCTCTCGAATTCATTCATTTGATCGCCAAGCGTTTCTTTTTGTTTAGCATAAGCTTTTTCAATTTTAGACCATACTACTTCAAAGATATCTTCTGAATCTTTGCCTTTGATTTCTGATTCTTTTAATTCGCCTTCTTGTAAGAAGACATCATTAATGTAGTTGATGAATGGTTGGTAATCTAAGTTATCATCCTCTTCATTGATATGATAGTTGATTCCACGTTGTAATGTTGAACGTAACATGGCATCTACAACTTGTGAACTATCATCGTTATCAATGATTTCGTTACGTTCACTATAGATAATCTCACGTTGTTTACGTAGTACTTCGTCATATTCTAAGATACGTTTACGGGCATCAAAGTTGTTACCTTCAACGCGTTTTTGTGCTGATTCTACTGCTCTTGAAACCATTTTAGATTCAATTGGTGTAGAATCATCCATTCCTAATCGGCCCATCATTTTTTGTAATCTCTCTGAACCGAAGCGAACCATTAATTCATCTTGTAATGATAAATAGAAACGACTGTCACCATTGTCTCCTTGACGACCAGAACGACCACGTAATTGGTCATCAATTCGGCGTGATTCATGACGTTCTGTACCAATAACGGCTAAACCACCAATTTCTTCTACGCCTTCACCTAATTTGATATCCGTACCACGACCAGCCATGTTTGTCGCAATGGTAACCGATCCTTTTTGACCAGCATTTGCGACTATTTCCGCTTCACGTTCATGGTTTTTGGCATTTAATACATCATGTCTTACGCCACGTTTTTTTAATAAATTAGAAATATATTCAGATGTTTCTACAGCAACTGTACCCAATAATACAGGTTGACCTTTTTTATGCTTTTCAACTACATCTTCAACAACGGCATCGAATTTCCCTTTTTGACTAATGTAAATTAAGTCAGATTTGTCAACACGTTGTACAGGTTTATTAGTCGGAATTTGAGTTACTGTCATATTATAAATATTACGGAACTCTTCTTCTTCTGTTTTAGCAGTACCTGTCATACCTGCCAACTTATTGTACATTCTGAAGTAGTTTTGGAATGTGATTGACGCCATAGTTTTAGATTCATTTTGAATTTGTACGCCTTCTTTAGCTTCAATCGCTTGGTGTAAACCTTCAGAGAAACGTCTTCCCGGCATTGTACGACCAGTAAATTGGTCAACTATAAGTACTTCGCCATCAACAACCATGTAGTCAACATCT
The DNA here is from genome assembly GCF_003491325.1 of Staphylococcus sp. M0911. Taxonomy (NCBI): domain Bacteria; kingdom Bacillati; phylum Bacillota; class Bacilli; order Caryophanales; family Staphylococcaceae; genus Staphylococcus; species Staphylococcus sp. M0911. The sequence goes on from NZ_CP022881.1 coordinate 1,980,748, forward strand.
CGTTGTAATGTTACATGTGCTCTTAATGCTGTATTAATATGACTAATAATTTCTACGTTTTGAACGTCATAAAGATTATCAATCTTAAACATACGCTCAGCTTTATCTGCACCTTGTTCTGTTAAGTTTACAGATTTCGTCTTTTCATCATATTTATAATCATCATCTAATTTGAGCATTTTAGCGAAAACATTAGCTTGTGTATAAAGAGATGTAGATTTTTCTGCTTCACCTGAAATAATAAGTGGTGTTCTTGCTTCATCAATTAAAATAGAGTCAACCTCATCAATAATAGCAAAATGCAGTGGTCTCATAACACGCTCTTCTGCATAGTTCACCATGTTATCTCTCAAATAGTCGAATCCTAGTTCGTTATTCGTGCTATATGTGATATCTTGTGCATATGCTTCACGTTTTTCTGTTGTGGTTTTACTATTTAAATTAAGTCCTACAGATAAACCTAGAAATTCGTATAGCTCTGCCATTTCTTCACTTTGAACGCTAGATAAATATTCATTGACTGTAATAACGTGAACGCCTCGCCCTGCTAACGCATTTAAATATGTAGGCATTGTCGCTGTTAACGTTTTACCTTCACCTGTTCTCATTTCAGCAATATCGCCATGATGAATTGCGATACCACCCATTACTTGTACTTTATATGGAATCATATTAAAAACACGTTTAGAACCTTCACGTACGAGTGCATACGCTTCAGGTAAAATTTTATCTAAATAATCATTTTGTTTTTTAACATCTTCAATTTCAGCAAGTTCTTCTTGAAATTTCTTAGTTTTATTTCGAATTTCTTCATCAGTTAAAAGTGCTGTTTCTTCCTCTAATGCGAGTACTTTATCAGCTAACTTACCTAATTTTTTCGTTTCTTTTTTATTGCCGTCAACAATTTTTGATAAAAATCCCATTCTGTTCGCTCCTTTAGCTAAAAACTGCTTGGCTTTCAACAATTAATCTTACCATTTATACCTTTAGAATCATACTTAAATACTCATTAGTATACTTTATTCCCTTTGTCCGTAACATAAACATATTGGCAAACATAGCTTACATACTTTATGCTATTTCACATGGTAATTCAATCAAAATGCCTTTGTGTCTTTTCAATCGATAACATAAATAAATCTAATGAATTGTCAACAAGTTAATTCTAACATGATACAATGTATTATTTCTCGTCTCAAATAAATAAACTTCGCATAAATTGCGAAATTTATTATACAGTACTTCGTTTCTGTTATTTTCAATTAAGATTAGCACAGTATAATGCTTGCGTCTACGAATTCAACATCCACACATCATTTGCATTAAGTCTTTTTACTAAAATCATTATGATTAATTTTTTTCAATATCGTATCTAAAAAAGGGAGCAAGATGAAGTATTCATATACGAATAACAATCATCTCACTCCCAATGTAACACTATTTAATTATTAAACTGAAATAATTTCATACCTATATTTAAGGTTCACATTGACCCTTATTGTTCAGTTGTTTCAATTAGACCATACTTACCATCTTTACGACGATAAACGATACTAGTACCGTCAGTTTCACGGTCTGTAAAGATAAAGAAGTCATGTCCTAAAAGATTCATTTGTAGCACCGCTTCTTCAGAATCCATAGGTTTTAAACTGAATTGTTTAGAACGGATAATTTCGATATCATTATCATTATTTTCTTCAGCACCGCTAATTTCTTCTGGTGGCGCTTCTTGAACTTCTGCTACAAATACTTCTTGATCGCCACGATCACGGTGCTTACGATTTACACGTGTTTTATACTTTCTAACTTGACGTTCAAGTTTATTAGTAATTAAATCAACACCTGCATATAAATCATCATGTCTTTCTTCTGCTCTTAAAGTTACATCTTTAAGCGGAATTGTCACTTCAACTTTTGTAGTTGAATTTGAATAAGTTTTAACTTTAACGTGGGCAACCGCATTCGGTACATTGTTAAAGTAACGTTCTAACTTACCAATTTTTTCCTCAATATAGTTGCGAATTGCATCTGTGATAGTGAGGTTATCTCCATGAATTTCAAATCTAATCATAGTAATCTCTCCTTTAACCTCTTATATTGGTAATGCTTAATTATATTTTACCACGTCGCCCTCATCTTGCAAACGCAAACACATTGAATTTTCTGACATTTAATGTAGATAATTTACACATTGCGCGGTTAATCGTTAACCCTGTTGTATAAATATCATCTACAAGTAATATTTCTTTACCATCCAACTCAACATTGTTTCTTATAAAGAAGGGATTGGTCTCTTTAAGACGGTTAATTTTATTTAACTCTGCTTGTTTCGGTCTTAATTGTGTACCTAGTACATTTACATAGGCAATACCCTTCATCTTTAATACTTCTTCAACTGGATTAAATGTCCTTTCAATATTACGTTCATCTGGCGATGGTATTGGAATTACATAATCAAACTTACCTTCTGGTAAATTGATGATCGCGGCAAGAACCTTACATAAATAATGATCTTTCAAAAATTTATATTGATGCATCGTTTCTTTCATAATACCATCATAATTAAAATTACATTTTAATCGATATTGAATGTTAAATCGTTCATTCAAAAATTGACAGTCTTCACAAATATGTTCACCTTTAGTCATTAATTTCAAACACTTTTTACAACGCTTTAATGCATCATTAATCTTTACTTGATTCCATTTTTCAAAGCAAGTCTCACATATAACACAAGGTTTTCTATAAAAATTAATAATAGTTAATTGTTCATTGATCGGATTTAAACATTGTAGGCATTGTTCCATTATATGTCTAACCATCCTTTTTGTTTCGCAAGTTGATTCATTTTTTTAATATCTTTTCTAGCTAACATCATTGATAACGACACACCATTATGATAATAAACCACATTCCCGTTTGGGGCTTGCTTCTTTCTACCCACTCGACCTGCGATCTGTATTAATGCCGCTTTAGAAAACTGGTCAGCTTCAATAACTACGACATCCAACTTTTCCATAGTAAAACCTCGTTCAAGAATGGTAGTGGTAAAAACAACCATATGATTGCCTGCCCTTAAAGATTGCACTTTCTCAAAGCGCTGTTCATCTTCACTGTGAATATATATTAAATTAGGTATTTGAGATTGATATGTCTTAAAAGCTTTAATCATATGATCAATATGATTAAAAAACACTAAGGTATAACGTTGATTCTGTATTTGTTTGGATAAGAAATTCAACAATTTAAATTGAACCTGTTTGGGTTTAAACTTTAAATATTGAAAGATAGGTACGGGGAGTGGTTGTCGGTGAAATCGTGCTGGCAATTTTATCACATTATCTTTACTTATCGTTGATAATAATTTCTGTGGTGGTGTAGCTGTCATATAAATATGACATGCGTTCTGTTTGGAAGATGATTGAATGACCTTAAATAAGTCGTCATCCATAGATAAGGGAAATGCGTCTACTTCATCAATGATGATCGTATCAAAGTGATTTTTATATCGGTATAGTTGATGAATTGTTGAAGTGATAAAATGTCCATCGAATTGTTGTTGACTACTTTGATGTATGACATCTATATCTTCGTGAATAAATGCATTTTTAATCCGTTGACTAATTTCTACTACAACGTCAACACGTGGGGATACAATCGCAATATTGTCTCCCTGATTTCTAGCAAACTTAATGCCTTCGAAAATCATTTCAGTTTTTCCAGCTCCAGTAACAGCGTATAACAATAATTTTCTTCGTTCCATAATGGCTTTTACAATTTGTTGAGAGGCATAGCTTTGTTGGTCTGAAAGCTCAAATTCCAGATGATATTCACATGGCGTAACCTTTTGATGACTCTTTATGATTCTATAATCAGTCAAATGATCCATACGACCAAGTTGTATACATTTCCTACAATATACTATGTCCTTATTTATAAAATCTGAATAATAGCGATGAAAATATTTAGCATCGTCTGTTTCACATTGAACACAATGCCATCGGTTATTTTTAAATACGACCCCTTTAGTAACAAGCGCCACTTGTTCCAAAGTGATATTCGTTTCCGAATGTATTAACTTACCATAATGTAATATTGATGTTCCCTCCAATAAAAAAAAGACATACCGAATTGTCATTTAACAATTCCATATGTCCTCTCAATCTTCTAATTAAGTCTAATTTGGCGTGCTGTATATCCTAAACCTAACCCACCAGATCCTAAGTGTGCGGCAATAACTGGTCCAAATTCAGAATATGCTACTTGATAATGTGAAGGTGCATTCGCTTTAACAGATTCTAATAACGCTTTTCCATCATCAGTTTTATCACCATTAATCACATAAATGGTCACATCATCATAATCTTTGACTTGATTTAAGACTTTGTCTTCTAATGCTTTGAGTGCTCTCTTCTTAGTACGTACTTTTTCTTCCGGTACAATTTTACCGTCATCAAACTTAAGTACAGGTTTCATTTTTAGCAAAGTACCTACCCAAGCTTGTGCGCCTGTAATACGGCCGCTTTTTTGTAAATTTTTTAAGTCATCTACAATTAAATAAGCACCTGTATGTTCTCTCATATCAGTTAACTCTGCTATGATATCATCTGGTTTATAACCTTGTTCTACCATTTCTATTGCACGTAATACGTAACAACCTTCCATCATAGCCGCAAGCTTACTATCAAATGCATAGACGTTAATGCCTTCAACTAATTCTCCAGCTTGCTTCCCAGATTGATAACTCCCACTAATTCCACTAGATAAGAATACAACTATCACATCTGTGTAACCATCTTCTCTTAATTTTTCATATCTTTGAATCCATTCACCTACAGCCGGTTGACTAGTCGTAGGTATCGTTGCTGAAGAAGCCATTTTATTGTAAAAATGGTCAATATCAACATTTACATCTTCAGTATAGCTTACACCATCATCAAAAGTTACACTTAACGGTGCAACTGGGATATCATATTTATCAATTAAATCTTGAGATAGATAGCTAGTAGAATCAGTCATTACAGCAATCTTCATAGTAGTCCTCCTCAATTATACTCATAGTAATAATACAATATTTTATTAAAAAAGAAAATCTTAATTAAACAATTTATTTTAAGTATTTACAGCGTGTATAATACTAGTATGAAAACAGAGCGAAGATGAAGGTGAAAAAATGACAAAACCAATCATTACTATTAAAGAAGAACATACTATTGAAAATACGATCAATAAATCTCTTTTTATTTCACATATTAAACCTGTAGCTTCAGAAGATGAAGCAAAGGCATTCATTAATGAGATTAAAGCACAACATAAAGATGCAACACACAACTGTTCTGCATATACTATAGGGCCAGAAATGAATATTCAAAAAGCAAATGACGATGGCGAACCAAGTGGTACGGCTGGTGTACCTATGTTGGAGATATTAAAAAAATTAGATCTACATGATGTGTGTGTGGTTGTAACACGCTATTTTGGTGGCATCAAATTAGGCGGCGGCGGACTCATACGAGCATATAGTGGTGCAGTACGTGATGTCATTTATGATATCGGCCGTGTTGAATTAAGAGCCGCTATTCCAACCACTGTTACCTTGAATTATGATCAAACCGGTAAATTTGAATATGAATTAGGTTCTACTAGCCTTATGCTTAGAAATCAATTCTATACTGACAAAGTTAGCTACCAAATTGATGTCGTTGAAACTGAGTATGATGATTTTATCGCCTTTTTAAATAAAACGACAGCTGGCAATTATGAGCTAAATACTGAAGATATTAAAATGTTACCCTTTGATATTACAACAAATTAAAAAGAAGCTATCTAAAGACAGAGTCTCAATTCCGATTAAGTTGAGACTCTGTCTTAGATAGCTTTTGTAATATTTAGTGATTATCTTCCTCTTCATATTGATGTTGAGGATGTGGAGGATCACCTTTTTTAGTAATGAGATTTAAGATAGGTCTATAATTATCATCTATTAATCCTGTGAATTCAACAATGAGTTCAATCGTTAAAATAATTAAAATGAACATCATTAAGGCACCTAGAGGTTGAGATAGATACAGAATAATACTAGATAGACTGAATAAGATAGCAATGGAATATATGAGTAATACGGTTTGTCTATGTGTATAGCCTAGTTCTAACAACTTATGGTGCAAGTGAGATTTATCCGCTTGCATAATATGTTGCCCTTTTTTCATTCGTCGAATCATTGCAAAAATAGTATCAATAAATGGTACCGCTAAAATAACGATTGGGAAAAATAAAGCAATAAATGTAATGTTTTTAAAACCTAACAATGAAACAAATCCAATAATAAAACCAATCATTAAAGCACCGCTATCACCAAGAAATATTTTAGCTGGGTGTGAGTTATAGAATAAGAATCCTAATAAAGATCCAATTAACACACAACAAATCATAATAATAAAGATATTCGCCTGTAAGATAGCGATAAATGCAATCGTCATTAATGCTATCGCAGATACACCAGATGCTAAGCCATCTAATCCATCAATTAAATTAATAGCATTAGTAATAGCCACAATCCAAATCACTGTAATTGGAATACTTAAAATTCCAAAATGTATCGTTGGACCCATTGGTAATGAAATAAAATCAATCGTGATGCCATAAAATGCTACCACTAAAGCAGCGACGATTTGCCCAGCTAATTTGATATAAGGTTTAAGATCAAATATATCATCGATTAAACCAACGGCATACATCAAAATTGCTCCGATAACTAATGGCTTCACTTCTCTTTCAATAGGATGACCTAACCACATTCCAATTAAAAATGAGAATAAAATAACTGTGCCACCCATGACTGAAATCGGCTTTGTATGTACCTTACGAAAGTTGGGTTTATCTACTAAATTTAATTTTTTAGACATCGCAATAATAATGGGTGTTATTATTAAACTGACTATCATAGTAAATGCAATGAGTAATAATGTATACATCAGTTCACCTTCATCAAAATTAAGTTAGTTTCTATCATTAAGGGTAAGTTTTAAGAAATCCAACCATTTTTCTTCCTATATTTATAGTTAATAATTAAATTTGAGTCGGTTATTTTGTATGATCTTCCTCTTTAATAACGACTTCTATCAATCTTGTATTTTATCGTAATAACATCAGTTGCTATCATCTTTCCTTATTATTAAATCAACTGTATAATTAGAGTTAATCTAAAAAAGACATCCCAAATTTATAACAACATTCATTCTTCATATATTTCTACATCGATATTAATACTCTCACATGACGAAACTATTTTTTTCATAATATCACTTAAGTTAACATTTTAACATTAATCACTATTTTATGTGATAAATTTTTTAGTCTAACTAATGACAAATTGTAAGTTTTCACTTACAATAGCTAATGGTCAATAAAGGAGTCGGTAAAACTATGTTTGAAGCAATTATATATAATATTTCAGTCATGGTTGCAGGCATATATTTATTTCACAGACTGCAATACTCTGAAAATAAAAGAATGGTTTTTTCTAAAGGATATGTCACTGTTTTAATGACACTTGTTGCACTTTTATTAGCAGCATATCCCATTCCCTTCCGTTTAGAATACTTAGTTCATTTAACGTTTGTACCTTTATTATTCTTAGGGCGTTATACTAACATGGTTTACACATTGGCTTCTGCTATCGTCGTATCATTAGTTGACGTACTTATTTTTAACAACTCAATCATATACGGTATCACTTTAGTCGTTATTGCGGGTGTTGTCAGTGCAGTAGGCCCATTTTTAAAACAAAATGACATTATATCGTTGCTTATATTAAATTCAATCAGTATTATCATTTTATTTATACTTGCATTAGTGAGTCCAATTTATGATTTGATTGAAATTGCAATTTTAATTCCTGTGTCATTCATTATCACAATTGCCTCTGCAATTACATTTGTAGATATATGGCATTTCTTCTCACTCGTTAATCGCTATGAAAATGAAGATAAATATGATTATTTAACTGGTCTTGGGAATGTAAAAGAATTCGATAGACATTTGAATCAAATATCTAAATATACTGAGACACATCATGAAAGCTTAGGCTTGTTACTGATTGACATTGATGGTTTTAAAGATGTAAATGATACATATACGCACCAAGCAGGAGATGCTGTATTAAAACAAATGTCTCAACTACTTAAAAATTACGTCCCTAAACAATTCCTTATTTTTAGAAATGGTGGCGAAGAATTCTCTGTCGTGATTAATGATTATACGTTGGATCAAAGCGTCAAACTTGCCGAAAATATTCGACAAGGTGTAGAGAAGTCATCCTTCCACCTACCTAATAAGGAAGTCATTAAACTTTCAGTATCTATAGGTGTCGGATATTTAACACAAGATGATCGCAAATCACAAAGACGCGTCTTTAAGGATGCCGATGATATGGTTCATGTGGCTAAAAGTGAAGGTAGAAATAAAGTCATGTTCAATCCTATTATTAAACTATAATCAAATATTGGATACAGAATCAGAGGTAGAGGTAAAAAGATTTGTCATTTCGTTAATTTATTTATCGAAGTATGAATCTTTCATGTCTCTTCCTCTTTTATTTTATAAACGCATTTCTTATTCATCACAGTCACAATATGATTAGATTTAATATAGATGTTAACCAGTGTTATCACCTACTTCCTTCATTACATAATCTTTTCAATATGCCGTACTCTATTGAAAGTTGTTAGCTCAAGATGTAAACTTCAATTATTCATATCATTAAATTAATTAGGAGGTGGTTATTCATGTCAGATTCAATCACTATCATCGATGAGAATAAAGTGATTGATGTCGTGTTGATTGCTGGTAGGATTTTACTAGAAGCTGGTGCTGAAACTTATCGTGTTGAAGATACCATGAATAGAATTGCGCACAGCTATGGCTTGCATGATACATATAGTTTCGTAACTTCAACCGCTATTATCTTTTCACTTAATGATCGTACGAGTACCAGATTAATTCGTATTAGAGAACGTACGACTGATTTAGAAAAAATAGCATTAACCAATAGTTTATCTCGTAAAATTTCTAGCAATCAACTTACTATCGATGAAGCAAAATCTGAATTAATCCACCTTAGAAGTGCATCGTTGCAATATTCATTTTTAATGAATTTATTTGCAGCAGCGATCGCATGTGGTTTTTTCCTATTTATGTTTGGTGGCGTTGCATCAGATTGTTGGATCGCCATACTTGCTGGAGGATCAGCTTTTCTAACGTTTAGCCTTGTTCAACGATATATTCAAATTAAATTTTTCTCAGAATTTGTAGCTGCTGCAGTAGTAATCACTATTGCTGCTGCCTGTTCGAAACTTGGATTGGCAACAAATCAGAACATTATTACTATTGCGAGTGTAATGCCTCTTGTACCTGGTATTTTAATTACCAATGCTATACGAGATTTACTAGCTGGAGAGTTATTAGCAGGTATGTCTAGAGGAGTTGAAGCAGCGTTAACTGCATTTGCAATTGGTGCTGGCGTTGCTATTGTATTACTAATTTTTTAAGAGAGGCTGTTCATATTGTTATTTTATTTATTTCACTTCACAATAAGTTTCATTTCCACAGTCCTTTTCTCCATCATATTTAACGCACCTCGTCGATTATTGTTAGCTTGTGGATTTGTCGGTGCAGTTGCGTGGACAATTTATCAATTTACTGTTGATATGCAATTTGGAAAAGTTGGCGCTACATTTTTAGGTAGTTTAATTTTAGGCTTACTCAGTCATACAATGAGTAGACGCTATAAGCGACCTGTTATTATCTTTATCGTACCTGGAATCATTCCACTTGTACCAGGTGGTGCTGCGTATGAGGCAACACGCTTTTTAGTTTCAAATAATTACACTAGTGCTGTAAATACCTTTTTAGAGGTAACCTTGATATCAGGTGCGATTTCTTTTGGTATCCTCGTGGCAGAAATCATCTATTATCTCTACACACGTATCAAGCAGTATTATGGTAAAATTAAAGGTAAATCATATAGAAAATCTTATAATATGAATAATCGAGTTTAAGGGGATGTCTAACATGAAAGAACAAATTATCGATAGATTAACGAGATACGTCAAAATAGATACACAATCAGATCCAAATTCAAGTACGACACCATCTACGACAAAACAATGGGATTTATTAAACCTATTGGAAAGTGAGCTTAAAGCATTAGGACTTGAAACAGATATGGATAGCAATGGTTACCTTTTTGCTACATTAGAAAGTAATGTGGAATACGACGTGCCAACGGTTGGTTTCTTAGCTCATGTTGATACATCACCTGATTTTAATGCTACTAATGTTAATCCACAAATTATTGAAAAATATGACGGTAACCCGCTAAAGTTAGGTACGACAGACAGAATTCTAGATCCTAAAGTCTTTCCTGAACTTAAACAAGTCATTGGTGACACATTAATGATTACTGATGGTACTTCTTTGCTAGGTGCTGACGATAAAGCAGGCGTAGTAGAGATTATGGAAGGTCTTAATTATTTACTTCAACACCCAGAAATTAAACATGGTAAAATCCGTGTAGGCTTTACGCCAGACGAAGAAATTGGAAGAGGGCCTCATCAATTTGATGTTGAACGTTTCAATGCTGATTTCGCTTATACTATGGATGGTAGCCAATTAGGAGAGTTACAATTTGAAAGCTTTAATGCTGCTGCAGCAAAAGTGACATGTCACGGTGTTAATGTGCATCCTGGATCAGCTAAAAATGCGATGATTAATGCGATTTCACTTGGCCAACAATTTAATAGTTTATTACCGCCAAGTGAAGTTCCAGAACGTACAGAGGGTTATGAAGGATTTTATCATTTAATGAATTTTGAGGGTAATGTTGAAAAAGCTACATTACAATATATTATTCGAGACCATGATAAAAAACAATTTGATCTACGTAAAAAGCGTTTCATGGAAATACGTGATGATATCAACTCACACTTCGAAGACTATCCAGTCAAAGTGGACGTTGAAGACCAATACTATAATATGGCTGAAAAGATCAAACCACATCAACATATTATAGATATCCCTACAAAAGTATTTAATCGTTTAGGTATCGAGCCTAATACGGAACCTATTCGTGGTGGTACTGATGGATCACAACTCTCATTTATGGGATTACCTACACCTAATATCTTTACTGGTTGTGGCAATTTCCATGGTCCGTTTGAGTATGCTTCCATCGATGTTATGGCAAAGGCCGTACAAGTTATGGTCGGTATCGCAGAAGAAGTTGCAAAATCAAATCAATAATATATCAACACCCCTAAGTGTCTAGTCTAATACACTTAGGGGTGTTGTTTTTATCATTTCTATAATTATTTATTCACATCGAATTGTGTTTTCAATAATTTTAATGCTTGAACTGTATAATGTCTGATTTGTAGACCCATTTTAAAGTCTGTGTATGATTCAGGCATTTCTATAAATGTATTGAACATAGCCGTTACGCCCTTACCTTCAAACAAATCAAATTTATCATCTGTAGCACAAATTGCAATAGATGTCTTATGATGTTTTTCTGTTAAATCAGCAATACGTAATGTAGTCGTTTCTAATAATTGGTCACGTTCATTTAAACCTTCACCAAATATAATTAAATCTGCTTGTTGAACTAAATCTTCCAGATGTGTAATTTGGTCTACAAGTTCATGACTTGTTAAAATTTCCGCTTGATATAAACCATTTAAAACTGCAGCAATTCCGCCACCAGCACCACCACGTTCGATAGGACCAATCGTTACTCGTAATTCACTTTTAAATAATTCACTAAAGTACCAAACTAAATTGTCAATTTCTGCTGCTTCATTTTGTGTCATCCCTAGCATTGGATACATTTGCATAATCTCACTTTGTTTACCATATAAGCGACTTGAAAAATCTGACATCACTTGAATATTTGCTTCAGCTAGCTTCGGATGGATACCAGAAAAATCTAGACGTCGAATATATTTAATGACATGCGCACCCTTAGTCACATCAACTAAATTTGCCTCATCATCATAGAACTTAGCGCCTAATGCTTGAAGCATTCCTGCACCACCATCAAAGCTACCGATGCCACCAAGCGAGATAATAATGTGTTTGGCATCATTATCTAACGCAGCATTTAAAATTTCACCTAAACCAAAACTCGTTCTTTCTTGAATTGGTTTTTGACCATTTAAAAATAAATTACCCTCAATAATTGTCATACCGCTATCTGTTTGACCATAAATCGCTTCTACATCATTCATGTCAGCATCGTGAGCCGCAACTCGATATTTACTCCCAGATTGCCATAAAAAGACTGAATCCATTAATTCATGTCGTCCATTAAATAGTGGAACTTGAACGATATCAGCCTTTTCAATTTGACTAGCAACCGCTTCTTCGACATATCTGTTTGCTTGATAGCTTGAAATAATACCATTAAATTCGTCCATGGCTACTAAAACTTTCATTGTCTTAACCACCTTGTTTTTATATAATATTGTGCTTTCAATACAATTTAACTTATATTATTAATCTTACATTTATAACATATTCATTAATCTATTTGTGTTGTACACTAACATATTATACATGTGAATGTGCATGATTTCATGATAAACACTATCATAATCTTTATTAAACTATGAGTAATATGAATATTGGTCTATTATATACTATTCTCAATTAAAGCATAAACGATTAACTTACCTTTTTACAATCGCAATTAAAAAGCCATCTTATTACTCTATCCGTAATAAAATGGCTTCCATCATTTGAGCGAACATCAATGAAGTAATATAACTTTGATGTTCTTTATTCATTTGTTAGTGATTCATTATTCTTCTGCTTGCGCTAATGACGAAACATTGATGTCACTGTGTGACGCATTCCATTTCATTTCACCATCTATAAAGTAAAATGCTTGTGGTGATTCATGTTTGACATTTGTCTTTTCAGCAATGTAGTCCGATAATTTGCGCTCCTGTTGTACTATTAAATAGTAACCGTCCATATCGCGTTCATATAAAAATTTATTAAACTGATCATACGCATTTGCAGAAATTGGACAAGTTTCGCTATGTTTTAAAACAAAAACATATTTATTTTCTTCTAACACTTGTTCAAACTGGTCAATCGAACTCAGCTTTATAGCCATTCTATTCACCTCTAAAAGTATTTATCACATTTTCTGAGCATATGCGTGATATTCATATCCCGAAAATTATATCAGTGGGTACAATTATACACATTTTACTTAGCAATGTTAACCATGGTTTTTTAATTTATTTAATTCTAATCAAAATTAATCGTTTTTTTGTTTAACCTTTTTTAATTCCGAATTAAACGCCTTATCTTTCCTATCTATATCTTTACCCTCTTTTGGTAACTTATCGACATTAATTTTAGAAATTTTTTCTCCAACTTCTATTGTATCGATACGAGTGTCATAGTAATTTTGCAAACTATAGTACATCTCAATCGCATTTTTACGTGCATCATTAACATTTTTATCTGATATATTCGTTTGATTGATATCTTTAATTTGTTTTTCAATTAATGGAGAAATATAATTTTTGATTGCTTTCTTCGCTGATTTCGCATTACTTGATGATGTATCTAGATGCTTTTGAGCTGTCTCTTTTAAATCTTTATTATTACTTTCCAATTTTGAAGTTAACTGATCAGTGTCTTCTTGGTTCGATGCATTTTTGATTTTCTTTTCAACTTGTGAACGATTTTTTTCAAATAACTTTGTGTAATCTAAAATATCTTCATTATCTTTGATTGAATCGTTACATAAATCCACAAATTCTTTCACATCATATATCGACTTTTTCTTTGTTTTTACTGTTTTAAGGTATTTTGCTTTTAACACTTTTACATCATGTGTTTCAGCAGGTAATTGCTTCGCTGATTTTTCATATTCTTTAAATGCAGGGATTAATTGTTTATTTATATCATCTTGAAGTTGAATAAATTCCTTTCTATTTTTATCAGTTGTATCTGTCTTACTTAAATGATCCAATTCTTTTAGATTGATATCATCCATCACTTTTTCAAGCTTATCTTGTTTATTATTAACTTCATCTAATTTACTTTCGAAATGGCTTAAATCAGAATCTGTTTTATTACTACATGCTGTTAAAGCAACAATAAGTAAAAATATCATTGGGATAATTACTATTTTTTTCATATTTGCACCCCTTACCATTGAACATTATACAAAAACGTATTTATTAAGAAAATGAATTATGTTATAGTATCTCAGACTTTATACCTTATTAATTCAATATAAAGGAGAAAAACCATGTACGGTCATGTTCAACCTCTTATTAAACATCAAAATAATGACTATTTCGACACGCTATATCAAGAAACGCGTACGTTATTATTTAACTTGCTAGATTCACCTGTTAAATATACGCAACATATTGGTGGCACTCATCATTTCAATTATGATACAGAACCTATCCTTGACATACTTATTGGCGTAGATAATTTACATGATATTACGGCGCTAGACGAAAAACGATTAAATTATGCTGGGTTTTATCGTTTACACCATTCATATAAAAAGAAAGTCATGATGGCTAAGTTTAATAATCTTAAAGATTTAAAGCAAGAAGTTCGCTTACATATCATTCAATTAGATACACCGTTATTTGAGCAATATCAAAAAGTTGATGAATTATTAAGTCATCATAAGAAGATTGCTAACCAATTTGCGACTAAAAAGGAGAAACTATTGCATCATATTGATACGATAAGACAATATGAAAATCAAAAACAAACTATTTTTGAAAACATTTATAAACAGTATGGTCATAACACATAAATATGTAAAAGAAAGCTTATTAAATTGATGTAGCAGTCAATATCTATTTCCCAAACGCAAAATTAAATGAATTATGCATTTTAATTATATAACATATATTTAGAATTAAAAGAACTATGCATTATATACAACGAGAATCAATTATCTTAGCGTTAAATATCTTCATATTTCGCAAATAACAACTAAAATTGATATAATAAAAATATTAGTATTGATCAAAGAAAGGACGTACGGATAGTGAATAAAAACGACATTTTAAAAGGTTTGCAAGAAATTATTCCAAACGACATTATTGAAGTAGATGAACCCCTAAAAAAATATACTTATACTGAAACTGGTGGTAAAGCAGATTTTTACTTATCACCTACTAAAAATGAAGAGGTACAAGCCATTGTAAAATATGCAAACCAACATAATATTCCTGTCACATATCTAGGAAACGGTTCGAATATTATTATCCGTGAAGGCGGTATTAGAGGTATCGTATTAAGCTTGTTATCACTTAAACATATCGAAGTATCAGATGATGCCATTATTGCTGGTAGTGGTGCGGCTATTATTGATGTCTCACGTGTTGCAAGAGATTATGCACTTACAGGATTAGAATTTGCATGTGGTATTCCTGGTTCAATCGGTGGCGCCGTTTTCATGAATGCAGGTGCTTATGGTGGCGAAGTTAAAGACTGTATTGATTATGCGTTATGCGTTAATGAAGATGGAGATTTAATTAAATTAACAACACAAGAATTAGAATTAGATTATAGAAATAGTATTGTACAGAAAAAACATCTCGTAGTGTTAGAGGCAGCTTTCACACTAGAACCAGGAAACTTAAAAGAAATACAAGCGAAAATGGATGATTTAACTGAACGTCGTGAATCAAAGCAACCACTTGAGTACCCTTCATGTGGTAGTGTTTTCCAAAGACCACCAGGTCACTTTGCTGGTAAATTAATCCAAGATTCTGATCTACAAGGCCATCGTATTGGCGGTGTAGAAGTTTCTACTAAACACGCTGGATTTATGGTCAATGTAGATAATGGTACTGCGACAGACTATGAAGATTTAATCCATTACGTGCAGCAAACAGTTAAAGATAAATTTGATGTAGAATTAAACACTGAAGTACGAATCATTGGCGAACATCCAGACGCTGAATAATGATTAATATCGGAGGTTTGTTTCAATGACTAAGGTCTATGGTTCAATGATTGATAATGAAACAAGATGTATACATTATCACTCTTTTTTAGATATTATTGCTATTAAATTCAAATGTTGTGATAAATACTATCCTTGTTATCAATGTCATAATGAACACGAAGCACACCCTATTCAACGTTGGAGTGAAGATGAATTCGACCAACAAGCCATTATGTGTGGTGTTTGTAAACATCAGATGACAATTAACGATTACATGATGGTCGAATCTTGCCCCAGATGTCAATCCCACTTCAATCATAGATGTAAATTTCATTACCATCTATATTTTGAAATTTAATATATAAAGCAAAAGCGCTAAAAGCATATTATTTAATGCCTTTAGCGCTTTCTTATATTATTTTACTACTTTTTCTAATTCATCAATTTGTTTCATTGTTGTAGTTGTTGAACCAGATGAGAAATACCAAAGTTTAGGGTCAAGTTCATAAATTTTATGTTCTTTTACAGCTTTAACATTTTTTAATACTTTATTGTTTAATGTCTTCTTAGCTGTTGCATTATTTGCTACAACCTGTCCTCTATCCATAGCTAAAATCACATCAGGATTATTTTTGTTAATATATTCATTATTAACATTTTGACCATGCGGGCCTTTACTTACATATTTATCAACTGGTTTAAAGCCTAGTGTATCAAATACCAATCCACCAAATCGTGAACCTGGGCCGAATGTAGATAACTCACCTTCATTTACTAATAAGTACATCACTTTCTTATCAAATTTAGATGTTTTGTTTTTCATTGTATCTACTTTTTTATCTAATTGTTTAGTTAAATCTTTCGCTTTATCTTCCTTGTCGTAGATTTTACCTAATTTTTCAGTGTTATCCTTCATAGAGTTGATAACATCTTTATTATCCGCATCCATATATACAATTTTTGCTTTTGGTGCAGCTTTTTTAAATTCATCTAAATTTTTCTGATTAGCTGTTCTACCTGAAATAAAAATCACTTCTGGTTTGGCTTTAGCTACTTTATCGAAATTAACTTGTTTTAAGTTACCAGAGTTTATATATTTATCTGATTTAAAATCTTCTAAGAAATCTGGTAGAGATTTTCCGCCTTCACCTTTTGGTAATGCTTTAACTTTACTTGAAAGTCCCATTTCTTTCATATCATTTAATACACCATAATCTAAAACGACAGCATTTTTGGGGTTTTTAGGAACTTCGACCGTCTCTTTAACCTTCTTAGCATCACTGCCATCTTTTTCCTTTCCTTGTGCTTCATAGTTATTTTCTATTTTAACAGTATCTTTCGAATCACTTTTCTTCGATTTCGAATTTGATTGACTATTATTAGATTGATTACCACATGCTGCTAATATAAATACTAAAGATATTATTAAGACTAAAATTGATTTTTTCATTATGTAGTAACTCCTTTTGTAATTTTTCACGATTGGCTGAGTAACATGTTCTTCTTTATTAATTATTTACTCACTATAAGCATCACTCCCTTAGTGGTTTAAATGTTCACTTTATGAAAGAATTTGTTCATCGTAATACAGACATATGCGTTGTCCATTAACCCATTCTACTTTGACATCCATTTCATATAATTCTCTTAATACCTCAGTTTGTAAAACGTCTTCATTTTTTCCAGCACGTACTAATTCACCATGTTTTAATGCAATAATATGATCTGAATAACATGACGCAAAATTAATATCATGTAATACAATAACGATTGTTTTATCTAATTGCTGTGCTAATGTACGCAATGTCTGCATAATTTGAACGGAATGTTTCATGTCTAAATTATTTAATGGCTCATCTAACAAAATGTACTCAGTATTTTGTGCAATTGTCATAGCGATATATGCTCTCTGACGCTGACCACCGGACAAAGTTTTAATATTCCTATCTTTAATGTCGTTTAACTGTAATAAATCTAAGGCATATTTAACTTGCTCTTTATCTTCTTTTTTAAGATGACTCTTACAATAAGGAAATCTGCCAAAATTCACTAATTGCTCTACAGTAATATTCATATCTGTGTGATTAGTTTGTTTTAGTATTGAAATTTTCTGAGCAAGTTCATCCGTCCTATAAAGCGACATTTCTTTATCTTCAATTTTGACTGTGCCACTATCGATACTCATTAATTTTGTAATTGCAGATAGCAAAGTACTTTTTCCTGCACCATTAGGCCCTATCAAAGAGGTAATCTTCCCCTTTTCGATATTGACATTGATATCTTTTAATATGGACTTCTTTTGAATTGATTTATTTAAATTTTGAATTTGGATCAATTTGCATTTCTCCCTTTAACTAATAAGTAAATAAAGTAACTTCCACCTATGAGGTCAATGATGATACTTACTTCTGTAGTAGCTTCGAAAAGATGTTCAACAACCCATTGAGCAATAAATAAACATATCCAACTGAAACATATTGTAGCGGGTAAAATATATTTATGTTCATAAGTTTTCATAAATTCATGAGCTAAATTGACAGTAAGTAATCCTAAAAATGTAATCGGCCCAACTAATGCCGTTGAAATAGATACTAAAATAGCGACAAGAATAAGCATTAATCTTGTTACATTTTCATAATTAACACCTAAATTGATAGCTTGTGCTTTTCCTAGTAATAACACATCTAAATAGGGTATCAGCACTATAGTTATACCTATTAAAATGATTAATAAAATAGCTGAAAATCCGACAATTTTAGAATTAGAAGCATCAAAGTTAGCAAACATGGTATTTTGAACTGCTAAAAATGACTCTGGCTCCATAATTAATTGGATAAAACCAGTAATACTTCTAAAAAATGTGCCTAATATTACACCAATCAATAAAATGAAATAGACCGAAAAATGACCTACTTTAAATAAAACTTGAAACAGAATTAAAGCAAATAACACCATTGTCACTAACGTAATTAAAAAATTGATATACACGTTATTAACGATTGTCGATTGAGTACCTAATAAAAAAACAGGTAATATTTTGACGAATAAATAGACTGAATCTAAACCAATAATAGAAGGTGGTTAGTAAGCGATTTGTTGTTATCGCTTGAAAAATGACAACTGACGTGCCAATAGCGCCACCTACTAATATAATTAAGATAAATTTTCTTAAACGACTTTGAATTTGATAATCAAATATTTCGAAATCAATACCTAAAATTAAGTATAAAGTCGCTATAATTATTGTGATTACCCCTAATAAAAAAAGCTTTTTATTAACATTAGTTAGCATAATTCTCCCTACCTTTCATCAATAAGATAAGGAATATAATCGTTCCAAAAACACCAATAGTTAGACCTATGTTAATTTCATAAGGATAAACAATTAAGCGTCCTACAATATCTGAAATAAGCACAAATATAGAACCTAACATCATCGTATGAGGTAAGGCATGTTTTAAATGGTCCCCTCGATATATTGAAATAATATTAGGAACAATGAGTCCGAGAAATGGTAATGTTCCAACAGTAACGACTACAAGTGCAGTGATTGTTGCAGTTATAAACAATGCGATATTAATGATTTTTTCATAATTCACACCTAAGTTATGGCTAAAATCTTTGCCCATACCAGCAATCGTAAAATGATTTGCAAATATATATGTAATTAATAAGAACGGTATACTTAGATATAGAACTTCATAACGACCACTTGTAATAATAGCAAAATTTCCATTTAGCCAATTTCCAATACTTTGTACTGCATTAGTTCTCAATGCGATAAATGTAGTAAAACTTGAAACAATACCTCCAAGCATAATACCTAATAACGGTATAAAGATGACTTCTTTCACTCTAATCAGTTGTACTAATTTCACGAAGAAATAAGTACCACCGACGCTACAAATAACTGCAAATATTAATTTAATAAGTATGTGACCTTTAGGGAATAAAATAAGTGATAAAAGAATACCCAACTTAGCCCACTCCATTGTGCCAGCTGTTGTTGGACTCACAAATTTATTTTGCATCATTTGTTGCATGATTAAACCTGCTATTGCCAACGTACTACCTGATATGAGAATACTAACTGTTCGAGGAATACGACTCGATAAAATGATATTTAATTGATCATCGGTAAGGTGGAAAATATCGGAGATTGATATTTGGCTAACACCGATAAATAGAGAGAGAATCGTAAGCACGACGAGAAAGATGAGTAAAACATATCCCTTTAATAAAAACTTCATAACACTTTCTCCTTGAATAGTTATCCTTGGTAACGATTGTACGATAATGATAATCGTTATCAATTAAAATGTTACAGAATTTCCTTGTCATTTTCAATAGGTTATCTATAAATATTGTTATAAATTAGATTATTTTTATGTTTTTAGTTCATTGCACATAAAAAAAGCCCTAATTTTACTTTCATTGTGCGTACACAAGTATAGTAAAATTAGAGCTAAATCTATTTTATTTTTCATCATCAAATATGAAATCTTCATCTCGTAATGCTTCAACATTTAAAGCTAGTGTATAACCATCACCTTTTACAGAGAAGAAATCATGGTTTTTAGTTGTTGTATCTAAAGCATTTTCTATAATTGGATTGAATTCACGTTCTTCAAAATATGGTTCAAATCCAAGATTTGATAATGCTTTATTACCGTTGTATTTAACGTAATTAAGCACATCTTCAGCTAAGCCAATATCATCATATAGAAGATGCGTATATGATACTTCATTATCATAAAGTTCTTTTAACAATTTGTACATTTCTTGATCTGCACGTTGCTTTTCACTTTCAGAAAGCTCATTTCTTAAACTTTGTGCATCTAGACCTGTAAACACACCATGTATCGATTCATCTAATAAGATTTTACGAATAATTTCACCAGATGTTGTCATTTTACCTTGACCAGCTAGATAAAGCGGATAATAGAATCCAGAGTAGAATAAGAATGTTTCTAAGAAAACACTTGATACTCTAGCAATATATTGGTCAAAAATTGAGGCTTCTTTCCCCCACAATTTATGGTAGTTTTCGATGATTTTGTCTGATTTGTATTTTAAATGTGGCTCTTCAATTACCCAAGTATCTAATAAATAGTTCGTTTCACTAGATGGTAATAATGTAGTGAAAATATGAGAATAACTTTTAGCATGAATTTGTTCCATCATTGCCATAAACGAATAAACGGCTTTTTTTCTTAAATCAGTTGTGTGAAGCATGATTAATGGCATTCCATCATCTGCTTGATGCGTGTCTAACCCTGTTAAACCAGCTAATGCCTTTTTAAATGTATTTTTTTCGGCTTCAGATAATGTTTTCCAACTTGCAATATCTTTTGATACTTTAAATTCTGTTTCTACCCACATTTGAGAGATATTTTGACGCCAAAACATATTTGTCATATCTTCTTGGGTATTCCAATTGACGGCCTTCATGAATAATAATCCTCCTATCCTTTAATTAAGATGATAGATAGCCATAGATAATCAATTAAACTACCAAAATCCTTATTAAGGTTATGTATTTCAAGGTTAGAACATCTACGTTGCATACTTTGAGAAATACTAAATATGCTCTTTAAAGTCAACGTGTAGTCCCAACCTTTTTAAATCTTAATATTCTATAATCCACTTCAATAATAATACTTACTATTTAATGTATCACGTTTATTTATCGTATTAAATTGCACAACTTGTACATTCTTCTACACTTAATAATTTATTACGTGTGTAATATAAAGATTTTAAACCTTTATGATGTGCATATACATATAATCGAGAAAGTTCACGTGTAGAAATTTCTGAATTAACATATAAAATAGTTGAAATACCTTGATCAACATGTGTTTGAATAGTTGATACTAAATCAATTAATTTCATTTGATCTGTATTAAATGCTGATTTGTAATACCACATTGTTTCAGGTGATAAGAATGGCATTGGATAAAATGTTTCAGCATTACCATAAGTACGTCGCTCGATTTGATCAACGATAGGCATTACTGAGCTTGTTGCATTTTGCACATATGAAATACTTTGTGTTGGTGCAATTGCTAAGCGATAAGCATGATATAGACCGTATTGCTCTACATCTTTTTGTAATGCTTTCCAATCTTCTGCTGTAGGAATTTCAAAACCTTTGAATAATTCGCGTACTTTTTCAAATTGTGGTTCAAATTCTTGTGAAGTATAGAACTCGAAATATTTTCCATTTGCATAATCTGATTTATCAAAATCAAGATATTTTTCTCCACGTTCTTTTGCAATTTGCATTGAACGCTCAATTGAATAATAGTTCATCATCATGAAAAAGATGTTAGCGAAATCTTTAGCTTCTTCTGACTCATAACCAATTTTATTTTTAGCTAAGTAACCATGTAAGTTCATTACACCAAGTCCTACAGAATGTAACTCACTATTAGCTTTTTTAACGCCAGGTGCGTTTTGAATATTCGCTTCATCACTAACAACTGTTAATGCGTCCATACCAGTATGAACCGAATCTCTAAATTTTTGGGATTCCATGACATTCACAATATTTAATGAACCTAAGTTACATGAAATATCTCGTTTAATTTCATCTTCTGTACCATAATCATTAATAATAGATGTTTCTTGTAATTGGAAAATTTCAGTACATAAATTGCTCATTTTAATTTGACCAATATCTGAATTAGCATGTACTTTGTTCGCATTATCTTTGAACATCAAATATGGATAACCAGATTGTAATTGCGTTTGAGCAATTGTATTTAACATTTCACGTGCATCTTTTTTCTTTTTCTCTACGTTAGGGTTTGCAACCATGTCATCATAATATTTTTCTAAATCAATATCATCTAAAGTCACACCATACTCTTGTTTTACAGTGTGTGGCGCAAACATGTAGAAGTCTTTACCTTCTTTTGCTAGGTCGAAGAATTTAGAAGGCACGATTAAGCCTGTAGAGATAGTTGATAAACGTAAATCTTCATCTGCATTTACTTTTTTAGTATCTAAAAACTCTTCAACATCATAGTGGAAGATGTTTAAATATACAGCACCTGCGCCAGGTCTTTGACCTAATTGATCTGCATAACTAAATCCACCTTCGAGTGACTTAGCAACAGGTAATACACCTTTGGCTACACCTTTTATACCTTTAATTGCTTCACCACGTGCACGTAATTTAGATAAATTAATTGCAACGCCACCGCCAATTTTACTTAATTGCTTCGCGGTTGAATCAATAAAGTTGATGGAATTCAAGCTATCATCCACTTCTAATAAGAAGCAAGAAACTAATTCTCCACGTCTTGCTCTACCCGCATTTAAAAATGTAGGTGTTGCAGGTTGATAACGTTGTTCTACCATAGCTGAAATAAATTGTTTAGCTTGATCTTTGTCTCCATTAGCTAAGTACATTGAAACAATGGCAACGTGTTGATTATAATCTTCTAAATATTGTTGTTTATCATTCGTTTTAAGTGCATAGTCTTTGTAAAATTTACTTGCAGACATGTAACTAGCAAATTGGAAGTTAATTGACTTCGCATATTCTGTGATTTCTACTAAGTCTGAATCACTGTATTTTTCAAAAACATTGAAATAGAAGTTATTGTCTACAAGATAGTGTAAACGTTCAATTTCGCTATCGAAATAAATCGTTTTGTCGTGGATTTCTTCCAAATATACTTTGAGCGCTTCTTGGTCTTTTTCTAAATTAAAAAAACCATTATCTTTTCGTTTTGTAACTTCATTATTTAATTCAATGTGATTGTACTTCTTCTCGTCCATAGTTTTCATTAAAATTACCCACCTTGTTTTTAAATTCGATAACGTCTTTATTAGTGCCTTGCACTTCAAACTTCATTAACAACGGTACATTATAGTCTTCAGAAATAGAGCGCCCTGCTTTAGCAAAATTTTGCCCCCAGTTTCTATTACCACTGGCAGCTACCGCTCTGAGATATGAATGATTAACATCTAGAAATGATTGTACTTGTTGAGGTACTTCGCCAAAGCCTATTGTTCCAGTAACTAAAATATATGGTTCATTAATAGGATCCGTACAATTTTCTGATGTAATTTCCATTACATTTTCGATTTCAGCACGTTTAATAAATCTGCGTACATTACCTGAAAATGAGAAATATACTACTTTCATTGGATCGCCTTCTTTCACCAATCTTTAAACAATTAAAAAAGAAGTTCTCCTATCATGACAGGAAAGCTTCCTACAAAATATAGTGTTGTAGAATGAAATGAGTCACTAAAAGAAAAGTTTATAAAAACTATATGACCTTATCTTGATATTAGATTTTATTTTGAACCACAAGATATTGTGGTTGATTAGAAATGTAGATCTATATAGTATAAGTAAACATTTTGTGCGGAAACACTGTAAACGAGAGATTATTCTATAATTACTAGTGTCATTTTGCATTTAAATTAAGATTATTCCATTTATTAGTATCAGCTACAGACACAATATATTGTGTCTGTTTATCAATATCGATACTATATTCTGTGTTTCATTATACATAATACCTAAACTTATTTAAAGTTAAAGTTTTATGTCAAATGTTCGTCTTTTCTTCTGAACATGCACCACTACACCTTTAGTCTTACACAAATAAAAATAAAAAAATTTTTCAGTTAAAATTACTTGCTTTTTATAAAAAATTATACATTAAGCTTAAGGTCTTGATTCTAGCTCAACCCTGTTAAAATAAAGGATACAATCAATGAAGAATCGAAATTAAACTGCAATCGTTTTCAGTTATATGCAATCATTTTAATTCTCACAAATGATTTGAAACTAGATTATGACTCTTCCCTAACAGAACGTACGTTCGTATTATGATTATATATTTCACCCACTGTTTTTTCAAGTCTTTTATGCATATCGACATCATTTATGCTACTATAATAACGTTAAACTTTTATGAATGAGGCGATAGTATTGAATCCTAAAATCAAAGGTATAATTGCAATACTAATATCTGC
The DNA here is from genome assembly GCF_003491325.1 of Staphylococcus sp. M0911. Classification (NCBI taxonomy): domain Bacteria; kingdom Bacillati; phylum Bacillota; class Bacilli; order Caryophanales; family Staphylococcaceae; genus Staphylococcus; species Staphylococcus sp. M0911. Next base: position 2,005,751 of record NZ_CP022881.1, read on the forward strand.
GATAGGCTTTAGTTTTATGTCTGTCTTCTTCAGATTATCAGGCGATTTACCTGTATTTCAAAAGTCTCTAGCAAGAAATTTAGTTGCAATGTTCATACCATTATTCTTCATATTTAAATATAAACAACCAATGTTTGGTAAATTAAGTAGCCAACCATTACTTATCTCAAGGTCAACACTCGGTTTAATAGGTGTATTGCTTAATATATATGCACTTGATCATATGGTATTGAGTGACGCTGATACATTAATGAAGTTAAACCCCTTCTGGACTATATTATTATGTTTTATCTTTTTACATGAAAAAGTACGAAAATATCAAATTTCAGCAATGATCGTTGCAATACTCGGTATGTTACTTATTGTAAAACCAGAATTTTCTTCTTCGTTTATACCAGCATTAATTGGACTACTTTCAGGTATATTTGCTGCATCAGCATATACTTGTGTCCGTGCTTTAAGTACTAGAGAAGCACCCTACACCATTGTATTTTATTTTTCACTATTCTCAGTAATTGTACTTATCCCATTTTCAATTTTTACATTTGAACCAATGAGTAAATTACAATTATTATATTTATTCGGCGCAGGTTTATCAGCTGCAGTGGGCCAAATTGGAATCACACTAGCCTATAGTTTCGCAGCAGCAAAAGATATATCTATTTTCACTTATGCTTCAATTATATTTACAGCAATATTCGGCTTCATATTATTTGGTGAAACACCTGATTTATTATCAACAATCGGATATGTTGTCATTATAAGTGCAAGTTACTATATGTTCGAAAAAGCACGTCGCGAATCAAATCAACAACAACAAAATTAATCATATGATAAGGAGTGATTCATTTGGCACAAGGACGTCAAAATGATGAATTACAAGATATAACATTACTAGGAAACCAAAATAACACATATAACTTTGATTACAGACCAGATGTTTTAGAAACATTTGATAATAAACACCAAGGTAGAGATTACTTTGTAAAGTTTAATTGTCCAGAATTCACATCACTATGCCCTATTACAGGACAACCAGATTTCGCAACAATATACATTTCATACATTCCTAACATTAAAATGGTTGAATCTAAATCTTTAAAATTATACTTATTTAGCTTTAGAAACCATGGTGACTTCCATGAGGATTGTATGAATATCATTATGAATGATTTAATTGAATTAATGGATCCTCATTACATTGAAGTATGGGGTAAATTCACTCCACGTGGTGGTATTTCCATCGATCCATATACAAATTATGGTCGCCCTAATTCAAAATATGAAAAAATGGCAGAACATAGAATGATGAATCATGATATGTATCCTGAAAATGTAGACAATCGCTAATCTTTTAGCGAATATTAAAAATTAACTTTAGTACATTGAAAACATCTTACAAAGATAATTTCAAATTGTACTAAAGTTTTTTTATTTAATTTTCAAAAAACTCTTGCACTTTATTAAGTTAAAGCGTATTTTTATATATATTAGTACTATAGTTTATTAAATTAATGAGTCTCAATTTTATATGAACATTTCATATAATTAATTCGAAAGAATTGACAGAATTTTCTTATTTATAATTTTTAGAATATTATTGCAACTTTTTAATTTCAATAGTACAATTTTTAAAAACCAATATAACGTTAGTGTTAAGGGAACAGAAAGGTTGGGATGATTATATGAAAGCAAATAATTCCCATGAACAAGCAGTTCAAGAAATACCACAAACAGGTTTTTTTGGACATCCAAGAGGTTTAGGTGTTTTATTCTTCGTAGAATTTTGGGAGAGATTTAGTTATTACGGCATGCGTGCGATGTTACTATTCTATATGTACTACGCTATTGCAGATCATGGATTAGGCATCGATAAAACAACGGCAATGTCAATCATGTCAGTATATGGAGCATTAATATACATGTCATGTATTCCAGGTGGTTGGATTGCTGACCGAATTACAGGTACAAGAGGTGCCACATTAATTGGTGCCGTTCTCATCATTATTGGACATATTTGTCTAAGTTTACCATTCGCAATGGTAGGTTTATTTGCGTCAATGTTCTTTATTATTATCGGATCTGGGATGATGAAACCCAATATATCAAATATTGTTGGTAGATTATATACTAAAGATGATACACGAATGGATGCAGGTTTCGTTATCTTCTACATGTCAGTTAACTTTGGTGCCTTAATTTCACCTATCATTCTGCAACAATTCTTAAATGTCAAAAACTTCCATGGCGGATTCTTAATTGCAGCTATTGGTATGGCATTAGGCTTAGTTTGGTACGTATTATTCAACCGTAAAAATTTAGGACGTGTTGGTATGACACCAACAAACCCACTATCACCCGCAGAAAAGAAAAAATACACTGCAATTGTTAGTGGTATTGTAGCCATTATTATCGTTGTACTTATCGTTACATACTTAACGAATACATTATCATTTAACTTAGTAAGTAATACTGTTTTAGTACTTGGTATCGTATTACCAGTTTCATACTTTACAATTATGATTAGAAGTAAAGATGTTACGGATGTAGAACGTTCAAGAGTTAAAGCCTTTATTCCATTATTTATTTTAGGTATGGTGTTCTGGGCTATTCAAGAACAAGGTTCAAATGTACTTAACATTTATGGTATTGAACATTCAGATATGAAATTAAATCTATTAGGATGGAAAACGAACTTCGGTGAAACAATTTTCCAATCTATCAACCCACTTTTCATCCTATTATTTGCACCTGTTGTTTCATTAATTTGGCAAAAATTAGGTAAACGCCAACCAAGTTTACCTATCAAATTTGTGATTGGTGCTGGTTTGGCTGGTATCTCTTATATCTTAATAGGATTAATCGGTACCATTTATGGAAGTGCTCATTTCTCAGTTAACTGGGTTATCCTTTCATACATCATTTGTGTTGTAGGTGAATTGTGTTTATCACCTACTGGTAACAGTGCTGCAGTTAAATTAGCACCAAAAGCATTCAATGCTCAAATGATGAGTTTATGGTTGTTAACTAATGCATCAGCTCAAGCATTTAACGGTACATTAGTTAAATTAATCGATCCTTTAGGTCAAACGAATTACTTTATTTTCTTAGGTACTACAGTCATCGTCATTACATTAGTCATTCTAGCCTTCTCACCAAAAATTGTGAAAGCAATGAGAGGCATTAGATAATAGATTAGAATACAAGCAGTAAGTCGAAATGATTCGGCTTACTGCTTTTTTAGTTTATAATAAAAATCACTATAAAATTTCATTGATTACCTATAAAAGTGGGTATTGAAATATATTAAACAAGAACTTAAGGAAAGTAGGTATAGACGATGACAAAAAAATATAATCATGGTGTGTTATTCTATCATGAACACAGTGGCTTAAAAGATATCTACCAAGGTCTAGGTGAAGTGACAAAGTCTCTAAGTTCTATGTGTAAACACTTTTCCATTCAATTAAGTGAGAATGAAGGGGATATCAAAGGCTATTGCGAATCTATTAAAAATGGACAGTATGGCAACGACATAGATGTGTTATTCATTTTAGGTGGCGATGGTACAGTGAATGAACTGATTAATGGCGTAATGGAGAATGACTTAGATTTACCTATTGGCATTATTCCCGGCGGCACATTCAATGACTTTACTAAAACATTAAACCTAAATCCAAATCATACATTAGCTAGTCAGCAATTATTATCATCACATATACAAACATATGATGTAATGAAAATTAATGATATGTATGCACTTAATTTCGTTGGATTAGGGTTAATTGTACAAAATGCTGAAAATGTACAAGATGGTTCTAAAGACATCTTTGGTAAATTAAGCTATATTGGTTCTACTGTTAAAACATTAATGGATCCTAGCAAGTTCGACTTCACATTAACGATTGATGGTGAAGAGAAAACAGGTAATACCTCAATGATATTAATTGCAAACGGACCTAATATTGGTGGCAGCAGAATTCCTTTAACAGATTTATCTCCACAGGATGGACAATTGAACACCTTTATCTTTGATGATCAAAGTTTCAGCATTCTTAATGATATCTTTAAAAAGCGTGATAGCATGAATTGGAATGAAATCACACAAGGTATTGATCATGTCTCAGGTAAACAAATTAAGCTAACTACTGACCCTAATATGAAAATTGATATTGATGGTGAAATTGCTTTAGAGACACCTATAAATGTCGAAGTGTTACCTGATGCCATCAAATTACTCACCTTCCCTGATCAAAATAATAACCAATGATAACAATGCACTAACTCGCAAAAAATAGGAGCTTGACCACTCATCCATATGATCATCTTTGGATAAGGGCTAGCTCCTATTTTTATTTATCATTTAAAAATAATGCTTCTACATCTTTCCAACCATTTACACGCTTATAATCATGATGATTCATATTATGAACTGCAGTATACATAATAGATTCACCTTCGAAAATAGCAAGTTGACGTGGGTTATCATCAATTAAATAGTCCGCGTTAATAATATTTTTACGACCACAAAAAACAAAATGTTGTGGATCTAAAAATGGAAAATGTTCTAATAACCATTCATATTTATCATGAAATGATGTCGGAACATCCATTGCAGCTGTTGCTATATAAACATCATAATGTTCATTTAACTTTTCTACGACTTCTTGTGCGTTTGGCATAACCTTTAAATGTCTAAAGAATCCTGGCTCTCTAAGTATTTCAGTAACTAATCCGTCATGTTCTGGAATAACATGCTTTAATTTTTGTCCATTTAGTGATTCTACTGTGATTCCTAAATTAGCTCTTTCATTAACACCATCAATGATAGCGCCGAGTGTATCAGCGAGTACTTCATCCATATCTATAGCAATTTTCTTACGAGACATTAAATCTACTCCTCAAATGTAATGTATTCCTAAAGTATAGCAAAAGGACGATTCAGACAAAAGATATAACTCACCTAATATATTACTTTAAAATTTAAATTGTTGTAATACGTCAATCATCTTATCATTTTGTTCTGGGAATCCTACAGTAATTCTTACACCAGTAGGAAATGGTCGTGTAATACAGCCTACTTTTAAGAGTGCTTCATAAAGTGCTTTACTTTTATCTGTTTGTACAAATACAAAGTTAGTTTGACTTGGTAAGAAATGTTTACTTTGAGGTATTTGATAAAATTTTGCACGTTCCTCTGCATTTTTAGCAGTGATCTGTTTTAAGTAGTCTTGATCTTCTAATGCAGCTACTGCGGCATATTCAGATAATCGTGTAACATTGAATGGGGGTCTAATGATATTCCATTTTTCAATTGCTTCATTAGTGGCAACCACATAACCTACACGTAATCCTGCTAATCCATATGCTTTTGAAAAAGTTCTTAGTAAAAATGCATTATCAAATGTTTCCTGTAACTTTAAGGTATCAGGATAATCGTCTGCAGTAACAAATTCAAAGTATGCTTCATCAATGAGTACGGGCACATGGCTTGGTACACGTTCTAAAAATCCTATAAGGTCATCATGATTAAAATATGTTCCAGTAGGGTTATTAGGATTACATAACCACACTAGAGAAGTATTGTCATCAACTTCATTTAAAATACCTTCTAAATCAAATCCACCATTCTTTAATGGAACTTGAATAACCTGAGCAGACTCAACAATAGCATTATGATAATACTGTCCGAATGTTGCTTCACTCGTTACGATTTTGTCCCCTGGCGTTAATACTGCTCTTGATATCATTAAGATGACTTCATCTAAACCTGCACCAAATAAAATTCGAGATGCATCCACACCTAAATGTTGACTTATCGCCTCTCTAAGTAGTGGTGACCCTGTTTCAGGATAATAATATAACTCATCTAAATGGTTTGATATTGCTTCTTTAGCTTTAGGAGAAGGACCATATAAGTTCTCATTGGATGCTAATTTATATAACTCTTCCTCAATTCCATATGCTTCTTTAAGTGCTCTAGGTGATAAACCAGGTTGATATGCAGATAATTGTTCGAGTTGTTTTTTCATAATAATTGTTGCCCCCTCAAATTGACAGAAATTTCAAAAACTTAATATTAATTATAAACACTTACTATTACATAAATCAATCCATCTTCCAATCAAATGTGATATATAAAATATAAAGATTCAAAAAAGCCTCAATGAGAATGGAACAATTAAATATATTCCATACGCATTAAGGCTATGTCTATCAAATTATTTTATTTTAATAGACCTTCTTTTTCTAAATAATCTTTAGCCACTTGATAAGGGTCTTGTTTCTTTACTGTCACTTTATAATTCATTTCTTGCATGTCTTCATCTGAAATCTTACCAGCTAACTTATTAAGTGGTTTCTTCACTTCTGGATGATCTTTGATGAATTTTTCTTTAAACATTGGTGCACCTTGATAAGGCGGAAATACATGCTTGTCATCCTTTAATACTACCATGTCATATTGCTTTAATTCTGCATCTGTAGAATATGCATCAATTAAATTAATATCTCCTTTTTCAACTGCAGTATAGCGAAGTTTAGGTTCCATGGTTTTGGCATTTGAAATATTTAGACCATAAGCCTTTTTAACAGCTTTAAATCCATCTGGTCGATCATTAAATTCCAATGTAAAACCTGGTTTCAATTTATCTTCTACTTTAGACAAGTCACCAATGGTTTTAATGTGGTTTTTCTTAGCAAAATCACGTTTAACTGCTAATGCATAAGTATTATTATATTTCATTGGCTTTAACATTGTCATTTTATATTTTTTCTCTAAACTTTGTTTTGCTTGTTGATATACTCTAGGTTCTTGTTTAGATTTTAAATCTTCTTTTGTTAATTCTCCTAAAACTGTACCTGTAAATTCTAAATAACCATCGATATCGTCAGATTTGAGTGCATTAAATAAGAAAGCAGTCTTACCCATTCCATCTTTGACTTCAACAGTATCATCGGTATCTTGCTCAATTAAAATTTTATACATATTTGTAATGACCGATGGTTCTGAACCTAATTTACCTGCTAGTGTAATTTTATCACCTTTTTGGGCAAATAATGGGACGATAATAGCAATCATAATAACTACTATCATTGTTCCTAATACAATTAATAACTTTTTGTACGATAATTTCTCCATAAATCTTAGTATAATATCAAATAATATGGCTAATAACGCTGCTGGAATCGCACCAATTAAAATTAATGATGCATCATTACGATCAATACCTAATAATATTAAATCTCCAAGGCCTCCTGCACCAATTAATGCTGCTAAAGTTGCAGTACCAATTATGAGCACCATAGCAGTTCTAATACCTGCCATAATCACAGGCATAGCTATAGGTAATTCTACTTTTGTTAAACGACGTATTGGTTTCATACCAATACCCTTTGCCGCTTCTATTAGTGATGGATCAACCTCTTTCACACCCGTATATGTATTACGTAATATTGGCAATAATGCATATACAACTAATGCAATGATGGCTGGCAAACGTCCTATACCAAATAATGGAATCATTAACCCAAGTAATGCTAATGAAGGAATGGTTTGCAATATTGCAGCAATATTCATGACAATTTCAGATGTTTTCTTCGTTTTAGTTAATAAAATACCGAGTGGTACTGCAATGATTGTTGCTATTAATAAAGCAATAAATGATATTTGTATATGTTCTATGATTGTTGAGAGTAACTGTCCCTTACGTTCTACTAGCATTTGCCAAAATTCATGCATGGGTGTTATCCCCCTTTACGCCTGACAAATATTTAAATATATCTTCTCTTTTAATTAATGTTTTATGCTGTGAAGGTTCATCAATCATGACGATAGCATCGTGCTTGATGAATGTTTGATAAATATCATCTAAATATTGTTCATTACTGATTTCTGGATAATTTTCCTTAGCTGCATCCTCATCCAATTGACGTTCAATATTCAAATCTTTCAACATCACTTTAGATTCAGATTGTTGCAAATGACTACCCATAAACTGTTTCACAAAATCACTTTGTGGCTGTTGCTGAAAACCTAAAGGTGTATCAATTTGTTCGACATGTCCTTCATTCAATAAGCAAATTCGATCTCCCAACTTCATCGCTTCTTGAATATCATGTGTCACAAATACAATGGTCTTTTGAATCTTTGTTTGTAACTCAATCAAATCATCTTGCAGCTTTTCTCTACTTATTGGGTCTAATGCACTAAATGGTTCATCCATAATAATGACAGGTGGGTCTGCAGCTAACGCACGTACTACACCAACTCGTTGTCGTTGTCCTCCAGATAATTCTTCTGGCAACCTATTTTTATATATCTCAGGATCCAGTCCAACCATCTCTAATAATTCATTCACTCTTAAATCAATATCTTTATCTTTCCATTTCTTCATTTGTGGCACTTGTGCTATATTTTCTTTAATCGTCATATGAGGAAATAGCGCGATTTGTTGTAGTACATACCCAATATCCCATCTCATTTCATAAACAGGATAGTCACTGATTGGCTTATCCTTAAAATAAATATATCCCTCACTTAATGGTATTAATCGATTTATCATTTTTAACGTTGTCGTTTTCCCACAACCTGAAGGTCCTATTAATACGAAAAACTCTCCTTCTTTGATATTAAAACTAACATCATCCACTGCAACGTGATTGCCATAGCGTTTCGTCACATTTTTAAATTCAATCACAATTTCACCTTCATTCACTCTAATCAAATAGACATTTTCATCTACTATACCCTGTTTTATATTCTAATCACAAATTAAATTAATTAAATCTTTGGATTTTTTATTTTCATACATAATCTTCTTTCAAAAGATGAAATGGATACCATTTTCAAAGTAAAAAACCCGATGTAACGCACATTCATCATGTGACATACATCGAGTTCATATTTCTTAATTATTTGCATGCGGCTATCATTTAAATACTTGTCTTATATGACTGTATTCTTTCAAGGAATTGTGGGCAATAATGTTTTAATTTATAACTCCCCACACCATCAATATTGATCATATCCTGTTTAGATTCTGGTTTTCGTTTAGCAAATTCTTCTAATGTGTAATCAGAGAAAATACTTACTGGTGCGATACCTAACTTATCACTTAATTGTTTTCTCACTTTAACCAATTCGCTAAATAAAGCCCTATCTACACCTTCTACGGTATTAATAAATACTTTTTCTTTTGATTTTTGTTTAAATGGCGTAGTAAATACTTTTGTATCATCATTTAACAATTTTTTCACTGACTTATCACATATAAGTATTTCATCATTTTCATTTAAAAAGCCTTTGAACCTTAGTTCATCAATTAAATGACTTAATTCAGATGTGGTATATGATTTCATAATACCGTGAGTAGTTAATTGATCGTAATCATTATATTTAATGTAATCTGTTGTTTCACCGCGTAACACTTGAATAATCACGCTATAACTTTCTTGTTGTCTCATTCTTGCGACACAGCTAATAATCATCTTAGCTTCTCTCGTCATATCATAAGTTTTATTCTCTTGAATACAATTACTACATTGTTTACATTCTTCTAATTTTTCATTTGGTTCAAAATAATGCACAATCGTTGCTTCAAGACACTTCTTTGTTTTGGTATATTGGAGCATTTTAGTTAGCTTTTCGCCCATTTTTTCTTTATAATCATCGTCTGCTTGAGATACTGATATAAAATATTCGTGAAGTCCTCTATCACGTTCACTGAATAATAAGATACACTCACTTTTCAGACCATCACGACCTGCACGCCCAGCTTCTTGATAATATGATTCTAAATCACCCGGCATATTATAGTGTATAACAAATCTGACATTGGATTTATCTATTCCCATACCGAAGGCATTCGTCGCAATAACGACATTCACACGGTCGTATAGAAAATCGTTTTGAGCAGCTTCTCTTTCTTTATTAGTTAAGCCTGCATGATAAATCTTACATTTAACCTTATGACTTTCGAGTACCTCTTGTAGCTCTTCAACTTGTTTACGTGTCGAGCAATATATGATACCCGCTTCTTCATTATGTTCTGTGACATAGTCTACGACAAATTTTTGACGTTGATATGTTGGATTAACTTTAAATATTAAATTTCGACGTTTCGTACTGGTCTTCACTTCATCGTTGGCGTCAATATTTAACTTGGCCATAATATCTTGTTGTACTTCTGCTGTTGCTGTTGCTGTTAATGCCACAATTGCAAAATCTTGTGGAAGTGTGAAAACCTTTTGAATCACATTTTGATAACTTGGTCTGAAATCATGTCCCCATTTTGAAATACAATGTGCTTCATCAAATGCAACTAATCGTATATTTACTTTTCTTAATTGGCTTAAAAAATATTGATTTTCAAAACGTTCAGGTGCTACATATAAGAACTGAATATGACCACTAATTAAATCTTGCTCAATCTCTTTTTGTTGTTTCTGAGTTAAACTGCTATTTATATATGCAGCATTAATCCCCATTGCTTTCAATTGGTCTACTTGGTCTTTCATTAAAGATATTAGTGGACTAATAACTATTGTCGTTCCACCTAACATTAATCCAGGTACTTGATAACATATCGATTTACCGCCACCTGTAGGTAACACACCTAATACATTTCGATGGTCTATAATTTTTGAAATAATTTCTTCCTGACCTGGACGAAACGTATCGTAGCCAAAATAATGCGATAAAGTTTCTTGCATGATTAAATTCCCCTTATTGTTCTTTTAATTCTTCGAGTTCACTCCATCTTGTGATGTCAGTATCATATGTTGCTTCAAGTTCTTCCTTTTCTTCATTCAGTGCTTTGATTTTTGCATAATCTGCACTAGCTTCTACCATTTCTTCGTCAATTTCAACTAACCTTGTTTCTGTTTGATCAATACGTTCAAGAAGTGCTTCATATTCACGCTTTTCTTTATATGATAGTCCCGATTTTTTTCGAGTTTGTGGCTTATGTTTGGTTTGATTGGCTTCTTGCTTATTCAGAGCCAATTGTTTATCCTGAGCTTTTTTATAGGCTTCATAATCTTCAAATGATCCGATGATTTTTTCCATTTTTCCATCATGAATATACCAATACTCTTGTGCCACTTTATTAAGAAAATATCTATCATGGCTAACAGTAATTACTGAACCGCCAAATTCATCGATATAATCTTCTAAAATAGTTAGTGTTTCGGTATCTAAATCATTTGTGGGTTCGTCTAATAATAATACATTCGGTTTATGTACTAATAAACGTAAGAGATATAGTCGTTTTTGTTCACCGCCAGATAATTTGTATACTTTCTTACCATGAGTTGAACTTGGAAATAGAAAACGCTCAAGCAGTTGTGTTACAGATACGGAAGTGCCATCTTTTTCCATAGCAACTTCGCTTTCTTCGCGAAGATAATCAATCACTCTAATATCTCTATCTAATGTTTCTTCAGTTTGTTTGAAATAAGCCACTTTAACGGTCTGTCCTACTTTTAATTGACCTTCAAATGATTGATCCTCAGATGCCAATATATTTAATAATGTTGTTTTACCTGCTCCATTCGGACCTACTATACCAATTTTTTGACCACTTTGTATGATCTCAGTAATATCTTCAAATAGTACTTTGTCATTGATTGTTTTTGATAAATGATCTAATTCATAAACTTGTTTACCAAGTCTTGAGTGAGCTAAATTCAACTGAGCTTTATCTTGCTTCGTTTGTTGTTTAACTTCAGATTCTAAATCGCTAAAGCGATTAATACGTGCCTGTTGTTTAGTCGTTCTAGCTTTTGCGCCAGCTCTCATCCAAGCTAACTCTTGCTTATATAGTGCTTTTTGCTTTTGTTGCTGTTTCTGTTCAATTTGTTCATTTTCAGCACGCATAGCTATGTAATCTTCATAATTACCAGGATATGTTTTCAACTTACCTCTATCTAATTCAATAATTCTCGAAGACACTTCGTTTAAAAAGTAACGGTCGTGTGTTACAAATAAAACAGTGTATGGATATTGTTTTACGTAATTAATTAACCAGTTTATCGATTCAAAATCTAAATGGTTTGTCGGCTCGTCTAACAATAATAAATCTGGTTGTTCTATTAATGTCTTCGCTAAAACAACACGCTTTTGTTGACCACCTGATAATGCCTTCACTAGTTTATTTGTATCATTAATGCCTAATTTAGAAAGTATGGTCTTGATTTCAGCATTATAATCCCATGCCTCTTTACGATCCATCATTTCTTGGGCTTCCATCATAATTTGAAATTGCTTGTCGCTTTGATTGATGGCGTATTGACTCACAGCTTGTTCATAATCTTTAATCACCTTTAATGTAGGTGTATCAGAACTTAGTACTGCCTCAAACACTGTCATATTTCCATCAAGATCATGCTTTTGCGATGAATATCGTATTCGATAATTATTTGGATGTGTGATATCAGCTGTGAAGTCTTCATCTATATTACCTATGACCTTCAGCAATGTACTCTTACCTGTACCATTAATCCCTACAAGACCAATCTTTTCATGTTCAGAGATAGATAAATTTAAGTCATCGAATATCACTTTATCTGCATAGGATTTATTTAAATGTTCAATTTTATATGCTTCCATGCTTATCTTCCTTTTACTATCGAATTTTCTATATAATTTTGTTAAGCTTAAATCAGTTCTATATATTATACACCTTTTTAAGCTTAAATGATACAAGGAGACCTAGTTATGGCAGAATTCTTCGAAAATTTGCCTCCTCATTTCCAAGCTTTAATTGCAGGAATCATTACATGGTTATTAACAGCACTTGGTGCAGCTTCTGTCTTTATTTTTAAATCTGTTAATGATAAAGTGTTGAACTCGATGCAAGGATTTGCTGCAGGAATTATGATTGCCGCAAGTTTCTGGTCTCTGTTACAACCCTCAATAGAATTTAGTAAAGACTCAGCAATGCCTTGGTTACCAGCTGCAATTGGTTTCTTATTTGGCGGATTATTTATTCGCGGACTAGATTTTGTTATACCGCATATACACCGTAATGCGAAAGATGAAAATCAACAACAAGAAGGTATTGATACATCTCTAAGTAAAAATGCATTACTTGTTCTTGCGATTACATTGCATAATATACCAGAAGGTTTATCAATTGGTGTTGCCTTTGGTGGCGTAGTATCAGGCAATGGCACTGCCACATTCTTAGGGGCAATTGGTTTAGCGATTGGTATAGGTATTCAAAATATTCCTGAGGGTGCAGCTTTATCTATGCCAATTAAAGCAGCAGGTGCTTCTAGTTGGAAAGCTTTCAACTATGGACAAGCTTCAGCCATTGTAGAACCTATATTTGCTATGATTGGTGCTGGTGCAGTACTCGTTATTACGCCAATGTTACCTTACGCACTTGCTTTTGCTGCAGGTGCAATGATATTTGTAGTAGTAGAAGAACTGATTCCAGATTCTCAATCAGGTAATAATACAGATTTAGCTACGCTAAGCTTAATGCTTGGTTTTGCCATTATGATGGTATTAGACGTTGCATTAGGTTAATCATACATTTTGAAATATGCAATTTCCATATTATTCCTAAAATTAAAGTTTGAAAACGAAGGCAGATAGAACGATTACGAGGCGTGGGAGTTCAATAGAAACCCCCATCCTTTTTTTATGCATTACTTTATATTTCAATAATAAAAAACCGAATTGAGCAAGCGCTCAATTCGGTTTTATTGAATTATTTTTTTTCGTTACCTTTTGGTCCTGGTTTATATTCATACTTCGATGGATCTACTTTTTTGAAATCAGGATTTTTATAGAATCTGAATAAGTCACCATTTAATAAACTATCATTCATTTCTAAATCTTTTTCAACTTGTTTTTGATTCTTCTCGAAGTCTTTTGGTTTTTTAGTTAGTAATTCATTATCTTTATTAGAATATAACTTACCATTAACATATTTGTAGTCTTTAGTGATAAAGTCACCATTTCTAAATGGTACGACATCGTTATGTTGTTTAGAGAATAAATCAGTACCAAACATAATATAGTTTTTAGTATCAATACCAACTAAATGTAATATTGTTGGCATAACATCCATTTGTCCAGCGTATTCTTTATTTATTCCACCTGATTTACCTGGAACTTTAATCCAGAAACCAGTACGATTTAAATCAGTAAATTTCGCTGGTGTAATCTTTTCACCTAATAATTTTTCCATCGCATTGTTATGGTTTTCAGAGATACCATAGTGGTCACCATAAATCATGATAACAGAATCATCATATAAACCTTTTTTCTTAAGATCTGTAACATATTCTTCAAGAGCTTGGTCTAAATAATGTGCTGTTTGAATATATCCGTCAACTGTAGAGTCACCTGTATTTGGTTTATCAATTGATGCATCTTTCTCATCTAATGTGAACGGATAATGGTTAGTTAATGTAATTAAATGTGAATAAAATGGTTTCTTCATTTTAGCTTGATAATTAGCTGAATCTTTAAAGAATATTTTATCTTTTAATCCTAAGTTCTCCACGTTCTCATCTGACATATCATAATACGTTGCATCATAGAAACTATCTATACCAAAATGTTTATAAATTTGGTCTCTGTTCCAGAACGTTTTATAGTCACCATGCATAACGTTTGAAGTATAACCTTGCTTTTGATCTAAAATCGCAGGTAGTGATTGATATGTGTTATCATCTTTTAACGAATATGCAGAACCTTGAGGTAATCCATAAATACTATTATCCATCGTTAATTCGGCATCTGATGTCTTACCTTGACCTGTTTGATGGAAGAAGTTTGGGAAGTAAGTGTAATCTTCTTTACCACTTGAAAGTTTGTTCAAGAACGGTGTTACTTCCTTACCATTAACCTTTTTGTTAATTAAGAAAGTTTGGAAACTCTCTAAATGTATTTTAATAATATTTTTTTTCTTAGCCGCACCATAATATTCTGGGTTAGGCTCAGTACGTTTTTGTTTTGTATAATTAAGCACTTTAGTTAAATCATCTTCTGATGCTAGCGCTTTTTGTTGATTGTTTTCAATCGTTTTCACACCATCATATACTGTAAAGTTAAATGGTCCTAAATATTTAACTAAGTATTTGTGGTCGAATGTACGAGTTAATAACTCTGGACGGTCAGTTTCAGCAAAAGCTAAGTTTAAGAAGAATAATGCAACTGATACAGCCATAACAACTGGAACAAATTTCTTACTAAATGCTTTTGTACTTAACCACTGACGTTTAAAGATTAGAATAAACAGGTAGATAATCGTATCGATAAAGTACACAAAGTCGTACCATTTAAATGAAGCACCTAATGCGCCACCCATTGATTCTACATTCCCTGCTTGATTTAAAGTACTAAACGTTAAAAAATCAGAGAAGAATCTAAAGTATACAACGTTAGCATACAGTAAAAATGTTAATAGGAATCCTCCGACAAAAATGAACCAGAAAGCCTTTTTACCTTTGAAGAATAAGAACACACTTAGTACGAGTGCGATTAAACTGTATGGATTCATCAGTAATATTAAGTTTTGTACTAATCCTTTAACACCTAAAGAAAAATCAACATAATAGGAAAAATATGTCTTCAGCGTGATCGTAAATACGGTCATCAGGAAAAACGCAAAAAGACTTATCTTCTTTTTGTGAGAACTCAAGTTTGTTTCCTCCGTTTATTGTTAATAAACCACAAGAACCTTATCAATAACGAATTAAACGTAATTAGGCAATGGTAATTATCTTAAAACAACGCCAGTAAACTTTTATCCTCTAACATGATAATTACGTTTAATATATAAACGCAATGCTTACTTTATTGCGTCGAATTAAAACGAGTTATTTCCACTTTTATTTTAACCCATACCAATGTTGGTCTGCATGATTTAACACAATATATAATTTTTAAAATTCACTAAACATTTCATTTTGACGTTAAAAATAGCTAGTAGATTGATTCAATAACTAGCTAATGTATTGTTGATGTTAATTTTTTATTAAGAAAATATGATGAATGTAATCATATTGTAACAAAATACATAGTTCAATATATTAATATAAAGGAAGCAACCTTAAATATCAAGTAAAAACACACTTTTCAACATATAAACTATGGTTTAAAGTTATACTTTTTATAATGTACCTATATATTATATAGATTTGTTTTTATTAAGCCATCCGTCTTAAGAACGAGCTTCCACTTTACATTAATCGTACCTATTTCAACATTTCTAACTGCATACGATATTCAATGCCATGGAATAATTGATTTAACCAATTACTGTATTTAACGAGATTTTTCTCCGCTGTTTCAATATCTATAAATTGGAATTTTAATTTTGATCCCGTTGGTTTCTGAGCTAGTTTAGTTAAATGATAACTTGCAATCGTCCCTATCTGAGGATAACTTCCTAATGTATAGTGATCATTTAATAGAATAATGGGTGTGCCATCTCTTTTAACTTGGATTGTACCGCGTTTAACGGATTGATGTGCAGGCATATCTTCATAATATGCTTTTACTTTCTCACCTTCTAAAATCATGCCCATTCTATTAGCTTTACTAGTTACTTTATAGTTACGTGATGCAAAACGTTGTAATGCATTTTCTTTAAAATCTTCTGAACCTTTATTTTTAATGACATGAAATACGTCTGACATATAATTAAATGATAACGCATAGCCATCTACACCCCAATCAGTTTGTCGGGACTCAGCTAAATTTTCAAACAGTTTGTGATGTCGCTCACTATATAAGCGTTTCATTTCAATTTCATCACCATTTTGTAATTGTCGACCCTCAAAACCACCCAATTTCACGTTGAAATCTGTGGATGTAGAACCTAACCATTCATCTAACTTAAAACCACCACCGATAGCTAAATAGACACGTGATGTTCTACTCGTTTCTTTAAACTTCAAAACATCATCTTTTTCCATTAAATATAACTTATATGGAAATACCTTCATTGTTTGTGTCTCGGCTTTAAAGTTACCACCTGCTAATGCGATGAGTGTAGGTTCTGTAAAACGAATCGTTGGCATTTTATGTGTCATTTCAAGTGTTGCTTCATTTTTATCATTAGCTACTAATCGATTGGCAATTTCATGTGACAAACTATCGAGTGCACCACATGGTATCACACCATTATGTTCATATCCGTGTCTCCCAAAATCATGAAAACTACTAAACAAACCGCTATTTTCTATTATGATTGACATGTTTTAAAGTCTCCTAAATCCAATTCGTTTTTATCTTTAGCAATAAATTGTACATTATCGCCCAATTTTAAGAGTGAAAAATCATCTTTGTTTGGAAAGAAAAGTTGTGTTGGTGTATATCCAATTACCAACCAGTCATTATAAGTGTCAGTAGTAACGATACCACATTTCTTGCCTTCAATGACGACTGAACCTGCCGGAATAAATTTCTTTTCTTTACTTGTATGATTCACAAATAATTTTTTATTCATTCCTGTTAAATATGGAAATCCTGGGGAATATCCCATCATTGATACAAAGTAGTCACTTCCTGTATGAAGTGCTTTAAATTGTGATTCATCAATTTTTAAATGTTTTAATAATGATGCCAAGTCTGGCCCATATTCATCTCCATATACAATAGGAATTTGAAATGGCGCTTGTGCTTTATTTTCATGTTTTATTTCCAACTTAATCGATTCAATGAGCACTTTCATATATAAGAATGGGGATTGTATATGATGATGTTTAATCATGTCTCGTGCATCATAAATAATCATCATATCCGATTCAGTAGGTACAATTTCTGTAATGAACGAATAATTTTTTTATTCAAATATGATCTCAAGGCTAATAAATCTTCAGTAAGATCTTTTGATACCTTTTTCTCTATTGATATTACGATGGCTTGGTCGCCTTGACTATATATTTTCATACCTTCACCTCAAAAGTCTTTAATGATGATAAAATACGTCCATACGCTCTATTACAAAAGGCATAAGTGATTTAATCAATAAATATACTAATATAATGGCACATATGGTAGTAGCTGTTGCAACGATACGTGCGAATATTTGAGCTCTCTTTTGTAATAATCGATTAACGATGACTTTATTTACAACTGCTACAACAATTAATAATCCTATCCATATTAGTGTCATTATCTACTCCGTCTGTTAATATTTCGCATTTCTTCCATGTTAATTTTATAGGTAAATTGTAACATCGGCAACCTCTCGCAAACTATTTAGTAAAAATACCTCCACTTTCTTTGTCTTCAATTTCTCTATTAATTCATCGACATAATAGTCTCTTTCTTGCAAACAACCTTCATCAATCAAGGATTGTCGCATACATCCTAATAAAAAATCTTCATTATAATGAGGTGTAAAATAATGATCGTTTTCTTTAAACATGACATTACCAATATTAAATTCTAAAATTTTGCCATTTTCATCAAATATGAGTGCTAAATCAGTGTTTAAATCATAAGATACATGTTCTCTATTTGAGGTTTTATTAATTTTCATTAGATGCGACGTATTGGCATGTTCACGTACTAAAGACGCAGTGAAATGTGATTTAGATGTTAGGGGCGCCACTAAATAATCGAAATTCCCTTCTTCTTGTAACATCACTTTCAAACGATAGCTACCTTCAGAATATTCAGCTTGGATCGATTGAATAAGACGGTCCCAATCTAACTCATTAAAAGCTATATTCAATTTGTTGCTTGATTGACTCATTCTCTGTTTGTGAAAAGTAAGTCGTGCAATATGACCATTCTCTAATTTCATTGTTTCAAATAAGTACATTATAATCTCTCCAGTATCCTTGTCTTATCATAAAATTCTTTGACTTCATCATCTGGATTAGAGTTAATCGTAATCCCAGCACCAACACCATAAATTGCTTGTTGATGTCGATATTCAATCGTACGTATAGGTATATTAAATATCATTTTATCGTTAGGAAGTAATAATCCAATTGTTCCACAATATATGTGTCTTGGGACTTGTTCTAAAGAATGAATTAACTTCATAGTATTTATTTTAGGTGCACCAGTAATAGAACCACACGGAAATATAGCATTTAAGATCATTTCAAGGGTCACATCTGACGATAATTTTCCTGTTACCATACTCGTCATTTGGTGTACCGTATGATACGTTTCGATAAAGAATAATTTATAAACAATAATACTCCCTGTCTTTGCTATTCTAGAAATGTCATTTCTCAATAAATCTACAATCATTACATTTTCAGCTTTATCTTTCTTAGACTGTTGTAGTTGATGGTAGTTTTGTTGATCTTCTTTATTGGTTTCACCTCTCGGCATGGTACCTTTCATAGGTTTACTAACTAACACGTTCTCTTCACCATTAAAGATTCCTTTCTGAAAAAATAATTCAGGAGAAATAGATGCAACTTTGATCTCATCTGTATCTAATAAGGCTGTGTAATTACCATTTGCCTCAGTAGTTAATTGTCGATATAACTGATGAATCGGTAAGTAGATGTCATCAGTCAAACGTGTAGTATAGTTCACTTGATAAGTATCTCCTTCGACAATTGCATGTTGAATGCTTTGTATTTTTTCTTTCATTTGTTGATTTGATTCTATAAATTTAAATTGATGTTTCGGTTGATATGATGCATTATTCAATTTCTTAGATTCATTAATATGATTGGCAACTTTAAAGCTATATGCAATTGCTAAGACACCATCTTCTTCTACATGGCACACGGTCATTTGTGGATTGAAATAACGTGCCGCTTCATATGTTATATATAATGCAACATAATGACCTTGTTGTTGTTGAAATTCTGCAAAGCGTATAACGTGCCCCACTTCTTCCACATGGTTAGCTATCTTCTTTTCAATCAATTGATCTAATTCAATATGATAGGTTTCAAATTGATTATCGTCTAAGTAATAGCGATAGTTAAATTTGATAGTCACTATTTTCACCTACAATGTCGATAAAGTTTTGAATCTGGTTTTGGCCTTGTTCGCTTAAAATAGATTCTGGGTGATACTGTAGTCCGTAAATAGGATAATTATCATGTTGTAATCCCATAATGACACCATCATCTCCTTCAGCTGTAACCTTCAATTCTTTAGGAACACAACTTTCATCTGCCTTCAAAGAATGATAGAGCATAACACTGAAGCTATCTGGTAATCCTTTGAATACACCTTCGCCGTTATGTCTTAATAATGTCGTATGACCATGTATAGGTCTATCTCTATGTATAATTGTTCCTCCAAAATATTGGTAAATCATTTGAAATCCTAAACAGACCCCCAATATAGGTATGTGCTGATAAAAGTCATCCATCACCTTAAATAAAATAGGATAATCACTAGGTCTCCCAGGACCCGGTGATATAACGATAGCTTTGGGCTTCAATTCTTTTAATTCCTCTATATTAATATCCTCTACATCAATGACGTTAACCGTCTCTTGGGTAGCCATTTTAAAATAATTAATTAAATTATAAGTAAATGAATCTTTATTATCTATCACTACTATCATGATTACGCTCCATTACATTAATATTAGTTCTTCTATACGTCTTTAACACTATTATCACAAAAATTTACTTGATTTTACATATGAATTGGTTTATTCTATGTTGCGTACAAAATATATATTTATCAGAGGTTCCTAGCCGAAACCCTCTATAAAAAACTAGACACTGAATTCAATTTCTGATTGCAAATAGACATATCATTTTAATACTTTCTTTAAAATTATATGTGTATTCACAATCTGTCGTCTATCTTTTTTATAGAGATAGGCTTTTTTTATGCCCTAATGTTCGGTTTCAGTGACTAATGATATACAGGAGGAATAATTATGGTGCAACACACTCTAGATCAAAACAAAGCCATTGTCGTCTTTAGCGGAGGTCAAGATAGTACAACATGTTTGTTTTATGCTAAAAAGCATTTTAAAGATGTTACTCTCGTTACCTTTAATTATGGACAAAGACATGATACTGAAATTGAAGTAGCAAAAAAAATTGCTCAAGAGCAAAACGTAGAACACCACATATTAGATATGTCGTTGTTATCGCAACTGACACCTAATGCATTAACACAACATGATTTAAAAATTGAAGATACTGAAGATGGCATACCAAATACATTCGTACCTGCTCGTAATTTACTCTTCTTATCATTCGCTGGTGCATTAGCTTATCAAATTAAAGCTAAACATATTATTACTGGTGTGTGCGAAACTGACTTCTCAGGTTATCCAGACTGTCGTGATAGCTTCATTAAATCCATGAACATAACATTAAACTTGTCTATGGACAGAGACTTCGTGATTCACACGCCATTAATGTGGTTAGATAAAGCACAAACATGGGAACTTGCTGACGATCTTGGGGTATTAAACTATATTCGTGAAAATACGCTAACTTGTTATAACGGTATTATTGGAGATGGGTGTGGTGAATGCCCTGCCTGCCAATTAAGATCACGTGGACTCGAAAAATATCTTGCTAAGAAAGGAGTACAATAAGATGATTCAACAAATTTATCCTAGTGTCAGTCATCCCTATCAATTCGAACTTAATAAAGACTTTAACTTTTCAGCAGCACATTACATTCCGAGTGAAGACGCTGGGAAATGTATGCGTACTCACGGGCACACATATTTCGTAAATATTACCATAGTTGGAGATGAATTAGACCATAACGGTTTTTTAGTGAATTTTAGTGATTTAAAAAAATTGATACATGACCAATTCGATCATTATTTATTAAATGATTTAGTTCAATTCAAAGGTAAAAGTCCTTCTACAGAAATTGTCGCTCAGACTATTTATCAAATGGTGCAATCATACCTTAAAGATCAAAAAAACCATCCAAAATGCGTCCAAGTTTATTTACGTGAAACACCTACTAGCTATGTCGTATATCGTCCTAAAGGTGATTTATAATGGCTAAAATACCTGTATTAGAAGTATTTGGACCAACAATTCAAGGAGAAGGACGTGTCATTGGTAGAAAAACAATGTTTGTTAGAACTGCAGGTTGTGATTATCGCTGTAGTTGGTGTGATTCTGCCTTTACATGGGATGGTAGTGCTAAAGAAGATATTCAATTAATGTCTGCAGAAGAAATCTATAACAAATTGCGTGAAATAGGTGGCAATAATTTTAATCACGTCACAATTTCTGGTGGAAATCCAGCACTTATCAAAGGTATCCAAGATTTAGTAGATTTATTTGAAGAACATCATATTCAAACTGCCCTTGAAACACAAGGTAGTAAATTCCAACCATGGATGACTCAAATCGATGACTTAACAATTAGTCCTAAACCGCCAAGCTCAAATATGAAACCTAATTTGGATATTTTAGATAGTGTTATTGAACAGTGTGTACCTGAATCACTTAATTTAAAAGTCGTCATTTTTGATGAGGATGACTTCGAATTTGCTAAAATGATACATCATCGTTATCCAACAATTCCGTTTTATTTACAAGTGGGTAATCCTTATTTAGATGAAGAGGTCGACAACCATACTGCTAAACTATTACAACGTTATGAACAATTAGTCGAACGTGTTATGACTAGTAGCGATATGAATAATGTATACGTATTGCCTCAATTACACACTTTGTTATGGAGTAATATGAAGGGCGTTTAAACTCATTTAATATAACTTTAACAATTTCGAGTGTTATATAATGATTAAGTTTATGTTAATTGATATAATAATTGAATGAAGTATTACGGATAGGAGTACACCATGATTCTATATATATTAATTAATATTGCCGTAGTATTGCTCATTGTAGGAATAGATTTATATTTGCACCAATTTAAACAACTTCGATTTAGTTCAATACTAATAGCTATTTCATTAAATGCTATTATCGATTTAATTGTAGTCGCAAAATATAATTTCATTTCAATCTATACGATGATTTTATTTATTGTATGGGCATTATTACAACTCTATTTAAATAAAAAAATTAACTCTTTCATGATAAAAGACCAAAAGTTCATTGCAGTGATATTTGTAATTGTCATCAGTTTAGCACAGTTTATAACTGATATATCCAGTGAACAATCTGTCTATATGTCGTTACCATACTTAGCTCCAGCTATTTTCATTATTGGTGCAGTATTATTATTTGTAGGTACATTTAATGTATCGGAGCTTAATCATCTACCTATTTTAAAAACAATCAAGCATCCTATGCTAATTGGTACGATATTAATTATCATCTCATTTATAGCTATGATGATACTCACACCTTTTTGGTATGTATTTACTATCATCTATGTACTATTCATATTATTTATCATATGGCAACGTATATTTAAGTAACATTTATCATATCAATAAATGTTACTTTTTTCGTTGTCGATAAATCAAATTATAAAAAGCTTACAGCTCATGGACTGATCCATAGCCTGTAAGCTTTTTGTTTAATGAACACGTTCTTTATATTCTTCACTATTTTGTGTTGCTTGATATGTTGGTTGATGTCTATGTGCATCAAATCTTCTAATTTGATGATATTGTTGAGACTGATTTTTACTAGATTGTGTCTTGTTTGAGTCATTTGACTCCTGTGATATTTCAGATGTTTGTTCAGGTTCAATATTTGTTGCCTGAACAATATATTTAGGTCGCTTTTTCACTTCATAATAGATTCGACCAATATACTCACCAATAACTCCTATGGACATTAACTGAATACCACCTAAAAGTGTAATCGCAGCTATTGTTGTGAAGTAACCAGGAATGTTTACACCTGAAATCATGATATTAATTAAAAGATACAGAAGATATAGTACACTGAGTGAAAATGTAAACATACCTAGATAAATCATCATTCTTAATGGTTTATTATTAAACGAAATTAAGCCATCAATACCATAATTTAATAATTTGGCAAATGACCATTTCGATTCTCCTGCTTCACGTTCTACATTTTCATAGGTGAATACTTTCGTATTATAACCTATCCATTCAAATAATCCCTTTGAAAATCGGTTATATTCATCCATAGATGTCAGTGCTTGTACTGCACGCTTGCTTATTAATCTAAAGTCACCTACGCCATCTTCAAACTGTACATCTTCCACAAAGGCATTTATCAATTTATAATAAGCACGTGTCATCGATTTTCTAGCGACATTTTCTCCTTTACGATCACGTTTTGCTATCACTTGATCATAACCTTCATTATATCCTTCAACCATTTGCGGAATAAATTCTGGCGGATGTTGTAGATCAGCATCTATCATAACTACAGCGTCACAATGTTCACTATGCTGATAGCCTGCCACCATAGCAGCTTCTTTACCAAAGTTTCTACTAAATGAAATATATTTTACGTGGTGGTCGGCTAATGCTAAATTTTGTAGATGATCAATAGTTGAATCTTTACTGCCATCATCTATGAATAGTAAATCGTATTCATATTGTTTATCGCTACTATCTTGCTTTAATATCTCAGTCAGTTTTTCATATGTCTTTAATACGACTTCTCCTTCATTATAACAAGGAATGATGACTCTTATATTCATTCAATGACATCCTTTTCTAGTAATTGATTTAATATTATTTTATCAATTACTTAATAGTGTATTCTACTTAGAGCCTTTGCATTTACAAAATCTTAATATTCCATTAATGTTTATCGCAATATTTTCGAAAATCATTACTTTTGTAAAATTAAACGACCTCAAAAATAACATAAATGTTTTTTTACTCATACAATGATTTATGATGTGTCGCATTACTTCAACTTATTTATTTTAAATCACCTATCGCGACTTCATCTGGATCTTTACCTTGTCTATCATTTCGGTTCAAACTATCAATTTGTGCTACATCTGTAAGTTCAAGATTGAAATCTAAAATATTATAATTTTCCTGAATTCGACTAGGTGTTTTAGATTTAGGAATAATAATGCGATTATGCGCTAAATGCCAACGTAAAACAATTTGTGCTGGTGTCTTTTGATAGCGTTTCGCTATATCCGTAATAACTGGATCGTCCAATAATCCTCTGTTTCTCATTAATGGCATCCATGCAGTGACTTTAATATCATGATGATCACAATAATCTTGTAATTCTTGTTGATTAAAGTATGGATGTAACTCTATTTGATTAATTTGAGGAACTATTTCTGTTTCTTGCATTAGTTTCTCTAAATGATGTTGTTTAAAGTTACAAACGCCTATGGCTTTGACTTTACCTTCATGATAAAGGGTTTCTAGTGCCTTATAACTTTCTATAAATAAGCCATTTTCTTCACAAGGCCAATGAATTAAAAACAAATCTAAATACTCAAGACCTAAATTTTCTAAAGATTGGTTGAAATATTGAATCGTACTGTCATATCCTTGATAATCATTCCATAATTTAGATGTAATAAATAAATCTTCTCTATCAACGTTTGTTTGCTTTAACGCTTGCCCTAAGGACTGTTCGTTACCATAGAAATATGCCGTATCAAATGCACGATAACCTGCTTCAATAGCGGTATTAATCACTTCATTCATTTCATCATCTGCTATTTTATAAACACCTAAGCCAATCGATGGCATAGGATAACCATTATTTAAATATTGTGTATCATTAATATTCATTTCTACCACTCTCTTTCATATGTCTTAGTTGTTGAAATGCGCAAGCAAAGGTATACCATACTATAATACACGTAAATAAAGACGCTTAAACATTATAGCTTAAGCGTCTTTTCATCAAAGTTAATATTGTTAATCCGTTTGTTCCTCATCTGAATTCACTTCATATGATGGGCGTTCTTGATTAAATTCATAATTTAAAGTAACCCATATAATTTGGTGATTTTCAATTTCTGATATGATCCAACGATCGTAATCTGTATCAACGAAATCATCTTTCTGCAGATTTGTATTTTCAGATTGTAGCCATCCACCGATTGTATCAATATCTTCTGAGTCTTCAAATTCAATACCAAATTGTTCATTTAAGTCGTCTAATAACACACGACCATTAATTTGATATTTGTTGTCTTCTAATTTAACGATATCGTTTACTTCGTCATCGTCAAATTCATCTCGGATTTCACCGACAATTTCTTCTAGAATATCTTCCATTGTTAAAATACCTGCTGTACCACCATATTCATCAATAATCAAACTGATATGAACATGTTCACGTTGCATTCTAACAAGTGCATCACTAATACGTGTTGTCTCTGAAATCATCGGTAATTCATGTATATAGTTACCAATTTTGATTGTTTTACCAGATGCATACTCAGTTAAGAATTCTTTAACATTTATAAATCCTTTAACATGGTCCTTATCACCATCTTCAGTAATAGGATATCGAGTAAATTGGTATTCCTTAATCGTTTCTAATAGTTCATCAACATTAAAAGGCTCGTTCAACGTAATCATTTGAGTTCGGGGAACCATAATATCCTTAGCTTGTCTTTCATCAAAAGAAAAGATATTTTGCATATATGCAAGCTCAGTTTGGTTGATTTCGCCACCATTATAACTATTATTAATAATGATTTTGATTTCTTCTTCTGACATTGCATCCGATTGTGCATCCGGATCTACACCAAACACTCTAAGAATCACGCGTGCTGAACCGTTCATTAACCAAATTAAGGGTTTCATTACATTACCAAAGTAATATAACGGTCTAGCATATAGTAACGCCATCTTCTCAGTATGTTGAATAGCGAATGATTTAGGAGCAAGTTCACCTAATACGACATGTAAATATGTGACTACAATAAACGCAATGACAAATGAAACTGTTGTCGTTAATGCGCTTGGTAAATGCATTAGTTCGAATAAGGGATGTAGTAATTTATCAAATGTCGGTTCACCTAACCAACCTAAACCTAATGAAGTTACTGTTATACCTAGTTGGCATGCAGATAAGTAGTAATCCAGGTTAGCAATCATTTTCTTAACGATTTTAGCGCCACTGTTTCCTTCATCTGCTAATTGTTCGATACGCGTAGATCTTACTTTGACAAGTGCAAATTCAGATCCGACAAATACTGTTGTTAATGCAATTAAAAGAAAAAATACAATTAAACTAATTATGGTCGAAGTATCCAATTAATTCCCTATTTCTAGGGATTCACCTCCATATTATCTGTGTCACACATGGTTAACACGTAATTAAAATTTTCGAATTGGTTTAAATGATATTTACATGCTAAGACCTTCCCATTGCGACACCCCCTAAAAAAATGTAATTGATTTTATTCTATCATAAAAATATTTCATTTGGTTGATTTATGTTTATAGAATTACAACATAACATTTAAAACTAATACCCCTATTTAGTCAAGTTATTCATCAAATCTAAAATGTATGAATATAACCATTCTTAATCGTTTTAAGGACAGAAATCGTATCGTCAACAATCACTAAATCAGCATCTTTCCCAACCTTAATACTACCTTTGGTTTGATCGATACCTAAGGCTTTGGCTTGGTTCCAACTTGTCACTCGCCACAAGTCTTTAATAATAGCACCTGTATAAGTGATTAAGTTACGCAAACCATCATTCATTTTTAAGATACTACCTGCTAATGCACCTGAATCTAATCGTGCTTCTGCATTTTTAACAATAACATTTTGGCCACCTAGATCATATTCACCTTCTGGCATTCCTTTTGCACGCATGGCATCTGTAATGAGATACATATGTTCATTACCTTTATTTTGGTAAGCCATTGCTACAGCCGCTGGGTGTGAATGCACACCATCAACAATAATTTCTGTATTTAGGTTTTGATTTAACCATGCCGCTCCAAAAACACCTGGCTCTCGATGTCCAAAACCTGTTGCTGCATTATATAAGTGCGTAATATGTTTAGCACCATTATCAACAGCTGTATTCGCTTCATCATATGTAGCTACTGTATGTCCCATTGAAAATATGATGTCGTTATTTAAAGCTTTTAATGTGTCAGTTGCACCATCAACTTCAGGTGCAAAAGTAATAATTTTAATCAATTGATTGGCAGTCTGTTGAAATGTCTTAATCTTTTCAATAGATGGTCTTTGAACATATTTAGGATGTTGTGCGCCCACCTTATGTTCTGAAATAAATGGCCCTTCGAGATGAATACCTACAATTTCTGCAGCATCATGCCTATTTTGAATTTGATAATAATCTGCAATATTTTGGAGTGCTCTATGAATGCTATCATCTGATTGTGTCATCGTTGTTGCTAAAAATGACGTTGTTCCTTCAGATAATAGTTGTTCAGATAAATGTTTAAGACCATCCATTGAGGCATCCATCGCATCTTCGCCGTAACCACCGTGGATATGTATATCTATAAATCCTGGAATAACATGATGACCTTGTACATCTACTGTAGGATACGTTTTACTTAAAGTGTTCAATCTATCTTTAGCAGAACCAATTTCAATGATTTTGCCATCTTTAATATGTATAAAACCTTGTTCTATTTTTTGACTTTCTGTATAAATCTGACCGTTTATAAGTAAATATTCCTTCAATATCCATACCTTCTTTTCTAATTCTAATGATTCGATTGTTATTTTACTACAACCTTTCATTTTATTCATATCATACAATTTAAAATTTAGTTTTGTAAAAATATAAATGCCCTTGTCGATTAAACGACAAGGGCTAGAAGTCTATTATTCATCCATTGCTTTAGATGCTTCAATTTCATTTTCTGTTAATTTTGGTTTTAAGAAACCATATATTAAGGCAGAAACTACAGTACCTATAACTAACGCTAATAATGTTTGTAAAATATGACTGAAGTCAGTTGTTGCGATTACAAAGATACCACCGTGTGGCGCATTGATTCTTGAACCTAATGCTAATGCAATCGCACCACCCACACCGGAACCAATCATCATAGATGGAATTACACGAATTGGGTCAGCTGCAGCAAATGGAATCGCACCTTCAGTAATGAATGATGCACCCATAACATAGTTAGGTACAATTGAACCTCTTTGTTCTTTTGTGAATTTCTTTCTGAAGATAAGCATTGCTGTTGCAATTGCTAATGGCGGAATCATTCCTCCAACCATTGCTGCAGTAATTGGTGCTGCATTACCTTCTGTAAGTGCTGCTGTTGCGAAAACGTAAGCAGCTTTGTTAAATGGTCCACCCATATCGATTGCCATCATCGCACCGATAACTAAACCAAGTAACATAATATTAGAACCTGAAAGTCCATTTAATCCATTTAACAATAAGTGATTTAACCATGAAGCTGGTGGATTAAACACATAAATCATTAATAAACCTGTAATTGCTACTGACAATAATGGATAAATCAATGTTGGTTTTAAACCTTCTAATGATTGAGGTAACTTACGTGTAATGTACTTAATACCTTGAGTTAAATAACCTGCTAAGAAACCAGCAATGATACCACCAATGAACCCGGAATCACCTGAAATGGCTAACATACCACCAACTAAACCAGCTGCAAATCCTGGTTTATCTGCAATACTACGAGCAATGAAACCTGCTAATACTGGAATGATTAATGCAAAGGCACTATTTTTACCAATATTCCACAGTTGCTCCGCAAATGCATTGTGTTCAGCACTCTTAGGATCAAATGAGTTTGGTCCTATAATGAAGACAATTGCCATTAAGATACCACCAGCAATAACAAGTGGTAACATATTAGAAACACCATTCATTAAATGTTTATAAAATGCTTTTCCGGGACTTAATTTTTCTTCATTCTCTTCCTTATTACCAGAACGATCACCTCTAGCAACAAATGGTCTACGACTTGTATCTAATGCCGTATTAATTAATTCCTCTGGTCGTTTAATACCGTCAGCTACAGGTACTTCGACAACATTTTTACCCTCAAAACGATCTGTTTCAACATGTACATCTGCTGCTACAATGATCCCTGATGCTTTTTCAATATCATGTTCTGTTAAATGGTTTTTAATACCACTTGAACCATTTGTTTCTACTTTGATTTTGATACCCATTTTTTCAGCTTGTTTTTTCAAAGCATCGCGTGCCATATACGTATGTGCGATACCTGTAGGACATGCTGTGACAGCTAAAACGTATGGTTCATTATCTTCTGCATCCACACCTGTTGAAGCAGCTGTTGCATCCGCTTCATTTTGTTGTGCTTCTGCTTCTTCTTCTTTTGTTGCTTCATCATCAGCTGCATCAATAATTTGTAATACTTCCTCTGGTGAGGATGCATTAATTAATTTTTCACGCACATTTTCATCCATTAAAATACCTGATAATTTTGCTAATGCATCTAAATGCGTTTGAGCGCCACCTTCTGGTGCAGCAATCATAAAGAATAAATGTGCTGGTTGCATATCCAAACTTTGGTAATCTACGCCTGCTTTCGATTTACCAAATGCAATCGCTGGCGATTTAACAGCGCTAACTTTCGCATGTGGAATAGCAATACCTTCACCGATACCTGTTGTACTTTGAGATTCACGATTATGAATTGCTTCTTTAAACGATGGTACATCGCTTAATTTTCCTGCCTTGTCAAGTTGATGCACTAACTCATCGATAACACCATTTTTGTCTGATGAAGATAAATCCATTGCTATCGTTTCTTTTGTTAATAATTCTGTTATTCTCATATTATTCACTCCCCATCAAGTACAGAAATCGTAACTTGTGATTTGATATTTTCTATTGCCTCTTTTGTTGCTAAATCTGCATCGAACGCAGTAGCAGTTCCCGATGCTACTGCTTGTTTAAATGCATCTTGCACAGATAAACCAGTAGCTAACCCTGCTACCATACCTGCTACCGTACTATCGCCTGATCCAACCGTGTTAATCACTTCACCTGTTGGATTCACAGCTTTAATACTTTGTTGATGATCCACATAAATTGCGCCATCTCCACCTAATGACACAATGACTGACTGTGCACCTTTTTCTAAGATTTGTTTAGCATATTTAATAACATCTTCATCATTTTTAACAGATGTATTAAACATCACTTCTAATTCATCTTTATTAGGTTTAATAAATAGTGGCTGATATTCTAACACTGTTTCAACTAAATCTTTTTCAGCATCTACAACTAGTTGAGCACCTGTTTGTCGCGTAATTTTAGCAATCTGCGCATAAGCATCATTCGGAATACTCTTTGGTACACTACCAGCGACGATAACAGTATCATTGTCTGTCGTTTCTTTAATTTGATTTAATAATGATTGAAATTGTGCATCAGTCACATTAGGACCTTGTGCATTCACTTCTGTTTCTTGACCTGTTTTCAACTTAACGTTGATACGCGTATCTTCATCTACTTGCACAAAATCTGTGTGAATATCACTATCTTTTAATGTTTGAGCTATAAAATCGCCTGGGAATCCACCAGCAAATCCTAATGCTGTTGAATCAACCCCCAAAGTCTTTAGTACTCTTGAAACATTTATACCTTTACCACCGGCAAATTTGTTTGTATCTTGAGCACGATTCAACCCATCTATCTTAAAGTCATCTACAAACATGACATAGTCAATGGATGGATTAAAAGTAACTGTATATATCATATTGTCCCTCCTAAAAATTCATATTGTGCCGTAAACGCTTCATTCACATGTTGTAACCCCTGCTTAGATGTAATGATTCGAGTATTATCTTGCACAGGTACTCTAGCAAAGTACACTTGATTAAATTTCGTTTCATCTACAACAACAAAGCTTTCATTAGAAAGGCGCATAGCATTATCTTTAATTAACGCCTCTTGTTCATCTGGTGTAGTTAAACCATACTTTACATCTATACCGTTCATTCCAATAAATGATTTATCAAAACAATATCGTCTTAATGTTTCTAAGGCACTCGAACCTACTGTAGCGAATGTATTTTCTTTAACTTGACCACCTAACATTAAGGTTTTAATCCCTTTTTTAAGTAGCTGTTCAACATGTGTCAAACCATTAGTTACAACAATAATATCTTTTGCATCTATGTAAGGTATCATCTCTAATGTTGTTGACCCAGCATCTAAAAAAACACACTCATTATCTCTAATTTGTCGAGCTGCTCGTTTGGCAATTTCTTTCTTTTCTCGTGAATTTTGCGTCAATTTCTCTGTTAATCTTGGTTCGACCATTCGATTATGGTTAAGTGTCGCACCACCATGAATACGTTGTAATTTACCAGCTAATTGCAGCTTAGATAAATCACGTCGAATGGTAGAGGCACTACAACCGGTTCTATCCATTAATTCCTGGAGTGTCAGAAAATCCTTTTTTATAAGTTCTTGTAAAATTAAATCGTGTCGCTTTTCAGATATCAATATAACCACCCCATCTCAATTACCATTATAATGAGCACGCTTACAAAATTCAATCAAAAATTGTCAAAAACAATCAAAAACGTTCATTTTGTGACAAAAATAACACGAAAATACATCTACTAACTTATAGACTAGTTGTGTTCATGTATTTCCGTGTTTGATTGATTATTATATAACTGCATGTGCATTAGTCATGAATTACCGAAGTCACTTTAGCGTTTGTCATTGCTACCAAATCTTTGACAGCGATAATGATTTGCATACCTCTTTGACCACCACTGATATATATCTGTTCTCTTTGTAGCGCAGACTGGTCAATAACAGTCGGGAATAAATGCTTCATACCAATAGGTGAACATCCACCTCTAATATATCCTGTCACCTGTTTAAGTTGATCTAAGGGCATTAAATTTAATTTTTTCTCTCCTGCTTCGTGAGCAGCCTTTTTCATATCTAACGTTGCATTCACTGGAATGACAAACACGAAGTGATTATGATTGGCATTCTCTAATACAAGTGTTTTATAGACATCTTCAACATCGGCATGCACAAGTGCTGCTATTTGTTCGCCCGTTTGATGTTCTTCAGTTACTTCAAATATGTTAGTTTGATATTCGACTTTTGCTCTATCTAACATACGCATTGCATTTGTTTTTTTGGTTTTACCCATATTCTCACCTCTGGCATTACTTAACTTAATCCCTTATATTTTAACACTTGTTCTTTATATAGTAATTACAAAAAAAGCACATGCCTCCAATTAGTAAGCACGTGCTATCTCATATGTGAATGATTTTCCCCTACTTGCCCGTTGTCATTCACTACTATATTTGATTGTTGTTGATTTTGTTGATTCACATATTGATACTTTGATGATTGATTTTGATAATTAACTTGTTTTAAATCATAATTTTCATTTAAATGATTGCTCGCATAATTTAATGCAATCACTTTACATTCTCTTGGTGTAAAATGATTTTCTGCAGATCTATGATTGTCTTTTTTTAAATATGTAGTCTTTTGTTGATTGTCATTATGATTGTCTTCATTTTTTTCTGATGCATTCGCTGTTTTAAAATCAGTAAATTTAATTGTTTTCTCTAATGCAGATACTTTATTCGCTTTTGAAAATGTACAAATAGTCTGATGTACTTTAGCTAATGCATTTTGGTTAGTAGCTAAAAATATTAGACCTATTAAACATATCGTCAAAATCACTGCAAAGATACTTAATAATAAGTTTTTCAAATTCATCTCCTTACCCACATTTCTCAATCGATTTTTGTCTATCTTAACATAATAATTTTTAATTTTAGATATGTGGGTCACAATTTAAATAGATTGTAATATTTGTAACAGTAATATTACTGAAGTTGTTATTTTTGTTACATAAAAGCATTAAAAAACGAAATAATTATCTTAAATTAATACATTAAACTGTTTTTTTAAGTAAAAAAGTACCACAATCATTCAAAATCGTTCGAAAACAATATTAAAAATTTAAAGGATTTTGTCACGTTATATTAGTGATTTTTTAAACCTTCATATTTTACACATATAAAAACCATTCAACGAAAAACGTTGAATGGTATCTATCATCATTGTGCGTTTCGATTTAATTGAGTTCTAATCATCTTTTCAATAAATATAATAACAATACCACTTAATGATACCGCTATAGCCATATATAATGGAAATTCGATATTCACATCAAAAAGTGTACCTGCAACGAGAGGACCAATAAAATTCCCCATACTTGTGAATGTTGAGTTAAGTCCTCCTGCAAAGCCTTGTCGATTACCTGCAATATTAGAAAAATAATTCGTAATTGCAGGTCTAATCATATCGAAACCAATAAAGACGATAAAGCTAATGAGCATAATTGTCCAATACCCTTGAGCAATAATAAGCATTACTAGAACAATTGCTGAATATAGTAATGACCACGCAATAAAATTCAATTCAGTTGTAAATTTCATGAATTTATCAAAGAAAAACACTTGGAATAAGGCGCCAAAAATACCGCCTCCTGTGATAGCAATCGAAATATCTTTAGGCGTATAACCAGCTTTATCGGATGTATATAATGAAAAAAGTGTTTCAAATGCAGACAATCCGAATGCTAATACTAATGTTAAAATCACTGGTGTTAAGAACACCTTCCAATTAATTTTAGTTAAGAGTTCTGGATCATATTGAGGGAAACCTGCTGTTGTCATTTTCTTAGGATTGTGAATTACAATTAATGACATAATAAAAGCAATGATTCCCAAACCACCTGCAAAATAGAAAGGTAATCTATGTGAAACTTCTGCTAAAAATCCACCAAAACCAGGACCTAGAATAAAACCAGAATTAATGATTGCTGACATGTAACCAAAGTTCTTTG
Source organism: Staphylococcus sp. M0911 (assembly GCF_003491325.1). Classification (NCBI taxonomy): domain Bacteria; kingdom Bacillati; phylum Bacillota; class Bacilli; order Caryophanales; family Staphylococcaceae; genus Staphylococcus; species Staphylococcus sp. M0911. The sequence continues at coordinate 2,040,438 of NZ_CP022881.1, forward strand.
CTTTATCTTGTGATGGAGAAATATCAGCAATAAGTCCTGTTACACCAGGCATAACCATACCTGCACTAAAACCACCTAACACACGAGAAATAACCAAAATTGTAAATGAGTGACCAACTGCAAACATAAATTCAGATATTGAAAATAAAACAAGACCGATACATATAATTAATTTTTTACCCAGTTTATCAGCTAGTCCACCACCAAATGGTGAAATAATCATTTGCGCTAATGCAAATGAAGCTACCAGTATACCTAAATCACTACCTTTTAATCCTAAATCTTTAAGATAAACTGGTAACACCGGTATAACGAGTCCTATTCCTAAAAATATTAGGAAAATATTAAAGTAGAGTGTAAATAATTGTTTTCTCATAATGGTGTCCCCCTCTCTCGTATTTTACATATCTTTATTCAAAATATGCGGGTCCCTATACAAACATACCTTTTCATCATATTAACACGTTAAAAGTCAATATATTGTAATATATTTCACAACAAATTAACAGCCGGACGTCTTCTTATTTCCAGTATATAATATGTAGGTGCTTTAAAATGATAATTCTTACTGCTTTTACTTTTTTGGTTGATTACTAAAGCTTAGAACGATATTATTAAAACTCAGTTGTCCAATTTTATTTTAACGGATGAAAGTATTAAATCAAATGACAACCAAAGTATGTTATGAAAGTAGTGTTAATCATGCAACCCCGATATATAGCGAGAATATATTTTATTATTCTGTTTGTCATATCTTTATTTGAAACCAAGATTTTCAATTTTATGACGTTAAATTTATTTTTAGCGTATATTCCATACGAACTCTGCTTATTATTAAAATTATTTAAACCTATCAAGAAATTCGAATGGCCTTTATTTGTTGTATTTGGCATGATCTTTTTATTACTCGTACCTAATACCTTCTATATGATTACTGACTTGATTCATTTAAATCAGTTTCAATTCAATTTCTTAGTAGGGTTGAATTTAAAGAAATGGATATTCTTTACTTATTTAATGTTAGGCGTCTTTTTAGCCATGTATGTCATGATCTTGATTTTTATGGAAATTCTACATTTTACCAAACACATCTGGCTTAATCGCATATTAGTTATTATTCTTATGTTTTTAAATGGTTTGGGTATTTATATGGGCCGCTTCTTAAGATTTCATACGGTATATTTAATCAATGAACCATTAAAAATATTCTACGAGGTCCTAGGTGTATTTAACCTAAAAACATTTATCTTTGTGTTATTAATGGTAATAATGCAATCAGCAATCATTTTATTTGTAAAAGGAGTTCGATTACAAAAATGATGTTAAACCTAATCATTTTATTAGCAATCATTATAATTCTACAACTCGTTGTAGGTCATTTTATACATGATATCGGTTTTAGCTATGCTAAAAGTATCGGTCTTATGTTTCTACCATTAGGTATAGGTTTGTTTATTTTACAGGCTTTTCATTTCGAAAGAAAATATCCAAATTGGGACGTCCCACTAGGGGTTAAATTACGATTAAAATATATGTACATTTTAACCTTTTTCGAATATGTTGCTGTATATGTTTGCTTGTTCTGGCTTAAATAGTACATGTGTCATTTCATTTTGAATGAACTCAATTCAAATAACCTACAAAAGAACAGGACTTTAATCACAATGATTTAAACAATGACATTACACGTTGACGGCTATCACTGTGATTAACCATTGGTTCAGGATAATCAATCCCCAATTCAATACCTTGTTGTTTTAATAACTGCATATGCTTTTTAGTATCGTGTAATAGATGGCTATCTACATTATTGAATGTGGGTAGCCATTGTTTTATATATAATGCGTTTTGATCAAATCGCTCACTCTGTTTAATAGGATTAAACATCCTAAAATATGGTACCGCATCTGTTCCAGTCGAAGCGGACCACTGCCATCCATGAACATTCGACGCATTATCATAATCAATTAATTTATCTTTGAAATAAGTTTCTCCCCATCGCCAATCTATCAATAAATCCTTCGTTAAGAATTGGGATGTCACCATTCTCATTCGATTATGCATATATCCAGTTTGATTCAGTTCTTGCATAGCAGCATCTACAATTGGATATCCTGTTTCACCGTTTTTCCATTTATTAAATTGTTGCTTGTCATTGACCCAATCAATGTTTCGATATTTCTCTTTAAATGATTGATGGGCTGTTTCTGGATACTGTGTCATCAGTACATAATAGAATTCTCTAAAAATTAATTCTCTGATAAATGCTTCATAATTAGATTCGTCACTTTCATACCCCTGTAATAAATCATTAAATACTTGCAATATATCAATCAATCCATATGCTAATGCAATACTAAGTTGACTCGTTAATACTTCAGGTAAATACGCTCTATTTGACTCATAATTTTGAATATCATTATTTAAGAAACTTTGCCATTGCTGTTGTACTTCTTTTTCAGTTAATCCACTATGGCTATCATTAATTTGCGTTGGGGCGTATGCCGGCTCGACTATTTTTGAAATATCACTTAATTCGTAATGTGCTCTATGTCGTTGCATGACATATGGTCGCCATTTTTTATAAAAACTTGTAAATACTTTGTATGGTTCGCCTTGATTGTTAAATGTTTTTCGTGGACTAAAATAATGTTGTACACGAAGCGCATCAACATGGATACCTGCGTCATGAAATCGTTGCTTTTGATGTGGATAATCATATGATTCATGATGATAACTCATGATATCACTTGCCATAACGACTTTATCTAATTGTTGGTTAATACAAAACTCTATTAAATAATCGTAATCTATTACATTCGTTTGAATTTGATAATGATTTAATGTGTTGATAAAAGCATTGAGTGTTCCATGATAAAATGATGCTTTTAATTGTGCTTCATCACCAAATTTTTCTTTAGGTATAATCAATACACATGTATCAGTAGTATCTAATTGATTACAAATATAAGCTAGTAACGGATTATGATGAATTCTAAATACTCTATTTAATATAACGCCAACTTTCATTGCTCAATCACCTATCATTCCTTGTTTTTTGATTTATACCCTTATCCTAGTAAAATAAATATCTAACTTAAATGATAGATTATCTTTGTAATAAAAATACGTCTATTTCATTTATAAAAAAAGCTCGACGATCTATTAAACCGCCAAGCTATTTATCTTACATTATTTATACTAAACCTAACCATTTCCAATACGTTAAACTAAATATAATGACTAATATATAGCCGACTATCGTTAATGGTATACCAGATTTCAAGAAATCTTTAACTGTAAATGTATCTGTACCATACGCTAACATATTTTGTGGTGCACTCACTGGTAGTAAGAATCCAAAGCTAATTACAAATTGTTGGATTAAAACAAATCCGATAGATTGATCGCCAAGATGTAATGTTGATGTTAATGAGATAAATACAGGAATGAGTGCAGATGATAAGCTTGTAGCACTTGCAAAACCTAGGTGAATTAAAATATTAAATAAAGTAATAAGTGCTATAGTTGCAATAATCGGTAATCCTTTAAGACCCATTAACCCAAAGGTTTGGTCACTCAACCATTGTGCTGCCCCTGTTTTTAATAATACATTTCCTAATGAAATACCGACACCAAATACTATGATTGTGCCCCAAGGAATCTTATTTTCTACACCTTTCCAGGTAATAACGCCAATTTTAGGTAAGAGCATGATACCTAAGGCAATTAATGTAATTGATGCAGAATCAATTGGATGTAACACTTTTTCAGTTGACCAAAATACCAATAATAATAGAGAGATAACGATTAAACGCCATTCACTTGGTTTCACTGGACCTAATTGGTTTAACTCTTTTTTAATTAACGCTTTTCCACCTTCAATAGATTCACGTTCGGGTGGCATCACTTTGATCATAATAAAATAAAGTGCGATAGACATTAAAACTGACCAAGGCGCAGCGTACATGAACCATTCACCCCATGATACATCATGACCTAAATTCTGATTAATAAAATTAATCGCAACGATATTTTGTGCTGCCGCCGTTTTAATACCAATATTCCAAATAGAAACTGCTTGAACTGACGTAATAATTAATAAAGATGCTAACTTACTCTCTTTAGAAACTTTAAATGCTGCAATCATACCTAATAATATTGGTACGACTGCACCCGCTCTAGCTGTTGAAGAAGGTACAAAGAACGCAAGAACAATTGAAACAAGTATTGCTCCTATGACAATATTTTTAGTTTTATTCCCCACAACAGATAATACTAATAATGCTAAACGTTTGTGTAAGTTGGTCTCCTGCATAGCTGCTGCTAAAAATAATGCAGCTGCAACTAACGCTACCGCTGAAGTAGAAAAGCCACTAAACGCAAGTGTTAAGGCATTATTTGTTCCTAATATTTCACTACCTTTAATAATGGCATCTCCATTTTTAGGGTTGCCAAGCTGCTCAGATAAATTTTGAACAGGACTGAAACCTAATAATAATATAATCAACCCTAAAATCAACGTTGCTGAAACAGGATATGAAACTGCTTCAGTAACCCACATAATGACAGCAAATGCTAGTATCGCTAGAGTCATTTTAGCCATCACTGGCAAACCTGCAGGTGTAGGTAAAAGTAATATGGCTATTAACACGATAAAACTAATGATAATCCATAGTGGTTTATATCCCTTTTTCTCTTTTTTGGTAGTTTCAGTATCGACTACCTGTGAATTTTGATTCCCTTTAGACATAGACACCGGCTCCTTTTTATCTTGACCTTACACTCTAATTATATCAAGAAAGCGCTTTACCTATGCGATTCACTTACAAAAGTCATATAATTCTCACTTTTTAAAAATTAAATTATTTAAAATAGACACACTCAATTTATTGTGAACGATAGGTTTTACGATTTGACTTTAATTCATTATTCAAATCTATATTTAAGTGCATCTTTAACATTTTTGACTGATAACGCTGATGTATCTAGTTGATTTTGTTCTTCTTGACTTAAAGTTAATTCTAATATTTCTTCTACGCCATTTTGTCCAAGTTTAATCGGCACTCCTAAGCAGATATCTCGGTATCCATACTCGTCTTCGAGATATGTAATTGCTGCCAATACTCGACATTTGTCTTTTAAAATGGCATCAATCATCTCATAAATTGCGGCAGCAGGTGCGTAATATGCTGAACCATTTCCTAATAACTGGACAATTTCGGCACCGCCTTTTCGTGTTCTATCAATAATTTGATCAATGACTTGCTGATCAAGTAGTTCACTTAAAGGGATTCCATTGACTTGTGTTGAGTTGACTAATGGCACCATTGTATCTCCATGACCACCCAAAACTAAACCTTGTACATCTTCAACAGAGATTCCTAACTCTTTGGCGATAAATGTTTTATATCTGGCACTATCTAATACACCTGATTGCCCCAATACTCTATGTTTAGGGAATCCAGATGCGACTAATGCAGAATAAGTCATCGCATCAACAGGATTAGTCAATACAATAATAATGGCGTCGGGGGCATATTTTGCGATTTGTTGTGCACTGTAATGAACAATTTCTTCATTTGTTTGTATTAAATCATCTCTACTCATACCAGGTTTTCTAGCAATTCCTGCTGTTATCACTACAATATCCGAGTCTTTCGTTTCTGAATAGTCGGCAGTACCTTTAATATCAATATTAAAGTTAAAAATAGGTCCGCTTTCTTGAATATCTAACGCTTTCCCTTTTACTGCACTTTCAGATTGTGGGCGATCTACAATCACTATGTCAGCGCTTTCATTTTTCGCTAAAATAAAAGCTAATGTTGCACCTGTTTTACCTGCACCGATAATAGAAACCTTTTTACGTTTATTCATCAAATACACTCCCATTTATAAATTGATAAAAAACAAAACTCCGTTATTTCAAATTAATTATAACATTGAAATAACAGAGTTTTTCATTAAATATTGGTATTTTATTTTTTAATTTGTCCAAAAATTTCGTGGTTTATGCCAAACACATATAATAATATAAAGAATGCTGCACCACTTAATATTGTTAATACTAAAGTTAATATAAGCGTACGTTTAAAATGACGAATGAATGCAATAAATAGTAATCCTAAATTATAGGCAAAGAGTAAACCAAATAACGTCATTGTTACTTTTATCTCAGGATAAAAAATATTACATAATAGTACGATTATCGCAAAGATTAAATAAGGAATCATAATTAAATTACGTTCAAATTTAAGTTGTTTCTGATGTCTATCTTCATTATTCATTTAATAAAATCCTTTCTAACATTTTATTTATAAAATGTCATGCCCCATTGCTGCAGTGTATATATCAAACCACTCTTGGTCAGTTAAAGTAATCGATAAGCCAGGTAGAGCAGCATCAATTCTTTCAATTTTATGGGTACCTAGCACCGGCATGATATCATTGGGATGTCTATTCAACCAAGCTATCATAATAGCCGTTTCATTAACATCATATTTTTGTGCTAAAGGTTCAATAATGGCACGTACATGTCTCGCTTTATCATCGGATGGATCAAACAATTTACCGCCTGCCAGTGGACTCCAAGCCATTACTTTTACTTGATTTTCATACATTTTGTCCATCACACCATTATTTAAAATGTCTGTTTGATATGGGGACACTTCTAGTTGGTTAATGCTAATATGCAATTTATCATGATTAAGGCTATGTTTTAATAAATCATATTGTGTTTCGTTAAAATTGGATACCCCAAATGATTTGATTTTACCTTCATCGACAAGTTCCTTTAAAGCATCCGTTATTTCATCGGGATTCATTAATGGTGAAGGTCTATGAATCAATAAACTATCTAAATAATCCACATTCAAACGTTGTAATGAATTGTTAACTGATCGAATAATATGTTGACGACTATGATCATAGCGATGACCATCAGTAAACGTTTGAGTTTTAGATGGTAAGACAATACCACATTTAGATACAACTTGAATGTCATCACGTAAGCTAGGTGATAACTGTAGCGCTTTACCAAATATAGATTCACATTGATAATCCCCATAAATATCGGCATGGTCCATCGTAGTGATGCCACGGTCAACGAGCTGATTGATAAATCGATTCAATTCTTGATCAGTATACTGCCATTCATTTGCTCTCCAAAACCCTTGAATCATTTTTGAAAAATCAACGTACTGATTAATCTTTATTTTATCCATAATCATCACGACCTTATTATTATTTAATTGCTTTCTATTAAATAGAAGCAGTTGAATTTAAAATCAAGTAAATTGTAACATATCCAATTTATTTCTGAGTTGATTAATGTCGATTTGCTCTCCGATAATGACTATTGATAAAGGCAATTCTTGATTGATGGGACCAAAATCAGGCAACCCATAAGCCAATTGAAATTCAATTGTTTCATTGGGTTGGTCTCTAAATTGCACATATCCTTTAAGTCTCATCACATTTTTCGGTAATTGCATTATAAATTGATAAAATAACTGGCGATCAATCGGGCTCGTAAATGTATATTTCATACTTTGAATACCATGGTGATGGTGGTGTTTATGATTGACAGTTTTATCTATGATTTGATTACTTAATAAATTGATGTCAAATTGTCCATATGTTGTTAATACATTGGGCGCATGGGGATTAATTTGAACCAATTCTTCTTTGATTTTATGTAATTCCTTAGAATCAATACAATCTATTTTATTAACGACTAATAAATCACTTATTTCAAGTTGTTCTTCCATTAGTGTTTGAGTAGATATAGTGTAATCATTCCTATTTAAAAATCGTTCAGCATCCACTAAACTAATGATTTGAGGCATATTTATATATTCGATAATAGTCGGATCTTGACATGCAGTAATCATTTCTATAGGATTAGCAATTCCTGTTGCCTCAATAATGATATGATTACAATCACCTTGTTGTATTAGTGATTGAATTTGAGTGATTAAGTCTGTCTTTAAATCGCAGCATACACAACCATTGATGATTGATCGCACTTCGATATTTGCGTCTATATTTTGACTATCAATATCAAATGAACCAAATTCATTCATAATCACTTTGATTTTCTCATCAATTTTTAATAATTCGCTAATATAATGTGTCAGTAGCGTGGTTTTCCCACTACCTAGGAAACCACTTATGATAGAAATTGATATTTTTCTAAAATTATTATTTTTCATTGTAAAATTCCTTTTCTATTACAAGTATTTTTAAAAATGATAACATAAATATTAAATTATCTTTTTGCTTGATTTAACGATAGATATCTTCTAAACTTTAAACATACTTTAATTTTAGCATGACATTGAATCACAGTGTGTTGTGAATTATATTCCGCACAACATAGACGGATTCCAATCCGAATAGAGAGAAAAAAACGGATAGAATGTCTGGAGGAGAACTTTAATGTCTGATCAACATAATTTAAAAGAGCAACTATGCTTTAGTTTGTACAATGCTCAAAGACAAGTAAATCGCTACTACTCAAACAAAGTCTTTAAAAAGTACAATCTAACTTACCCACAATTCCTTGTATTAACTATTTTATGGGACGAGTCGCCTGTAAATGTTAAGAAGGTTGTGACTGAACTAGCACTTGATACTGGTACAGTATCCCCACTATTAAAAAGAATGGAACAGGTTGATTTAATCAAACGTGAACGTTCCGAAGTCGATCAACGTGAAGTATTTATTCACTTGACTGATAAAAGCGAAAAAATTAGACCCGAACTTAGCAGCGCTTCTGAAAAAGTTGCAACTGCATCATCATTGTCACTTGAAGAAGTGGATGAACTTAACCGATTATTAGGTAAAGTCATTGATGCATTTAATGAAGCTAAAGATAATTAATTAAGCTTTTGTCATGGTAATTTAAAGTTAAAGTTTAGAATTTAACACTTTTAAAGTATAAAAATGCTCTAAAGTACTTCTCAGTATTTTAGAGCATTTTTATATTACATTATTGTCATGCCTATATTACTGATTTAACTGCTCCATTTGATATAGATATCCTCTATTTTTAATTAACGTTTCATAAGTGCCTTGTTCTTTGATTTCTCCATCTATCATAACTATAATCCTGTCAAAATCAGGTAATAGTCGTAAGTCATGTGTAGATACAATGATTGTTTCAGCTTCTTTAAGTAATAAATGCATCATTTGAGTTGTATTTTCAATATCTAAACCAGTCGTTGGCTCATCTAACATCCAAATCTTAGCATTTGTTTTAAGTAATAAGCGAGCCATACTTAATCGTTGAATTTCCCCGCCTGATAATGTTTCACCGTTCATCGTCATATACTGTTCTGTTGATAAATGAGATAAATCTAACGAATTTAATACATGTTGTATCTCGTCCTCATTACAATTTGTCAGTAAATTGTCCTTAATAGTGCCATCAAATAATTGTTGGGACTGTAACAATGCATTAATATCATTATATTTAACTTCATCTTCTATTTGAAAGATATCAGACTGGCTATAAATGACGCTACCTTCTTGAACTTGATATAATCCTAACATGACTTGTAGTAGCGTACTTTTACCACTTCCAGATGGACCTATAATAGCTATTTTCTCACCATGATACACATTAAATGAAACTTGATTTAATACAGGTATTTCTTGATTTGCGTACTTAAATGTGACATTATTCAGTTCAAATAAAGGTGCTGACTCATCATTTGCAACGCTATCTTCCTCTTTTATTATATCGTCGTATTGAATCACTTCATTAATATCATACAATGATTGGTCTGTATCTGCTTTATAATATGCAACATTACTCATAGGGACAGCTTGTTCAAATAATGTAAGTACCATTAATACGATACTTGTTAAATAAACCACATCTAATGTTTGTGAGTGAATTTGCAACGCACCTAAGTATAACGTGCCAAATATAGACACCATTGCAATGATATTAAGCATATAATCATACATTGCTAAAAATCGTTGTTCCTTATTTTGCAAATGATCAAATGATTGCAATTGCTCTAATACATCATTTTTAAATGACGCTTCTTTATTAAAACGTTGTAATTCTTTATAACCTTGACGATAATCGTAGAATCGAGTTAAAAATTGGCTTTGTTGAACTTTAACCAATTGTTTTAATCTTCGTGCCCTCTTACTACTTAATAAAGGAACGAGCCATAATGTCATTAACATACTCATAGCAATTAAGACTGCATGCGCTGGTGATAGAAAGATGTATACAGACATCGTTATCACGGCTGTCATTCCTATCACTATCGGTGGATAATACACGCGTAAATAAATATTTTGTAGTGCTTCCACCCTACTTACCATTCTTGAAATTAAGTCACTCGAATTAAACTTACGATATACATCTGGTATTACTTTAACAAGACCACGGAAAAATTGAACTCTGACGTTTCTCAACATGGTGAATGTCGTTCGATGAGAATATAGTCTTTCATAATATCTAGCAATAGCACGTAAAAAACCAAATAATTTAACAGAAACGACTAATACCATCAACGCATATAATGGTGCACCTAATGCGCTTTGTGTCACCATATAGCCACTTAAAAAGAACATCGCTAAGGCGACTAAACTTCCTATGATACCTATTATAATTGCAATCACTAAATCCTTATCTATTGTAAATCGTATTTGTGATTTCATGATTCGTCACCATTTTCTTCTTTATTCACTGAAATCAATTGATCATCTTTAATAATGTAGCCATCTTGAATATATAATCGACGGGTTGCCTTTCTAATTGTTGAGTCTCGATGGGCTATAATTAATTGAGTTGTTTCTTTAAAATAATCATCAAGCACACTCTGGATGACTTGTTCCGTTTCAATATCTAATCCTGAAGCTGGTTCATCAAGTACAACTAAATCTGGCTGCATAACAAGCAAGCGACATAATTCTATCCTTCTCATCTGTCCACCAGAGAATGTTTCTCCGCCATCACCTATCATCGTATGGATACCATTTCGTAATGACATTACTTTTTCTTTTAACTGTACTTTTTCTAATACATCAATGATTATTTCATCCTTAACATCACTAAACATCGCAATATTGTCTTTAATTGATGCAGTAAAAATATATGGATTCTGACTTAATATCCCCATACGCATATGTTGATATTTAAATGTCACTTCCCCTTCGGTTGGTATTAATGAACGTGTGATGATTTTAGATAATGTCGTTTTGCCAGCGCCACTTGGTCCAACTAAAGCGATATGTTCGCGTTCGTAAATATCTAAATGCGTAGATTCCAATGCAAATCCATGTCCCATTTCAGTATTATATTTAAATGAAACGTTGTTTAATCGAATAAACGGTATTTGACCTTCTTGATAGACAAAATCAGATGGCTTTTTCTTGGTCGGATGATCTAAAAATTCAAATACCACATCACTGGCACCTTCACTTTGTTTCCCAGTATGGAACGCTTGACCCAAATCTTTAATCGAATTATAAAATTCTGGCGCTAAAATAATGGCGATAGCCGCTGTTTTAAAATCTATCGTATGAAATACAACAAGACTTAATGCTGCTTCTAACGCAACAAGCCCTATACCTAACAAACTAATAAACTCTAGCATCAAACCCGATAAAAATGCGCTTTTTAATATTTTCATCGTCAAATCTCTAAATTGAGTGCTATCGTCATAGATGTGTTTTTCAGTACGCTTTGTACGATTAAATAACTTCAACGTAATTAAACCTTGCGTCAGATTAAGGAATCGTTGTCCAAATTGATTTAAGTAAGTCATTTGATCCTTAGATTCATCGCGTGTTTTCAAACCGAAAATGATATAAAACAATGGAATGAATGGTGCTGTTACCAACATAATTAGCGCTGTATTCAAATGAATCCAAAACATCGCAATGATAATTGCCATAGGAATCGTGATGGATTTAAATACTTGTGGTAGATAACTTTGATAAAATGGAGAAATTCCATCGATGGTTTCAGTAATGAGTGTCATCTGTTCACCCACTGGCCGTCCTGATTCTATATGAACCATACGTTGACGCAAGTTATGTTTAACATGACTTGAGAGATGATTACCTAATAATTGATTGATAAAGTTTAAGGTCGCGCGTAACATAAGCACGATTATAATCAATGTAAGAATAAAACTAAGCGATTGCTTCGTTTTAGATAACATAAGATTTAAGAATTCTGCTATTGCTACATTCTGTACGACAACAGCTACAGCTAACGTAACACATACTAAGAGCATTAAAATTGGATATCTTTTATATTTATATACTAGTTGCATTAATTTTTTCACAATTTAATCACCTAAATTTCGTTATAGACTCAATAATAAAGTCTAGTAGTTATATGCACAACGATAGTGCATTTGACAATATTATGACGTTTGATTTTCTCATACTTTGGTCTAGTGTTATTACTAACAGTAGCATGGGTTGAAATGAGTGTGCTATGATAATATGGTGAATTTATAGTAATCAAAAAACATTTATAAATGAAAGTAGGTACAATATGTTATTACTTGAATTGATCAAGGGTCTTATTTTAGGTATTGTGGAAGGCCTTACCGAATTTGCACCTGTTTCTTCTACAGGTCATATGATTCTTGTCGACGATATGTGGTTGAAATCCACAAAGTTCTTAGGTGAACAATCTGCATTTACTTTTAAAGTCGTGATTCAGTTAGGTTCAGTTTTCGCAGCAGCATGGGTGTTTAGAGAACGTTTCTTTGAATTATTACATATCGGTAAACATAAACCTGAACAACATGCTACAGCAGGACGCCGTTCTAAACCTCAACGTCTAAACTTATTACATGTATTAGTTGGTATGATTCCTGCAGGTATTTTAGGTTTCTTATTTGACGATGTCATAGAAAAATATTTATTCAGTGTTCCAACAGTTATGATTGGCCTTTTCCTAGGTGCTATTTATATGATTATCGCTGATAAATATTCTGAAAAAGTTACCAATCCTCAAACAGTGGATCAAATTAACTATTTCCAAGCATTTGTAATCGGTATTTCGCAAGCCATTGCAATGTGGCCAGGTTTTAGTCGTTCTGGGTCAACCATTTCCACAGGTGTTTTAATGAAAATGAATCACAAAGCAGCATCTGATTTTACATTTATTATGTCTGTTCCTATTATGCTTGCAGCAAGTGGTTTATCATTGTTAAAGCATTATGAATATATTCACTTAGCACATATACCATTCTATTTATTAGGATTCTTAGCAGCATTTATCGTAGGACTCATTGCTATCAAGACTTTCTTACACTTAATTAATAAAGTGAAATTAGTACCATTCGCCATTTATCGAATCATCTTAGTAGTTATTATTGCAATCCTATACTTTGGTTTCGGTATTGGTAAAGGAATTTAAAACAAACATTTAGTCATTAAGTGATTACACCGTCACTTAATGACTTTTTTGTGCCTATGTTGATCATAAATAATTTCATTTCATTAAAATTTAAAAATATTCTCCTATAATTTCACGCGATAATGTTAGCATCTCTAGTTTATTATCATGTATCATAGGGTATGGATAAAAATAGTAAAATTAATGGAGGCAACGAGTATGGACAAAAAGAAACTCATCAAAACAGCAATTAATGTGTTACCAATTATTATCGTTCCTTTAGTCGTAGAACGTAAAAAAATAAAAGAACATCCTGATGTAAAAAAAGCGACTGATGCAACATCAAGAGCTGCATCTAAAACAACATCTGCTATTTCTAATAAGTCATCTGACGTAAAAGCCTATGTTGGAGATAAGAAACAAGAATTTGATAATAAACGCGAATTGAAAAAAATCGCAAAAGAAAATGATCCTGCTTACATTGAGAAAAAAGGCGAAAAATTAGCTAAGCAAAACCGTAAAGAAGCTGAAAAAATGGATAAAAAGCTTCAAAAAAATATCGAAAAACGTCATAAAGAAGAAGACAAATTACGTGAAGACAACCAAAAGCAACGTATTAAAGATATGAAAAAAACTCAAAGATACGAAGAAAAAGTTGGCTTAACACCTGGTAAACTCGATGAAAAAACTGAGAAAAAAGGTGAAAAGTTAGAAAAAGAAAATCGCAAAGAAGCTAAGAAAATGGACAAAAAGCTTCAAAAAAATATTGAGAAGCGTCATAAAAAAGAAGATAAACTACGTGACGAAGCTGAAAAAGCTAGAAAAAAAGAATTCAAAAAATATAAAGATTATACAGCTAAAAGTGTTGTTAAACAAAACAAAGAAGCCGACCAAGAGGCTTAATCATTAATGACACATATTATTATTGACGGAGATGCTTGTCCTGTTGTTAATTCAGTCATAGAATTAACGCAAGAGACAGGCATTTTTGTTACAATTATACGTAGTTTTAGTCACTTCTCAACACAAATCGATCCTGAACATGTTCGAACTGTGTATGTCGATGATGGACCCGAATCTGTCGATTATAAAATTGTACAACTTGCTTCTTCAAAAGATATTGTGATTACTCAAGATTATGGATTAGCAAGTTTATTACTAAATAAAGTTAGATTTGTGATGCATCATAAAGGATTCTTGTTTAATGATGATAATATCCAACAATTATTGGATCAACGTTATATCAATGCTCAAATACGAAAGCAAGGTGGAAGACATAAAGGTCCTCCCCCTTTTACTAAGCAAGATAGACAACATTTCGAACATCAATTTAAATTACTAATACAAACTTGTTAAAGGAGGATTATAATGAAGAAAATTGCAGTTTATTGTGGTGCGAGTAAAGGTAACGATGATATATACGTTAAAGAAGCCTATGAATTAGGAAAATATATGGCTGAAAAAGGCTATGAATTGGTCTTTGGTGCTGGCTCTGTAGGCATTATGGGAGCAATTCAGGATGGTGTATTAGACCATGGTGGTAAAGCTATTGGTGTTATGCCAAAAATGCTTGATGAAAGAGAAATAACAAGTCAAAAAGTCAGTGAACTCATACTTGTAGATTCGATGCATGAACGTAAAAATAAAATGACAGAACTTGCAGATGCATTTGTTATGGCGCCTGGTGGTGCCGGTTCATTAGAAGAATTCTTTGAAATGTATAGTTGGGCACAAATCGGTATTCATCAAAAACCAATTGGCGTTTATAACATTAATGGTTTCTTCGAACCGTTACAATCCCTTATCGATCATATGATTGCAGAAGGTTTTATTGATGAAAAATATCGTGAATTAGCACCGCTATTTGATACTAAAGAAGCTTTGCTAGAAGGTTTACTTAACTATCAACCTTTAGGCGTTCGTACATATGATTAACCTCTTAACTATTAAAAGCCAGTAAATGCATTAATTAAATTGTATTTACTGACTTTTTAGTTTGATAATTCTACTTAATTATATTGATAATTCATCGATGGTTACACACGGATCATGATTAGCAAAAACACCTAGACAGTGTCTATCTTTTTCAATATTTTGTACCCATTGTAGTGAACGCTTTTCTTGTTTTTTACTACTTAAAATGCCAGGCAATCTAAGTTCCCTCCAATTTCCTGGGTAATATCCTACATCTGAAGCTAATAAAATATAATCATCATTTCGCAATGATTTAATTATGAAACTCGTTAATCCTACTGAATGCCCAGGTGTATGCACTAATGTAATAGCACCGTCATTAAATAAATCAAATGATTTATTTTGGGGACCAATATGTGTTGCCTTGAAATGGAATGGTCGCAAAGATGTCCCTTGCCATAAAGCTGTATTATATCTAAGTGAATGCTTTTGATTGGCTTTTTGATACTCTTCATTACTAACTATCATTGCCTTTGCTTCTTTTAATAATTGAAGTCCTCCAGCATGATCTCCATCTAAATGGCTTAAGATAACATATTCAATATCTGACACATTAAATCCTAATTCTTTAATTTGGTCATCTATCAATTCTCCTACTTTCACATTCGGTATTGCCACTTTGTTCTTTCTAACTAAACCTGGTAATGGTGTTACTTTACCTTCAGTTTCTTTGCCCATCCCTGTATCTATCAGAACAAGTCCTTTAGGGTGTTCGATTAAATAACAGCTTACTGGAACTTCTACACGATAATTAATAGATCGAAATAAGCCTGTAAATGCAATAGGATTTCTAGAATCACCTTGACCTGTTAACGTTTCATCAACCAACACAGACCCTGTTCTGATAAAGTGTACTTTAATTTGGTTGATATTATTGTTCTGTACGATGATTATCATTCCAATCTACAAGTTTATGTTTAAAATATTCATCTTCTAATAATTCCACTAGAGATAATTCGTCTAATTTTTCGTTAAACGCTTGAATTGCGTCATTAAGCTGTTGTTTCACTTTTATCTCACTATCTTTAATATGTTGGTCATTAAAAAATATCCTTCTTGATAAGTGAGAAATTTCAAATTCAATGACATCTCCATTACTTATAGCCTCTATAACATCTTTTAAAGTAATATCTTCAATTGATTGATTAAGTTGAAATCCACCATCTTTACTAGCATTTGAAGTGATTAAATTGGCAACAACTAATTTTCTCAAAATCTTCTTCAATGAAGAATCTGACACTTCCAATTTTTCACTTAACGTTTGACTCTTAACAGCACCTTGATTTTCTTGAGTTGCCAAAATAAGTAACACATAAATACCTTGTTCAAAATGTTTACTTATTTTCATGTAATTCCCCCTATTTCATAAGTTGTTTTAACAATGCTAGTGATACATCAGTCACATGTACAGGTTTCATATTTTTAATTATTTTACCTAAAATTTTAAATAACGGTATTAATTTACCAAGTGTATCCTGTCTTTCATCCCCATAAATTATTGTAGGATTTACAACACTAACATTCTTTTTGGTTTCTTTTAATTTTGAGATAATATCTTTTTTAATATTAATGAAAGCTTTAGGTCCTAATGATGCTCCTAAAAAACCAATGTTCTCCGCATGTAAATCATCGGCAAGTTGTATTGTTACTTCTGCTGGTACTAAGTTCAATGCAATTAGTTTTTGTTCATTTTTTTGTGGTCCACCAATCAAATCAACTACATAGTCTACTTGATTAGGTAACTGTGATTTAATTTGCTCAACATGTTGTATATCACCTTTAATATTATGCACATTTTTATGAGAAATAACATTATTTCCACTTCTAGATACAACATATATTTCTATGTCTTGATCTCTTTTTAACCATTGTCTTGTAAGTTCCCTACCAACTAATCCATTACCACCTATAATAATTGCTTTCATCACTTAATCCTTCTTTCTGTTTCGTAGAATTTTAATATCTATGGATATTTTATATCTAAAGACCAGTGATTGCAATCCTTTTGCTTAACTAAATATTCATTTTTACATTTTTCCAACTAAAAAGCGCCAAGAAATAAATGTTTGTCATATATTTCTTGGCGTTTTGTTTTAAATTTTTATAAATCAATCTCATATCTCACATGTCTTTTTAAAGGATGATATTTACTTAGATTAGGAAATTCAAAATGATCTAGGAACGTCATCCCAATTTTTTCCATTACTTTTCTTGAGGGTAAATTTGTTTCAGCGGTGAAACTATAAACTTTAGTTATACCTTTTTCTTTAGCAAATCGGAGCACCGCTTCGGCCCCCTCTGTCGCAATACCATTTCCCCAAACTTCAGGTATCAGGCGCCAACCTATTTCATATAGTGGTAGTTCTTTAAATGGATACTCACTATCCTCTGGAATGTAATTTAATCCTATAAATCCAAGCCATTCATTCGTTTCTTTAAGTTCCACGGAAAATAAACCGATACCATAATCTTTTATTATTTGGTCCATCTTCTTCATATCAAGTTCTGATCGACGATAACTTAATAAACTTGGAAAATATCTTCGTACTTGTGGATTGGCATTCATCTTTTGAAATGGTAGTAAATCACTGTCTTCCCAATCTCGTAACTTTAAACGCTCCGTCTCAATATAAACAACCATTTTTTAACACTCCATTACTCCATAAATACATCTTCACTTATATTTTAGTATAAAATTAACGCGCTATGAAACGTTTATGATTCATATCGCGCTATTGTTTAGATTGTATATTCTAATTATTAACTTTTAGTAATATAACTAATTAATTCAATATTGACAGGAATTTCTTTCAAATGATCACGTTGATTCTTAGGCGCAGTGAACGTTGCATCGATAAAATCATTCTGATGATTCAAACGATATGTTGCTACAAATGTATCTGTCTCAGATTCAAAGTTTGGTAAATGTGCAATCACACGTTTAATTTCTCCTGTTGAATCAATTAACTGTCTACCTGTAATGTTTTCTAATTCTCTACCTAATTCAGGTAATGTTAATGCTTTACCTTCTAAAATGCTAAAGTCTTGTTCATGCATGGCGTTTCTCTCCTCTTTACATCATTGTTCAAAATGATAAATTTTATATTAATAACATTGGTTTATTCTTTAGTATATACATTTATCAACTAAAATACCCTATTTTTTTATTAATCAAACCTGATAATATCGCCCAATAATATGATAGTAACTACATCATATCATACTCTATTGTGTTGAAGATGATTGCTTTTGGTTAGTTTGATTTGTATTAGCCTTATTACTGCCATTCTGTTGAGATGTTTGGTTCGTTTGCTTTTGGTTATTCTTTGACTGAGTTGGTGTGGATGACTGGTTTTGAGTTTGTTTACTAGCATCTTTTCCTTCAGTTGATTGTTGATCATTCTTTTGTGAGCTTGACTTAGATGCATCATTATCCTCTTGGCTTTGGTTACCACTATCTTCATCACTTGAATCTGCACTACTTGCTGCACTTGAGGCACTATTATCTACTTCTTTTTGTAATTTATCCTGTTGATCTTTTAAATCCTCTTTTTGCTTTTTTAATTTTTTCTTTTGTGCTTTCAATGATTTATTTTCTTTTTCCAGTTTGTCTACACTCTTTTCTAAAGAAGCTTTTTCCTCACTTTTACCACATGCAGACAACGTCAATGTTGCAGATAAAAACAATATAATCCACTTTTTCATGTTAAACTCCTTTAAAAACAGTTATAAATATAATTCATTTTATCATGAAATATTAAATTATTCATTTTTCTACATTAAATCTTTTCGCATCCTAATATGACTATCATCATAACCTAATTGATGATTCAAATTAAGCATCGCTTTATTTTTAATATGGATTGTACTCTGAATCGACTCTGCGCCTATGTCTTTGGCCCATTGTTCTATTGCCATTTTAAGCTGTTTGGCGAGTCCTTGACGACGAAAATGTGGGTATACATATAATAATTCAATGATTACAGTTTTAGTTTGTAACTCATAGTGACCCCATACAAAGCCTTTTAACTCCTGATTATTCTCAAGAAGTAAGATAGTATCATTTGTATGACGCAATCTTGCATTAATCATTTCATATCGTAATGCGATAGATGTCTGAGTAACTTTGTAATTGAATTCTTGATTTTCCAATAAATGTTCATGTATGGTTGCTACTTCATTAATAATTGCTTGATTACTTAATGTTAACTTTCTCATATTTAACTCCTACACTTGATATGATAATCACCCGATTTCTATGGTATGATTAAGCGTAATATAATACTGACATACCCTTGCATATCTGTGAATTAACACATATATTGGTATTAACTATCCAATAATGACGCATAATATCCGTAAAATATATTTACGCAATAGTTAGAATGTGTGCATTAGTTATATTTGTGATTTAAAAAAGTAGTATATTGCTCACATTATTGAGAGAAATCTCTCTTTTTTCATACTACTTAAACTATTTTAAAGGAGCGCTTAAGCACTCATGAAGTCTACTGCTCAATTAGCTAAAGAAAATAATGTAAAATCATTACGTTTAAATAATACAGATAGAGAAATATTTGAAAACTATATGACCTATATTCGGTCTGATTTAAGTGTGAATCCTCATGATTCAGAAGTTATGTTGAATCGTATATTAAAACATTTAATTAGCGCTGAAGATAAAGGTATGTTGGCTATGGAATTCTTTAACCACAATCCTAAAATGCACGCTAAAAAACAATTAAAAGAGCTCCCAAATGAAACAGTAAAGAATATATTTAAATATATCTATCAGCATTTTGTATTATTAATAGGCATCTTTTGTTTTTTAAAAGGATTTATCGGATTCTTTATTGGTGGAGATAGTAACTATCTTTACCTATACACATTTCCAATCACTGTCATTATTGGCTTATTTATTATCTTCTTGTTTATTTGGATGATATTTAAAACGATTCAGTTGCAGTGCTTTAATAATTCAAATTGGGTCTGGCTCTTAACCTATGCAGTGATTGCACTGTTAATCGTTGCGTTGTTTTACGTCTTTTTCATACCACAATCTTTTCTAGCATTCGGTCCTTATATTAATGTAAGTAATTGGTCATTTATAATAATTTCTATCATTATTACTCCGATTTCATTTTATATTGATCATCATTATTTCAATAAAGATGCAAATACAATTATGTGATAATATTGATTTTCTCATCATGAAAGTTAATTAAATATTTTTTAAGTCCAATAAAAACTTGATAAAACAGCACATAAATAAGGCCCTAAATGACATTCAACATTCATTTAGGGCTTTATCGATTTTATATTCGTGTCTAATTAAGTAAAAAGATGTCTAGCATAAACCAAATAACCATAATAATCATAATGATAGCTTGTGCAATCGTGCTTGCTAAAAATGCAACAATAGAAGCACAACCCACTTTAATGGCTTGTTTAAAATCATAACCTTGTATTAATTCGATTACTAGAACAAGTATGAAAGGTATAACGACAATTCCAAATGGAGGTAATACAAAACACCCTATAATCACACCTAGAATCGCACCATACTCTCCGAATTTAGAGCCACCATATTTTCCTACAAAATATTTATTCATAAGAAAATCAGCTAAAAAGATTAATAATGTTAAAACAATCATTGATATATAAAATATCCAAGATAATTTCCCATCTTGAAATCCAAATTGATAAATTAGAAATCCTATCCACATCACTAAAACGGAAGGAATCACAGGTTTAACTAATCCTATAAATGCTAATATGAACATCAATATAATTAAGCACCATAATATCACTGTCATTTTAAACTACTCCACATCTAATTTTGTAATTTTTTGATCTTTGGTTAAGAAAATTAATACAATTCCTAAGAATAGTGAGCACGCTGAAACATAGAATACATTTTCCAAACCAACCCATCCACTCATCATACCACCTAATAAATTACCACATAGTTGACCAATCACCATTGCATTAGCAAATAATGTTGATGCATAACCTGGGAAATCAGGTAGTATATCTTGAAAATAACTAATACCTATACCTAATAGTATGGCTAAGAAAAACGCTAAAAATAATTGACCAAGTAACATCATATAAAAATTTTTAAATAAGCTAATACTAAAGTAAAATGCTCCTCCAAATATACCGCCGTATATAAGTAATGTTCGTGTTGGTAATTTCCTAGATAAGATACCTAAAATCACCATAAATGGTACTTCTAATCCAGCACATAAACTTGCCAAATAGCCCACATGCCCTTCCTTTTCATGAAGGTAATCTGTAACAAATAATGGCATATTCATTGTGTACATCCATTGTCCAATATGTAATAAAATAAACGCTAAAAACGGTATGAGTAATGTCTTATCTTTAAACATATTTGGCGCTACCTTTTCAACGTGTTGTTGTTGGGAAATGGGTTGCTTAACATTTAAATTTTTATAGAAGAAGACTTGCAATAACAGTGTAAATAAAATAATAGAAACCGTACCACCAAATAATCCCGAATAACCATTCAGTTCAATCAATTGCGAACCGATAAATGGCCTAAATAAAAATCCTAGCGAGAACATTGATCTTAGTACTGTATTAGCAAATTTGGCGTTTTCACGTGAACTTGAAACATTAATTGATTCCCTAGCGGATGCATAAAGTTGAGGCATTGCAGGTGCAAACAAACCTTGAAAAAGTGCGTAAAGAATAATAAATAATAGAATGTCTTTCACAAAAAAGTAAATAGAAAAACTAATCGCACCCATAAACAATGCCGTTATAATTAAGAACTTTCTATTAATATTATGTGTGTCAGAGAATCTAGCAATAATCGAATTAACTGTGAATTGACTGATAGCTGCTAAAGCTAATAATAGGCCATATTGTTTCGTCGTCATGCCTAAATCTTTCGTTGCAAATAAAACAAGGTAGGGTACCGTTACTGCAATACCCATACCTAATAGCAACATATTCACAACAAATAACTTGTAGTTTTTGATATATAACAATTCTTTAAACATAAGAATAACCTCTATTCATTAAGCTAATCTGTCTACTGTATCTAACGAATAAAATTCAACATTAAATTAACAAACGAGTCTACTTGAGGTAGTTGTAACATACTTTGATCGTAACTCATATAAGTTGAACGAATCAGTGGATCATTATCGATAGTCACTTTTTCAAATTCAAACATATTCTTATCAATGTTTTTCATCATAATTTCGGGTAAAATCGTTACACCTACACCACTAATCAACATTTCTTTACACGTAACAACTTGATCAACAGTAATCGTCGCATGATAATCTTGTTCCAAATTATCATTATACCATTGCTTAATTTGATTAATGTAAATAGGGTCAGCTTGGAATTCAATAAATGGTAGTTTTGTAACTTCATCACGTCTATCTTTAGGATAGATAAAATAGTGGTCGTCATTAAACAAATGCGTGTTAGATAAATTCATGACCTTATTACCTCTTGTAATCATGACATGATAATCTCTATGATTTGCCTTAATCTGCTCTGTAGAACCTACTTGTACTTGAATTTCAACATTAGGAAATTGCGTATTATATAAACTTAATACTTCAGGTAGCAGTGTCTGCCCTATCAAAGAAGAACAACCAATAGAGATTGTTCCATTGACTTCCCCTATATGTGCCTGCATTTTATCAAAAAATAAACGTTCTCTTTTCAACATATCACGTGCATGTTCGATAATCATTGCGCCTTCGGTTGTTGTGATAAGTTGCTTTTTCGTTCTTATAAAAACATCTACTCCAAAAGCACTTTCAATCGCTTTTAAACGTTGCGTGACAGCTGGTTGAGAAATATATAATATTTCCGCTGCCTTTCTTAATGTTTTTGTTTCGTCTAACGTAATTAATAAACGATAATCATCTATTTTCATAGTGTCCCCCTAGAATGTAACGTTTCTTTTAAACGCTTCAATATTGTTATTTCTATTTATTATGTAAGCGTAATTAGCATTATTTTTTATCAGACGATTTTACTCGATGCACTTTCTTACTTTTAAATGGATGATTGTGTTTATTTTTCTTATATTTTTGATTGATTTTATGATAACATTTCATCACTTTACTCTGTATGTCATCAAAATTTTCTACAATTTCAATCATCAATTGATGCGCAATAATATATGCCTCGTGATATTGTTTTTGACTAATTTGCTCATTTTGTAATGCAAATAACAAATCATCTTCATCAACTAATTCGTATGATCCATCAGGCAATACCAGAACGTCTAAACATAAATCTAAAGTACGTGCATTTCCTTTTTGAGTAATATTTTTAATATTAATATCAAAATAATATTCTAGTGGATTCCCCTTATCATCAAACATAACGGTCAAACTATATCTCTTTTTTTCAGGTAATATTTGTAACCATTTATAATTATCATCTGCGACTATAATATTCTGACCAACTACCGTCACCTCTAAAGGTTCACGTACTTTCTTCATCGTGACCAAGCCTATAATACCCTTAAATCTATTATTATTAACTTTAACCTCTGTGTATTCTCTTTCAATCAGGCGACGCCAGTGACGTTTGTCTATATATTTTACTTTCACAGTCACCAACTCCTTGTTCTCATTATATATAAATGGTTCTGTAATGTCATCATATGCCGAACCTGGTTATATTCTGTCGTAAAATTGATTTATCTATATTCTACTACATATCAAGACATTTTACTTTAAAACGACTAAATTACTATGAATTTATTTAATTTTAATTCTAATCATTTTTTAAACACTGATAGACACTACGATATATTTTAAAACTCATTTAAACATTAACATAAAAAAGCATACCTACGAGTTAAGGTGCTCTCATAGGTATGCTGAAATTCAGTTATTTCTCTTTTAGGGCATATTGATCTATCAATGTTTGATGTTCTGGATATAATGCTAATAATTCATGTGCTTCAAATAATTCGAAATGCTTATATTCAAAGGCAGGTTGACACATACAACCTACTAAACAAAATCCTTCATCATGTTCAAAAGAAGAAGCGAAGATTGTACCTTTAGGCACAACATACTGCAGAACTTCTCCCGCTTCAATATTAGTACCTAATTGTACCGCTTCGTATTTACCGTCAGGCATAATCATATGAATAGTTAAGGATTCGCCTGCATGATAATACCACACTTCATCAGCATCGATGCGATGAAAATGTGAAATATCATTCGAGGTTAATAGAAAATATATACTACTGAATGCAGCTCTTGTTGAATTCGTAGAACCATGGCGTATACTTTCCTTAAAATAACCACCTTCCGGATGAGGTGTCATTTGCAGTTGATCAATCCAATATTGTGCGTTAGTCATTATTTTAAATCCACATTATGGAATACATTTTGAACATCTTCTAAATCTTCTAATGCATCTACTAATTTTTCAAAAGTCTCTTGATCTTCAGGTGATAACTCAATATCTGTTTGAGGTAACATTTCAAACTCTGCTACTTTGAAATCTTCAACACCTGCTTGTCGTAATGCATCTTGAACTTGTGCAAATTGATCTGGTTCTGCATAAACAATTGTTAAGCCGTCTGCATCAATCACATCTCTAACATCTACATCTTGTTCCATTAACTCTTCTAGTACATCATCTGCAGACTTACCTTCAATACCAAAAGTAGCTGTATGATCAAACATGTAAGCAACTGAACCTGAAACACCCATGTTACCACCATTTTTACCGAAAGCCGCACGCACATCAGACGCTGTTCTATTCACATTATTTGTAAGTGCATCAACGATTAACATTGAGCCGCTAGGACCAAAACCTTCATATCTTAGATGGTCATAGTTTTCATCTCCAGCACCTTTAGCTTTATCGATAGCTTTATCAATAATATGGTTTGGCACAGAATATGTTTTGGCACGTTCTAATACTAATCGTAAGGCTTGGTTAGATTCAGGATTGGGTTCCCCTGATTTTGCTGCTACATATATTTCTTTACCAAATTTAGCATAAATTCTACTTGTATTTTTATCTTTTTGAGCCTTTTTCTCTTTAATATTATTCCACTTACGTCCCATTATGGTCATCTCGCTTTCATTCTCTATAATTAACATTCTATATTATACATGATTTTGCATCGTTTATATACCACTAGTAACCTATCTCTTTGATAACGTTTGAACTCACTATTGTACCAACCTAGAAGATATATCATTAAACATAAAAAAATTAGCCCCTAAAATTAGGAACTAACTTATATGTAGATATTTAAATGTTTAAATATTCTTCAACATCATTGAATAAAGCATTAAATTCTTTCATGTTGTCTTGATTCATATATAGATATATCTTTCTTTCATCTTCTTTAGATCTTACTTTACTTAATTTATCTTTTTCAATCAATCTACGAATTGATACTAATAATTTAGTTCTACTCAATTCTAATTCTGAAATTGCAATTTTCAAAAATGTTTGCATTAACATTTGTTCTTCTTGGCAATTCTTTTCGGCCAAGTCTAAAACAGCTAAATCATTTAATGTTAATTTATATTTTTGATCTATATATTCAGATAATGCTTTATATTGTTTATAAAATTCTAATAACTTATCTAACTTCTCTTTGTTCAAAGACTTGCACCCCCAAATATAAAACAGACAACGTATAATAACATTATCCTAAATATCTGAAAATTTGTCTTTCCTGTTTGTTTTTAATCTATTGTCAAAATTACCGATAAATTTAAATTGAGTTGTGCCACGCCCTTTTGATTTTAGATTCATTTTTAAATATAGTAATCATATAAAAGGAATTATAACTAAGGTTAATGTCTAACGACTTTTCTGTAAAATCATGTTCAATCACTTCTACCATAGGCTTAAAGTAATAATCTATAGTATCTAGAAATTCACTCGTCCAGTCATATTTATTCCTTAAATCTTTAGATATTAAATGATTTAGGTTACCACTATAACTATTTATTTTTCCTATAAATATAAAGTAGCGCTTATTCGAAAGCGTTTGATCAAAGCTTACATATACATGACTATCTTCATAGTTCTCATTTGTAGCTTCGTTTTCAATGATTCTCCAATCAAATAAACATAAAACATATCTGTCATCGAGTTCGACTTTTTTGTAGTAATTTGCATCAACATACTCTTGGTTGAACAGCCAAGTTAACTCATTAAATATTAAGCCAAATGTTGTTTTAAAACCGTTCTTATCAAATAAGTGTAATGTATTAAAAAGGTGTGTATGGTCATATAAATTAAAACCTAATCCAGCAAATGTTTCTCTTAAAGTCGATATTGTTTCAATGATAAGTGGCGCACTATTGCTTAAATCATTATCTTTATCGTTAATTAATTGATGATTTTCTACATTTAGTAAAATCATCTTTTCTTTCACAAAGTCAATTTCATTCAGAATTGCTTTTAAGTTCTTTAATTGAATCTCATTTTTTAATAACAAATGTTCATTTTCATCTATTAAATAGGATGTTTTTAATTTGGCATTATCAATAAATAAATATTCGAATTTCAATCGCTTAATTTGTGATTCTATCGTTTTTAATAGTACAGGATCATCTAACAAACATGTCATATCTAAGCCGATAACATGATTAATATGCAAATCTTGAAACTTAATAATATCTCTATAAATTTCACGTATTTCCTTTTCATCTAAATTGAATACTGAAATCACTTCATATTCATAAGGAATGACTTTCATAGCATTTTTCAATTTTAACACTGCATCATTAAAACAAATTCCTAAATGATCAATAACTCTATAATTATCAATATTAAAAGCAACCCTTAACCCTTTTTCAATGATAACCTCTGCAATTTTTCGTTTGTCGTCATATGTCATCACATCACAAATTTCTGTGAGTGTTGGTACAATATAGAAAATGACATCAGTACGTGAAAAGTCATATTTTTCAAACTTGTCATATAAAAATAAATATCGAATTTCTTCTATTGTTTGAATTTGAATAGTGCTATAAAATGGTTTAACTTTATTAGGCGTACCAATATCTAGTTGGATATCTTCATATTTTTCAATATTATGTTGCTCTACTAAATCTTCAACATATGTTTTGAAAGCTTCAATATCTTGATCAGTTTCAATATTCACTTTAAACATCACATTCTTATCGTATTTTGAAAGTTTACGATAATCATTGGGCGTCACACCTAAATAGCCTTTGAACATTTTAGAAAATGTAGACATATTACTAAAACCTAATGCGTCACTAATATGACTAATTGTGGCACTAGTGGTTAGCATCATTTCTATTGACTTACTAATTTTTAAAGTATCTACATATCTCTTAAACCCCATACCTATTAATTGATGGAATTGGGAAGAAATATTTGATTTTGATATAAAAAGATCTGTTGATATATCTTTTAACGTCAATCTCGTTTCAATGTGATTATCGATATATTCTAATTCCTCTTTTAAATCATTATAATATGTATAGTTGTATTGATTAACTGCAATATCCTTATCTACAACTGCTTCTGTACCTATGATTTGAACAATTTCCCTTGTAAGTTGATCCAGCATCTCTTGATTATCTTGACTAATTCGTTTGAGTGCTAACTGTAAAATCAAGTCTTTAAGTAAATTAGAAGATTTAATCAGATTGGACGTATATTGGAATTCAAAAAATGAAAAACCTTGTTCTGTAAACCAATCACTTGTTAGATATAGCATGATCATTCTACCTTTTGTGTTTACACTAAAAACATCAGCATTGTTGATGATATAGATGTCGTTATTAATCGTCATTTGTTTACGAAATTTTTGAACATACATGTCACTCTCTAATGGCCAAAATAAGATGATCCCGTCTTGACACCTAGTTGTCGGATATTCAA
Organism: Staphylococcus sp. M0911; assembly: GCF_003491325.1. Taxonomy (NCBI): domain Bacteria; kingdom Bacillati; phylum Bacillota; class Bacilli; order Caryophanales; family Staphylococcaceae; genus Staphylococcus; species Staphylococcus sp. M0911. The sequence continues at coordinate 2,068,699 of NZ_CP022881.1, forward strand.
CATTAGAAAGTATACGCAAATAAGAATTCGGCATATTTCTCCCTCTCTTTTCTAATAAACCCAGTATAGCTTCCAAACTTAATTAACATTCTAAATACCTAATCAAAATAATTTAACGCAATTATAACACGTATTTAAAAAATATACTTGTTTATATATTTAGAAAAAATTAAGTTATAAAACAACATAAATATTACGAATAAAAAAAGATGCGGCGCTAACTTCTTAATGTTTTATCTAAAGACATTAAGAAAATATTTTACATCACATAGTTAATTTCACGCCAACATCTTTGTTTTTGAACAATCGCTATTTTGATTATCTAAATCGATTAGCCAATCGAAGTATATCTTTAATGATATTTAATAGATTGATAAATAAATTAAAGCCCATTTCTCGTGGAGAGAATTGTCCTCGTTTCATCCTATTAAAATCATACAGGGTATATAACAAGAACAATAATAAGCTTACGACTGTAATAATAGTATGGAAAATAGGATTATGAATAAACATCCCAATAATGCTTGCAATAATTAATGCTAATAAAGTAACGAATAAATATCTTCCCATACTTGATGCATCGTTGATTAAAAAGAATCCTACAATACCAAAAGCAATAAAAGCACCAATGGCTAAAATAATATTCTTATAAAAGACTTCAGGTCCTAAATTTTGCAAATAGCTTGTAAACATAGCATATGATAAAAGTCCCAATATAATTGCATATATATGCGAAATAACTAAACCATACTTACGTGCACGCTGAAACACTAAGGTAATTAATACTAAGACCATTAATGCAAGAGATAAGGGTCTTCTCCATTCCATAGGTAAAAATTGACCAAAGTAACAACCAATCCCAAAAATAATCCAATAATACATGAAGAATAGCCAAACCTTAGCATAAGCATGTGAACGATGTTTATCTTTTGTTTCATTTGTATGTTGTGCAGTCTGTGACATATATTCTGCTCCTTCATTTATGGTTTGTTTATCTAATGGTACGATTTTACAATAATATATTAATTAAAAAAAGTAATAATAATGAAAAATAGATATACTTAGTCGGTAATTCTATATATACTATACACTTTGTTACAATTTATAAAACTTTATTATTGGATTTTTTAATTAAAAAGCCGCTTCATAACTGTCATATCAACATTTCCACAAATGAAATATTTCAACTCTCAATTGTTAACAATATTACAAGATAATAACAAACAACACAGAGACTAATATTTTTGTTAGTATGGATAGCGTAGTAAAAAAACGAAACGCGATGATACATCGTTAAACTTAATTTCTATAAATAAAAATATTAAAGCAAATATAAGGAGGAGTCACTTTGAAAAAGTTAGCCTTTGCAGTAACTGCCGCTTCAGGCGCAGCCGCAGCACTTTCTCATCACGATGCCGAAGCTTCTACTCAACATAAAGTACAGTCAGGAGAATCATTATGGACTATCGCTCAGAAATATAATACGTCTGTAGATAGTATTAAACAAAACAATAATCTAGATAATAATATGGTATTCCCTGGACAAGTCATCACAGTAGGTGGAAGTGCTTCTCAAAGCTCAAGTTCAAACACTTCTTCACAATCAGGATCACCTTCAACACACACTGTACAATCAGGTGAGTCATTAAATATCATTGCAAATAAATACGGTGTATCAGTTAACGAATTAATGTCAGCCAATAATTTAAATGGTTATTTAATCACACCTAACCAAACTTTAAAAATACCTAATGGCGGTTCTGGTGCAGGCGCTGGATCTGGTTCTGGTGGTGCAACTGCTACACAAGGTAATACAAGCACACAATCACCATCATTTAACCACCAAAACTTATATACTGAAGGTCAATGTACATGGTACGTATTTGACCGACGCGCACAAGCTGGTAAACCAATTAGCACATATTGGTCAGATGCTAAATATTGGGCTACAGGCGCAGCTAATGATGGTTACCAAGTTGACCATTCACCTGAAGTAGGTGCAATTATGCAAAGCGTTCCAGGCCCATATGGTCATGTTGCATACGTTGAACGTGTGAATGGTGACGGAAGTATCTTAATTTCAGAAATGAACTATACTAACGGACCTTACAACACAAACTATAGAACAATTCCAGCTTCTGAAGTATCAAGTTATGCATTCATTCACTAAAAAGTGAGATGCTATATCATTAATTATACTTTTAATAAAAATAGCTTAACACCAACAAAGCATATCACTTTGTTGGTGTTTTTTAATTGTCTAAATTGATCTTATATATGGCATGTCCCCCTCATTAATCATCATCATAAATCTAATACTCAGACGACTATTCTGGTATAAGTCCATTGATTTACCTGACGAAACGCTCCCCTTATTCCATAACTAACATTATCAACCTTAATAATGACACTCTCATCATAAATATTATCATCTATTATGTTTCTACTGAATTCTCTGGAGCGATAATATAGACACTACTTGACTGAGGAAAGTTGTTTTATCATCAAATACATTAGCCTCTATATTTCATAGCTAAAAATAGACTATATAAAAAGGTTGAGCGTATGTCTTAAACGCTCAACCTAAATATTTAAATCGCTATGTTATATATATATTATTTTAAGAAGAAATGCATTATAAAGTAAACAAGTGCTGCTAATACTGCAGAAATAGGTAATGTAATTACCCAAGTAATTAACATACGTTGTGCTGTACTCCATCTAACACCTTTCGCACGGTTAGAAGCACCAACACCTAAAATTGATGAAGATACAACGTGTGTTGTTGAAAGTGGGAAATGTAATGATGATGCTACGAAAATAGTTAACGCAGATGACAAGTCAGCTGCAGCACCATTTGCTGGTCTGATTTTCATAATGTTACCACCAACAGTTTTGATGATTTTCCAACCACCGACTGCAGTACCAAGACCCATAGCAGTAGCACATGCAATTTTAACCCATAATGCTGGTTCTACGTTTGAACCGTTTTGAATATTAGCAACGATTAAAGCTAAAGTAATGATCCCCATTGATTTTTGAGCATCGTTTGTACCATGTGAGAATGATTGTAACGCTGCTGTGAAGATTTGAAGGAATCTAAAGTTACGATTAGCACGTGTTAAGTTAGCATTTTTAAATACGACTTTAACAATTGAATACATAATAAAACCAACACAGAAAGCGATAATTGGAGATACAATTAACACGATAATAATTTTAGTGAAACCTTGGTAATGTAATACTCCAAATGATCCTTCTGAAGCAATAGCTGCACCTGCGATTGATCCAATTAATGCATGTGATGACGAACTTGGGATACCATATAACCAAGTAATTAAGTTCCATGCAATCGCAGCGATAATTGCTGCTAAAACAACAACCAATCCATGTTGCAATTTAAACGGATCTACAATATCTTTTGTTATTGTACCAGCAACTCCAGTAAATGCTAAAGCACCAATAAAGTTCATAACTGCAGCTAATAAAATGGCTGTTCTTGGAGTTAATGCTCTTGTAGATACGGCAGTAGCTACAGCATTGGCTGTATCATGGAAACCATTGATAAAGTCAAATATTAATGAAAATATAACTATAGCTATCGTGACGATTAAAATATATTCCATAAGTGAGGACTCCCTTTAGCTATTTTTCATGATTATAGTTTCAAAATTATTTGCGACTGTTTGGCATTTATCTGCAATTTCTTCCATACTTTGATAAATATCTTTTATTTTAATTAATGTGATTGGATCTGTTTCACTGTTGAAGATATGTTTCATAGATTGTCTTAAAATACCGTCACAGTTCGTTTCAAACTCTTTAATATTAATTGAGTGAATACGCATGTGAGATAATTTTTTATCTACTAATAAACCTACAGCTAGTTTCATTTCTGCAACTGCTTTTTGAATATTTTCAACAAATTCAGCCATGTATTCGTCTGTATATTCGATTGAATACATTTCAAACATTGCTGACGTTTCTTCCATAGCATCTAACACATCATCAATTGCATTACATAAAGATAAGATATCTTCACGTTCAATTGGTGTGATAAAAGTCTGATTTAAATCAGTAATCACTTGATGCATTAATTCATCACCATGAGATTCATAAGTTTTGATATTATCAGAATATGCTTTCAAATCTAAATGTGTATTGAAATCCATTTTACCGAACTCAATTGCTGCACGATCAAGATTAAAAACCATTTCTTCTAACTGAACCATGAACTTATCTTTTTTCTTACTAAACATTCAAAATCCTCCATTTGAGCGATTGTTGCCAATCACATTCATAAATTTTTACTCCATAAGACCTATTATAAGGAACACATTTACAATTTTCAGAAAAAAGGAGATTCACTTTTTCATTTTGTAAATATTATGTAAATCATAGTTATAAGCAATGATGATTGCATTCAAATAAATTGCGATTTGTTCCTACTTGAAAATATCACAAAATTTACATAACTACAATTCAATTTACAAATTCTTAACAAATACGCAAACAAAATTTTACATACACTTTCCTAATGTGCACAAAAGGAGTATAATAACCAATCCACTTTATAATTTAACGTTTTAAATGATGTCTTTCAATCAATTTCCCATATACCAAATATAAACCATAATTTTTGCTATCCCTCCGATTCCACTTTATACTAGCATTACTATACTAAAGGAGATAATTATGGAATTTACATTAAAATCAATTCAAGAAGCACATGAAAAATATACTGGTCCCGATTTCCCAATGCTATTCAAAGCTTTTAAAGATATGGGAATGGTTAGTAATGAAGTGAATATTCAACATGGTACTTCTGTTTATACAAATACCGATGGTCAAACGATTACAGCAGAAGGTGTGAAAGTATCCCATCCTATCGCTGACACTTCACATGTTGAAGAAGTGAAAGACATTCTCACACGTCATCAAGCAGGACAGACTGATTTTCCTACATTTTGTGAAGAAATGGCTCAAGCTGGTATTTATAAATGGTTTATTGATATTAATGCTGGTACTTGTTCATATATTGATTTAAACCAACAAACTATTGTAAGTGAACAAATCCCGCAATAATCATTCGAATCATATATTTAAAGGATTCCATTGTACATCTTGTGATTACAATGAAATCCTTTTTTTATTTAATATTAAATTGAATGTCTTATTGTCCTTTTAGAGTGATTATAAGCTGTTAAGGCAAATACAGCATAAATGGCTGTGTACACTGCCATAACAATAAATATAGGGAATTGATTGGTCGCACCTAACAATGACATAAATGCCAGTGAAGCAAAATATGCATGTAATAAAGCAATGATTAATGGTAATGAAAAGTTAAATAGAACCTTTAATTTCAAACCTTTGGCCATATCTCGATGTGTGAAACCTAATTTACGCAATATAGAATAATTTTCTATTTCATCCTCTGTTTCATCGATTTGCTTAATATATATGATACAACCTGCCGCAATTAAAAACGCGATTCCTAAAAATGATGTCACGAATAGTAATATACCCGTTAAACTTGAAATTTCACTTGCTGCTTCACTTCTCGTTTCAATATTTTTATCCACATTTTTTACCGCACTTTGCAATTCTGGCCTGTCCTTTTTGTGTTTAATATCAAATCCATATTGAGACACAATATTTTTAGCTTTAGTATGATTTCTTAAATATTGGTAATCTTTGTCATTTAATACTAAAGTAGGTCCTCCTAAATCAACATCACTCATAAAATAAACTTGGTTAATTTCTTTATTTAATTTAACTTTGATCGAGTGTTGATGTGTCCCCAATTGTGTTACACCGTGCTTCTTATATTTCATGACATCACTTACTCTACCTTCAGGTACTATAATATCTGTGTAACCCTTCGACACTTCAACATTAGGTATATACTTGTCACTCGTTACAGATACTTCATATGGTTTAGCAATGCCCTTTTCAAATAATTTGTCTTTAAACAACTTACTATAAACAACTTCTTTATAATTATAAAAATGCTCAATATTTTTATTGTTTAATTCATATGCTAATTCATTGGCCTTTTCTTTATCTTTTAACGTCACATCGTGTGGCGAATTCAATAGAACTTCATTGGTTAACGTCCCACGACTAATCGCTGCAAAACACAATACTGATACAGTAATAGCAGAAATAATTGTCATAACAGTTAAAGAAAACGCATTTTTCTTTATACGATACATAATCGGTGCTGTAAACATCACATCGTTGACGCTTACTGTATCTTGTCTCACTTTCTTAATTGCTTTAAAGATTAGTGAAACAGTACTTCTAAAAAAGAAATACGCCCCAATCACTGTACATATCAAAATAACAAATGGCTGAAAAATACTATTAAAATGTTGAACAACTGTTGTCGATAAATAATAACCTGTCAGAATCATGAGTACGCCTAATACACCTAAAATTAATTCACCCATTGTAAAACGATTATGATTGATTTCTCTTTTGGTCATATTAGAGGCTAATTCTATAATAGAACGTCTTCTAATATAAAAATAGCTTTGACCTATAGTTAAAATGTACGCCACAACAATCAATAAAATTGCTTGTAAAATAGCAGACACACTGAAAATGATTGAAACAGTAATGTTAATACCGAGTAATCTTAGAACAATCATTAACAATATTTTAGAGCCAAAAATACCAATGATAATTCCTAAAATAGAAGTGGCAATAAAAATAAGTAATTGTTCAATCATAATCATTTGTAAAATATTGAATCTTGAAAGACCAATTGTTTGCAATAAGGCAAATTCACGACCTCGCCGTTTTAAAAACAACAGATTCGCGTACAAAATAAATACGATAATAATGATAAATAGAAAATAACTTCCTATTTGAGAGCCTTCTTTAATGATTGGATAATTCTGATTGCCATGTAAATGATGTGCATATTTTAAAGTAATAAAACTAAAATACAGTACTACGCTAATAACTAAAGAAAATAAATATATGGCATAATGCGAAAACTTTTGTTGAAAGTTTTTAAAAATAATTTCTTTAAAGGTCATAATTCACGCCACCAAGTACACTTTGTGTTCTAATAATTTCATTGTAAAAAGTTTGTTTATCGTCTTCACCTTGGAAAATTTCAGTAAAGATTCTTCCATCTTTTAACATAACCACTCGATTTGAATAACTAGCTGCTACGGGGTCATGGGTAACCATTATAATCGTAGTGTCAAATTTCTCATTCATTTTGCATAGTCGTTTTAATAAGTCTTGCGTGCTTTTAGAGTCTAATGCTCCTGTTGGCTCATCAGCAAATATTATTGATGGGTTAGTAATAAACGCTCTAGCGGCTGACGTTCTTTGGATTTGTCCTCCTGACAATTCAGTTGGGTACTTATCACTGATATCACTAATATTTAATGCCTCAACAATTCGTTCATAGCGCTGTTTCATTTCTTGTTTATCTATTTTCTTTACAGATAACGGTAGCATAATATTTTCTTTTACCGTTAAGGTATGTAAGACATTATAATCTTGGAAAATAAATCCAATGTCTTTTTTACGTATATTGGATAACGCTTTGTTTGATAATTTGTCTAATGGCTGCCCATTTAATTTAATCGATCCTTGCGTTGCATAATCTATGGAACTCAGTACATTCAATAATGTTGTTTTTCCCGAACCAGAAGGCCCCATAATTGAGATAAATTCACCTTTTTCAACAGATAAATTAATATCATGTAGCACTTCTTGTGGTGAATATTGATTACCATATATTTTTGTTAATTGTTTTACTTCTAATATTGCCACTTTAACACTCCTATGATTATCAACTGTTTAACGTTGATGCCACATCATTTGTAAATATAATGAAACGCATAACTATTCAATATTATTATAACGATTGAATATAACAAATGCGCTAATTCTGTGTAACAAAACGCATGTTTAAAATGACAATGTTGTCACTTCAGACATGCGTTCAATCACTTCATTTTGTTGTGGGAATATGAGGCTAAAAGTAGTTCCTTTTCCTACGCTAGACTCTACTTTAATTTCAATCCCTAATTGTGATTTAACACTATCAACCAAATATAAACCCATGCCTGATGACGTCGTTTCATTTCTATTAGCTGTAGACGTATAACCTCTTTCAAAAATCCTTGGCATATCTTTCTTACTTATACCACGTCCATAGTCCTTTATTTCTAATACGATATGTTGATTTATGCATTTACCATTCATTTCAATCATATTATCTTCACTATATTTCAATGAATTAGATAATATTTGTCTAATCATCATACGACACCATTTTAAATCTGTGTACACTTTAAAATCATCCGTAAAATTTAATTCAAATCCAATACCTTTAGCCTGACTAATATGACGCGTCAACTGAATTTCATCAATAACCATACGTTTTAAAGAGACATAGTCAAAGTACATATCTTTATTTTGAGTTTCTAACCTTGTTAAATACAATTGTTTGTCTAACATTTCATTGATCCATGACCATTCGTATAATAATGCTTGTTTACGTTTAGAATCTTGCTCTTGATCAATTAATAACTTCATCGCTGTTACAGGGGTTTTAATATCATGAACAAATTCTGTAATGCTTTGTTCATGATTTTTAATTTGTACTTGTTGCGCTAATACCTTATCTTTCTGGGAAGTTATATTTCGATATAAATAGTCTACGATTTGTTGTTGAAATGGCGTTTCAGCTAAATCTTTATGTTTAATTTCTTCTATTTCTTTATTTTTATAAAAATGTTTAGATAACCTAGATTCCTTAAAAAATGTAAAAATGATGAATAATACACTCATACCTAAATTCAGAACAACGATATACCATACGCTATCTGCTGCAATATCATAATCAATATACGCAATTCCGATCATGACTAGATTGATAAATACAATCCATAATATCCAATTTAATCGCGATTTAACGAATAACCAAAACCACTTTAAATTATTCATGCGCCATATACCCTTTACCAACTTTCGTTTCTATCGCACTATCCATACCAATTTCAGATAGTTTCTTTCTTAATCGATTGACATTGACAGTCAATGTATTATCGCTTACAAACGCTTCATCGTCCCACAATGCGGTGATCAATGTATCACGTGAGACAATTTGATTTCTTTTATTGACTAACATCTCTAAAATGATCATTTCTGTTTTAGATAAAAAGATAGCTTGATCACCTTTTTGTATACTATCCTTTGATAAATCTACTACAGCATCTTGCCAGTTCAATGTACGTTTCTCTTCAACACCAAATTCGTATACTCTACGATAAACCGCCTGGAGTTTAGCTATTAAAACATTGGTATAAAATGGTTTTTGAATATAATCATCAGCACCCAACTCCATACTCATGACTTGATCCATCGGATTATCCCTTGAGGATAAGAATAAAATAGGTACATTAGACACTTGTCTCATTTTTCTACACCAATAAAAGCCATCATACTTTGGCAATTGCACGTCTAAAATAACAATTTCTGGATTAAATGCTTCGAATGTATCCATAACATTTCCAAAATCATCTATACCTACTACATTAAAATCCCATTGTTCTAATTCTTTTTTGAGTTCTTGGAACAATGTATTGTCATCTTCTACTAATAATATTTGCATTCATATCACCTTATTATTTTGTGTACTTAATTTTTTCTCCAGATTGAACACGTCCTTGAAAATGTTTGATGCGACAATCCACTTCAAATCCACGCATCATGATGCCTTGTAGAGGTGCTTGAACAAAATAATATACAGGCCAAAACATTTTAGGAATGTAATCATATAGATGAACTAAAACGATTGCGTTATTTTTTAGCAATCGAAACTCTAATTTCCCTTGCTTTTTCGCATTGGATTTGACTAACTTACCACCAACTAAATATAAAGTGATGAGATTGTCCTCTGTTAAAACTTTCTTAAAAATAGCCAATGGTTTGTTTTTACTTTTTAAATATATATAATAATGGTCATCACTATGATACGTCTTAACAATCGTTCCTTTGGTTTTATTTAACCAATTAAAAAAGTATTCAACAACTTGGTCAAGTGTCCACTTTTTAGGCAAAACCATTTTCATAGCCGTTCTAACATCATCGTACTTAGACACCTGCAATTCTACATTGATATGAGGACGTTTGATTTCCAATTTCGTACGCTCTACTGGCACACCATAAGCGCCTAAACGTTCCATCGTTTGATTATCATTTCGACTTCCTGGAATATATACTAACTTTTTAACATGATTCACTGACGCTGCCCTACCAAAGTTGTCAGCAGCAATTAAATTAAGATCTCGTGCTGTCGCTTGCGTTAATTTCGCTGAATTTTTCGTTGGATCTAAATAAAAAATAGCAATATCAATCTCTTTCATCGCTTCAACGACATCTTGATAATTAAAAATATCACTCTGTAACCATGTCATATCAGTTGCATTAACATGTTCCGGTTTTGGATACTTTGACAATACATATAAATCAGCATCATTTTCAATTACCGAACTTAAATGTTTCCCAATATAGCCTGTGCCGCCTGCTAAAAGTACTTTTGGTTTCATATTTTAAACTCCCTTGTGTATAATGAACACTCCATCGTGTGCAATTACACGATTCAAAGCAAACTTAACTTATTTATATTATAATATAGAAGTAGCAGAAACTTAAATGAATATAGGAGTGTTTTCATGCCTCACGCTATTCGTGAAATTAGTATAAAAGACGTAGACAATTTTATAGACTTACTTACCAAAATTTATGATGAATCAGAATTCACATTTTACAATCCTGGTGAGTATGCACCCAGTACTACCGAAGTGATTAAGCGCTTAGAAGATTATATTACCTCTTCTTCTAAAGCTATTTTTGTTGTCGAAAGTAGCGATCAACTTGTAGGATACGGTTTTGTAGGTACTGAAACATATGAACGTACACGCCATGAAGCGATTGTATATCTAGGTGTTAAAAAACTGTACCAAAAAGATGGTGTCGGACAAACTTTGATTAATGCAATAGAAGCATGGTCCCTCAATCATAATATCCGTCGTATTGAAGCGACAGTGGTACCCGAAAATGATGGTGCTGTTAACTTATTTAAGAGCGCTGGATTCCAAATTGAAGGCGAATTAAAAGATAAGCTGTATATTAACAACAAATATTATAATGAATACGTGATGGCTAAAATTTTAAATTAATTGTTTATGGTAATTACATATTGAATTTTATCATATAATTAGATGAAATAAGTTGATAACGATATATCATGTATAAAAAACCACCGTAAAACGACTATAATTGTCGTTTTACGGTGGTTTGTTTTATTCACTGAATGGATCTAATTGCACATCTTGATTCATATTATTGTTTTCATTGTTATTAGATTGATTATTACGTTCAACACCTGAAGAAGATGTATTTCTACTTAAGAATAAGAGTACCCGTTTAATATTTTCTTTAGATTCTGGTTTATTTAAATGGAATTGATATTGATGGTGTAAGTGATGTGAGCCATCATAAAATAATGTCTCAGCTGGCACATCTTTTTCTTTTAATTTTTTATAAAAATCTATATTCTGACTATAAAACGGATCCGCATCTCCTACAGATAAAAATGTAGGCGGATAATCTTTGGTTACTTGATTTATTGTAGACATTTGAGATAGGTTTTTAAAATTACTCTCCCAATTTGTCGTACCTGTATAACTTCTCATAAATAATTGAATCCTAGGAAATTCTGTTGATTTAACTGTCTTCATATCATAGAATCCGCCAAAGAATATCGCCGCTTTAATTTGAGAAGGTTTAAATTCCGGTTCAAATTTCATTTCATCACGTAATGACTGATTTGTCTGCATAGCAACATATTGACTGGTTAATTGTGCGCCAGCGGAATCGCCACCTATAATCACTTGATCAAAATCAATTGGCAAATCATGTTCATTCGTTTTAATAAATTTGACCGCTTTGTTCATTTGTTCAATAGGTGTAGGATACTTGTATTGAGGTGCTAACGCATAATTGACGTTTACCACAATGTAACCTTGTTCAGCTATTTTAGATAGTAATGGATTTTTATACTGTTTATCGCCAGCAATAAAACCTCCACCATGCATCCAAAAGATGACTGGTAACTTACTATCTTTATTCATATCAGATGGCATAATAATATCCAGTTTACTATTAGGTATACCTTGACCATAAGAAATATTCTGTAAAACTTTCACGTTTTTATTATTGATTTGGACTTTTTCTTTATTTTGTTGTTGTCGATGTTCATGATCATAATGTGTTTTCAATAGTAAACCAATACTAGTACCTACTATTAAAATGACAACAATTGTTATCAACAACCATTTATGTTTTGCCTTCATGACGGATAATCCTCTCATCAATGCTCAATTATATCGTTTAATTAATTACGCTAAAAAAGCAATTCATCTTCTATTTAAAAAGATGAATTGCTTTTAAGATTAAATCAATCACATTTAATTGTAAAGTACATCAAATTACATATCATTATGCAATATGCTTTTTGTCATCACTCTTACGTTTATAATATTTGATAAGTACGGCAACAACTATAAATAAACCGACTACACCCATAATATTATATAAATAGTTAATTAAATCAGCGAATCCTACGAAACTTAAAATGTAGGCAGCAATCATCATAATAATGATGAAGACATGATACTTTTTGCTATATGGTTCAGTAAAACGTGCTGCAAATGAGTAACATAATCCTAAAATAGTATTATACATTACTGCTAACATAATAATTGTTAATACTAATCCAATCCACGGATTGATTTCATTTGCTAAATTAAGTGTAGGAATAGCAGCATCTTTAATTTGTGGGTATTCTGCTTGTAAAGCAAAGTTAATTAATGCTAATAGAATAGTATAAACAATACCACCAAATAACGCACCTGCACCTGAAACTCTTCGTTTAGATGCATCCCCACCAATGGCTACGACTGTACTAAAACCTACCGCAAATGCAAGGCCGCCATATTGAATACCTTTGAGAATACCTAAAATGACGCTTGACTTATCGACAGTATCATTAACTTTATTCAATGGTATAGATCCATTAAACAAATAGTACACCGCAATTAATACAACCATCACAATTAAAAATGGTGTCACAATACCTAAAGCTCTTACTATTTTATTGAAGTCTAATAGTAAGGTGCCATAAATAACTACAGTCATAATTAATGCACCTAACCAAATGGGTACTTTAAAACTTTCTTGGAATGCTGATCCAGCACCCGCAATCATCGTAACGGCGATACCAAATAAAAAGAATACAAGAATATAATCGAAAACCTTACTAAATTTATCGCCAAAGACATATTGCAATGTAGATTCGTGATTAGTTGCTTCAAATGCTGTCCCTATTTTTGCTACTTGTCTACCAATAAAACCTAAAATCAAACCTGATAAGAGTACACCTATGTATGACCATAAGCCATAAGGTGTAAAGAATTGCATCACTTCTTGTCCGGTTGAAAAACCTGCACCGACAACGATGCCGACATAGGCGAAACCAATTTTTATAGCTTCTTTATTGAGCCCCATGAAAAGTTTACCTCCTTCGTTTCGCATATTTTGAATTATAACGTACTATTATTTAATTTCAACCCATTTCAAAGTATGTCAAAAAAGCCTAAATCCACGATTTAGACTTATATATCAACTGTTTTCACTAATCTACAAAATATAAAATTCATACTTTTCTAACAATTCTATAATAATTTATTTATTAAAAACACATTTATTTTAATACAATATCATTTATAAATTCACAATAAAAAAGTCATTGAAACGGTATGACTCATCTCAATGACTTTTATTCATAAAATTAATATTCACATTTTAACGTGCGTTACGATGTTGATTTAGTTCATTAATATCAACAACTACATTATCCATACGTTTCGCTGTATCTTTCAATACATTACGAGCCACATTGTTGGTAGGATCTAATTTAAGAATACGTTTTGCAATATCGAAGGCCTTCTTATCAGAGATAACAGGCTCTGGAATTGCATGTAGTAATAACATTTGTAATAAGCTTTTAACTTCATTTCCGTCAGTAAGTTTTATGGATGAATCTGCATGGTAATACGCAGAATGTAAAGCACCTTCATAGTCACTGAGTGGATAAACAAGCAATAAGAATGCTAAGTCATGCATTTCTGCTGTTTCTTCCACTTTCATCATGTCTAAAATACAAGTATAAAACATCATACTTTCTACTTCATGAGCACTTGAAATATATGCTTCTTCAAATTCCATAAAATCTGTTTCGGACATCAATTGTCTTACTAAATCAAACTCGCCATTCAATACATGTTTCTTTATAAGATGTTGCATGGCAATGTCCTCCTATTAGCCAGATTTTATCGTACATTTAATATTAATCATATCACAGATATCCTTAACTTTCATTTCAAAAAATCAATTTAAGCTTAATATATCATTTATTTTAAAAAATTGTTTGATTTACTTCGTCTATAGCATCCGCCAAATTTCCACCTATTGATAATTTAACTGCAGCTGTAAAACTACCTTCTACAATAGGTGCATCGACTTTAACAATTTTATAATTCCCATCATACATATCAATAGCCATATCAATATTCATTTCCGATGAGCCTATGTCATAAAAGCACAAGGCATCATCTTCTAAACCATTGATTAGCTGTTGAACTGTCTCAAACGACGTCCCAATACCACCATTCATACCACCGTTAGCAATGACTTTTACATCTGGTGCCATTTGTTGCAACAATGCTTTTGTACCATTCGCTATTTGTTCACTATGACTAATAATTACAAGCGTTGCCATTATGCTTCATCTCCTATTATTGCACGTAATATATAAACCATACTTTGTGCACCTGGGTCCATATAACCTTTTGACGCTTCTTTAAAGTATGATGCACGTCCTTTCGTAGCTACCATATCCACAGTTGCTTCTGCAAAGCTTTGTAGACGATTCAAATCAACTTGTTCACCTTTTTTGACCGCTTCATTTGCACGTGCAACAACATCATACATGGTCTTTTCATTAAGTTCTACCTTACCACGTTTGGCAATTGCCTCTGTAAATGTTTCTAGAAGTTCTACTAAATTATTATGGTCAATGTCATCTTTAACAACTTCAGCCATTTTCACAAAGCTAAAACCATATAACGGACCTGAAGCACCGCCAATATTTGACATCAGACACATACCTGTCGATTTAAATACACTTTGCATTGAACTGTCATCTAATTTATCTTTTAAACTTTCAAAACCTCTTAACATATTAACACCATGATCGCCATCGCCAATAGCTCTATCAAGTTCAGTTAATGCATCTTCTTGCTCTTTAAATGTTGTTTCTAAATCCAATAACTGTTGTTTCATCTTTTGGATATCCATTATGATTCTCCTTATCCTGTATATTTATTCATTAAATATTAAAATATCTACTCGTTGTTGGCGCTAGTAATGCTTTTAAAAGTGTTTCTGAATAGGGTACGACTGTAATTGAAAATCCTTGCATGTCTAATGACGTCATGTAATCACCTACATACCAATGTTTGACAGTGATATCATGCGCATCAAAATATTGTTTGATATAAGACGTCGCAATTGTAAGCTCAGATAAAGGTGTACCGCCCATACCATTTACCATTACAAGTATTTCTTTACTATCAACTTCTTGTAATAATGCGTCACCTAATCGTGTCACTATCTGATCTATAGGTTCCATTTGTTGACGATGTAATCCTTTTTCACCATGAATACCGATACCAATTTCAATATCATTCTCATCAATATCAAAACCATACTTTCCTGTTGTTGGTACCATAGGTGGTGTTAATGCCATACCAATACTTTTAACTGTAGGTAATAGTTCTTCTACTTTTTCTTGAATTTCTGTTAAAGATAGACCTTTATCGGCTAAAAATCCGGCAAACTTATGAATGAAAACTGTTCCGGCAACACCACGTCTTTGTTCAACATCAGAAACGGCAATATCATCTTTCACTACTACCATAGCAGCATTAATACCTTCCATTTCTGCCATTTCTTGTGCCATTTCAAAATTCATGACATCTCCCGCATAATTTTTAACGATGAGAAGCACGCCTTCACCTGTGTCTACAGCTTTTATAGCATCTAAAATTTTATCTGGTGTTGGAGAGGTGAATACTTCACCACAAACTGCAGCATCTAACATACCCTGAGCAACATAGCCTGCATGAGCTGGTTCATGACCACTCCCACCACCTGACACTAAAGTTACACCAGTTGTTTTTTTATCTTTTTTTACAACGACATTGTCATTGATAACTTCTAATTCTGGATGAGCAATTTTTATACCTTCGAGCATATCACTTAAAAATTGTTGTTTATCTTTAATTAATTTTTTCATAGTTAGCCCTCCTTATTTATCCACTTTCATTATAATGCATCGACTTAAGAAAGCGTTAACAATTATATATAAAAATAAAGTGACATGTATCGTACATGCCACTTTATTTACATATTTTATACATTTTTGGTTTTGTACATGAGATATAGGAAGTAAGGTGCACCAATAATTGCAACGATGATACCTGCTGGTACGCCTGTAGGTTCTAATATAACCTTGCCTAATGTATCTGATAACACTAATAAAAAGGCACCAACAAGCACTGCTATTGGTAAAAACAACTGATGGCGTGGTCCTACAATACGTTTAGCAATATGTGGCCCCATCAATCCTATAAAGGAAATAGACCCTGCTACTGCAACTGCTACTGACGATAGTACTACTGCTACAAAGAATAATACCATGCGTTCTTTACCGACCTTAACACCTAAACCTTTAGCTACATGCTCATGCGTATTGATAATATTCAATTCATTAGATTTATAAAATAGATATGGCAGTATGATGATGATCCATAGTAAAAATGCCATCACAAATATCCATTCATCTCCCCAGATATTGCCTGCAAACCATGTTGCTATAAATTCTGATTGATCTTTGTCGAATTTAGACATGAGTGTTATTGAACCACCATATAAAGCTGTCTGCATACCTACACCTATTAAAACCATACTGGAAGGTGTAACGCCATGTCTTTGATTGACACTAAACATAAAAATAATTAAAGCTGTCGCTACACCGCCTATGACGCTAATAATAGGTAAAACATAAACAAAATTATCTGGTTTAATCTGACCAATTGTGATGAATAATGCGATTGCAAAACCACCACCAGCATTAATACCTAGAATGCCTGGCTCAGCAATTGGATTTTTAGTAACACTTTGTACAATTGCGCCACTCATACTTAATGCCGCCCCAGCAAGAATAGTGATGAGCATACGTGGTAATCTAAAATCGACTAGAATTAATGTGTCTGTATAATCACCTTGCCCGGTCAATATTTGGAAAAATCGACTTACAGGGATATTGTACTCACCAGAAGCGATACTCCATGTACACGCTAAGAAAACAAGTACAGTAAATATCACGAATGTAATGATTTGTTTACGTCGTAATTGGCTATCTATCATATTGAGCGTCCTCCTTTTTTAACTAAGTATAAAAAGTAAGGAACGCCAATAAATGAAATAATCGCACCCACTGGCGCATCTCCTAAATATCTAGCAAGCATATCAGCTACTAACATCAATATGCCACCTAAAATGGCAGTTAAAGGTAATACTTTAGAATAATCAGTTCCTATTATAAATCGAACAATATGTGGGACGATTAATCCAACAAATGCAATTTGCCCTACCATCGATACTGCTACGCCAGCTAGAACCATTGCTAAAATTAATATGACAACACGAATCATAGTCACATTTTGTCCTAGACCTTTGGCTAAAGATTCCCCTAAATTCAATATAGTTAATTGTCTACTCATTGTGAGAATAATTACCAATGCCACTATAATGATGGGACCTGTCCAAATAATTTGAGACCATGTTGTTCCTGAAACCCCACCAGCACTCCAAAACGTTAAAGATTGATTTAATCTAAAGATAAGCGCAACACCTTGGCTTAATGCCGTTAACATAGCACTAACGGCTGCTCCGGCTAAAATAATACGCATAGGATTGAAACCATCTTTTCTTGAACGGCCAATCATTAACACAATCGAACCACCTAACAATGCACCGAGAAACCCGGCAATCATTAGTAATGTAAACGGTGCTTCTGGATAAAAAGCATACGTTATGGCTAAGCCAAATGACGCACCTGAATTGAGACCAATTAAACTCGGATCCGCCAAACTATTTTTAGTCACACCTTGAATAACCGCACCGGCAACCGATAATGCCATGCCTACTAAAATGGCACCTAAATCTCTTGGAATTCTGATCTCACTAATCACATTATGTTGTTGATTTTTAGGATTATAATTGAAAATTGCATCCATAATGGTGGGTATATCTATTTTCGCATCTCCAAATAAAATAGATAAAAATAGTGCTATTGCTAGCACTATCATTCCACCTATCAAATAAGATACAAATCTCATATAACCACTTTGCCTTGGTTTTGACATGATATCTTTACCTTTTCTATATATTTTAAATCATCTCACAGTTTATGAAGAATATGCCTTTTGACATAAATCATATGTCACTAATAAAGGTTTACCAGTTCTAGGATCTTCACTTAATACAACATCTATATTAAATACACGTTCTAAAATATCTTGTGTCAACACTTCATTTGTTTCACCATTTGCTACAATGTCACCGTCTTTCATAGCAATAAGATGATCTGAGAATCGAATGGCTTGATTGATATCATGTAATACCATAATAATCGTACAACCTTGTTCTTGATTTAATTTTTGAACTAATTCTAAAATTTCTAATTGATGACATATATCTAAATATGTTATTGGTTCATCTAAAAAGATAATATCTGTACGTTGAGCCAATGCCATAGCAATCCAGACACGTTGTCTTTGACCACCACTTAAATCGTTGATTGAACGGTGTCTAAATTCAGATGTACCTGTCACTTCTAGCGCCCAATTGATTTCTTTTTTATCTTCATCAGATAAACGCCCAAATCCTTTTTGATGAGGAAATCGGCCATAAGATACTAATTCACCAACAGTTAAACCATCAGCCACTTCAGGAGATTGTGGTAAAATCGCAATTTTCTTAGCAATTTCTTTCGTAGATTGCGTGTGGATACTCTCTCCGTCTAAATTAATCGTGCCATCTTTTACAGATAATAAACGAGACAATGCTTTAAGTAAGGTAGACTTGCCACAACCATTAGGTCCAATGATTGAAGTTACTTTACCATCTGGAATTTCCACATCTAAATGATTAATAATCGTCGTATCTCCATAACCTATTGTTACTTGTTCACCGTTTAAACGACTCATAATTCCCCTACTTTCTAAATTACTATATCTATATCGAAAACATAACTGTAATTAAATATATTAATTATTAAATTCATGATTGTAATTGATAATCATTATCACAGGAGCCATTATAACATTTTTCACTTATATTGACTAATAAATTTCATTAATTTCCTCTTTTTTATCGCATTAAAAAGCCGTTCTAAGCTAACAAATTTGCTACTTAAAACAGCTTTGGAATAATATCTTTTATTCATCTATAAGGAAACCATTTCCGTATACATCTCTCACATCATGAATGACTAGAAATGCTTGATTATCAATACTTCTAATTATCTTTTTAGCACGTGACACTTGTGTTTTTGTAATCACGACATAAAGGACGTCTTTTTCTTCTCTAGTATAATAGCCGTGACCATTCAATATAGTTAATCCACGACCTACTTGTTCATCTATGGCTTTAGCCACTTCATCTGGTTTACTTGAAATAATTGTCATCGCTTTCTTCGTATTTAAACCTTCGATTACAAATTCCATCACTTTCGTACCAATATACAATGAAATGACGGTAACTAATGCACGATCGAGTGAAATCACAGTTAAAGATATGACTACAACAATTAAATCGAAGAAGAGTAATGCATAAGGCGTACTCACGTCTAAATACTTATGTGCAATTCTAGCTAATATAGTAGTTCCAGCAGTAGTCCCACCTGCTAAGACAATAACACCAATACCTAATCCGACACTTGTTCCGCCAAACACTGCATTGACAATTACATTGCCTGTTTCAACATGCCAAGATTCTGTTAAACTTAAAAATACTGAAATAAGTACAGTTGCTACAATGGTTAAATACATACTACGTTTGCTTAAAAATTTATATCCTACTGCAATTAAAACAGCATTGACTACAAAGTTAGTAATAGCTGGCGATAAGTGAAAAGCGTAGTACAATACTATGGCTAAACCTGTGACCCCACCTTCACCTAAATTACCTGAAATAATGAATGCATTAACACCAGCTGAAAAAATAAACGATCCAACAATGACTAATATTAAATCTCTTATTAATCTATTCAAGCAACCACATCCCTTTATTTATTTTTTATATGATTAACAAAATGGTAGCACACGCATGTAGCCCCTACAACACTGCTTGTGTAAATAATTCATATTTTTGAAATAATTTCATTTCCACTCATACAACTTATCAATGAATCATCTCTAACGAAATAATACGGTTTAACATAAAAAAGGATAAAATATTTTTAAATTTTCAGAATTTTTAATTTACTTATAGCTTTCGCTTTGCTATAATAATGTTAACTTCTTAACAAAAGAAGTTATCTCCTTTGTGTTGTTTATAGTAACAAAACAAATTTTGCTCGAAGTACTGTAACTGTACCTAGTCCTTACCGTTACAAGTACATTAATATTCATTTCCCATAAAAGCCAAGTATAACAAGTGTCTCCTCACTTACTATACTTGGTTTTTATTATGTGTCATTTTTTTCATTAAAAAACACCTCCCATCGCTAGAAAAAGTTCTAGCAATAGAAGGTATAACCTTAATTTTTAATTTACCATGCGAATAATCCTACAAATGCAGCTGTTAATAATGAAACTAAAATCCCTGCTAACAGCATCATTGGCACGTATTTAGAAACAAAGTCTGCTGTTTTCTTATCTACGATACCTTTTAATGTACCGATAATCATACCAATAGTTGAGAAGTTAGCAAATGACACTAAGAATGTTGAAATCACTGCTTTATGGTGAGGTGAAAGTGTATTAATAGACTTAGATACTTCACCCATTACGACAAATTCGTTAGTAACGATTTTTTTCGCCATTTGTTGTGCAACTAACCAAGCTTCATCCCAAGGAAGACCAAGTAATAATGCAAATGGATACATAAATACGCCTAAAATTTGGTCTAATCCAAAGCTACCTTTAAGACCCATCAAGTGACCAATGCCACCTGTAATCAAGTTAATCAAACGATCCGCTAAATCTGCTAACGCTACGAAACTAATCACAAATGCTATGATAATGAGTACTAATTTACCTGCAGCTAATACAGAATCACCTAAGAATGAGAAGAATGGCTGACGCTCTATATCTTGATCCTTAATACTATAAATAATATCTTCTTTATCTTCTACTCTTACTGGATTCAAAATTGACGCGACAATAATAGCATTCACGATATTTAAAGGAATAGCAGTCAACACTAATTCCCCTGGAATCATTTGAACATAAGCACCTACAATAGCACCTGACACAGAACTCATAGACATCATTGCTACAGTTAACACTCGCATTTCATTCATGCGCTTCAATTGTTCGTTAGAAACAGCGAGTGCTTCTGTGTTACCTAAGAACATCATTTCAATGCCAAAGAACGACTCGAATTTAGGTTGGCGCGTAATTTTTGCTAAAACCCAACCAATTGCACCAATTAATTTCGGTAGAATATTAAAGTACATTAAAATATCAAATAACGGTACTACTAATAGAATTGGAAATAGTGCGCTCACAGCCATATCCATCTGCTTATTCGAAACAAAACTATTAAACGCAAATCCTGTACCTGCATTTGCTGATTCAATTACCCAGGAAATACCATTTGCAGCTGCTTTAATTCCTGATTTTCCCCATGGGAAGTAAATGAAGAACCATGCTAAAAATAAGTTTAAAACGACTAAAATAATAATTGATTTCCATTGTATATCTTTGCGTGCTCTCGAGAATAACACTGCAATACCTAGGAAAACAATTAACCCAATGATATTAATCAATAAAAACATTTGGCACCCACCTATTTATTTAATTTTCCAACAACGTGTTGTACAAAAGGAACATATGTATAGATATATGACTCTATATCATGGATAAAATCCACCCCCAAAACCAGAGCCCATCTAATTGGCTTAATTATACCATTTGTAAAAATGACTTAAAATAACGTTTTTCATTAAATCTTTAATTTATACAAAAAAAGCACACACACTCTTTAAAGCGTATGTGCTTATCATTAAATTTTAGTCTGCAAGCTTTTGAGACGTTACAAAGTGTTTATATTTCTCATGTGTTGTCATTAACTCACTATGTGTGCCTTTACCAGTCACTTGTCCTTTATCTATAAAGATAATTTGACCTGCTTTTTTAATTGTAGAAAGTCTATGTGCGATGACAATTGTAGTTCGACCTTCCATCAATGTTTCTAAAGCTTCTTGAATTTTCAATTCACTTTCACTGTCTAAGTTAGCAGTAGCTTCATCTAATAACAAAATATCTGGATTTTTAACAAAGCTACGTGCAATATCAATTCTTTGTCTTTGACCACCGGATAGCTTAAGACCACGTTCACCCACTAATGTATCGTAACCCTCATCAAATTGCATAATAAAATCATGACAATTAGCCAATTTAGCATATTTAATAAGTTCTTCATCTGATACAGAACGATTGACACCGTACAAGATATTATCTCTAATCGTACCACTCATCATAGAGTTTGATTGCATAACATAACCGATTTTAGTACGCCACTTAGATAATGGAATATCAAAAATACTTGTACCATTATACGTAATGTCGCCACTTTCAATATCATACATACGTTCAATTAAGTTAAATATCGTACTTTTACCAGAACCAGAAGGACCGACAAATGCACTAACCTGACCTTGAGGAATGTTAAATGACACATCATTTAATATAGACTTAACGTCATATTTGAAGTTCACATGATCAAATACAAGTTCACCATCTTGTACCTCAACATCTTTTGAATCTTCAAGTGATTCTGTAGGTTCTATAGGTTCTTGCATGATTTCATAAATACGATGACTTGCCCCAACAGCTTTTTTATAATCTGTTATCAATGTTGACAAATTAATCAACGGCATAGACATTTGAATCACATAGAAAATCATTGCGATTAATGTACCTGCAGTGATAGCACCTGTTGCAATTTCTAAAGCGCCGAAACCTAGGATGATAGCTATAGTTAATAACATTACTACACCCGAAATAGGTTGTACTACTGCTGAAATTTTAGCTTGTTTTAAACCTAAGCGATAAATTTCTTTTAAATTAGTGTGCGCATTATCAAGTTCTAATCTTTCTGTATTGGATACTTTAACCAATCTCATTTCTGTCAGTACACGTCCAAGTAAACCACTAAAATTAGCAATTTCAGTTTGTGTACTTGTTGAAATCTTCTGCATCACACGACCTAATGGAATCATGATAAGTACAAAAATAGGAATAGTAATAAACGTTAACAACGTCATTTTCCAATCCATGATAAATAGCATAACGAGTGAACCAACTAACGTTAATGCTGAAGGTAATAAATTAGGTAATTTTTGAGAAATAAATTCGTTAATTACCTTTGTATCGTCTGTTAAACGACTCATCAATTGACCACTTTCGTTTTTATCAAAGAACGGCATTTTTAATTGAATGATATGTTCCCACAATAATGAACGGATATCATAAATCATTTTTTCACCAATTTTACTTAGTAAATATAATCCAATACCACTTAAAATAGCATTAAGTAAGAATATACCTCCAAATATGGCTACAAGATTCCAGTTCATAGTACTTACTGAGAATTTATCTACTAATCTCCCAGTAAATAGAGGTACTAATAATCCACTCAAGCTTCCTAAAGAAGTAATAATAACCGCAGCAATGATTAACCCAATTGGCCAAGAGAGCCTTTTAAATAAAAAGAATAAAGGGTTAGTTTGTTTCATAATAATACCTCTTCTATTAATATTCATATTTTAAATTTTGCTCAATCTTACTATAAAAGTCCGTGCATCCCAAATATTTAAGTCTTTCCCAACTATAATAAAATATCAAAAATTCAACATCTTACATATATGTATCAAATAATGTATATGATAAAATATATTAGTTGAAAATAATAGTTAAAGGAAAGAAATAATGAAAAGAATCTTTAAACTCATCATAACGATGTTCTTCGTATTAAATATTATAACACCTTTTGCTAATGCAGAGAATGGTGATGTTACACCAGTTCAAGTTGCAATCGATAATGGTTATAGTAAAGTAACTGAAGCATATCAACCTGAAAGTGCTATTAACGTGAGTCAAGACGGCCAAATACTCTATGAATACAATAAAGATAAGGTTTGGTATCCGGCATCAATGACTAAACTTATGACAATGTATCTTACATTAGAAGCCGTTAAAGATAAAAAGCTATCATTAAATGATGAAGTCAAAATAACTGATCGCGAATATCAAATGTCTACGCTTCCCGAATTAAGTAATACTAAGCTTTACCCGGGCCAGAAGTGGACCATTTCAGATTTGCTTCAAATTACCGTATCTAATTCTAGCAATGCCGCTGCATTGATACTTGGCGAGCAAGTATCGGGTAACGTCAATGACTTCACAGATTTAATGAATAAAAAAGCCAAAGAACTCGGTATGAAAGATACACATTATGTGAATCCAACAGGTGCTGAAAATGCTCGTCTCAAAAGCTTTGCCCCTTCTAAATATAAAAAAACTGAAAACACAACAACTACAGCACGTGACTATGCCATTTTAGACCAACATGTGATTAATGAAACGCCTAAAATATTACATTTTACCAAACAACTCGCACCAACGACGCATGGTGTCACGTATTATACATTCAACCATTCGTTGGATGGTGCCGACATGAGCTTACCAGGAACAGATGGATTAAAAACTGGTTCTAGTGACACTGCAGATTATAATCATACGATTACTACAAAGCGAAACGGTTTTAGAATCAACCAAGTCATATTAGGCGCTGGGGATTATAAACATATCGGTGGAGAAAAACAACGTAACATGATGGGCAATGCGCTAATGGAACGTTCATTTAGTCAATATAAATACGAAAAAATCCTTTCAAAAGGTAAACATCAAATAAATGGTAAAACCTATTATGTTGAACAAGATTTATACGACGTACTACCTAAAGATTTCACTAAAAAGGACTATCAATTAGTCATTGATGACGGCAAAGTACATGTAGATTACAATCGTCAATTCATCACTAAACAAGATGGTCCACCTTCGGTTACTGTACATAAACCCATATTCCATCATGCGACAACCGTTGCTAAAAGCATGTGGCAAACTCATCCTACGATAGCTATTATCTTTGCTATAGGTTTAGTCATCGTATTATCTATTATGATCCATCTATTTATTCAAGCTTTTCGTCGAAAATAGATATTATATTACCATAACAATAAAAGGACAAAGCGTAGACATCTCGTCTTGGCTTTGTCCTTTATTATAAACACGCTATTATTTAGCGTCTTTTCCGTATAATTCTTGTTTGATTTTCGTTGTTGAAATACCTTCAGTTCGGTTAAGATAAATCACTTCACATTTATCTTTTAAGAAATCAAATTCGCCTTCCCAGTCATGTCCCATAACGAAAACATCGACATCGAAACGTTCAACATCAATTTCTTTTTGACCCCAACCATCTTCAGGGATTACTAAGTCTACATAACGAATCGATTCTAACATCATTTTACGTTGATTATAGTCATAATATGATTTTTTATTTTTCACTTGGTTGAATTCATCAGTAGATAACGCAACGATGAGATAGTCTCCCATTTCACGTGCTCTTCTTAATAATTCAATATGTCCATAATGTAATAAATCATATGTACCATAAGTAATTACTCGTTTCATGATACGTGATTCTCCTTAACTAAATATTTAATAAAAATTTATATTCTTAATGTAGCATAAATTGTATAGGCTTACCATTAATTCACCAAAACATCATGTTATTCTTTCAAATTTATATGATGAAGCGTCATCATTTCTTTAATACTTTTTTTAATTTTTGCTTTCCAGAAAATGCAGATTTTTTAGGAAAAGTCTGTGCTAAAAATCGAATATAGCCTGGTCTTCCAATACCAACGTTTGCCAATACACGTCTCCATGATTGATAGAGGTCTTTAGTCCATTGCGTTCCACCTTGCTCAACCGCTTCTACAATTCTAAACATTGCCTCACCAGAATAATGTGTTTCTTGCATCAAATTAATATACTGCGTCACACTTTCTATAAATGAAGGTGTAATCGCACTATTTTTTAATAAATGTGCTTGAATTAAATAACTTACAATAAGGTTATCCATACGATAGCTATAGTAGGTTTTTTCATTCATTAATAGCAATAATTCCATCACGCGTTGTCGCACTTTCATAGCATCTTCCATATATGGTAAGAACGTATCTGCACGTCTATCTGTCACAGATCCTTCTCGCTCATTATAGCCATATGCGATGATTGACATAAGATTAATATCTCGCGCTTTAGAAAAAGCACGTACCATGAATGTATGCTCTTCACAAAATACAACATCTTCATCAAATCTTAAAGAAGCAAATTTGGCACTAAACAATTTACCACCAGGACCTATAGATTGAAGTATTTCTGGGTTTCTTTCGAGCGTTACAACTTCATCTCTCTTAATTTCTTCGTGCGTTGGAAATACTTTCCATTCCCCATGAACATCGCGACCTATTTGACCTATTACTATGTCAGTTTCCTCGTGATTCTCATATGTTTGTATCATCGCATCTATGCGACTTGGTAAATATTGGTCGTCCGCATCTAAAAACATAAATGCATTCGTATCGTCATCCATAGCTGCTAATCCTACATTACGACTTCTAGCAGCACCTTGATTCTCTTGATGAATGACTTTAATATTAGGAAATTCTTTTTGTAATTCGGTTAATTCATGCTTAGTATGATCTGTCGAACCATCATTCACACAAATAATTTCAAATTCAGCTTTAGTATCAATCGACGTTACCGCTCTTCGTACTGTATCTTGCCCATTATATACAGGCATTATAATCGCTAATTTCATGATTTCACCAACTTATCTATATAGTTTGTTACTTGATTCAGTGTTTCTTGCGTAGTGTATTGATGCCAATGGTTAAATAAAGACTTAAATTGCTTATCGTCTTGTTTAATTTTTTCAATAAGTGCGTCTTCCGTCGTCACTTTATACGTATTAGGAATATCATAATAATATTGATTAAGTCCTCTTACCTTTTCATATTCCTTTTCGTCATACACATAAAAGAGTGTTGGTTTATTAAGTAAACTTGCTTCTATTGGTATCGAACTATAATCACTAATAATTAAATCAGCCATGATAACTAATGATGTCGAATCTAAGTCATATTCTTCATCATTTTTGATAGACGGATGTAAGTGACTTAGCAATGTGTATTCAGGCAAAGCCTTTTCAAAGCGTGCCGTATTAATTTGTCTGTTAGCTTGATGATTTTCCCTATAGGTCGGCATATAGACCGCTAATTTATCTTGGATACCATATTGATTTTTTAATCGCTGTTGTTCTTCTTTGATATCAATATTTAAATATTCAACTAATCTAGGAAGTCCAGAACATAACATTTGTGAAGGTTGCGCATCAAATGATTCATTAAAACAATGCCCCATTTCATCTCCACCTACTAAATATAGATCTGTAGCCGAATATACTCGTTGATATTGATTCACCATTGCTTGATTATTCAAATCCACTTGATGGTCTGTTAACCCAAAGTCTTTTAATGCCCCAGCAGCATGCCATGTTTGAATAACAGTTTGTTGCGCTTTTTTATGGTATGCACCCATAATTAAATAATAAGTATCTATTAGAATTACTTTTGCTGTGCTTAGCGCTTTAATATGTTGAATAACATTTTTATTTCCTGCTTTAATATATGTCACATTTGATAAATGTTGAATATGATGCGCATGCTTGTCTGTCGTGATAACAGTTAATTTGTATCCTTTAGTACTTAATTGTTCAATAATCGGAAGTACATCTTTAGGAAAAGTCATCATAACAACAATATTTTTATTTTTAACTTTTAATCCTCTAAAAAGGACATTCAATATTGCAATGACGATCATATATATTTTTTTGATTAAAACTCTCATTTCATTCACCGGCTTTATTTCGATTTATCTTTATTCATAAATTATAAACGATTCCAAGATTGATAGAAAATAATTCTCTCATAACCCATTGTCCTTAAAATAAAAAGTAGACCAACAATACATCGTCGGTCTACTGTTATACGTCTTTTGACACACTATATTCTTATAAGAAATCAGCAAAGTGATCTCTATATTTTTTATGAAGTATAGAACCTAAAACAAAGAATATGAGAACAATCATGACATTATATAATGCTAATTTCCAGTGATCAATGAAGTACCACTGATGGAATAATATTGCCGCACGGTATGATTCAGCAATAAAGTATACTGGATTGAATAACATAATATGGTGCACAATGCCACTTACACCGTGGTTTTTAGGAATCCATAAAATGGGCGACATATAGAATAATATTCTCATTAATGCCTGCATCGCCATCTGAGTATCTCTCACTAATATACCTAACGTTGATGTAAATAAAGCAACAGACGCCGTTAATAAAAAGGCAAACGGCACATAAATCAATAATTGAATGATATGAATAGATGGGTAAATCCCTCTAAACATACATGCTACGATAATGATGGCAAGTAAACCAATATGTCCATAAAATCTGCTTGTTACAATGTATGTTGGAATAATGGACAATGGGAAATTCATCTTTGCGACTTGATTAAATTTTTGGGATATAGATTTTGTACCCTCGAGTACACCTTGGTTAATAAAGAACCACATGCTAATACCAACGAGTAACCAAAATACAAATGGAATGCCATGTACCGGATTGTTACTTCTGATTCCCAGACCAAACACTAACCAATAAACCATAATTTGTAGCGCTGGGTTCAATAGTTCCCAAGCCATCCCTAAATAGTTACTATGGTTTGAAATTTTAATTTGGAATTGTGCCAGTCGCTGGATTAAATAAAAGTTTTTGATGTGTTCTTTAAATACAGTAACTACTGCTGACATTGAATTAAACCACACTTTCAAACATTTAATGTATATACAATTGATGTTGAGATGGAATCTATCATTTTGAAAACTATTTGTCTTTCAATCCACACTATTCATGTTATGAGTAGAAATTAAGTTAAACAAATACTTTTGAAATGATGATATTCATATCTCAAACTCATTGTTTTTTAATATGTAAATTTGTTTTAATTGAATAAAATATACCAAACTATATAACTTAGTAAAAGATATTAGTTTATTAAATTCTCATCTTATTATACAATCATTTAAGTTATTAAACATAATAAAGCACCTTAAAATGACAATAATATCATTGATTGTCTATAATTAGACAAAGTCTATCGTGTTAGATTAACTTTCACTCAATTTTAAACAAAATCTTCTACTCACTTTACACTAGGTTAATAAATTTAACAACTGATGAGTAGTATATTATAATCTATATAAATGTAATTAAGGAAGGACTAATTATGAGCGTATCGGTAAATATAGAACATGTAACTAAAGAATATCGTATATATAGAACGAATAAAGACCGTATTAAAGATGCCTTAATACCTAAAAATAAAAACAAAACATTCTTCGCATTAGATGATGTTTCTCTTCAAGCGCACGAAGGAGATGTGATTGGTCTTGTTGGTATTAACGGTTCAGGGAAATCTACATTAAGCAATATGATTGGCGGATCACTGTCCCCTACATCTGGTAAAATCAACCGCAAAGGTGACGTTAGTGTAATTGCAATCAATGCTGGATTAAATGGCCAATTAACAGGTGTTGAAAATATTGAATTCAAAATGTTATGTATGGGATTCAAACGTAAAGAAATCAAAGAATTAATGCCTCAAGTCATTGAATTTAGTGAATTAGGTGAATTCATATATCAACCTGTAAAAAAATACTCTAGTGGTATGCTTGCAAAACTTGGTTTCTCTATTAACATTACAGTTAACCCTGATATTTTAGTTATTGACGAAGCATTGTCCGTTGGTGACCAAACTTTCACTCAAAAATGTTTAGATAAAATTTATGAATTTAAAGAAGCGAATAAAACCATCTTTTTCGTCAGTCATAATATCCGTCAAGTTAAAGAATTTTGTACGAAAATCGCATGGATTGAAGGCGGTAAACTTAAAGAGTTTGGCGAATTAGATGATGTTTTACCAAATTATGAAAAGTTCTTGAAAGAATTCAAGAAAAAATCGAAAAATGAACAAAAAGCATTTAGAAGAGACTTAGATGCATCTCGATTTATCGTTAAATAATCACCTTAAAACACCAATAAAAAGGCAATCCTGGGTTAATCACTCAACCCAAGATTGCCTTTTTATAAACTTATATTATTAACGTTGTCTTTTTTGTTTAGCAATTTTAAACATAAATTTAGGGATACTCTTTAACCTTCCTAAACGTTTCCAATCAATTAATAAACGATAAATCCATTCTATATTTAACTTCCTAAAGAATTTGGGCGCTCTTTTTTTGGCGCCACTAAACACTTCAAATGAACCACCAACACCCATCATTACGGTATGTTGAAATGCTTTACTATGGTGAGCAATCCACTTTTCTTGTTTAGGATAACCCATACCAACAAATATATAATCCGGATTAAATGTCTCTATACGCTTAATGACCGTTTCATCTTCTAAATTAATGTAACCATGATGATGTGCAAATGTCACGCGTGGATATTTAGCTTTTAATTGTTGCTCTGCCTTTTCAATAATTTCATTCTTTGATCCTAAAATAAACACCTTTTGTTGGTTTACATGTGCCATTTTCAGACATTCTTCTAATAATTCTATACCTGGAATCCTTTGTGGTAACGGTTGTTTTAATCGTTTTGATGCTTTCACGACACCTGTACCATCAGCGATGACGTAATCAGCACTATTGATGAGTTGTTGATAGTCATGATTTTCTGATGCATAGTCAACAATTTCAGGGTTAGCCGTAACTATAAATAAATTATCTGTCGTCTGTGCCATAAAAAATGTTTTAATATTTTCAACCATTTGCAACATCGTAGTATGGTCAAAATTCACGCCTAATATATCAACCTTTTTATTATTGTGCTGACCTTTTAATGTCATAAAATAAATCTCCTATCCTACTTGATCAGTCATCTCAACTGATATATCAAGTTATATCAAATCTAGTCATTGTTTTAATTTTCACCAAAATGTACGATTATTTTAACACATCAACGTTCATCAAGATATGATTATCCAAAAAACCTTCATCACTCGTACAATTTACGCCTTAAGTCTAAAGGATAATTTTTAGATATTAACGTATAATAGATAATAACTTACAAAATCAGTGTGACTTTGAGTCGATTGATTAATTTTAATTACGGAGCCTTAATATGACACAATTCGAATCATTCTTAACCACTCATATTCATTTAAATATGTATATCATATTAGTCATAAGTATCATCTACATTATCGTCCATCAAAACCGCTATAAATCTTACTATCGATACTTTGCAATTATACTTAACTATATCCCAGTATTAACTCATGAATTCGGACATGTACTTTTTAATAAATTATCCGGTGGTCATGCTAAAGATTTAGTTATTGTGACACGGCCGTCTGAAAGAGAAGCTACCTTACAACAGGGCTATGCAATTACTCAATCTAAGAGTTATCTTGGACAATGGTTCACTACATTAGGTGGCTATATCATGCCTCCAATGATGTTATGGATAGGTATTATCACAATATTTTATAATCATCCAAGCTTTTTCATACTCCTGTACTTAGGAATTTTTATTTATTTTCTGATTTTAACATCCCGTAAATTATCACCTATAATAATTATTATTGCTATGACAATGCTCTTGTATTTCCTATTCCAAAGCGATGACTTACTTGTTATTCATCAAATTGTTAGTTCTAGTTATCATTTTATTTTAGGCGTATTACTTGGTGAAGTGCTTCAATCGTCTTGGACAATTTTCAGACTGACATTCCAAAGACCTAAACAAAGTTGGGACGGCAGTACCTTAACTGATATTAGTAAAGTGCCTACAGTCATCTATAGCACAATTTGGATTACAATCAATTTATATACCGTGTACTTATTAATCAAATTACTATTGTTCAAATCTTAAATGATCAACCTACCTTCAAAAAAAGATAATAAAACAGTAAAAAACTTGAGCCCTTCTGAAAAATATGGTGTTAAGATATTTAATCTCAATCACCATATGATACAGTTTAGGGCTCAAGTTTGTGTTGTATTATTTTTCCGCAAAAATATTCATAGCATTTTCATAACTTAAAATTGTAATCACATCATTGCGCTTAATAATGACAACTTTATTCGTGTCATCTTTGGATACAATTTCAACATCATTACCTATAGAAATATCCTTACTTGAAAGATAAACTAACAACTCTGTCTTATCTCTAACGCGTTTAATTGTGACAACATCAGCAGGTTCAAATTCTAGTATTGTCTTTGTATATTTTTCCTTGTAATGATGATCTCTAGGAATCACACCACCATGCGGACACGTTTCTGGATAATTTAAAATATTATCTAAACGTTCAACAAATAAATCTGAAATTCTATGCTCCAAAATTTCAGCCTCTTGATGCACTTCTTCCCAATTATATTTCAAAATTTCTATTAAAAATAATTCAAGTAACCGATGTCTTTTAATGATATCTAAAGTGTGATTTAAACCTTCTTCTGTTAATTTAACACCTTTATATGGCTTTGTTTCTACATAGCCTGACTTTTCTAATCTCCCGACCATTTCACTAACTGATGGTGGTTTTATATTTAAAAATTGAGATAATTTTTTATTTGATACGAAGGATACATCGCCGTCATTCGTTAATATTGCCTTGAGATAATCCTCTTTTTCTTCAGTTAACATCATTTCACCTCACACATATTCACTTTATTGTATCACGAATCTACTTGACATGTTAAAACTTCTCGGTTTATTATAAAATAAATTAGGTTAACCTAAACTTTTAATTAGGAGGTATTAATATTTGCTTGAAGTTAGTAATTTAAATCTTTTTTTAGGTAATAAGCATATTTTAAAAGATATTGGTTTTAAAATTCCTATTACTGGTGAAATGATAGGTATTATGGGGCCTAATGGTGCTGGAAAGTCTTCTTTACTGAAGTCATTAATAGGAGATTTCCAAGCAACTGGCACACAATTACTTTATCAACGTCCGATACATACTCAATTGAAATACATGACATACATACCTCAAAAATCAAATATTGATTTGGATTTTCCGATCAATGTGGAAAAAGTGATTCTCTCAGGATGTTATGGCGACATCGGTTGGTTTAATCAACCTAGACATGAGACCAAAATTCAATTGAATCAATTATTAGATGATTTAGACTTAAAATCTTTAAAACGAAAACAGATTTCTGCATTAAGTGGTGGTCAACTTCAGCGTGTACTTGTTGCACGCGCACTCATGTCTAAAAGTCAACTTTATTTATTCGACGAACCTTTTGTCGGCATTGACTTTAAAAGCGAGCAACTCATAATGAATAAAATTAGGCAATTAAAATCACAAGGCAAGTTGATTCTCATTGTTCATCATGACTTATCTAAGGCTTCTCAATACTTCGATCGTATTATGTTGCTCAATCAAACGCTTCGTTATTTTGGTGATGCTGAAGATGCAATGAATAATGACACACTATTAAATGACACATTTATGTCTCAGACTAGTCATATTGATGCATCTTCGAAAGGAAGTGCCTAAATATGCATGACTTTTTCACACATCTTTTAAATTATCAATTTTTAAATAGAGCACTAATCATTTCAATGATCGTTGGTGTTGTCTGTGGCACTGTAGGTAGCCTAATTGTATTAAGAGGATTATCACTGATGGGCGATGCGATGAGTCATGCTGTATTACCAGGAGTAGCATTATCATTCTTATTTGGAATACCAATGTTTATTGGCGCGTTAATAACTGGAATGATTGCAAGTATGTTAATCGGATTTATTACTTCTAAGAGTAAAACAAAGCCAGATGCAGCTATAGGCATTAGCTTTACGGCATTCCTTGCACTAGGTGTCATTTTAATCAGTGTCATCAATAGTACGACTGACTTATACCATATTTTATTCGGTAATTTACTCGCCATCACACATACAACGTTTTGGACTACCGTGATCATCGGACTATTTGTACTAAGTCTCATCATTATATTCTATCGACCTTTAATGATTTCTACGTTTGATAACACATTTAGTAGAATGAATGGTTTAAATACTAAGCTAATACATTATTTTGTCATGCTACTCCTTGCATTAGTAACGGTTGCAAGTATCCAAACCGTAGGCATTATTTTAGTCGTTGCACTCCTAGTCACACCCGCTTCAACTGCCTTTCTTATTTGCAAGAATTTATATGGCATGATGGCAGTCGCAAGCTTCATTGGTGTAATCAGTTCAATTATCGGACTTTATTTCAGTTACATATATAACGTACCAAGTGGTGCAGCTATTGTACTTTGCACATTTGCGATTTACGTTATCACATTAGGTATCACAACATTTAAAAATAAACAGAGAAGAGGCGTAATTTAAATGAAGAAAATCATTCCCTTATTGCTAGCCATTTTTATCGTCTTGGTTGGTTGCAGTCAATCTAATGGAGATAAACAACAAGCTGACAGTCATAAATTAAAAGTTGTCACAACTAATTCTATCCTTTATGACATGGTAAAAAATGTCGGTGGCGATCATGTTGACGTCCATAGCATTGTTCCTGTTGGACAAGATCCACATGAATATGAAGTCAAACCTAAGGATATTAAAAAGTTAACAGATGCAGATGTTATATTTTATAACGGATTAAATTTAGAAACTGGTAATGGCTGGTTCAAGAAAGCATTAGAACAAGCCGGCAAATCGATGGATGATAAAAAAGTCATCGCCGTTTCTAAAGATGTTAAACCTATATATCTAAACGGAGAAGAAGGCAACAAAGATAAATTAGATCCTCACGCATGGTTAAGTATTGAAAATGGTATTAAGTATGTCAAAACGATTCAAGATAGTTTAAACAAATATGATTCATCAAATCAAAAAGATTATAAACATCAAGGAAATCAATACTTATCTAAATTAGAAAAACTTAATAAAGAAAGTAAAGACAAATTTAATGATATTCCAAAAGAACGACGTGCCATGATTACTAGTGAAGGTGCATTTAAATACTTTGCAAAGCAATATGATGTGAAGCCTGGATATATTTGGGAAATCAACACAGAAAAACAAGGTACACCTTCACAAATGAGACACGCTATTCAATTTGTAAAAGAGCATCAGATTAAACATCTATTAGTCGAAACAAGTGTAGATAAAAAAGCGATGGAAAGCTTATCCGAAGAAACACATAAAGATATATACGGAGAAGTATTTACTGATTCAATTGGTAAAAAAGGCTCAAAAGGTGATTCTTATTATAAAATGATGAAATCTAATATCGATACAATACATGGTAGCATGAAATAATGCTACTTGCGTAACTACCGCAACAACTTAATAGAACCGATGGCTGAGTGAATAAGATATAACTTGAATCACACTCAGCCACCCTATTAAGTCTTTATGTTATAACTAATAGTCTCATATCGTGCGTGAAGTTTTATATTATCCTCCTAAAATATAAAATCGTTCTCTCACGCACGGTATGGTGGTGTTAGTCTATCTCATCTCATTTATGTAGTGGGCTTATACATTATCTTAACTCCCCAATGGTAAAGGTATCATTTCATCCCCCTTTACCAAATCGTTTTAAACTGACAAGATATCATAAAGTGGCTTGAAATACGTTCCCTTTTCAAACCATATATCTGTCAAAGTTATAAAATCATCCCTATAACATTGAGATTGAATTGGGTTTCACTATAGGACGCTGTTGAACAGGTTGTATAGAACCCATGCACTGATGGTTCAATCTCAAATGATTCAACATTTATGGCCTATTCTCTCCATAAATGTCGGTCGTAGAACTTATATTTCACCCGATGAGTTTTACGAGTGTCTGCTTTATATACAGGAAAAAGCTCGTGAGGTCTTACCTCACGA
The DNA here is from genome assembly GCF_003491325.1 of Staphylococcus sp. M0911. Classification (NCBI taxonomy): domain Bacteria; kingdom Bacillati; phylum Bacillota; class Bacilli; order Caryophanales; family Staphylococcaceae; genus Staphylococcus; species Staphylococcus sp. M0911. The sequence goes on from NZ_CP022881.1 coordinate 2,105,216, forward strand.
GCTTTCCTATTTATAATATGATTATGTCATACTATCCACAATAACCATCTCATCATAATTAATTGATTCTCTAAGTTTTAAAGCTGTACCTTCTGTAATTTCTTCATCTTCAATTAACTCTCTTAAAATACGACGTTGTTCACGTAATGCATTAAGTTTAATACGAGTCAATGTATCCTCACTAGGAGAATTAAAGAAATTGTTTGGTGTTAAGTTATCTATACGCATGAGGTAACCATCACAAATCATACCTACCTCTAACTTGTTATCATTGTTGGCTTCTTGTCCTAATCGTCTTACTACATTATAGTGAACGATTTTGTTGATTTTAACTAATTCTAACAAGTTATCTGTCACGCTTAAAGATGAAGCAGAGTTAATAGTTGTCTTCACGCGTCGTTTTAATAGTGCACCTCTAAATAATACAATTAAACGACGGATTAATGATGCTTGTTTATATACCTGTGTACGTTCAGCATATCGCATGTAGTTCTCAAGTATACTATTTGTGATACTACCGTCATCTACTAACTGTTCAAGCGTTTTTGTTTCCACATTAAACGCAATCTTTTGAAGTCTTTCAAGTTCTTTAGAGTTTTCATCGTCTTTCTCTACCGTTTTCAAGAATGTTAATTTGTCATGATATTCTTTAATGACATTGCCATAACGGTAACTGGTTTCAAAAGTTGATTTTTGATTTAAATAATCAATGACATGTTCCAAAATGTATATTCTTGCTTCTTTGAAGTTCATGCTACCCACTTTCACTTCAGGCGCATTAGCAGTAACAAATGGTAGTAATAATTGTGCCGCAACTAAACTGATGATCACCATACCTGATGCAATAAATAACAAATCATTACGATAATCAAATGCATGATGATCAGCTAAATAATAGGGTAACGTTAATGCGATAGCTAACGAAATCGTTCCATGGACACCACATAACGTCATAATAAGTGCATACAAACTGCGTTTGGGTGGTTTCTCCGTTGTATTATTACCGTCGTCATCTTGGCTAATCATTTTCTGGAATGGACTGACAGCTAAATAGAAATAAGGATATAATACGTAAACCCATAAGAATCTAAATAGATAAACAGCTAATGCTACTAGTACAGTAATAACAATTAAAAACAGTAAATTGTGTGGTTCAGTTTTAATGATGTTAATTACCACTTCTGGTACTAAAAATCCTAATATAGAAAAAACAAAACCATTTAACACATATCCTAAAATATTCCATGTATGGTTATAACTCATTTGCAATCTCGTTCGTGTCTGTGCGATTCTATCTCGTTCAAATCCATGAACGAGTCCTGCCACTACAGCAGCGATAATACCTGATGCATGAAATAACTCTGCAACTAAGTATGTAACAAATGGTGTCAATAACTGTATAAATGTAAACATATTAATGTTTTCAATACCACGGCGCATTAATGTTAATCTAAACCGAACTAAAGCCATTCCAATGAGTAACCCTACGATGGCCCCACCTAACGAAGCAACTAAAAACTGTTCCACGGATTCCATAATAGAAAATGTACCTGTTACTAATGCACCAACTGCAATTTTAAATGAAATGATACCTGCCGCATCATTTAACAATGACTCGCCCTCTAAAATAGTCATTGCTCCTTTTGGTAATACTTTACCATTCGTAATTGCTTGTACCGCTACTGCATCAGTTGGACATAGAATAGCAGCAATCGCGAAAGCTGCACCCGTAGGTAGTTCAGGCCAAATCCAATGAATGAAAAAACCTACACCAATGACAGTTGTAATGACTAGACCTAACGCCATCATCATCACAGGTTTAATATATTTTCTTAAGTGCACCCGTGAGACATTAACGCCTTCTACAAATAGAAGCGGTGCGATTAATGCAACCATAAATAATTCGGAATCAAAATTAAACTCAACAGGGATAGGAGTAATAAATAACAACATACCTAAAGCGATTTGAATAAACGCTAGTGGTACTTTCGGCATAAACGTATGAACGAAAGAACTAATAATAACGACGCCGATAAATATAAGTAATGTTTCAAATATTTCCAAACTTTCACCTCTTTAATGAATTGTTTTGGAATGAAAATTAAGTAACACGTATAGGAATTGATGTACTCTAGAGGTTAATTAATATAGAAGCAATCCTTAAATAATAAGATTTATCAGATTGTTATATCACAATTGACTTTATTAATATAGATGTTATGAGGAGGGCTCAACTCAGTTATCACAATGTTAGGTTATCCATACATCAATCATTTGAACATGAATTGAAAAGTTAACTAGTATCATCAAATTTTATGATTTTGGAATGTTAAAGTAATGCAATACATTTTTAACTACGTAGTACTCGTTATCCCAAAGTTATACTTTAAAGTTCCAAACACATAAAATATCTTTTTATCCCTTTTCAATAAATTTACTACTTAAATTCATAATTTTCCTTGTACAATATTTTATCACTATTTTGAGTATTACTTAAATAAATCGCACCTTAAACTATCATCTTTTTCTAATACAAATTAAAAACTACCGCACATCCTTCTATACGGATACACGATAGCTTTATTTTACTCATAGCCTTTATTTATTAAGCTTTTGATTCTCTTTATAATATAATTTTTCTCTTCGTTGTTCACGCAATTTAGCACGCGTTTTCAATTCTTCAGGTGAGTTGAATTCATTTTGACTTAACAATATGGAAGACTGTCTTGGTACATCATCTTTTCTATACATGTATGCACCATTTCGATACGCCGCACGTGCGACTAAATGCATGCCTACTGGTGATGTCAAATTAATAAAGATCAGTGATAATAATAACCTAACACTGAAAAATCCTGTATTCACTACAAAATAGATTAACACGCCAACAATCGTTAATAATACTGATAGCGTCGCACTTTTCGTGGAAGCGTGACTTCTCAAAAATACATCTTGGAATTTCACGATGCCGATCGCACTGATTAATGCAATCACACTACCTAGAAAGATGAATATTGAAGAGATGAGACTAACGATTTCTTTTACTGTTTCCATTGAAAACGCGCCCCCCTCCAATAAATCTAGAAATAGACACCGAACTTACAAATGAGATGATGGCTATTAACATGATTGAATCTAGGAATGAAACGGTACCCATAATCACACTCATGACACCAACAATACACATGACAACGGCACTCGTCGCATCGAATGACACGACTCTATCAGCAGTAGTCGGCCCTTTAATTAATCTCAAAAGACAAACCAATAATGCAATACCAAAAATAACCAAAGCTGCAATAATAAAAAATTCCGTCATAGCTTGTATCATCGTGTCACCTCCAAGATTAAATCTTCATATTGTTTAATATTTCGTAGTAAATTTTTCTTGTCCTTATCCGTTACATCAATACTATGAATTAAAAATTTATTTGTTCCTTTTGATATTCGAATCACCGTTGAACCTGGCGTTATGATAATTAAAATCGTTAAAAAGGTAATTGCCCAATCGTTAGTTAAATTGGTCTCATACGTTAACAATCCAGGATTCATATCTTTCGTTTTAAACAAAATATAATTGATTGTACTAATACTAGATGTAATTAATTGATATAAGTAAACGACTAAAAACTTAACGGCAACCCATATTTTTCTCAAATAAAACTCTTGTCCAAAGAAACGATGTAAAATATAGATGACGATCACACCAATTAAATACCCAGAGAAGAAGGTTGTGAATTTAAATTCGTCCTCATCTTGAAATAAAACCCATAAAAACGCAATAACAATATTCAGAACGACTTGATTCATCTAATTATCTCCCTCCTTCAAATGCGTATTCACTATTTGATGGAACTGATGCTCGTCTATATTCATCTTAGTCGCATTTTCAGTGACATTTAATACTAGTGGCGCTCCAATTCCCATTAATAAAATGACTACTACAAGAATACCTAGAATCCCTTTACGATGTTTTGGTATTTTCTTAAATTCAACTTCTTCGCCATCTTGGTCACCAAAGTACATTAAAAATAGGATTCTAAATAAGCTATACATTGCAATAAGACTGGTTACAATCATTAATCCCAGACCAATATAGTTGCCATTTTCGATGGCACCTTTAAAAATCAAAACTTTACCGGGGAAACCACTAAATGGTGGCACCCCACCAATCGCAAAAATCATAATAACAAATGCTATACCAAAGAATGGTTCGCGTTTAGCAAGTCCACTTAAATAATGGTACTGACGATAACCCGAAATATAAACTAAGCTACCTACAATAAAGAATAATAACGTCTTAACAACAATATCGTTAGCTAGATAGAAAATCGCACCATTAACACCTGAAAATGTATGTGTACCTAAACCAAGAATGACAAAACCAATCGACAATATGACTTGATAAGCAGCAATCTTCTTAATATCTTTGTATGCTAAAACGCCAAAAGCACCAATAATCATTGTTAGACATGACATGAAGATAAGTAACGGATGCGTGACACCTGCATGAGAGTCAAATAATAATGTGAAGAAGCGGATTAATGCATATGCACCGACTTTCGTCATTAATGCTGCAAAAAGTGCGGCTAATTCTGTGTTTAATACTGCATATGCTTTAGGTAGCCACATAAAGATAACTAGTGCCGCTTTCGAACTGAATGCTACCAAGAATATAAGTGAAATCATCGTCACGGTTTGATTATCTTCCATGTTATTTAATCTTAAAGCAATATGAGAAAAATTAAGTGTTCCTACTGTTTTATACAATAAACCAATCGCGAAAAGTAAAAACCAAGATCCGATAATGTTTAATACGACATAAATAATTGCTGCACGTAATTGTTCAACAGATTGTCCTAATGTGACAAGCACAAAAGAAGCAAGCAACATAATTTCAAACATAACGTATAGATTAAACAAATCTGAAGTTAGAAATGAGCCAATAACTCCTACAGCTAAAAATAGTATGAACGATGGAAGATGGAAACGATTCACACGTTGCTCTCCACGACCAAATCCATAAGCCATAATCAATGTAATGACAAACGATGATACAGTGACCATAAGTAAACTCAATGAATCGCCTAAAAATTGAATACCGAATGGTGCTTTCCATCCACCGAAATCTAATGTAATTGGTTTTTCATTCATCACATAAATTAATAATGCTAACGAAATGACTGTTGTTACCAACATTGTGCCAATACATAAGAATTTAGATACTTTACTTTTATCTTTGATAAAGACAAGTATTAAAGCGCAAAGAAATGGAAGTAACATGGGTAAAATCAATAAATTACTCATCATCATCTTCACCCCTTAATACGTTAATTTCATCTTCTTTAGTTACTCGATATGTTCTATAAATTAATACAAGTAAGAAGGCAGTCATACCAAATCCAATGACAATAGCTGTTAAAACAATGGCTTGTAATAATGGATCAACAAAATAAGCCTTACCTCCTGTTATTAATGGTTCTGTCATATGTCCACCATAACGCCCCATACTCATGATAATGAGATTACCTGCGTGGGTATAAATGGAGATACCTATGACAATTCGAATTAAATTAATAGATAGAATCATATACGTACCGATAAATACTAAAAAGCCAATCACTAATAATAATATAAGATTCATGATTTACCCCCACTTATCGACAACATCACTGTAACTATGACACCCACAACTGCTAATAACACACCTAATTCAAAGAGTGTGACTGTTGTAACATGTACATGACCTAATAAGGGTAAAGCGATATTGGCTTCAGTTTGATATAAAAACGGTTTACCAAAAAATGTAGGGACAATAGCTGTCGCCAATGAAATTAAAGAACCTATAATCATTAACTGTTTAAAATCGATCGGTAAACTGATAAGCACTTGCTTAACATCAAATGCAAGGAACATCAGAATAAAAGCAGAACTAAAAATCAAACCACCGATAAAGCCGCCGCCTGGATTATTATGTCCTGCAAAGAAAACATAGAACCCAAACGTTAATAGTATAAATACGACGACTTTAGTTACCGTTCGTAATACGACATCATTCTCTTTCATCTTGTCCCCTCCGATCTTTATAAGTTAGTAATGTATAAATCCCTAGACCTGCAATAATAAGTACAAGGCCTTCAAACAATGTATCTAATGCTCTAAAATCACCTAAAATAGCATTAACAATATTTTTACCACCTGTTAATTTATCTGCATTTTCATAGAATTTAGAAATCGTTGGCATACCCTCTGCTTGTTGTGTAATAAAAATCAATGAGACCACAGTCATTGCAGTTATGAGTGACACAACGATTTTCACAATTTCCTTTTTCATATTCGGCTTATTTCTTGGAACGTTTGGTAATCTAGAGAAACTTACAATAAATAAAATAGTTGTAATTGTCTCAACCACAAGTTGTGTTAAAGCTAAATCGGGTGCTTTCATTGCAATAAAGAATAATGTTACTGCAAAGCCAATAACACCATTAAGCACAACCATTGTAAGACGTTGACGAATAAAAACGAGTACAATTCCGATAACTAATGTCACTATAGATAAAATAACTTCTAACGGTCCGAATTGAGACACATGTAATTGATGTACATGTGGGAATCCGACACTAATGTATCCATATAGAATGATGGCAACAAAGATAAGTAATGTAATGATGATATAGTGATTGAGTTTATTTTTCATCAACATTCTAATACTGTATCCAGAATATAACTCGAATTGTCGATAAACGTGTTGATACGATTTAGTTATCGACGCATGCTTAATGATACGATGTGTCAATGACTTCCAATCTATTGATAAGGCCAACACAACGCCTAAAACAATGACAGTCACGCTTAGAATAAGTGGTAAATTAACCCCATGCCATTGAGAAATATGCGGCGCTATCGCATCTACTTTTGAGCCTGCATCTGTAACCGATCTAAGCGCCGGTAAAATCACATTTTGACCGAAAAGGTTCGGAATAAAGAATATGATTGGTATAAGTATCATTAATACTAATGAAGGCATGCTAAACAACCAAGGTTCATGTATATCTTTTTTCGTAAAATAAGTTGTATTAAATTTGCCCCAAAATGTTTCTTTTACCATGTAAAGTGCATACGTAAAGGTAAAGATACTTGCGATGACACCTATTGCGACAACAATTACTGTGAGCATGATGCCAAATTGCTCTAAATGACTAGCCTTCACTAATGCGTCGAAGAACATTTCTTTACTTAAAAAGCCATTTAAAAATGGTACCCCTGCCATCGATAAAGCAGCGATTAACATAGCAATATGCATTTTAGGGAAAAGCTTACGCATGCCATTTAAATAACGAATATCTCTTGTTCCCGCTTCATGGTCGATAATACCTACACCCATAAACAAAGCACATTTAAAAATGGCGTGATTCATTAAATGAAATAAACCAGCAAATAAAACTAAAACATAAAACTCTGTTAATGAATCAGATGGATGTTGTGCATAACCGCCACCAATACCTACCATTGACATCATCATACCTAATTGGCTGATAGTAGAATACGCTAAAATACCTTTTAAATCGTATTGTCTTAATGCGGTTAATGAACCAAATAGCATCGTAATCAATCCTACAAAAGTTACGATATAAATATAAGCATCACTTAGTCCTAAGACAGGTGTGAAGCGGAATAATAAGAAAATACCTGCTTTCACCATAGTAGCTGAATGTAAATATGCACTGACTGGCGTCGGTGCTGCCATCGCTTTAGGCAACCATACATGAAATGGAAATTGTGCTGATTTCGTAAAAGCACCTAATAAAATCATCAACATCATTGGTATAAATAAAGGATGGTTAATCAAATGATGACGTTGATCTAAAATATCCGTAATCGTGTTTGTACCTGTCATCAAATACAGCATAATAAATCCTGTTAGTAATGCTAATCCACCTAATACCGTTATCATAAACGATTGAATAGCACCTAATTGACTATTACCGTTATCGTACCAATATGAAATAAGTAAAAACGATGACACACTAGTTAATTCCCAAAAGACATACATTAAAATTGTATTATTGGAAAGTACAATGCCTAACATACTGAACATGAATAATAGTAAATAAAAGAAGAATCTAGGTAGGTTATCCGTTTGAGGTGATAAGTATTGTGTAGCATAGAAAAATACCGCTACACCAATTAATGAAATAATTAAAGCAAACATTAAACTAAGTCCGTCTAGCCTCATGTCAATATTAATATCTAACGAAGTCATCCAAGGCACTTGAACTGCTATAAATTGTTGTTGCACAATTTGTGGTATCTTCGAGATAAAATAAATTGATGTAATTATGGGGGCACTGAGTGCAACGTAACTGGCCAAAGCATTCAATTTGCTATGTGACATAGTTAATAGCACCAAACCCATAATGGCTAACAGTAGAACCATTAGGTATATCAAGCCCATCAAAAGCCTCCTTTTTTATATTATAGATTTAACGCAATGACAGTACGATTATGCATTTTATCTTTAATACCGATAAATTTCATTGTTTCATTGGTTGTTTGATGCCCTAAATATTTCTGGATTATTGAAATCGATATTCCCGAATGATATGCGTGATATGCAAAGGTTTTTCTCAATGTAGTTAATCCAATATGTGGTATGTCTAACTCTTCAGCCGCTTTGTTAATAATACGATAAGCTTGTTGTCGTGATAGCCCTTTACCTGTCCGTATTGACTGAAAAACAAGATCATTATCTTTAATTTGATAATATTCAATATAGTCTTGTAACTCATTTCTTAAATCAGGTGGTAATAAAATTTGAATCGTTGGTTCTCCATCATCAATCCAAGTTGATTTTATATTCCCACTTTCAATTGATTTCAGTCGTTGAACACTCATATTTAACAATTCCGACAATTTAATTCCTGTATGTATAGCAAATTTAAATAATAAATAGTCTCTTTGAGAACGAGATCGCAACACACTATACATTTTTTGTATATCTTCTGTTCTTCTAATCGGCTCTACTTGATTCATACGTCCTCCTTATTAAGTTTCTTATTTAATGATAAAACATGATTAAGTAACATTAAAGTAATCTGCTTAAATTTATTTATTAAATTGTGACCCTTTTTAATTTTTATTTCGATATATATAGTGAAAGGAGGTTACAACAATGAATGAAGTGAATCAACTGGTGGTTGTTTTAACTCGTATTACTTATGATTCAGAAGGTAAAGCAATCCAACATAAACGACGTTTTTCAAATTTAAAACCGACTACAACAGACGAACAAATCAAAACATTTTCAACGATTATCGAACGCTTGACTGGCGAATCATTTGATAAAGTTGAAGCCATTAGAACACAATCATTAGTATAGGAGAATGCTTATGAAAACTACATTAGACCTTGTTTTTAAAAGTAACTTAGACAAACCAATAAAGTTACAAATACCCGAAAATGATAGCACACTAACCGAACAGGTTGTAAAAGAAAGTATGGATCAATTATTAAAATTAGATATTTTAAAATCAAATGTCGGCACAATCCACAAAGTGTATGCTGCTTATATTGTATCCAAAAATACACAAATCCTTTTTGAAAATAAATAATTGATCGACGTCCTATACCCTCTGATATTCATCACATTGGGTATAGGGCTTTTTTGTTTGAATAGATGTATATAAATCATTTGATTTATACATCATCTACTATTTTATAATAGTGTCTTTTTCGATATAATTGATTCATTCTGTCGAGAAAAGAGTGACTTCAATTATGGCTTTACTTTATTTTTTAGGTATCTTTGTCGGTATGTTAATTCCTATACAGACATCCGTAAACTCAAGACTAAGTCAATACACACGTTCATCTTTTTATGCTTCAACAGTGTCTTTCGGTGTGGGAACCTTATGTTTAATCATTCTGAATTTAATAATTAACCCTCATATGCTCACACCTCAATTCTTTACAGAACAAACCTTTAATTATCACTGGTTTGTAGGTGGCTTATTAGGCGTATGTTTCTTAACTGGTAACTTATTATTATTACCTAGATTAGGCGCAGCACTTACCGTTGTCATTACAGTAGCTGGTCAAATTATCATGGGCGTTGCCATTGATACTTTAGGTTTGTTTGGTGCAAGCCAACAACCATTCACCTTGTTTAAAGCAGTGGGTATAGTTCTTTTACTTATAGGTATTTTACTTATGAATCAAATTCCTAAAGACAAACTCTTACGTCAATCTCACTCGAATTTATATATATGGTTAATCGTTGGCTTTATTTTCGGATGTGCGCCGCCTATCCAAACGACAATCAATAGTGCGTTAGCAAAAGAAGTCCATTCATCATTCTTTGCTTCATTAGTATCGTTTACGATAGGTACAATCGCATTACTCATTTTGACATTAATTTTCCATAGAAGCTTAAAAATCAACCAAACACATCCGGATTTGGGTCATATCAAATCAATTTATTTTGTGGGTGGTATCTTAGGTATGGCTTTTGTTACTTCCAATGTGATACTGATGCCATTTCTAGGCGCTGCTTTAACTACCATTGTTGGTATGCTCGGACAAATGTTAATGGGCGTAATTATCGATCACTTTGGTTTACTGGGCACACCCAAAAACAGAATCACACTAAGAAAATGTATTGGCTTAAGTTGTATTGCTATAGGCATTATATTATTACGTTTATTCTAACGTTTTAATTGTTGAGGTTGAGACATAAAGTTTTGGTGCTTTTGGAAACCGATTAACGGCGTCCCAAAAGCAGGATTATCGGCAGAAGGGACCCAACATAGAGAAATTGGTATTCCAATTTCTGCAAATAATGCAAGTTGGGCAAACGCTCACGATTCGACAAAATTTGGAAAACAATTCAAATGAACAAACTCAACTATTGAGTTTGTAAGAACTACTAACCTATGAATAAGGAAGTAGTTCTTTATCATCGTTCGGTTCTGCTCAAATCCTAAACGCTTTTGTCCAGACCTCTTTTTTTATCATCTAAATCGTGTTTTTTCATAATCTGTAACTCTATCAAATAGTTATGACACCATTTCAAATAATATTTTGTTTTAATATTTTTACAATTCTATTTTTGTAGTATAATAATCACATCTTACTCCACCGAGGTGAACATATTGAACTTAAACAAAACGATGATATTTTCTTTAATACTTCTATTAACCATTATTTCCTCAGGATTCGGTTTTTACCTTTATCGTTCTTCTCATTCTCCCGATCAGCTTGACCAAGTTAAAACAATTAAGACTAAACATGAAACCTTACTTTCTACTATAGGCACGCAAGAAGCTGTCGAAACTTTCACTCTTTATTACGACAAGCAATATGGCTACATCCATAGACTATTCGTTAAACCCCATACTTATGTAAAAAAGAATTCCCCGCTTTTAGAATATTTCAACCCATCGAAAGCAACACAACTTGATGATCAGCAACAACTAACTCTCAAACAAATCCAGCACAACTTCCCTAAATTATCATCTTCCCAACAGCAACAACTAACAGAAAGAACACTTCATCAATCACAATTCTTAAAAGATAAATCAGAAGTTTATACGCAAACTTATACCCCTATTAGCGGCTATATACATATGCTAAACAAATCTCCTTCTAAAAATAATCAGCCTATAATGCAAATCAATAGCAAAGAACGTATTATTCGTGCTACTATATCAGAATCTGAAAAAGATTTATTAAAAATAAATCAAAATATTTCAATCTATTCTAATGATAAAAATCGATTCATTGGAAAAGTTAAATATATTTCAAATATTCCAAAACAAATTAATAAGCAAACATCCATGTATCAAATTGAAATATCGACTCAACCACATTATGATATCGGCACCCACTTCAAAGTTAGACTCTATTCTGATCATATACGTATCCCTAAAAGTGCATTAGTAGAAAGCAAGTATGTCCTCGTTAAACTAAAAAATAAAATCGTAAAACGAGAAATTAAATACAATACTGCTAAGCAATATGGGTATATAAATGTTACACAAGGATTAATGTTGAATGAAAACGTTGTTTCTACGCCTTCAGCATCTTTAAAAAAGGTTTATAAATAAGTTATTTGTAATAATCATTTCAAAAACTTTACTTTTTAGTTGTTTTTTTATTAAATTACAGAAAATTTGAATTTGCTATGATAAATTTGAATTAGAAAAATGCTATTTTTAAGAAAAAAAAGATATATCACAATCAATAATTTGTTTTATAAACACTTATTTGTTTACTTCTTAATTTTATTTAGTTATAATTAACTAAATAATATAGCATTAAATATAATTCTTTAAATTAATTTAATACTAAATTATGGCAGACACTTCGTATTTTTCAAAAAAAAGATATAAATATATAAAATCGGGTAAAAGCACTTATAGAGGTATATGTAAGTGTATATAATAGGGAGGTTTCAGTAATGGCTATTTCAAAAATAAATGATTGCTTCGAATTACTAGCAATGGTCACTTATGCTGACAAATTAAAAAGTATTATCAAAAAAGAATTCTCAATTAGCTTTGAGGAATTCGCAGTTTTAACTTATATTAGTGAACACAAAGAAGAGGAATACTATCTTAAAGATATTATTAACCACTTAAACTACAAACAACCACAAGTTGTAAAAGCTGTTAAAAACTTATCACAAGAAGATTATTTCGACAAAAAACGTAATGAACATGATGAAAGAACAGTATTAATTTTAGTTAATACTAAACAACGTAAAAAAATCGATGAATTATTAAAACGTGTTAACAAACGAATCACTGAAGCTAATGACGAAAACGAAGTCTAAGCTTCAACTCAAGTGATGATGTTTGATAAGAGATAGATAGATATAAACAGTTAATCTAACAACTTAATAGATTTCAATGTAAATATCTAACCATCTCATACCTATCTTTGAAAAGATAGGTATTTTTTAATGATAAATAGATTTGAAAAAGTATATAACGTGTCTGAAATCAAAAGGGATTTTATCCTCGTGCAATGTGCACGTGTGATAAAATCCCTTTTTGAGTCAATCGTTATCTTTCAATCCATTGTTCAATTGAACTAATAAAATCTGTATATACACTCTCAAATTTTTCTGGTTCTTCGATATGTGGCGCATGACCTGAGTCATTAAATACCATTTTAGTAATATTTTCAAAATGATCGTCTACACAATAATTATTTTTATCCTTAATCAAAGGATCATAAAATCCATTAATGATTAATGTTGGTACGTTGACCAATGGACGTTCTTCTTGTTCTTGTGCATTATAAGAGATTAGCGCTCTAATAGCGATAGCACTTTCCTCTGATGATGGTCTATAATACATTCTTTGATCTTGGAACCATCTCATTGTATTGTCTTGCTCTTTAAATAAAATTGGAAAAAGTAAAAGAACTGCCTCCGATTTATTAAAACCTGCAACTAAATCTTGATGTTCCACCATTAATTTAGTAAATCCGTGAGTAATATCCTCTCTTTTTGAAGCAACTGCAGTTAATGAAATTGTCTTAAATGGATATTTTTCGGTAAATCTTTTACCGATTAATCCACCCATATCATGTCCTAAGATATGTGCAGAGCTAATATTTAATTGCTCCATTAATATATACAAATCTTCAATATGATCCTCTAAATCAAAAGAATCACATCTAGATGATTTCCCATGACCACGTACATCATAAGTTATGACTCTATAGCGATCACTTAACCGTTCTGATAATTGTTTAAATGCTGCTAAGTTGCCATCTAATCCATGAATTAATACGATGGGAATGCCTTGCCCTACATCACGATAAGCAATTTCAATACCATTGCCTAATTGAATTTTGTCCATAGTGGCACCTCCCTTTAGTATGTACTATACCCATTTGAAAATACCTTTACGCCAATATTTAGAAGTTCTTAGCAAGAAATTGCTTAGAACTTCTTATGCCTGAGCTATAGCTCAGGCGTTCCTCCCCTTCTGCAAGAAATTGCTTAGAAATTCTTAGGGAGTAACTCTGTAATTTTTAATTTCTTAGTGTTACCCCCGCAAGGATGACTAGGTATCAATTAGGGTCATTTCGTTGACCAAATCATTTATAGCTCATGTGTAGATCATTCTCCTTTCTAAAGAAAAAAGCCTTCATTCGAAAAACGAATGAAGACCTTCTCCCAACTTTTTTAACTTTTTGTTCTCTCTGATAATTTAATTGTACAGTAAATAATTAATATCACTAATAGAATCCATATAACTAATGAGAAAATTTGTGCGATATCTGGATTGGATACCATCGCATCAATCGTTTTTTGACAAACTAACAATCCTAACCCAGTAAATTCTAATTTTTTTAAATAGATTCCTGCAATACATAAAATAATACCCACAAAGAATACAAATTGATGACCATACATAGATATAGGTATAATCGACCAATTGAAATGGAATCCTTGCATAATAATAAGTATCAACGCTATTGCAGCTATTATAAATCCGCCTATCATTTCATATCGATTACTGTAGAGATAATTTTTTTTATTGATTCGATGATAAATCAATATGGATATTGGAAAAATCACTATGCTGTAAAACAAGCTAATGCCTGTAATCGCTTGAAATTGCACATATTGCTTGTCATATAAATATGAAATCAATATAAAATTAATAATAAAAAAGATGATAGGATTAAGTTCAAGCGCAAATAGATTACGTTGTATAATTAAAATAATTTGTGCTGGCGATTTCTGTCTATACTCTATGTAATCTTGATCTTTTGCCTCTGACTTTTGAATATCTATACGAAACTTTTCTTTAATATCATCTATAAGGTTTGGTGACATTCCCTTATGACTAAAGTAATCATTTATATTTTCGAGTAGTACTTTATCATTTGTCCTCATGTTAAGCTCCTTTAATTACGCTTTCTAGATGCTTTGTTAATCTTAACTTCAATTACGGAAGTCATTTCCTATCCGTATTTACTTCCGACATGCATTTTAATTACTTTTTCTTACTATCAATATAGCATTGTAACATAATTGAATTCCCATTTCTTCAACCTTATTTTTATTTTATATCAAAAATGAGTCATTATCCTTTATAACGATAAAACCTTGACATCAATCATTACACACAAAATAACCGACAAACACTGTAAGAAACTTAAAAAAGTAACTCAACATCGGTTTGTCGGCTATTCATATTTAAAATATTGATGACGTATTATTTACCTAAATCTACTCTATATAGTTTAACATTTTTATCTTTAGGTGAATTTGAACTAAATTGATAGCTAGCATTTTTATCTTTGATATATCCAAAGTTACCAGTAACATGATTATAATGAACGCGACTAGAAGCATTTGGACTTACACTGCGTTTAACTGCATTATATGTTGGACCGTTAGCTTTATTATAAGTCATAGATACACGTGTCACATGACCTCTATCTTTTTTACCATCTGCTGTTACTAATAATACACCTTTATTTGTTCTAAATTCATAGTAATGTTCTGAACCATTTTCATTATAAGAATAAATAGGACTGCTATATTTACCTAAGACGCTTTGCATTGATTCGCCTAATTTTACATTTTCTAATGATTGATCACCTTGTGTGATTTGTTGAACTGTTTGAATTGAATTACCAGTTGCTGCTTCGACGTGATTAACGTTTACTCCTGTGACAACTAGTCCTGAAACAACTAATGATGCCATTAACTTTTTCATAAGCACTCTCTCCTTTATATCAATATCTCTTTCTTGTGCTTAATCACAGTATACTACAAATATTACTAATATGACAACATCATTACAAAATTATTACAAAATTTAATACTTAAGTCGTAGTTATCTATCAAACCTCAATCATTAATTACGATTTTTTCTAATTGGGCAATGCTCTGTAATAAATTGCGTCACATCATCTATAAATCGTTGTTCTTCTTCTACAAATGGATATAAACTTGAAGTGTTATATA
The DNA here is from genome assembly GCF_003491325.1 of Staphylococcus sp. M0911. Lineage (NCBI taxonomy): Bacteria > Bacillati > Bacillota > Bacilli > Caryophanales > Staphylococcaceae > Staphylococcus > Staphylococcus sp. M0911. Next base: position 2,121,210 of record NZ_CP022881.1, read on the forward strand.
CTAAAAAGTCCCCATGTTCGATTAAATCAACAACTTCTTTAGCTTCAAGCGTTGTCGTTCTTTCACCATATTCTCCTGCAATAATTAATGTAGGTGCCGCTACTTTTGAAAAAACATCGGAGATGCCTGTTGATTTAAATACATCTTCAATTGCTTGAATTTCTTCTTTAGTTGAAATTGAATTTGTATCTTCGACATGTTTTAAAAACTTATTCATTTTACGTGGTTTGTAATATTTTTTATCATTCAAGAATTTCGATTGTTTTTCATCATCCCAGTTACGAATGGTATGGGCATATTTTCTAAACAAACGCTCTTCTGGTAGTTCTCCTTCAACTGATGTAGGATTGACGAATGTTAATGAAGATACATAGCCAGGATATCTTACTGATAAATCTGCAATAATCATGGCAGCCATTTCATGTCCAATAAATGCGGCTTGGTCGATATATATAAAGTCTAGTAATGCTATGATATCATCCGCAAATTCTTGGAATGCAATATGTCTCGGTTTGTCAGAATAACCATGCCCTCTTAAATCAATCAGTACCACTTGGAATGACTTTGCTAACTTTTTAGCTACATCATTAAATACCGTATAGTTGTCGTATGCAGTGTGAATCAACACAACTGGGTATCCTTCACCTAATGTATTGTAATGTAGTGTTGTACCATCATTTCTAGTAAATAAATCCATTAGATCGTTCTCCTTCTAAATTAAAATTCTTCGGTAAAATATCCAATAATTCTTCAATCGTGGTAATGGTAAAATCAACTTCCTCTTCAAGTGGTTCTATTTCTGCATCTTCTTGTTTGAACCAAACACTTACCATTCCCATTGCACGTGCTGGTGCAACATCGTTTAAAGCATCGTCTCCAACGTACATAATTTCATCTGCCTTGACATCTAATTGATCAATCATATCCTCAAATATCTTTGGATGTGGTTTACGAAAACCTACAGTTTCAGATGTTGATAAGTAATTAATGACATGCATGATACCTAGTGAGTGTAGTCTAAATTGTTTAATTTTAGATTTACCATTAGCAATTACCCCAATAAGATAATCTGCTTTAGATAATCGTTCTAGTGTATATAACGTGTCATAATATGGAAATACGTAACGATAAAAATGCATTTCAAAATCATTAAATAAATCTTTCCAGGTTAAACGATCGATATGAAATTGTTTAATTATAGCTTTATATAAATCTGGCTTGTCATTGTCTTCATCGTCATCTAACTCAATGAACTTATTCTTAAAATCAGCTAATTGTACATGTACAAAATAATCATGAAATCTTTCATATTGTTCTTCAATAAATTTCTCACGTGATTTTACTCTATCTAGCAATGTGCCTTCTAAATCGAATACGATTGCTTTTATATGACTCAAATCCATCTTTTTAACCTCTTCATCGTTTATTAATTCTTATTTTAGCAAATGAATGACATTAGCGTAATACTTTAGATTGTGATAATAAAATATAACATAATACCGGAATACCTAATAACGCCATAATAATACTAGCCGGCACTTGTATTGGATGTATCACAATACTACCTATAAAATCAGCTAACGCCATCACTATTGCACCAATGATGATATTTAAAACCATTTGCATTCCGAGCTCAAAACGCCAATAATAACGTCGAATCAATTGAGGCACAATCATGCCAATGAAGCCAATAATACCTACATAAGCGACTACAACAGCTGTGACAACAGAGGCTATGGTAAGTACCATAAAGGTCATACGTTGTACATTTAAACCTAACGATTGCCCTTTCAACTCTCCTAGTTGCAATAATTTAATTGGACGTAATAATAATCCTAGACCCATAACTGACAATGCCAATACAATGGCTATCATGATATCATTTTCAATTTCTGCAGAAGCAAAGCCGCCAAATAAATAATTCGCCACTGTATTTAACTTCTGCGGTTTTATCAATATCAATATATATAATAAAGCATTAAATAATGCCCCTATCATCAATCCAAGTAGAATCAATACACGAACAGGGTACCCCGTAGATAACGCCATCGTTAGACTTAATACAATGATTAGCGTTATGAGGCTAAATCCTATTGAAAAGAAGGGTATCCATAAAAAGCTCAGTCCTAAAAATAAGGCTAAGCCTGAACCAAACGTAGCACCACTGGCTAAACCCAATGTAAAACTATCTGCAAGTGGATTATTGAGTACCGTCTGAAACATTTGCCCAGCCAATGTTAATGTCGCTCCAGTAAGTAATGCTTCTAACACCCTAGGTAGTCTTACTTTCAATAAAATTGTTTGGTTAAACGGATCAGACAAGTCACCAATTTGCCACATTAAACTCATTAGAATAGTGACAGTTAATATCAATGTCCAAATTAAAATAACCTTTATCTTTTTCATAATACGCTCATTTCTAATACATTTTCATTATTGTGCCCATCATAACAAACTTTAAATCAAAAAAGTACTAGTCTCACATTGATATAGCTAACTGACATCGTTCATTATATATCTACTTCATGTGTACTAGTACTTTTAGAAATCATTATTTTTGATAAATAGCATCCCTTAGTTCTTTTAAGCCGTCGTCTATTCTTGGACCTGGGCGTGATATTTCATCACCATTAACTGTTTCAATACGATGATGTTTCACAGCATTCGTTTTATCAAAGCCACCACGTTTTTCAATGATTTTTTCATATTCAGCCTGTGACTTTCCTTCCGTAGATATTAAAATATCTGGATTGTGTTTGACGATGCTTTCTTTACTGACTGATTTCCAACCATCAATATCATCAAAGCTATTTTTAGTATCTAATTGTTTTAACATATCATTAAAGAATGTATGTTTACCGGCAGTATATATCTCTGGTTGAGATGATACTTCCATAAATACTTTTGGTTGCTTTTGGTGTTTAGGGATGGATTGAATCACTTTGTCGACATTATCTTTAGTTTCATTTACTAATTGATTGGCTTGCTTTTCACGATGGGTTAACTTCCCAATTGATTTAAATGTCTCATATGTTTCTTTAAGTGATTGTGCATCTTTAACGTAAACAACTTTCACACCCTCTTTTTTCAAAGCATCTAAAACCTTGCCCGAAGATGATTTTTGAGATTCGTGTGCTAATATTAAATCAGGTTTTGCCTTTAACAAGGCTTCTTTATTCAAATTCATCGCATCAAATTGCTTTTTCCCTTTTTTAACATTTTTAGGGTAGTCATCAATGGTAGACACACCCACAATACGATTTTCTAGTCCAAGTTCATATAAAATTTCAGTATTACTTGGCATCAATGAAACAATACGATGATATGGTGTCTTACCTGTAGTAGATTGATTTTTAGAACCTTTATCTGATTGATGCTGATCATTTTGGCTGCATCCTGCAAGAATTATCAATAATGACATCATAATTATCCAAAAATTACGTTTCATGTTTGCTCATTCCATTCATTTTTATTTTAATATGTATATCACTTCATTTTATCATATCAAATTTCACATATTTTTCATTAGATTTTCAAATCATTTTAAAATATTTTTAATAAAAATATCCTATAACTATTTTTATAGTAATAGGATATCCCAAGTATGCTATTTGATATTTTAATGTTAGTTTTTAACCTTTTCTAATCATGGTCTTCAAGTATAACTTTTTGGTCCCATTTGCCAAATTGATAATAGGCAAATGCAAATAAACTACTAATGATAAAACCTGTACCGATGCCCATACCAATACCTATTTGGCCAAACATTTTTGAGAATAGTCCTGTTAATGGAAACCGTAGTATCCAAAATGAAATAATATTTAAAACTAATACTTGGTACATTGCACCAGATGCCCTTACGATACCATTTAATACAAAATTCAATCCTAAAAATGGAAAACAAAGCGCTACAATACGTAAATAGTGACTACCGAAATCAACAGCTTGTTGATCCTGAATAAAGAATTTAATAGCAAATTCTGCAACTACCATTACAACTATGGCAATAGTAATCATAATAGCGAAATTATATAATGCTGATACTTTCGCTATTTGACGTACTCTCTTCCAGTTACCGACACCAATATTCTGACCTGCCATACTATTCACTGCAGTTCCAAGCGCCATTGCCGGTAACATGATTAAACTGTCTAATCTTTGAGAAGCACTAAACCCTGCTACAGTGTCACCACCAAATTGGGTAACCACACTAAGTATAGCGGCATTACCACCTTGAATCACTGCCATCTGTAAGCCTGCGGGTATACCTAATTTCAAAATTAAGATGACTTCATCTTTTTGAGGCAGTTTAGGGACTGTAAATGGAATAAGTTGATGCTTAAGTGAATGATATAAACTATACAGAAAAGCTAGGCCTTGTGATACGACTGTCGATAATGCGGCACCAACCATACCTAATTGAAAAACACCAATAAATAATGGCGCTAAAATAGCATTAAGTACTACTGCTAAAAATACAACACGCATGGGTGTCTTACTATCTCCGAGTGCACGCGATACCGTATTTACAAAGTTATAACCAAATAAGAATAAAATACCTAAAAAACTAATCTGCAAATATGTCGTTGCTTGTCCTAATAAAGTGGTGGGCGTACCAATCAATAATAGTAAATGTTTTGAAAATATGAATCCAACCACACCAAATAATAGAGCCATTGACGTCATCACAACAACAAATGCATTTAAATATTGCTTAAGACCTTTATAGTCTTTTTTACCGTAATATTGAGATAATATCGTTAAAACTGCATTATTTAAACCTAAAATAAATGAAAGTATTGTTATTAAAATAGTAGTAGAAATCGCCACAGCGCCTAGCGCGTGAGCCCCTAATAAATTCCCAACCCATAAACTATCTATAATTTGAAACGAGGTTTGAAGTAGATTGGTTAACATGATGGGACCTGAGAACAAAACCAAACCTTTGAATATATTGCCATGTGTAAAATCACGTTGTTGACTCGGCATTCAGACACCCCCTTTGTATTTGTAACTTTTCATATATCAATTCATTTATGATATCTATTCCCATATATCATGTCAATTTAACCCATATAAGAAATTAAGCCATACAAAATAAAAACTGCACTACAAGTAGACCAACTTGTAATGCAGTAGATTGAAATTAATTTGATAACTTTTATGTTTCAAGCATGTGTTCTTTAGGATTTGGTCCATATTGGTTCGTACCTTTTTCACTGTCTTGAACACAATACACTAATGCCATAATTGAAATAACAATACTTCCAATGGCAAATATAATTGCCATAATAGATAATACAATAATGACAACAATATTTAAATGCTCTAGTTGAGAAAACCATCCATAGTCATTTGCCATTTGATTTATCGGATTTAAAAGGGTTAATACTAAATAGATGACGGGTATCGTTTTACCTTTTCCAATATCATGAAATCGCCTTACAGAAATTGTAAACATCGGTACTGTAAAAATGAGATACACGATATAAAAGACAATGTCATAAATGATTTTTCCATGCTGAAGTGGTACTAATATTAACGATGCAATAATCGCAATCATTAATAAACAAATCATGTTAAATAAAACCGGCCACCAAAAATCTTTTCTTCGTGTCCTACCCTCTAATATCAATGCCTTTTGCCAAAACGCTTTATAAGACCTTAACATTTTGTACCCCTTTCACAAAAACTTATTTCAATATCTATTATATAATTTATCAATTATCATTCAATATGACTAGAATTTTTCAATTAATTAAATAACATAATTACTATAAAAGAACTAATACATTTTGGTCATCTAATCATTGACAGATGATTCAAAATAAGAATCTAAAAATGTATAATGTGTACCATTCTTAATATTAAAGTAATTTTTACCGAAGTTATCTAACAATGCGTGGAATTCATTCGCATCTTGGTTGGTAAATGTTGATGGTAATTGTATTTCTTTTTTAAATTTATCGTAACTATCGGTATTCGCATAACCGAGTTTGGCATATAATCGTCTCGTGTAACTATCTGGGATAAACTCTACCCCACCAAAAATATACACGATCAATACATCCGCTGTTTCACTACCAATGCCTCGTATACTTAATAATTCTTTTCTAAGATCATCCCTGTATTGCGTAACAATACCATTATAATCAAAATGATGTTGATCTAACCATAAGAACAATGCATGAATCGCTTTAGCCTTATTTTTATAGAAACCACTAGATTTAATCACCATTTGTAAGTCTTCTAATGGCATATTTAATATATATTTCGGGTTAAAATCCGTTGCTTCTTTTAATGATTGTAAAGCTAAATCAGCATTTCTCCAATTGGTGTTTTGAACAAGTATCGCTCCTAACATCATTTCAATGTTACTGTCTGCAGGCCACCAATGTTGAGGACCCATATTTTGATATAAAATGTTATATAATTCTTCTGTTTGTAACAAAATATCCCCCATTTTCATAGTCATAAAAACACCCTTATAACCATAGAGCTATAAGGGTTTAATCAAATTTAATATTACATTGTCTCCGGTGCAGATACGCCAACTAATGCTAATGCATTGTTTAAAGTAATTCTCACTGCTTCTACAAGCGCAATGTGTGCTTTTGTTTTTTCAATGTCATCTGTTAATACCTTTTCAGCATTATAGAATTTATGGAAGTGTGACGCTAAATCTTGAATATAATTTGTCATACGGTGTGGTGCTCTTGAGTCTGCTGCACTTTCAATTGTTGGTTCAAACTCTGCTACTTTTTTCAATAATTCAATGGCTTTGTCATTAGTGATTTTTGAAAAATCAACGTCCGTACTTATTTCTATGCCTTGTTCTTTAGCTTGTTTTAATATAGAACAAATACGTGCATGACCATACTGTGCATAATAAACCGGATTATCTTGTGATTGTTCTTTGGCTAATTCCATATCAAAATCAAAGTGTGTATCCGGGCTACGCATTGTTAAGAAGTAACGAGCGGCATCTACACCGACTTCATCCATAATTTCACGTAATGTAATAGCATTACCTGTACGTTTACTCATTTTAACTTCTTCGCCATTTTGCATTAGACGTACCATTTGCATAATTTGAATTTCTAAGCGATCACTATCTACACCAAATGTTTCTAGAGATGCTTTCAAACGGTTGATATAACCGTGATGGTCAGCACCCATCAAATCAATTAAAATATCATTACCACGTTGTACTTTATCAAAATGATAAGCAATGTCAGGTAAGAAATAAGTGTAATTGCCATCTTTTTTGATTAACACTCTGTCTTTGTCATCTTTAAAATCCGATGTACGTAACCAAGTTGCACCATCCGCTTCATATGTGTAACCTAAGTCATTCATTTTAGCTAATACTTCTTTAATCTCGCCTTTTTCATAAAGAGACGTTTCACTAAACCAATTATCAAAATGTGTATTGAAGTCTGATAAATCTTTCTTCAATTTAGACATTTCATAATCAACACCAAGTTGTCTAAATGTCTTCAGACGTTCGTCATCACTATAATCTTTGATTTCTGGGTGTTTATCCGCTAAATCTTTACCGATTTCAACGATATCTTTACCATTATAGCCATCTTCTGGCATTTCATGACTGTTATCACCTAATGCTTCAAAGAAACGTGTTTCAATTGAACGTGCAAGATTTGAAATTTGATTACCGGCATCATTAATATAATATTCACGTGTCACATGATAACCTGCTGCTATTAAAATATTAGCTAATGTATCACCAACTGCCGCATTACGCGCATGGCCAATATGCAAGTCTCCTGTTGGATTGGCTGATACATATTCAAGTAAAATATTTTTATTTTTAGATGCTTCTGCTTTACCGAACTGATCGCCTTTTTGAATAGCTTCTGGAATAATGTCTGTTAAATATTGGTTATCTAAATAAAAATTGATAAATCCTGGCCCAGCAATATCTACCTTTTTAACATGCGCTTTACTAGCATCTAAATGATCCACGATGGCTTGTGCAATTTCACGTGGATTACGTTTAGCTATTTTAGTAAGTACCATCGCAATATTCGTTGAATAGTCGCCATTTTTTACATCTTTAGGAATCTCTATTTTAATTTCTGGAATATCACTTGCTAATTCAGCTTTTTTAATACTTGCTTCAATTTCTTCAACTAGCGTCTGTTTGACTTGTTCTATTATGTTCATTAGCCTAACTCCTTGTAATTTATTTCGTATTGGTATGAACCCATCTTCTCTTCATTTTGAAATAATTCGTAATGTACTTTCAGTTTACCACCATCTGGGGTAACAAAATGTAGAATACTTAACGTTTTAACATTTAACGGAATACGGCCTGCAGGTATATCATAAAATGTAGTTGTTTCAGCACCTTCTACAAAATGAAAGTTCATATTAATATCGCCTTTTCGAATCAATTTTACGCCATCTTCTTCTATTTTAATGGTTACGTTAACATTGGCATCATCTATATGTTCAGTATATCTAATGATGTGAGATTGGCGTTTGTGCCATGATCCTTCAGTAGTAAAATCAAACTTCTCTTTTTCGCCATTTTGTTTAATTATCTGTTTCGTTTGGATTTTAACATTATTTTCCAATTTACTACTCCCTTATCCTACACAATAATACATGATATTATAGCATAATTGCCCTATTGCTTGTAGTATTGGGGGATTTAATTTATTAATAAATATAAAAAGCGGATAAGCCAAAAATAGCTTATCCACTCATTTCATACTATCTAACCTCAATAACATCTTCTAATGATTCTATGTCAACAATATGTCTTTGATATTTACTTTTTACAAGTTGATACTTATAGAAATATACGATGCCGAAAATCAGTGCTGTCATGAATATTAATTTATTCATTTTTTTACCTCATATTCTATAATGATATTTATTTCTTTTTTTATATTATCATCATCATAACTATGAGTAAATATGATTTATCTACGTTTATTAATTATTGAAAGGCACCATCTTTATAAATCACTTTTTCCTTATTACCATCAATAAATTGATTGTAATTGTCATTTTGGAAGTCCGTTAATAACGCTTTAGACGTACCGTATTTTAGTATGCCACCGTCAGTAATGATTTGCATTTTCCTAAATAGCAAACCATCTTTGAGACGAATTTCTTTTAACGGTTCATAATCTAAAATGTCAGCGTCTCTAATTTCAAATGTTTTAAATGCAATAGTTAAACATGCCAACGTTTCTTCCCCTAAATAATAGACATGCAAATCTTCTTGTTTATGTTGTCCCACTAGAAGTCTACCTTTAACAAAGGTGTATTCCGGAAATTTCAATTCTAAAAAATCAATCAGTTCTTCTTCTTTTAATTTGAATTGCATAAACCCATCCCCTATTCTCTTTTTGATTGTATATCAATAATACATTTGCATATATAATAATATTATATTGTATATAAAATTCAATGTTTATTTTTATGTTTTTAAAACCACTTGTAATCGTAATTATATTAAACTAACCTCGCGATAATGTACTAATATCGCGAGGTTAGTTTTTGTGCTTTATCCCAATGCCTTAAACAATTCTTCTGTAGAGTTGTTCCACATTTCTTCATTATGATTTTGTAAAAATGTTTTTAATACTTTTTTATTGTCTTCACCAATATGGTCGATAATAATTTGATGTTTCATTGATTTATCCATCATATTAACGTGTTCTGGCATACTCTTATATCCACGTCTAATACTTTTGTTTACTAATAAGTAACATGCCGTTACACCTGCATAATAAGGACCGTTTTCGCCTCTTTCAGTTGTAACCCAACATAACCAGTATTCTTTAGCTTCTTCGCCTTCTACTTCTGATTTATCTGTAATCCATTTTACGCCTTTTTCAACTTTGGCACGGGCATGCATACCACCAATATCAACAAAAGCTTCTTGATTCTCAACATCTATAAAGACAGGCGCAATATTATCTAAACTAATTGAACCGATATTTGTACCTTTATGGCCATCTAATGGGTCATTTTTTATGATGTTAAAATTAAATCCTTTTTTCTCAGTCACCATCGGTACCTCCTCATACAATTTTCAACTGATTACTATATTAAATGAGCTAGCACATTCTATCAAACCATTAATTTAATTCATTTAATAGATTGATAATAGAGCCTTTAATCATGTCATCTTCAATATTTAAAACTAATTCTTTAGGGTAGTACAATTTATAATCTTCTCTATTAATTCCTGTAATACTATTTATCACTAGGGATTGATTACTAATTTCTCTTATCGTACCATCTCGTCTTAATAAATGAATTGGTTTACGATTGGAACCCGGTCTATCATAATCATAAGGCAAGTCAGAAAATGATTCGCTCACGAAATAATAATCCGGATTAATACCACCTGCTTCAAACAATTCTTGAAGTTCAGAGATGGTAATAATCGAACCATCAAATGGAATGTATTTAAATAAATCACGATTAATAAAACGACGTGATAAATCACTTAAAATCTCGTCATCTTCATCAATCCATTTTTTCAAATAATATAAGACAACCGCTTCATCTAAATCTACATATTGTTGAATTGTCATTGTGCCTTCAAAGAATGGAATAAAATCTTCTGGTGATTTTTTAAATTGATAACCTTCATTATATAATTGCTTTGCTCTTTTCAAACAATTATTAAGCAATACTTCTCCACCTCGACTAACTGGATGGAAATAAATTTGCCAATACATTTGATAACGACTCATGATAAAATTTTCAACTGCATGCATACCGCTTTCTTTAATTAACACTTCGTCTTTTGATGGACGCATTAATCGTAATATACGTTCCATATCAAACGCACCATAAGACACGCCAGTAAAATACGCATCGCGTTGTAAATAGTCCATTCTATCAGCATCAATTTGAGACGATATCATAGAAATAACTAGTTTATTGTGATGTGTTTTATTAATCACATCTGCCACTTCTTGAGGAAATGTATCTGACACACGACTTAGCACTTCATTTACTTCAGTATCACCTGTAATAATCGCCTGAGTAAACGCTTCGTGATCCGTATTGAAAATCTTTTCAAAACTATGAGAGAAAGGGCCATGACCCAAATCATGTAACAATGCAGCACATAAAGCAAGAGGACGATCATTGTTATCCCACGTGTCACGCCCTTCAAACGTTTCATCTATCATGCGTCGAACAATTTCATACACACCTAAAGAGTGACCGAAACGACTATGTTCAGCAGTATGAAAGGAAAGATATAATGTACCAAGTTGCTTTATTCTACGTAATCGTTGAAATTCTTTCGTCTTAACTAAATCCCAAATCAATTGATCTTTAACGTGAATATATCTATGTATAGGATCTTTAAATACTTTTTCCTCTGCTAATTTACTCGTTGTATACAATGATTGTGTCATGTAATACCTCCTTTTTATAAGAGACTTTCGTCAATGCCTCTACCTTTGCTTTGATATATTGATGGCAAACGTCTTAGAACGTCTTTTTCATTAAAGCCAAATTCATAACTTCGCCATACATTTCAGGTTGATATGAGCGAATCGTTTCAAATCCTTGTTCTTTATAGAAGTGAATGCCTTCATCATTTTGATTATCAACTTCCAAATAAACTGTATCGTATTGGCCTTTAAATGCCTCTAATCCCTTTTCTAATAGATGTGTACCATATCTTTTATGTTGAGATTCAGGATGTACATAATGTGCTGACAAATATAATTCTTCTCCATAAATAAAATTAGCAAAACCAACAATTTCTTCGTCTTCTTCGGCAACTAAAAAGAGTTGTTCTTGCATGCGTTTCTTCAAATGTTCTTCATTATATGAAGCTGCTAATAATTCATTGATCGTACTTGCAGCATAAATATTTAAATACGTATTGTACCAAGCCTTTGTTGCGACATCTCTAATTGCTACCGCATCGGCACTTGTTGCTTCTCTAACTCTATACATGTATGTCTCCCCTAACAATTCCAAGTTATTAATAAATGTATTATATCACATATATATCCTATTCATTTAATAGAGTGAATTAAACGTTTTGTACTTATATATTTTTTAAAAGTATTTATGAAAACATCTATCATTTTTATAAATCGGTTTTTTTAATGATCCCTCTACTGTTGAAACAACTCATAAAATATTAAGACCCCCGATACATTAAGTTATAGTAAAGGGGGGTATTAAGTCATTACCTATTTAAACAATCTTAAGAATTGCTTTGACTAAATTTGTTATTCCATTCTTTAGCTCTTTCTAAAGCGTAGGTGTCTTTCATAATGTCTCCAGGTCTTTCGGCCGTGCCAACAATATAGCCTGCTAATTCGCCACCAATAAATTCTAATGTATATTTCATTTGAGCAATACATGGCTTGGCTTTAACTTTCGGACAATCGCCACCCACTAAAATTAATCTAAATTCTTTTTTAGACATCACTTCTTTAAAATCTGAATATCTTGGATCTACCATCGATTCAGACCAATGATCAATAAAAGCTTTCATTGAAGCTGATACACTGTACCAATAAATCGGTGACGCAAAGATAACGACATCACTATCTAATACAGTTTGTATGAGTTGTTCGTAGTCATCAGAATATGTCTCAATATTTTTATTATCATGACGCACATCTCTTACTGGATTCAATTGATATTTAGTAAGATCTAACCACTGGTGTTCAACATTTTCTAGAGCATATTTTGTGAGTTGTGCAGTATTGCCTTCTGGACGACTCCCACCAAATAATACCGTAATCATTCATTATTCCTCCTATATCATTTCAGTTTGAAACGCTTTCATTTATTCAATATCTTTCCTTACCCGTTTATAAAAGTTTTATGTATGTATTGAGCAAAATATTGTTATTATCCAAAGATAATTTTTCCATTAAAAAAATACCCGTAAAAAACTATGTGCTAGTTCCTTTACGGGCATATTCTAAAAAAGTTAGTGACTCAAATGATTTCATGACTTTCAATATTATTTATTAATCGGGAATAATGAATCAATTTGATTAATTTCATCTTGAGATAATTCGACATTAGCTGCATCAATATTTTCTATCACTTGTTCTGCACGTTTAGCTCCAGGGATAACAACGTCTAATGCAGGACGAGTTAAGTAAAATGCTAAAACGATATTAGCAATAGAAGTTTGATGCGCTTCGGCGATATCTTTAAGTTGATTGACACGACGCACGTTATCTTTAAACACTTCTGGTTTAAAGTCTCTTCTTGTCGCACGGTGATCATCAAATGTTGTATCTTCATCATACTTACCAGCTAGAATACCAGAAGCTAATGGGAAATATGGTACAAATGTAATTTGATTTTCTGCTGCATATTGCATCACTTCTTCATTTTCTCTATGCAATAAATTATATTCTAACTGCACAACATCTACATAGCCATCTTTATTAGCCTCTTTCAATTGGTCTAATGTAAAGTTAGATACACCAATTGCTTTGATTTTCCCTTCTTCTTTTAGCTCTTGTAAAGCAGCGACAGCTTTGTCTTTTGGCGTATTATCATCTGGGAAATGAATATAATACAAGTCTATATAGTCAGTTTGTAGACGTTTCAAACTGTTTTCAACTTGTTGTTTAATAAATTCAGGGTCATTATTTTGTTGTACATTATCATCTTCATCGAAATAATGAGATCCTTTGGTAGCAATTTTAACCTGTTCTCTTGGATATTCTTTGACTACTTCTCCAACTAATTCTTCAGAACGCTCTGGACCGTATATATAGGCTGTATCAAGTAAAGTAATACCATGATCTATTGCTTTTCTTACAACTTCTTTTCCTTGTTCCTCATCTAAATTTGGATATAAGTTGTGTCCACCAACTGCATTTGTACCTAATGCAATAGGGAAAACTTTAACATCTGATTTACCTAAAGTGACTTCTTTAGCCATAATAGACATCTCTCCTTCAGTGATCATATATTTAATATTTACCCTAATTTAAATCTAATCATACATAAGGAAATCGCTACTTTATTATTAACAAAAAAAGAGGTCTGACAAAAGTTTTGTGCATTTGAAACGCTTTAACAGTGTCCCAAAAGCAGGATTTTGTCCCGACCTCTTCATTCATCATATATTATTTAACTGCTTTTTTCTTAGCTAGCTTTTCTTTTAATTTACGATCTTGTTCTTCTTTACGACGTTTACGTTCTTCATTTCGCTTTCTTAGTCGCTCTTCTTCTTCAGGATCTCTAGGTTTTTTAAGTTGTTTCGTAACCTTTTCCATTAATTCTTCTTCAGTCAAAGCAGCAAGCGGACGATTATTCACAAATGCAAAGGTTTTTCGTCTACCAGGACCACAATATGACTGACAACCAATTTCTATCTCTGCATCAGGATCAAGTTTTTCTAATTTCTTTTTTAATGTTTTAATATTTACAGCCTGACATTCATCACAAATTAAAAACTTATTCTTCATATTGCTTCCCACCTTTCTGCTCATTTGTTTTATTTCCAATCTTCTTTTTAACGTTCATGTTAATTGTCTGGAACATGAATAAATGTCCCAGTATATAATCATATTTACCAATAGTGGCTTTTAAAGCCATTCTTTTCTTTAAAACCTTAGTATTTCTTACGCATATTCATAATATCTATGATTCTTATTAAGAATAAATGAGCTAAGGTTAATGCGTTTGAACCACTACATAATAATCGAAAAGTGGTTCTTCATTACTTCTGTCCCGCTCGTTTCTATTAATTATCAACTCTAATTATTTTACTCTTTTTATTTAAAAATTCAAGGTCATTTTTTCCAACACGCTATTAGAACATAAAAAAACAACCTTTTTAAATGAAAAACTCAATGACCATCTAAAAGATGAGATAGATGATCATTAATTATCATTGTAAAGATTGTTTCATTATTGTCCGTGATAGATTTTAAATTGTAATGGTTTGATATCATTCTCTATCCATTCATCGTAAATCTTTTGTTTATCTACATTTTGATGAATAATAGTGATACCGCAATCGCCACCACCTGCACCTGATGTTTTAGCAGCGCCACCATGCTTTTCAGCAATATCACATAATGATTTTAATTTATCCGTTTCAATATCAACTGATGCTTGGTCATCCATCTTACGAATGATAGCGCGATTTTGACGAATCATTTTTTGTACGCCTTTAATATTGTTGGTCTTAAATGCATGAATTAAATATTCAACACATTGATGAGAATGATCTAAGAACTCACCATAAAAAGCCGGGTCCGCTTTTAGTCGTTTAACTTCGCTTACTAAATGCGGTGATGATGCAGGTGATCCAGTCCAACCGATCAGAACTTCCATATTTTCTGGTGCCTGTAATGGCTCGATATGTAGACCAGGCCAGTTCTTCTCTAACACTGTGTTGACCGATGTTGTTTCGATTTGTTGTTTCACCCAATCATGATCAAACGTACTATACGCTAGCCAACCACTATAAACACTTACTGCAATATCGCCACAAGAACTTAAACTTTGTAATTTCATATTTGAAATAACAGCTAATTTATAAATATAAAGATTGGATAATTCTAGTCCATAAAATTCATTCAATACTTTAACTACTGAAACTAGCACTGCTGCACTCGATCCAAGTCCATATTTATTACCATTCGCATCATCTAAGTTACTGTCTATCGTTAAATGAAAGTGTTTTAACGGAATCTCACAACTTTTGGCATATTGCTCAAATACCTCTATTGCTGTAACAACATAATTTAGTTGTTTGGCAGCTTGAGGGTCAGAAATGACAATACTATCCTCATCTCTATAAAAAGTGACCGGTTCATGATGTAATGTCTTTGAGTGTATCGTACCTTCAACTTGTGTAGAAGGTTCAATAGTAGCTGTAACAAAGCGGTTTAGTGCAATTAAGACAGACTTATACCCTGGTTCTGTAACTGCATATTCACCAGCTATATAAAGTTTACCGGGTGCTTTGACCTGAATCATTCTATCATTTCCTTACTTAATTATTTCAACGCCTGTAGCGATAATATCACTCGCAATAATTTGTGATGCTTCAAAATGTTTTAAAAATTGGTCGATAACTAATTGTTTATTTTTCTTTTCTACAAGGACTTTTACATTAGGCCCTGCATCCATAGTGAAATAACAAGGCACTCCCATCTTACGACATTCATGTACAATAGCCATCGCATCGTAACTTTCTTGAACCAAATATGTAAACGGTGGTTGAGAACCTAAATTCGTTGCATGCATACGTAGACCATTGGCTTCTATGACTTCACCTAGTTGTTTAAAGTCTTTAGCTTCAATTGCTTGTTTAGCCTCTTTAATGTCTTCATCGACATGATCTAACCAATATTGATAAAAACGTGACGTATCACGTGTCAATGACATCCCAGATCGACTTGATACTTTTTTCGATTGATTATTAATGACCACAAATATCATTGAAAGTTCATCTTCCCAGTGTTCTGCATCTATAGGGTGTGCATATGATGTTTCATCATCATGGCCTTTTTCCCATTCTGCAAATCCACCAAAAATACTACGTGAAGCTGAGCCAGAACCACGGCGTGCTAAACGCGATAAATCTTTATCTGATAACTCAAGTTGTAACGCTTCATTACATGCCGCTGCTAATGCTGCATAAGCACTCGCAGATGATGCTAATCCAGCTGCTGTTGGTACAAAGTTTTGACTATCAATTCGTGCATGCAAGTCTGTATTAGCAATCTCTCTAACTATATCCATATATGATTGAATCTTTTTAGTTTCTTTCTCATTGGCTTCTTTACCATTTAAAATCAATTGATCAGCAGGGTAATCACTATCAAATGTGACTTTCGTTTCCGTATAAAACTTATCTAATGATACTGATAAACTATTATTCATAGGTATGATCAATTTTTCATCAGCTTTACCCCAATATTTAATCAATGCGATATTTGTATGTGCGCGTGCTTTACCACTCTTTGCCAATGGGTTAACCTCCTAAATTCTCAATCCATGTATGTGCTGCTCCAGCCTTTTCAACTGCAGCTACAATGTTTTTAGCTGTTTTTAAATCTTCAGTAAGTAATAACATACTACCACCTCGGCCGCCACCAGTTAATTTACCTGCAATGGCACCATGTGCTTTACCGATTTCTAACAACTCTTCTATTTTATCATGGCTTACTGTTAAATTTCTTAAATCTTGCTGGCATTCATTAAAAATACGGGCAATCTGATTAAAATCGTGATGTTCTATTGCTTGGCTTGCTTGATACACTAAATCCCCGATATGTTCTATATGACTCATATATTCTGGTGATTCACATAATTGGTGAACGTCTTCAACTGCTTGTTTTGTAGAACCTTTTACACCTGTATCAATGACAACCATATAACCATTTAATTGTAGTGTTTTCAACGTTTCTGCATGTCCTTTTTGGAACCAAACAGGTTTGCTAGAGACAATGGTTTGTGTATCAATACCACTTGGTTTACCATGTGCAATTTTCTCAGCCCAATTGGCCTCTTCAATTAATTCTGCGTCACTTAACGGCTTGCCTAAGAAATCATAACTGGCCCTAGTAAATGCTACTGCTATAGCAGCACTTGAGCCTAAGCCTCTAGAAGGCGGCAAATTCGTTTGTATTTTAACTAATAATGGCTCTTCTACACCTGTATTATCTATAAAGCGCGTTACCATAGACTTTAAATGCTCTGGTGCATCATACAATAGTCCATCATAAACATTACTTTCAATCGCTGAATAATTTCCTTTTTCAAGACTTTCAATTAAAACCTTAATCTTACCGGAATTAAATGGAATAGCTATAGCAGGTTGACCAAAAGTTACTGCGTGTTCACCTATCAAAATAATTTTACCGGTAGACTCCCCGTATCCTTTTTTTGTCATGTTATTATCACCTTTTAATATACCTTCACTAATCTGTTTCGTATTATTAATGCCCGTGCTTTTATTTGTACTATTAAGTTTATCATTAATAGCAAACACATGATTTTATAATTTTTGTTCAAAATCTTGCATATATTTACCTTTAAATAAGATTTTGTAAACATTTTTCGAATAATATATAAACAGTTTGCTATTTATTCTTAAATTTTTCCACCTAAACTATAATACTACAAATATTTCTTGGAATACACAGATTTATATATATAATAAGGCAAGTTTAATACATAAAATTTGGCTTTCGCGAGAGATGAATGCGTAAAAAACCGCCTTATTCAAAATGCATCATAAACTAGGACTATGCAACCAGTCTCAAGTGCATAGTTATGATGACAAAAGATGTCTGAATAAGACGGTCATTACTATTTTGTTATCTTTAATATCTAATTTATACTACTTTTCGTTCATTTTTGTAATCATTTTCGCATTACGATCAATCATCTTATCGAAATAACCCTCATAGCGTTGCCATTCTTCATCAGTGATAGGATCCATATTTAAACGTCCACCTAAATCTTTAATAGCATACAATAGTAAAAACATGACATCTTGAACTGAAATTTTTCGGTTTAATAGCGTCTCAAGTGAAGCCATACAATTGGGTTCAATGTCAGGATAAGTGAATTTAGTTGCTTCACCTTTAAGTGCATGCTCATAAAATTCTTTCATCATTAATGCACGCTCAGAACCAGATCCTTCGACACATAGATATACCTGTACAGCGATTCCACCACGCACACGTCGTTGTGAAATACCGGCAAATTTCTTACCATCAATACTCAAATCAAATTTACCAGGACAGTATGAGCGTTCAATTTCATGTGTATCGATGTCTACATCTTCATCTTCAAACATTTTAGCAATAAGTAAGTACATGACTGTAAATGCCTCATCGATTGTTGTCTCTGTCTGTCCTTTGAACATCAATGAAATATTGAGCACACCTTGGTCTAAGACAACCCCTAGACCTCCCGAATTACGTACTATTGCATTATATCCTATTTTATCTGTTAAAAAGGCAATACCATCCTTTAAAAATGGTAAACGTGAATCATGAATGCCTAAAATCACTGTATGTTGGTGAACCCATGTCCTCACTACATTAGTCGACATATCTTTGCCTACACTTTCGCAAAACGTATCATCAAAAGCAAATGATTGCATAGGTTCTAAGCCACTAGAATGATCTATATATCGCCATTCAATACCATTAAAATATTTGTTACCTAAATCCATTATTGTAATGACTGTGCAGCAGTAATAATTGATAAATTATAGACATCTTCGATAGAGCATCCACGTGATAAATCATTTACAGGAGAATTAAGTCCTTGAAGAACCGGACCAACAGCGTCATAGCCACCTAATCTTTGTGCAATCTTGTAGCCAATATTACCCGCTTCTAAACTAGGGAAAATGAACACATTTGCATCTCCTTGAATTTTTGCACCTGGTGCTTTTTTCTCAGCTACACTTGGTACAATTGCGGCATCAAATTGGAATTCACCATCAATGACAACATTATCCAATTGTTCTTCAGCTACTTTATCTTGTGCTAATTTCAATGCATCTTGAACTTTAGTCACATCGTCTGATTTAGCAGAACCTTTAGTTGAAAAGCTTAACATAGCAACTTTTGGTTGCATACCGAAACTTTGAGCAGATTTGGCACTTTCTACTGCAATTTCAGCTAATCCTTGTGCATCCAATTCTGGATTAATTGCACAATCACCAAAGATATATTGTTCTTCACCTTTCATCATAAAGAAGATCCCTGATGTTTTAGAAACACCTGGTTTAGTTTTAATGACTTGTAGTGCTGGACGTACTGTATCTCCAGTAGAATGTGCTGCACCACTTACTAATCCTGCTGCTTTACCAGTGTATACAAGCATAGTTCCAAAGTAATTAACATTATCTAATAATTCTTCAGCTTGTTCTTTTGTCGCTTTACCGTTACGACGTTCAACAAATGCGTCTACCAATTCTGATTTCAATTCACTTGTTGAAGGATCGATGACTTCTATATTGGCAAGGTCTAAACCTTTGTCTTTTGCTAATGATTGAATCTTATCTTTATTACCTAAAACGATTGGTGTTACATAGTCAGTCACTTGTAATTGCGTTGCTGCAGTTAACACACGTTCGTCTTCCCCTTCAGGTAATACAATATTTACATTTTTCCCTGCTAATTTGTCTTCTAATATGTTTAATAGATTAGCCATAATGTCCTCCTTGAATTTCATTTCATAATAACGTTTACAAAACTAATTATACGTCATTTTAAAATAGAATGCCATTTCACTCTTTTGTAATCATTTACTTAGTAGTTAGCTATTTGTTTATGATAAAATTTAGTATGAATTGAACATATAGTTTTAAAGGAGCGATAAACATGAGTGAAGCAGCCGAAACACTAGACGGTTGGTACAGTTTACATTTATTTTACGCAATTGATTGGGCAACATTTAGATTAGTACCAGAAGAAGAACGTGAAACTATGATTACTGAATTTGAAAATTTCGTGAACAGTAAAGCGGAAGCAAGAACAACACGTACTGGCGATCAAGCAGTTTATAATATTACTGGTCAAAAAGCAGATTTATTATTATGGTTTTTACGACCTGAAATGAAAGAACTCAATTCAATTGAAAACGAGCTTAATAAGCTACGTATTGCAGATTTCTTTATTCCAACATACTCATATGTATCTGTTGTCGAATTAAGTAATTATTTAGCAGGTAAATCTGATGAGGACCCTTATGAAAATCCTCATGTAAAAGCTAGATTATACCCTGAACTACCTCATGCAGAATATATTTGTTTCTATCCAATGGATAAACGTAGAAATGAAACATATAACTGGTACATGTTACCTATGGAAGAAAGAAAATCATTGATGTATAACCATGGTATGATTGGCCGTAAATATGCCGGTAAAATCAAACAATTCATCACAGGTTCTGTAGGTTTTGACGATTTTGAATGGGGTGTCACATTATTCTCTGATGACATTCTACAATTCAAAAAGATTGTTTATGAAATGCGTTTTGATGAAACAACTGCACGTTACGGAGAATTTGGCAGTTTCTATGTTGGCCATATCTTAAAATCAGAAGACTTTACTCAATTTTTTAAATTTTAAATATAAGCGATGTCGATGAATCCTTATTAAATAGGGGTTCATCGTTTTTTAATGGCATAAAAAAGTACACTTTGCATGCAAAGTGTACTTCTGACGAGTAGTATCCTTGGGAGAACTTTAATCACTACTACGTATAAGTTAACTACAAAAAATATATTGTCGCTACCCAATATATTCTGTAATAGTTAACTAATGTTATTTTAACCATTTTGAAATATTTGAAACATAACTTTAGTGTTTATTTATATAAAAGATGTAATAAGTTTATATAAGTTGACAATTGAACCTACAAACCTACATTTTCTAAAAATTATCAAATACTGTTCAATATAAAACCATTCTACATTATATATCCAAACAACCATAATGCGTCTTCTTACTTTTGCAGTCTTTACTTCATTTCGCCTTTTATTAAGACACCCTTAACTTTATATAATGGTTTTTTCTCAATACATCCTCTATAATAAATCTAACTTCAAAATTTTAAAAAATTGGTGATTAAATGACAAAAGTAGTGAATGAAAACGATCATGAGCGTCTTATTAAAGATGTTGTCATGTTGGCAGCGCGCATTTTACTAGAATCTGGTGCTGAAGGTACAAGAGTCGAAGATACAATGAATCGCATCGCCAAAAAATTAGGCTATCAAGAGAGCAATAGCTTTGTTACAAATACAGTAATTCAATTCCATTTGCACAACGAATCAACACCTCGCATGTTCAGAATTAATGCGCGAGATACGAATTTAATTAAGATTTCTCAAGCAAATGAAATTTCTCGTTTGATCACTAAAGGTGCTATCACATTAAAAGAAGCTAAAGAAAAATTAGAGAAAATATATGTTGCTAAACGAGATAGTAGTCTCCCCTTCAAGGGATTTGCAGCAGCAATGATCGCTATTAGCTTTTTATATTTGCAAGGTGGTTCGCTTATAGACATTTTGACTGCCTTACTTGCAGGAAGTCTAGGTTATCTAGTCGTTGAAATTCTAGATAGAAAACTACATGCACAATTCATTCCTGAATTTATTGGTTCCGTCGTCATAGCCATTATAGCTGTTGCCGGTCATACCCTCATACCTCATGGCGATCTCGCAACAATTATTATTGCTTCAGTCATGCCTATTGTACCTGGAGTATTAATCACAAATGCCATTCAAGATTTATTTGGTGGTCATATGCTAATGTTTACCACTAAATCATTAGAAGCACTTGTCACTGCCTTTGGTATAGGTGCTGGTGTTAGTTCAATTTTAATTTTAGTCTAGGAGAGCTGTTATATGTTTTGGATATTAAATTTTATATTTAGTTTTTTAGCATCGCTGTTCTTCTGCGTGATATTTGATGCTCCTAGAAAATTATATCTTTCTTGTGGTGTTGTAGGTGCGTGTGGATGGATGATATATATTCTCTTTTATAATGGTTTACAAGTACACACCATATATTCTAGTTTCTTTGGCAGTCTTGCGTTAGGCTTATTAAGCCACTATATGGCACGATATAAGAAAGAACCAGCAATTATCTTTATGGTTACTGGAATCATTCCATTAGTACCTGGAGGGCTTGCCTATGATGCTACTAAAAGCTTAGTCCTTTTACATTTCAATAAAGCCATCAATACGATGTTAGAGGTGACATTAATCGCAGGCGCAATAGCCCTGGGCTTACTTTTTGCAGATCAAATCTCAAAAATTATTATCTCTGGCTTCGATAGAACAAGAAAGAAATTATAAGTCATAATAAAAAAAAGTCATGGTGAGTATAAAGAGATTCTCTCTTCACTCACCATGACTATTTTTTATGATTTATGATTTGCTGGTTCTTCGACCATACTTTCTACTTCGTCTTCACTTCTATTTAAAATTAATCTACTTAATTCATCATTGTCCATTTTTTTAAGTTTAGGATAGCGAATCGCAAAGAAGACTAATCCTAATACTAACCATACACCTAATGCAATGTATGATGGTAATGATAATGAAGCTTTAGTTCCTGGTATTAATAATAAACATAAGAAGATAAACGATACGACTGAACCGATGATACCGAATGTTTTATAAATAGGTGCATACGTATTACTTTGTTTATTATAACTAAATAATTTAGTAGCTGATAAACAGGTTACAAAGTACGCAACAGAAACACCTGTTGATGACATATCAACTATCCATGTTAACGCTGTACGTCCTAACCATGGCGCAATTAATGATACACCTACTAGGAAAATAATTGCCACATAAGGTGTTTTGTATTTACTGTGAATACGACTGAATACGCTTGGCATAATGCCTGAGCGTCCCATTGAGAAAAGCAGTCTACTGGCACTCATTAAGAAACCATTTAATCCAGTAAAGATGCCCATCATAATGGCAATGGCTAAAACGGCTAATCCAACATAACCAAATGCTGATTGCGTTTCAGCACCTGTTAACCATAGTTGTCCATTTAAACTTTTCTGATTTGTACTTAACCATCCTGTATATAACAACATCACTACATAAGTCATTGATGCTGCAAGTAAACTATAGACGATTAATTTAAATGTCTTATTAGGCGCAAAGTTAAATTCTTCAGCTGTCTGCGGAATATTATCAAATCCTACATAAGCCCATGGCGCAATCGATACAATCGTAATAATTGAGATAAACCAACCTTGTTCTGGATTAGCCAAAGGTTGTAAATTATCTAAAGCAAAATTATTACCAAAGAACGAACCAAAGAACATCAGTAATACTACAACAACCATCGCTACACAGAAATAATATTGTAACGAGCCAGATACGCTTGCACCTCTAATAGCTACAAACATAAATACAAGCAACAATATTGTCGCAATAATAATTTCTGTTATGTAGACGTCCCAACCTGCAACAGTGTATAATTTCCCATTATTCAATACATTAGGTAATAAGAATTTAATCAATAAACTAAATGCGGTAGCATTTAAAGCTACGACACAGACATACCCAAAGGTTAAGAACCATGAAGAAAAGAAACTCACATATCTACCGAAACTTAAAAAACTAAATGCAAACGCCCCACCTGATACAGGGAATTTTTCTACTAAGGCGCCATAACTTACTGCAATTAAAATCATAAGCAAGGCACCGATCACTATACCGATGGATGCTGCAATGGGACCTGATTGTCCTATCCAGTCACCTGGAAGAATAAATGCGCCCCAACCAATACACGAACCATATGCAATCGCCCAAACAAACTTCTCTGATAAGTTTTGTTTGAGGTCGCCTCTATCTACCTGTTTATTTTTGTCATTTTCCATAATTAAAAACTCACCTCGAGATATTCATATACCCGAAAAGGTGAGTCATGTAACTTAATTATTAAATTATTGTTATCAAATTTACATGTAATTCGTAAAATTACCATACATTATGCTGAGAATTTAAATGTAGCAATAATAAACATTAACCAACGATGAATAAAACGCCTCCAATTGGCGTAATGGCACCTAAAATACGAATTTGAGTTAACGCTAAAACATATAATGATCCACTAAAGAATACAATACCGAAGAAGATGAGCCAACCTGCCCAATTCACATTAATAGGTGTTGTACCACTAATGACACCGATGATAAGTAATGCTAAGCCATGATACATTTGATATGTTGTTGCCTTTTCCCAAACAGACATGTATTTGTCCGATAGTTTACCTTCTAAACCGTGTGCCCCAAATGCGCCAGTACCTACTGCCATCATTGTATTTAAGGCCCCTAAAATAATAAATAATTTCATCATAATTTACGTTCTCCTTTATTATTAAAAATCAAATATCGATTCACCGTTTCCAATTTCATCATCTGTTGTCATTAAATTAGAATTAGATAACGTTGAGGATGATTGTTCTTTATTTGAATGATTTGTATGCGTCACCTTTCCACCTATTGCTTGAATTTCTTCTGGTGTCACATGATCATATGACTTTTGCTGATTTGTTGTCTTCATCAACTTATGCTGTGTATCAATATCTGTGTGTGTAAAATCATTATGTTGTAAGCTTTGCGTAGATGATGTTGTGTACAGAGATGTAATGGTGTGTATGGCATACATATGTTTCTCAAATTCATGTTGTGATGATGATTCATCAGCTTGAACTAATTCACGCTCAATTAATTGAATAATTTTGTCTTTATCCATGTGTTGTATCCTCTCTTTCACACCATTGAATAGGTGTTTGCCCTTTAGATTCTAAATATGCGTTTGCTTTAGAATAAGGTTTTGAGCCGAAGAAACCTCTATAGGCCGATAAAGGACTTGGATGTGGTGATTTTATAATAAAATGTTTAGACGTATCTATTAACTTTATTTTTTGTTGGGCCGGTTTTCCCCATAAAATAAAGACGACGTCTTCTCGCTCTTCTGAAATTGTGCGAATCACTTCATCTGTAAATATTTCCCATCCAATGTCTTTATGAGAATGTGCTTCACCTTGTCTTACTGTTAAAACCGTATTCAAAAGTAAGACACCTTCTCTTGCCCAATCTTGTAAATGAGGTGACTGACGTCGACATCCTATATCGTCTTCTAATTCTTGGTACATATTTCTTAATGAAGGCGGAAATTTCGCATTTGGTTGAACTGAAAAAGCTAAACCATGTGCTTGATTAGGACCATGATAAGGATCTTGTCCTAATATCACGACCTTAATATTTTCAAATGGTGTTAAATCAAAAGCTTGATAAATATTTTCTCGATCCGGATAAACAACTTGTGTTGTATATTCCTTTTCAAGAAAGTCATGCATAGCTTTAAAATCATGTTTTGTCGTTATATTGTGAAATACTTCAGACCATTCCATCCTATTCACCTCAATGGTATTTTAACACAACTATCTCTATAAATTATATTGCTTCATTAATGTAAACTGTATAAATAGAAAAGTTTACAAATGTATTCGTTTTGTATATAGTGCATATTAAGATGACTTAAGTTTGGAGCGACGTATATGTGTACAGGATTTTCATTTTTCACACAACAACAACATCATTATTTAGCTAGAACGATGGACTTTGCGTTTGAATTTAACGGAGTACCAACTGCAGTACCTAGAAACTTTGAGTATCAATTTGATTTAGAGCCTTCAATGAAACTGACCTATGGCTTTGTAGGAACAAATTTAAAGGTAGGCCGCTATCGATTCGGGGATGGTATTAATGAATGTGGTGTAGCAATTTCGAATCATTATTTCACCGGTGAAGCTTCCTACAGTAAACATAAGAGATATGGCTATTTCAATATGGCTCCTGAAGAATTTATTATTTGGGTTCTAGGTTTCACTAAAAGTATTCAAGACTTAAAACATAAAGTTAAAAAAGTTAATATTATGAATGAAAAAAACGAAACACTAAATATTGTACCTCCACTTCATTTTATTATCACTGACCGTGAAGGACATACCGTTTCAGTTGAACCACATAATGGTCTACTTATCGTTAAAGATAATCATGTAAAGGTACTAACCAATGCCCCGAAATTAGAATGGCATGTTGAAAATTTAAGGAATTATGCATTGTTATCACCTGAAAAGTCAACTAATCAACTAGTTGGTAAAGTTCTTGTGCGTTCTATGGGTTGTGAGGCAGGCACTAACGGTTTACCAGGCGGCTATACATCTACTGAGCGCTTTGTTAGAACAACTTATTTAAGACATCATTTGCCTCAATCACACGATGAAAGCGTAAATTTAATGAATTGCTTTAAAGTGTTAGACGCAGTGAGTATTCCTCAAGGTGCAGTGGTCGATGCAGGAGAAACGCATTATACACAATACCAACTAGTAATGGATAGTAAAGACCGTGCGTACTACATCAAACCCTATTTCACGAATCAAATATTTAAAATACAATTAAACGAACAATTACTTACTAAAAAAGATATGACTTTTATAGATGTTAATCATCAATTGACTATCACACAATTGAATTAAAACAATTAACCAATCCTACCATAGCACAATTTTATTTTTCTCATACTTGAATCGTGATATGATGGTACATGTATTAGAAAACATTGGGAGTGAATACAAATGGCATTAAAAAAAGTATTAACAATAGCTGGTTCAGATACTAGTGCAGGTGCTGGTATGCAAGCAGATTTAAAAACATTTCAAGAGTTAGATGTCTATGGTATGGTCGCTTTAACAGCTATCGTTACAATGGATAAAGCAACATGGTCTCACGATGTAACACCATTACCTATGGATGTATTTGAAAAACAACTTGAAACTGCAATTTCAATTGGTCCAGATGCTATAAAAACAGGCATGTTAGGTACTGAAGAAATTATCAAACGTGCTGGTGAAGTATATGAACAATCTGGTGCAGACTACTTCGTTGTTGATCCTGTAATGGTATGTAAAGGGGAAGATGAAGTACTTAACCCGGGAAATACTGACGCAATGATTCAATATTTATTACCTAAAGCAACGGTCGTGACACCTAACCTATTTGAAGCTGGACAATTATCTGGCCTAGGTAAACTTACTTCTATCGAAGACATGAAAAAAGCAGCTCAAATCATTTTTGATAAAGGGGCTAAACATGTCATTATTAAAGGTGGTAAAGCACTAGACCAAGATAAATCATATGATTTATACTACGATGGGCAATCATTCTATCAATTAACAACGGATATGTTCCAACAAAGTTACAATCACGGTGCAGGTTGTACATTTGCAGCAGCTACCACAGCTTACCTTGCAAACGGTAAATCTCCAAAAGAAGCTGTCATAGCAGCCAAAGCTTTCGTTGCTTCAGCTATTAAAAACGGTTGGAAAATGAACGATTTTGTAGGACCCGTTGATCACGGTGCCAATCGTCGTGTTGAACAAATCGACGTACAAGTCACTGAAGTGTAAACCATAATGGTACTTTCAAGCTCAAAAAGAACATTAACGTTCTTTTTGGGCTTTTTATGTCTCTATAAATTATGAAAATGGACTACGCATAAAGTCGTAGTCTTGCCTCCAATGTTTGACTGATACAAAGTTGATACTAGAGCCTCATGTTTTTTATTAAAAAGAGAGATATTATATAAAGTGTAGAGAGACAAAGGAGGCAATACAACATAATTATTCATAAACAAGATATACAAAATGGTGTCCCTATGTATGAAATCATCACGAAAAAGTTCAAGACAATTACAGTTAAATTTGATGAAACTTTAAATGACAATGATTTCTATCGCTTGCTCTCTCTACTAGAAAATGACATAGACACTATGCAATTCAGTCAAACATGAGTGTTATTTTCAACATCAAAGAAGAGATACATTATTTGCTATTGAACATTAATCATTCCATATTGTATAGCTGCCCAAAATGATGATTTTAAAGTTGCTTGTCCCCTAACCAATGCATACTTTAAATGCCATCACCCCTAAAATACTCATCTTAATATTAATCAAAAGCACTATTGTTAGCCAAAGTTGTCCCCTTTGGCGCTCAGAGAGAAACTTTGAGCTATTCTAACAATAGTGCTTTTCTTATTGAATCCAATTTACATATAAGCATAAAAACACAAGAGTCAAGCAAAGCATTCTATAGTTTTATTAATTTTATTAACGAATTTGCATAAACTTATATCACTTTAGATTTTTATGATTTATATATAAAATATAATGTTATATTAATTTATGAAAGAGTTACCTTTAAATTAATAGAAAAGGAGTGTTTATATGATAACCAAATGTCGCAATGCCATAACCTTGGTACTACTGTTTTTAATGGGATTGAGTATCTTTAGTTTTCTTAATCAAGCACACGCAAACTCAAACGTAAATCAAGAAACCACACAATCCAATAGTACTCAAGTTAAAGTAGAAAATAAGGATGTTCCTAAAGATGTTGACCGTTTAGCAAAGAAAAATTTCCTATCACATGTCAGTTTGCTAGATCAAGCATCTCACACTTCAAAAAGTGCTTATACATTGGGTGAGCCATTCAAAATTTACAAACTCAATAAACAAAGTGATGGCAACTTCTATTATCCCGTCCTTAATAAAAGTGGCGATGTAAAATATATCGTTACAATTTCTCCTAATCCTTCTAATAAAGCAAAATATTCAATTAATGTTTCCCCTTTCATTTCAAAAGCATTAAATAACTATAAAAATCAAAAGGTCACTATCTTCACTAGTAAAAAAGGTTACTTTATAATGGGTGAAGATAAAGCACCTCACTTAGTATTAAAAACGCCTCGACAAGATGCCAAATCAGATAAAAATCTTACTAAAGAATCAGCCGTAAGATATAGTAATGAATTTAACCAAACAAGCCATATTGCAAAACCAATTACTAAATATCAAACAGCTATTAATCAACAACCTCAATATGTTAATACCCTTAAAAATATGCAAATTAGAGAAACTCAAGGCCAAAATGGGTGGTGTGCAGGTTATACTATGGCATTTTTATTAAATGCTACTTATAACACTGGTCATTATAATGCTGAAATGATTATGAGAGCATTACATCCAAATCTAAGTGGCCAAGCCTTCCAATTCACAGGGTTAACCCCTCAAGAAATGATGAGATATGGTCAATCTCAAGGTAGAAATGTCAATTACTTAAATAGAATGCCTCAGTTTGATGAAGTAGATAGATTAACTAAACAAAATAAAGGTATTGCTTTAATCAGTTCTAGTGTAGAACCTAGAAACGGTATTCATGCTGGTCATGCTATGGCTGTTGCTGGTAATGCTGTATTAAATAATAACCAACGTGTTATTCTAATATGGAATCCATGGGATAATGGTTTAACTACGCAATCAGCTGACAGTAATGTGATACCTGTGTCTGATGGTACTCATTTTAGATGGAATGCTTCCATTTATGGTTACTAATAATGTGAAAGATAGAGGGACTATATGACTCAATTCGAAATAATTAATATTATAGATGTAAATCCCTACTCTCCAAATAGTTCATTCCTTAAGGTTTTAGAGGGTAATTGGTTTCCTAAAAATTTTGACACAACACCTCTTAAATTCGTATTTAATGAAACAATGCAACCAAGTTATTACTGTACCAAATTAGATACTAATCAACGGACGATTGTATTAACTGAAAAATCCACTTTATCTATAGTGATTGAAATATGCATCATCAATCCAAATAAAATCATTTTCAATTTAATTAATATCAATGCTATTGGCGCTTCACCTAAGATTATATTTGAAAGATAGGCAATAGAAGGTAACTCTTTCATAGCAATATAAAAAGGCTAAAAGATGAAATACACATTTCACCTTTTAGCCTTTCTTTAATGACTATTACTTACTCTGTTTCACTTTAGAATGTATCTAACAATAAGTAACTAAAATCATCATATTAAATTAAAAGTTTTCTTTATCTTGTCTTTCTTTAACCCACCATAATGCTTCCTTAGGGTGTGCTTCATAATATGCTCTATCTTCTTCATTATCTACGTTTGGATAAGACCCTTTAAGTGACTTACCAGCTGTAGTGACATGAAGTAATAAAATGACTAAGAAACCAATCACACTAATTGCTGTTAAATAGTACGCTGGCGCTAATACATTACCAGTAGATTCAACTAACCATGACGCAACTAATGGTGTTGTACCACCAAAAATTGATACTGAGATGTTGAATGTGATTGATAACGTACGATATCTAATATGTGTATAGAAAATTGTTGGTAACGATCCAGGCATTGTTGCTTCATACGTTGATAAGAAGAAACCTAAGATAAGTACACCAATAATAATAAACGGTAAAGATTTAGTTGCTAACAATGAAAATGCAACAATACTTAATAATGTAAGTCCACCTGTACCGATTAAGAATACTTTTTTCTCTCCAATTCTATCAGCCATTTTACCAAATCCTAATGCTAAAGGAATCATAATAGCCATCACACAAGTAATAATCACACTTGTCGTTGTTTCGTCTACTTTGGCTACTTGCCCTAAGTATGTTGGTAAATATGCTGTTACCATATAGTTTGTAACATTGAAGAATACTACCGCAACAAAGCAAACTAAGATATCTTTATAATAATAGCGAATAATACCGAAGAAACCGATTGTATCACGTTTCGGTGTTGTTGCTACATCATTTTCATAAACTGGTGATTCTTCCAATTTACGACGTAAGTATAACCCAAATAATCCTAAGAATAATCCTAAAATGAATGGAATTCTCCAACCCCATGATTGCATTTGATCATGTGTTAAGAAGAAACTTAATAACGCAATCATAATTGACGCTGCAATGTAACCTGATAATGTACCAATTTCAAGCCCGCTACCTAAACTGTTACGTTTTTTATCTGGAGACGATTCAGCCACATAAGTCATGGCACCTGCATATTCCCCACCAGTTGAGAAACCTTGCAATATACGCGCCAATAGTAAGAGGATAGGCGCCCATATACCAATCGTATCGTAATTCGGTAATAACCCGATTGTTAGTGTTGAAAGGGCCATTAAAATAATAGTCGTTGTTAATACAACTTTACGTCCATATTTATCTCCAATAATACCAAATACTATTCCACCAATAGGTCTAAGTAAAAACGCTATAGCTAGTGCAGCAAATGTAAAGATTTGTTGTATTTGAGGGTTTTGCACTGGAGAAAAGAAATTCGCTCCTATGTATGCAGTCGTATAAGCATAAACACCAAAGTCAAACCATTCCATGGCATTACCAATACCGGTTGCAACAACGGTTTTTTTCGCTTTTTGAGCGTTGACCATGTTAATATTTTCTTTTTCGAAATCCATGAATTTAAACACTCCCTTTTATATGTTACATAATTATACTCAGTTAAATATCAATGTCAAATTAATTCAAAATTAATTCTTTTCAAAAATACAAGTTTATTCAATTTACAGAATATTTTATTTAACATTTGAACCCGACACGATTAACTAAGTGTTATACGAATAATAATTTGAAATGATTATTTTTTTATCTATTTTTAAATATAGATAGTTTTACCCTCTCTTTTTTGATCCAAACCGTTTAAAATAAACATATTTGTCAATCATTAATGATATCAATGGTTTTAAGGCAACAAACTTGTACTATCTTCCCTAAATAGCGCCACTATTCACTTTATCAAACTAAAATTTCTTTTAATTTGATATCGGTGTCATTTCATAATAATGTTTCTTGATTTCACCATAGCTTCATTTTCATAATCAATTGGACAAAAATACTATTTTAAATATATATACATCTTCAGTTATTTTTATTAATTTGGAATCATTGCTAAAATTTGACGTTTTTTGCCTCTCTTTTTCTCAAAATTCCCTGTATAGTCGCTTTTCAAATAATCTATGTAACAAATTTATTATTATAGGTATATTAATACTATTATTTTAAAATAATGATTTAGTTTATGAAGAAGCAAAATAAATATTGCCCCTTTTGTATTTCTTTAATAACTTCAAACTTACATTTAACATTCTAAATGCCAGCAAAGTAATAACACTTCACTGGCATTAAGATAATCTATTTATAGTATGGTATTGATTTCATCCGCTTCATTTAAAATATAATCTGGATTTTCTCTTAATAATGCCTTTGCGTCAAAAGCACCCCAAGTTACACCACAAGACTTAATACCAGCTGCTTTAGCCATTTGAATATCATGTATAGCGTCGCCAATGTATATACTGCGTGCCGGATTAAGATGATGATTCTGAATAATATAGTTGATACCATCTGGATCTGGTTTATAACGTGTTACTTTATCAGAACCAATAGCTTCTTTAATAAATCTACCAAGGCCTAAATGGTCTAAATTTCTCAACAACACATCTGTTTTTTTACTAGAAACCACAAACACCTGCTTCTTTTTTCGCAATAATTGTTCTAATGTTTCAGATATACCGATTACCGAACATAAATATGTTGTTTCTAATTGACGGTATTGTTCTCTAAATAATTGTAACAATTGATTTAATGCATCTTCTGTTAAAAAACGGTCACTCATTTCTATAAATGACTTTTCAATGGGAATTCCCATATAATGTACAATATCTGCATCACTTGGTTCAGATAACCCAAATTGTGCAAAAGCTTCTTTAGTTGCTTCAATAGAGCACTGCTTAGAATTCGCTAACGTTCCATCAAAGTCAAAAATATAGTTGTCAAAATTCATGATGATCACCTCTAAAGTACATATAACATATTTTCATTATATAGTAATTTCATTATTTTTTTCTATAAAAAAAGTAACTCTCAATTCATGAGAGTTACTTTTTATGATTTATTCTAAATTGGCATGATTATTTTGCATTGTCGTCTCATCGACGTCTAATTGTGCCATTAATCCAATAACTACACTATCTAAAAAGATTTGTGATGATTGTTCAAACAAACTACCTAACGGTTGATTAGATCCAGTGGCATCGTGCTTTGTACCTGCGGGTAATTCAACTACTGTGTCTGCAATTTCACCAATTGCAGAATCTAGTTTAGTTGTTAGTAATACCACTTCTGCTTCAACTGATTTCGCTTTATCTGCTAATAAGCGAAGATGTTCTGTTGAGCCTGAACCAGAAATCACAATAAATAAATCACCTTTTTGAATTGATGGTGTTGTTGATTCGCCAATAACAAATGCTTGCTTGCCTAATTGATTGAGTCTCATTGCAAAACTATTTGCAACGAATCCAGAACGCCCCTTACCTGCAACAAATATACGTGATGCTTCAGTTACTTCTGATGCAAATCCATCAAATTCTTCATCTTTAACATGAGATAAAGTGCCCTTTAGCTCATCTAAAATTAATTGATAATGATTAAAAGTTGCCATCATTATTTACCTTCAATAGCATCACGACATTGTTTAGCTGCTTCAACAGGGTCATCAGCATTGGCGATACCGCCACCAACAATTACTAAGTCAGGTTCTTCTGCAACAATTTCTTTAATTGTATCTGGTTTAATACCACCAGCAACTGCGACTTTAGAATTTTTAATTACTGATTTAACTTTACGTAAGCTATCTAATGGAGATTGTCCTTCAGCTTGTAAATCATAACCAGTGTGCACTGCAATATAGTCAGCACCCATTTCATCTAATTCTTTCGCACGTTTTTCTAAATCTTGAACAGCAATCATATCTACTAATAATTGTTTGTCATTTTTATGTGCTTCTTCAACTGCTGCTTTAATTGATGCATCTTCAGCTACACCTAAAATTGTTACAACATCAGCGCCGAATTTAACAGCTTGGCTTACTTCATAGTCTGCTGCATCCATGATTTTTAAGTCTGCTAATACTTTAGCATTGCTTATATTTTCATTTAAATGTTGAACGGCAGGTAAACCTTCGTTAATCACAATTGGTGTACCAATTTCTACAATATCAACATATTCTTCTACTTTTTTCGCTAATTCTGCTGCTTCTTCTTTATTTAATAAATCAATAGCTAATTGTAATTCCACTATAATTCATCCTTTCAAATTTATCTGTATTTATCTATCTCATTGAATGAATTACCCTGTACACTTTTATTTTAAACGAAATATATTTTTCAAAATAGCTTAGCTATTCTTTAAGTCTGGTGCAGCCGCGTCATCTACATAGATTTCTACATTTGGATGTATCTTTAAAATTGTAGACGGGATATCTTTGCTTACCGGTTGATTCAATAAGTCATTTATTGCTTGTTTCTTTTTCTCTCCAAACGCTAATAAAATGATTCTTTTAGCTTTAATAATTGACTGAAGGCCCATTGATATTGCTTGCTTAGGTACTTCAGACTCATCGTTAAAGTATCTACTATTTGCTTTAATTGTACTTTCAGTTAAATCCACGACATGCGTTTCACTTTCCAATGATGTTCCTGGCTCATTAAATCCGATATGTCCATTTTCACCAATACCTAACAATTGAATATCGATCGGTCCTTCTGATTCAATTAATTGATTATAGCGTCTTGCTTCTTGTTCAAAATCAACTACGTCTCCATTAGGGATATGAATCCGTTGGCGATTAAAATATGGATATTGATTAAATAATATGTCATCCATATAATAATGATAACTTTGTTCATGCTCAGGTTCTAAACCGACATATTCATCTAAATTGTACGTAGTCACTTGTGAGACATCTATTTGATTTTTCTTTAATAGTGTAACTAGACTCTGATAAACATCTGTCATAGTACCTCCTGTAGCTAATCCTAATTTACTATCTGGGCTATAGTCCATTTGTTTAAATAACTCACAGGCAACATAAAATGATGCTAATTCTTTAGAACCTAAATTAATAATTTTCATAATTAATCACCTCAAAAATTTGCTATCAACCAACATAAAAACAAACCCCTTAATTACATTTGGATTATAACACGATACAACATTTTTTTAGTACTAAAGTGATATGCCAACTTTAAAACACTGATATATATGAATAATTTTAAATTTCATAAAAGAAATTGAGCAGAGATGTACATTTATTGCGTTGTTTTTAGTAAAATAGACTGATAAACACATTGAATGGTGTAAGGAGTGAACGTGTTGGAACCTATCAAATATGAAGCAGTGATGAAATTACTCACCTCTTATGAAAATAAACCCGTTTACCTACATGTTGAGACGACAAATGGTGCATATGCTAACCATTTTGATGAACGTGTATTTAATGCAGGTACTTTTTTAAGAAATATACAAGTGACTTATGAACACGCACAACTAAAAGGCGGAGATAAAGATCCATACCGTATCGGTTTAAAACTTCGCGATGGCGGTTGGGTTTATGTTCAGGGACTAACACATTACGAAGTCAACCAAGATAACGAATGTCTCATAGCAGGATTTAATTATGAAGGGCAATTGGCTGCTACATTAGAAATTAGCGAAAAGCCATTTACTATATAGAGGAGGTCAAAATCATGACTGATGAAAGACATGTACTCGTGATATTCCCTCATCCAGATGATGAAACCTTCTCATCTGCGGGAACCATTGCAAGCTATATTGAAGCAGGCATTCCTGTAACCTATGCTTGTTTAACACTCGGTCAAATGGGCAGAAATTTAGGTAACCCCCCATTTGCCACAAGAGAATCATTACCGGATTATCGTGAAAAAGAATTAGAAGAGGCTGCTAAAGCGATTGGTATTACAGATTTACGCAAAATGGGATTACGAGATAAAACAGTAGAATTTGAACCCCATGATCAAATGGATGACATGATTAAAAAATTAATTGATGAAACGAATCCTTCATTAATTATTTCATTCTATCCTAAATTCGCTGTTCACCCTGATCACGAAGCAACTGGCGAAGCTGTAGTAAGAACTGTTGGACGCATGCCTAAAAATGAGCGTCCAAGGTTGACTTTAGTTGCATTCAGTAATGATGCGCCAGATATTTTAGGCGAGCCAGACATCCAAAACGATATTTCTAAATATAAAGACATTAAAATCAAAGCTTTTGAAGCACATGCATCACAAACTGGCCCTTTCTTAAAAGAATTAGCAAGTCCACAAGTAGATGGACAAGTTCATAGCTTTTTAGAAATCGAACCATTTTGGACATATCATTTCGAATCTTAATGGAGGTTAACAATGACAGAATTTGATTTATCTACACGAGAAGGCCGATGGAAACATTTTGGTTCTGTTGACCCTATCGAAGGTACGAAACCAACTACCAAAAATGAAATGACTGATCTACAAAGCACACACAAAAACTTCTTATTTGAAATAGAAGAAGTAGGTATTAAAAATTTAACCTATCCTGTATTGATTGATCAATTTCAAACAGCAGGTACATTTAGCTTTTCAACAAGTTTAAATAAAGATGAAAAAGGTATTAATATGAGCCGTATCTTAGAAAGTGTTGAAAAGCATTATAATAATGGTATTGAATTAGAATTTAATACGCTCTATCAAGTATTAAGAACATTACAAGAAAAGATGAACCAAAACGCAGCAGGTGTGGATGTTAGTGGCAAATGGTTCTTTGACCGCTTTAGTCCGGTAACCCAAATTAAAGCCATTGGAAATGCTGATGTCACTTATGGTTTAGCAATTGAAGGTACTAAAGTAACGCGCAAAGAATTAACAATTCAAGCGGCCGTTACGACGTTATGTCCATGTTCAAAAGAAATCAGTGAATACTCAGCACATAATCAACGTGGTATCGTTACAGTGAAAACGTATTTAAATAAAGATGACATTGTCATTGATGATTATAAAGATAAAATTTTAGATGCGATGGAGGCAAATGCAAGCTCCGTACTTTATCCAATTTTAAAACGACCTGACGAAAAACGTGTCACGGAACGTGCTTATGAAAATCCACGTTTTGTTGAAGACTTAATCCGATTAATAGCAGCTGATTTAGTTGAATTTGATTGGATAGAAGGCTTTGATATCGAATGTCGTAACGAAGAATCCATACATCAACATGATGCTTTTGCGCGTTTAAAATATAGAAAATAATAAAAGAAATGCAGTACTTCCAAATATATCAATTTGGGAAGTACTGCATTTTTTATTTTGTCATATGCATTTTCTTTTCACCTGGTCTAACAAAGCACATTGCAATGATACTAATTAATGATGCAACCACTGCAGATACAAACATTGAAGAGTAGCCATAAGATGCTACTAAATAGCCTGTTAATGTTGGCGCAATGACCGTTGCAGTATTAACAAAGAAATGTGTAATACCTCCGTATGTACCTGTATTGTTAGGTGTTGTATCAATAATTACAGCCCAATATACGGCATTAGGTAAGAAAATAAATGCGTTTCCAATCATCATTAAAATCATGACCGCTACAATACTATGTGTAAATGGAATGATTAAAAAGCATGTAGCAGCGCAAATCATACCTGCTATTGAAAGTCCAGATCTCGCAATACGTAGACTTCCTGTCTTTTTTCTAAACCAATCTGATAATTGACCACCGAAGTAAGCTGTAAAGACTGCCCCAATCCATGGAATCATACCTAAATACCATAATGAATGGATTTCAAAATGATATTCATCCTGTAAATATTTAGGCGTCCAAGTTAAAATAAGAAAGTTAACATATTGGAAACCAAAATAACCTAACATATTACAAATTAACGTTGTACTTGTAAAAAAATGATACCATTTTTCTTTAGATTGTTCTGTATCAACTGTCTTTTCGACATTTAAACTATCCTCAGTAGATCGAATAGATTGTAATTCTTCTTCAGAAATTCTTTTATTATCTTCAGGGTAATCTGTAAATACCATAGACCAAACAACTACCCAAATCAGGCCTAATATCCCTAGCAAGATAAATAGTAAACGCCAATTAGAAATTGTTAAAAAACCTGAAACAATGGGTGCTGTAATGAGTGCACCTAATGGTACACCGATTAATCCTAATGCAGATAATAAACCTCTTTCTTTAGGCGCAGCCCAATTGGCATTGGTTTTACTAATTGTAGAAAAAATAGGCCCTTCAGCCACACCAAACATGACACGCAACATGCCGAATCCTGCTAAAGCAGAACCTCCAAATACTGCAATACCTAATTCACCAGCAAATGCCATAGCAATTTCTACTAATGACCAAGCAGTTCCTGCTACAATCCATACAAATTTCGGTCCTTTTTTATCCGCTGTAATACCCCCTAACAGCGAACCAAACATATAACCATAACCAAAATATCCTAGAATAGAGCCCCAAGCAATCGTATCAAAACCAAATTCTTTGATAATATCCTCTTGAGCGTATGAAATAGCACCCCTATCAATATAATTAATCATTGTCATAATGACAATCATCGTAATAATAAAATAGCGATAACGCTTCATTATGTCCCACCCCTTCATGAACTTTTACACTCGTTAGTAGTGTAGCATAGTTGTAATTGGAAGCGATACCATAAATAGTTAGAATTTTAAAATAATTAGAAAAAAAGCGAAATGTTGTATGCATTAATATATTTATATGCAATAAACATGTTATAATTAATGAAAAATATACTAAATATGAGGTATTTATATGAATTATTTTGTAGGTTTTAATTTAGGAAGTACAATTACAGGGATTGAGAAAGCTTTAATCAATCGTCTTTATCTATTTAAAAAAGCAGGATTACCAGCTAAATGTGTTTTTATTAAATGGAATCGTTTTATAGCAAAATAGCATAGTGATTTTATCAATAAAGAAGATATGATAAATATGTATGATTATTTTCAAGAAGTAGATAACATTACCGAATCATATCATTTCGATTGGATATCGTATTGGGAAAATGAATGTAATTATGATATAGAATATGTTCCAAATACGAACGATGTAAGGGTCTATAATAATGGCACTTTCATTATTTATGCTCATTTTTTCACTCCAAAGCGTAAGCAAATCGACTATATTAACTATTTTGATAAAAACAGAAGAAAAGTTAAAAGAGAATTTTATGATGTACGTGGCTTTTTAAGTTGCACAAGACTATTAACTGGAAAACAAAATACTGTTTATGAATCCTATCATAATATCAATGGTGAAATTTTAATCGAAAAATATTATCATAATAATTCTGAAAAAGATGTCTTAGATTTAATTGTCTTACAAAATCATAATAAAAATCATTATTTTAATAATGAAAATGAATTAGTAGCATATTTCATTGAAAGTATTTATCAAAAAGGAGATATGTTTTTTAGTGATAAGAACTTACATACTGCACCTTCATTTAATTTAACTAATCCTAAAATACCTGTAGTAGCTGTTTTACATAATACACACGTGAAAAATGCAAATGAAATTGAAACTTCCAACTATAAAAATTCTTACAAACACTTATTTAGCAATTTGCCAAGATATAAAGCAATTATAGCTTCTACTGTAGATCAAAAAGAAGATGTTACTAAGCGAATCAATAATGCAATACCTGTTGTCAATATACCTGTTGGATTTACTAACATTACTTTAACGAATCCAAAAAAAGTTGAACCAAAAAAACTCATCGCTGTTGCAAGGTACTCACCGGAAAAGCAACTTGACCATCAAATTAGATTAGTTGAAAAATTAAAAGATACTTATCCTCAAATAGAATTACATATGTTTGGTTTTGGTATGGAAACTGAAAAATTACAGACAATGATAAAAGAAAAAAATTTAGAAAAACATGTATTTTTACGAGGTTTCTTAAATTCATTAGAAGAAGAATACAAAAATGCTTACTTATGTTTAATAACTAGTAATATGGAAGGATTTAACTTAGCTTTATTAGAATGTTTAGCTCATGGAATACCTGCAGTTAGTTATGATATGAAGTATGGTCCTAAAGAAATGATTAATAATGGTGAAAATGGCTATTTAATTGAAAAAGATAATGAAGATGCATTATACGAAAAAGTAAAATATCTATTAGATCATCCTAAACTGCAACACGAATTTTCACTAAATAGCATAAAAGTTGCCAATCATTTTTCTGAAGATCATTTAATTAAACAATGGCAATCCTTCCTTAAAACGTTATAATTTCTAGCAATCATAAAAATTCCCAAGATACATTTTGTACCTTGGGAATTTTATTATCCTTTAATCCTTAAAAGCTTTTTGATATTGAACATAACCAGAAACATAATGTTCTATATCATCAATTCTAACTCTATAACCGTGATGTTTTATAAAGAAACTACCTAATATTCTAGCTGGATTTTTAAAATACATAGCTAATTCTGGATAGAAAAAGCCTGTTCTTTGATAATCTGCTCTTATATGGATAATATCAATTAATTTCTGTTCATCTATTAATGATTCAACTAATTCTTCATGTCCTTCTTGTTTGGCTTTTTGAATCAATCTATATGTGGCCATTAACATTTCTAAAAATGTTGGGAAAGTAGTTTCACGATTTTTAATATAATCTAAATGCGTGCTTACATTTTTAATTCCAAACTCAAAATATTTAGCTTCTGGATTAATTTGTACTAGTTCATTAGTACAGTATCCTAACCAGTGGTCATGATATTTCCAATAATCTTTAGCAATAAATTGATCAACTAAACTTTTAACTGTATTCAACCATTGTTCATTATGGTCTTGTTGATATAGTCGCATTAATGCTAACGCTGCCTCACCATCATAATAAACAATTCTAAATTTCTCTTTAACAGGTAAATCAGGATAGTTTAATACATGAGTAGTATCCCACGTATTTTCATCTATCATAGTTAATATGCCATTAGCCACCTTTTGTGCTGCTTCAAGGAATCTTTCATTATTGTGTTCTTTTAAATATTCACATACTGCAAATATAAATGATGCATTTTGTCCTAATTTAATCTCATTTATATTTTTTGTATCATCAAATACATATGCATTGCCATTACTTTCATATATATAATTGTCGATGATATAATTAATAGCTTTTTCTGTTGAATTTAGTGGTTCTCCTAAATAGTTTAATCCTTCAATTAACGCGTATGTAGATGAAGAATGTCGTAAAATATTATAAAATCCTATTTTTTTATCAAAATGTGGTAAATATCCGTAATTATATCTACCACTATCTTCCATCATATCATCTAAAAAGCGAGTACTACTTTTTATCAATTTATCTATCTCATTACTCAAATCGTCTATTTTTCTTAAGCCTTTTCGATAGCCTTTCGAATGCAACTCATAAACTTCTTCGTCATCTAAAAAGTATGATTTAGTATAAAATTTAGTGACCTCTTTACCTTTATATAAATCCTCAGAAAATGGTCTTTTATAATTAGTATATTTACGCATATAGTTATTAATATTGTCTTCAGATAAATAAAATTCTTTAGTCTCTTTAGATGGTCTTACAAATGCATTTACATTAATTTCCTCAGGTAAAAAAGTGATATTCCAATTTGAGTCAAGAGCAATACCATATTCAATATAATTTCGTCTAGTTGTAATCAAATCATTTTTCAGTTCATTAAATGGTACATTATCAAAATGCGTAACAATATCAACTTTAATCCATGTTGGATATACAGCTGCCTTTTTCTTGTATTTTTGACATAATTTATTAATCTCACGTTCTAAATAAGTAGTTTTCTTTAAAAGCTTCACCTGAGCTTTAACATTAGGTTTCCCTAAACTAACAAACGCATAACCTTCAATATTTTCTTTATCATTAATAAACTCTACTAATTTTCTTATTTTTCTTTCAATATCCATATTAACCTCCATATTACACATATATCATAATCAATTATATCAATTATTAATATTTTAGTGTAATTTTCAAATAAAACCAGGCCAAAATGACCTGGTTTTATCCATAATTATATATTTAACACAGATTAGATATTACTTGTTATCTGCATCTTTTTTACGACGTCTACCAAATAAGAATAGAGATCCTAATGCCGCGAATAATGAACCGAATAAAGTAGCATTGTTTTGATTAGAGTCATCACCCGTTTCAGGTAATGCATCATCTCCATGCTCTTTATCTGCATCGCTATCTGAGTCGGAATCGCTGTCTGAATCTGAGTCACTGTCGGAATCAGAATCGCTATCTGAGTCGGAGTCGCTATCTGAATCAGAATCGCTATCTGAGTCGGAATCGCTGTCTGAGTCTGAGTCGCTATCTGAGTCTGAATCGCTGTCTGAATCTGAGTCGCTATCTGAATCGGAATCGCTGTCTGAATCAGAATCGCTATCTGAGTCGGAATCGCTGTCTGAGTCTGAGTCGCTATCTGAGTCGGAGTCGCTGTCTGAATCTGAGTCGCTATCTGAATCGGAATCACTGTCTGAGTCTGAATCGCTGTCTGAATCTGAGTCGCTATCTGAGTCAGAATCACTGTCTGAGTCGCTGTCTGAATCGGAATCGCTGTCTGAGTCTGAGTCGCTATCTGAATCTGAGTCACTGTCTGAATCGGAGTCACTGTCTG
Source organism: Staphylococcus sp. M0911 (assembly GCF_003491325.1). Classification (NCBI taxonomy): domain Bacteria; kingdom Bacillati; phylum Bacillota; class Bacilli; order Caryophanales; family Staphylococcaceae; genus Staphylococcus; species Staphylococcus sp. M0911. Next base: position 2,164,195 of record NZ_CP022881.1, read on the forward strand.
AATCTGAGTCGCTATCTGAATCGGAATCACTGTCTGAGTCTGAATCGCTGTCTGAATCTGAGTCGCTATCTGAGTCAGAATCACTGTCTGAGTCGCTGTCTGAATCGGAATCGCTGTCTGAGTCGGAGTCACTATCTGAGTCTGAGTCACTATCTGAATCGGAATCACTATCTGAGTCGGAGTCGCTATCTGAATCAGAATCGCTATCTGAGTCGGAGTCACTATCTGAGTCACTGTCTGAATCTGAGTCACTATCTGAGTCGGAGTCGCTGTCGGAATCTGAGTCGCTATCTGAATCTGAGTCACTGTCTGAGTCTGAATCACTGTCTGAGTCTGAATCACTATCTGAATCTGAGTCGCTATCTGAGTCGGAATCGCTATCTGAGTCGGAGTCGCTGTCTGAGTCTGAATCACTATCTGAATCTTCTTCGAAGTAACCATTGTCTATTGTGAAATCATCATGATCTTTAATAGTTACATGTACATCTTCCCCATCAGCATCTTTATCATCATCACTAGAATCTACTTTAGTTTGTGTTAAGTTTGCTGGTTTATCAAAATGAACAACGTAATCACCATTATCTAAATTATCAAAACGGTATTTACCATTTTCATCTGTTGTTGTTGTTTGAAGCACGTTACCATCTTTGTCTTTTAATGTAACAGTTACACCAGGAATTCCTTTTTCAGTATCATCTTGTTTACCGTCTTTGTTTGTATCTAACCAAACATAATCACCTAAACTATATTTTGGTGTTTTATAGAAACCACTATCTAATGTCCAGTTATCTGCATCTTTAATCACACCAGTAGTAGTTAAGCCATCTGAATCGACACTATCATCTGTACCAGCATTTGCTGTTGTTGGTGTATAACCTTCTGGAGTTGAGAATTCAACTGTGTACGTCCCATTTGTTAAGTCATTAAATTGATATTTACCAGTGGAATCTGTAGTAGTACGATCTAATTCTTTTCCATTAGCATCTTTAAGGATGACGTATACACCTTGAATACCTTTTTCATCAGCATCTTGTTTACCGTCTTTATTCGTATCTTCCCATACGTAATCACCTAATGAATATTTTTTTAAATCTCCATTAGCAGTGGAAGATCCTGCAGCAGTTGAATAAGAGTTAGACCAAGTATAAATTTTTTCATTAGTATCTAAACGGTAATCAATTTTACCATTCGTATCATTTGCTGTATCTAGAGGATAGGCAACTTGTTCAATAATATATTGCTTATTACTACTTCTTGCTCCGTTTAATAAATCAACAGTTGCAGTTTGATTGTTATTACTGTAATTAATTTTAAAATTACTAGTTACGTCCTTAAGATTAGATGTATCTGGTGTAAAACTATCTACAAATTGGTTTTGATCTGTTACTTCATAGATTTTGAAGTTATTTTTAGTTGGATCGAATTTAAATCCCGTTAGGTTTGTAGTAAATATTTCTTTCGTAAATGTTGATTTAGGTTGGTTAATGTAAGCTGTCATATGACGTGCTAATGTACCATTTTCAATATAATTTGTACTTGTAATGATAGGTGCATTCTCTTTATTACCATAATCCACAATAACATCTTTAGAATATGATTGATTACCTAAAGTGACTTGCATTGGATAAGCCGTTTTATCAGTTGTTGCATTTTCACGTTTAGCAAACGTAATCTGTTCAAAACTACCTTTAATATTATTATATTGATCAACGTAGTTAGTAAATGTATAAGTAGTTGAATTAGTATTACTATCGTAAATACCTTTAGCAACTAATCCACCATTTGCATCATATAAATTCTGTTGAGTAGAAGGTAAACTTACTGAACCAGGACGGAAGTAGTCACCGTATTGGAAAGTCATTTGATCGCCTTCATGTACATCATCATCGATTGTATAATCTGCTTTTAATTTTAAAACATCACTTGATGTAGCCCAGAATTCTTTTTGTCCTGTTTGAGGATTTGTATGTCCTTTATCAATAGCTATATCGATATTAGAAAAATGAACTTTATCATTTACATTTGTACCTTGTCTTACTGCTGCTAATTTTTTAATACCTAAACGATTAACAGGTTTTGGTGTTGATGTAGTTGAACGTGGTGTAGCATACGTTGTTGTTGAATCTTTTTTATTTGAATAATCTTGAGCTAGTGCACTTAATAATGTTGTTTCATCAAGATTCTTATAATCTAAATCTAAGTTTTCAACTTGTGCTTTTGCATCTTCTTTACTTGTGTTATTTGTATCAGCAATATAATTCGTTAAAGCTTCTTGTTTATCTTCAGTTGTTGATGCATTTTGAACATTATTTACTACTGTATCAAATTCTTGTGTTGTATTTGCTTCTGGTGAATTTTGAGTTTGAGTTGTTGGTTGAGTTGATTGTTCTGTAGTTGTTTCTTGAGAATCAGTTTGGTTTGATTCTGGAGTTTGATCTGTAGTTGTTGGAGTTTCTTTTGTTGTGTCAGCTTTTGGTGTTTCTGTTGTTGCTGGCTCTTCTTTTGTTGTGTCAGCTTTTGGTGTTTCTGTTGTTGCTGGCTCTTCTTTTGTTGTGTCAGCTTTTGGTGTTTCTGTTGTTGCTGGCTCTTCTTTTGTTGTGTCAGCTTTTGGTGCTTCTTCCGTTGTTGCTGGCTTTTCTTTTGTTGTGTCAGCTTTTGGTGCTTCTGTTGTTGCTTCTTCTGAAATGCTAGCTTCATTTGTTACATCAACTTGTTCAGGAATGTCATTATTGTTAGTTGCTTGTTCACTAGTTTGAACATCACCTTTTTGTTTAACACTGTCTTGTGATGATGTATCTTCGTTAGATTGTGTAGATTCTTCAGTACTTGTTTTCTCAGCAGCTTGCGCTTCGTTATTACTAATACCGAATACTAATGTAGCTCCGACTAAAATTGACACCGTCCCTACTGTAAATCGTCTGATTGAGTACTTGTTCATTTTGTTTGGTAAAAAATCCATTCTTTTCTTCATATATTTCCTCCTAGAGAAATTTTTCATAATTATATGTAACAACCATATATATTCTTTTGATTGCTAACACAAATATAATACAAGCAATATTATTTTACAACACATAATATTTTAATAATAAAGTGCATACACTTAGTATTCTAAATATAATAAAACAAATAATGAATTAAAAATAGAAATTACATTTGTTAAAACATTCAGTTTGAAAATTTTTCAAATAAATAATCCTTTTGAAAGCTATATGTCATATAGTTACGCTATAAAATAATGATTAATCGATTCGCACTATATTTTTAATGACAAATATAACAATCAAAAGGATTATTGTTTTATATATTCTAAACTTATTATCAAAACATGCTTGTTTATCAAACTTCATTTAATTATTATGTATAATTTGTTAGATAATGACTTAAATCATTAAATGACCTTCAATGATTTAAGAATATCATTATATAATCTTTTTAAATAAATCACAACAATAATATCATTTGAGAATTAAATACTTTAATTCTCAAATGAATATAAATAAAACATATATTTACTTATCAGCAACAAAAAACTCAAACAAGTTTTATATAATGTAGATATTTAGAAATTAGTATATTTTCTAACTACTCTTTAATATCTATTCAATACTTGTTTGAGTTGATTTTAATCATTTTCTATTTTAGTTGTGCTTTTATTTTAAATGGTCATATGGACTATTATTTACGAAAGATACAATTTGATCTACAAATAATCTAGCACGTAACTGGAATTCATCATCTTCTAAATATAATGTGCCATCATCTAATTTAGCGTAATCACTATCATGCGTAGCAATTTGCGTAGGTACAGCAATGCCTAATAAACTTCTCACGATAATTCTTAAATGTGATAGTGGTTCAGAACTTAAAATACCACCACTATTTCCAATCAATCCAACAGGTTTCATTTTAAAGTAATCCATATTCAAGTGGTCTAATGCGTTTTTTAAAATACCTGAAAATGAACCGTGGTAATTAGGTGTCCCTAATATGAAGAAATCCGCTTCCATAGCCTTACTTTGTAATAAATCAACATTATTTTTAATCTCTTCAGTCGCTTGTGTTGTCCCTGCAAAATCAAGTTGATGTATAGGATTTTTCGCTAATTCAAAAATTTCCAACTCTACACCATGTTCTTCGAATTGACCTTGTAAATATTGGGACAATGCGTGTGTATGAGATCCTAATTGTGCACTACCGATAATTGCTAGTCCTTTCATTATCTATATCTCCTTTGTCGATTGTATTATTTTTTCTGATCAATCAATTTCATTATAGCTTTACCAACACCACTATTTTCATTAGTGTCAGTAGTGTATGTTGCAATTGCCTTCACTTCCGGTGCGGCATTTTCCATTGCAACAGGATAGCCAACACGTTCTAACATAGACATATCATTCAAGTTGTCACCAAGCGCCATTACATTTTCCATTTTCACACCTAAACGTTCTGCGATTGTTTCCAACGCAATACCTTTTTGGGCATCTGAATGTGTAATTTCTAAATTTCCTCTTGAAGAAGAAGATATAGCTAGGTTAGGTGACGTTGCAAGTTCTTGTCCAACACGATCCATTTTTCCTAAATCAGGATTGAAGGCTAACACTTTCATTATTAATTCACCAGGGATGTCCTCTATCGCATCGTAGCTATCAACAACTTTTAAAGTTCCATTCTTAATACGTTTTTGAATACCATTTTTAATTTTTTCGACATCTGCTTTTTGACCTGCTCTCTCAGCGATATCAATATAAATATCCAAATCACGTTGTGGATCTTCAGTATAAATACCTCTATTGGTATAGATTTGGTAATAAATACCTTCCTCTTTTAATTTTGAAGTAACTTTATGCACTAATTCATGATTCAAATGAGAGGTACTCATTATATTGAATGTTTCATCTCGAACCTCTGCCCCATTCAAGCAAATATAAGGTACTTTCAAATCTGTCTCAGCAACTGGCGTGTTAGCTTCATAAAATGCTCTACCTGTCGCTATGACTACAGTAATACCTTGTTCTTGGGCATATCGAATTGCTTGCTGATTTTCTTCTGAAATTTCGTGTGCTGCGTTTAATAACGTACCATCCATGTCTGTTGCTATTAACTTAATCATTCGTTAACCTCGTTTCATACTATATAGTATTCATTATATTAAAGATTCGTGGATTGACAATCACTTGCCTTACTACACTATTCTAACAAATCCGATTCATGATTTAGTATAGCCCGTTTGTCAGATTTTTTCTTTTTTCTTAACTTTCTAAAGAAGTTTCTTAGTAAATCACCACATTGTTCTTCTAAAAGTCCACTCTCTACTTGTGCTCTATGATTAAAGTCCGGTTGGGTCAATAAATTCATTAAACTGCCTGAACATCCGCCTTTAGGATCTGCTGCGCCATATTTAATATATGGTATTCTACTCATGACAATAGTGCCTGCACACATCACACAAGGTTCTAACGTGACATATAAAGTACAATCTTCAAGTCGCCAACTACCTATTACTTTGGCTGCCCGTTCAATAGCTAAATGTTCAGCATGGGCCGTAGGTTGTTGCATCGTTTCTCTCAGATTATGCGCTCTTGCGATTACATGACCGTTCTTAACTATAATTGCACCAATAGGAACTTCACCTAGTAGTTCGGCTTTTTTAGCTTCTTGGATTGCAAGTTTCATATAATATTCATCAGTTTCCATTCGTGTCCAGACACCTCACTTGTGTTACAATACTCACTGTCTATCTTAACATTTGGAGAAGTGAATATGAATAAACCATTTATCGCAATTGAAGGTCCAATCGGTGTTGGAAAATCTTCTCTTGCCCACAAATTAAGTCAATCCTTAGATTTTTATGAAGAAAAAGAAATTGTCGATGAAAATCCATTTTTATCTGACTTTTATGATGACATTTCAAAATGGAGTTTCCAAACAGAAATGTTCTTTTTATGTAATAGATACAAACAGTTTAAAGATATCGAGTCACTTCATAAAGGTATAGTAAGTGATTATCACATTTATAAAAATAAAATCTTTGCTAAAAATACATTAGACAATCATGAATTCAATAAATTCTCACGTATATATGACATTTTAACTGAGGATTTAACAATGCCAAATACAATTATCTTTTTAGATGCAGAATTAGATGTATTAAAACATAGAATTGCTAAAAGAAATCGTAGTTTCGAACATCAAATCGAAGATGATTATTTACTGGCTTTGAAACATGATTATCATACATTTTATAGTTCTTTAAAAGATAGTAACGTTCAAGTATTGCACATCAATACGTCAAATATGGATTTTGTCAATAATAACAAAGATTATCAAGAGATACTTACTCAGGTAAAATCAATGATTGGAGATAAATAAAATGAATTCATTTAACATACCACAAGATGCCATTATCACAATTGCAGGTACAGTAGGTGTCGGTAAGTCTACCCTTACTCAAGCTTTAGCAGATAAGTTAAATTTTAAAACCTCATTTGAAAATGTAGATCATAATCCATATTTGGATAAATTCTATCAAGATTTTGAGCGTTGGAGCTTTCATTTACAAATCTACTTTTTAGCAGAACGTTTTAAAGAACAGAAGCGTATGTTTGAGTATGGTGGTGGATTTGTACAAGACCGTTCTATATATGAAGACGTAGATATCTTTGCCAAAATGCATGAAGAAGAAGGAACTATGAGTCAAGACGATTTCAATACTTATTCAGAACTATTCAATGCCATGGTCATGACACCTTATTTTCCAAAGCCAGATGTACTTATTTATTTGGAATGTGATTATGACGAAGTCATTGAACGCATCAAGCAGCGTGGTCGTGACATTGAAATTGATACCAATCCTGAATATTGGCAAAAATTATTCGAACGTTACGATCATTGGATTAATAACTTTAATGCTTGTCCAGTTGTTCGCGTGAATATAAATGAATATGATATTCATAACGACCCTGACACACTTAATCCTATTATCGATAAAATTGCACATGTTATCGATACGTATCGTCAAGTTGACCCAAGATAATCAATAACCAAATATTTAAGCTCCCAACTTTATTTACCCACATATTTAGTGGACACAAAGTCGGGAGCTTTTTTATTTTAAAAATCACGATTATTATTGTTTATCAAGCACTTGTTTAACTTCACTCGCACTTTCAACGATGACATCCGCTTCGTGAAGTTCTTCTCTTTTAGCAATACCTGTTAAGACACCAATACTCAATCCTAATTGTGCATTAATTGCAGTCTTCATGTCATTTGCTGTATCCCCTACAATCACTACATGTTCTGGTTTAACATCATAGACTTCGAATAATGGGTCTAATACTTTGGGACTCGGTTTTTCTTCAGCATGTGTTTCAGTTGAAATAACTAAATCGAATAAATGTTTTGATTGTGTTGCTTCTAAAAATTGGGTAACCCCTTTTTTAGTATCACTTGTTACAATGCCTATTTTATAGCCATCTTGACGTAAAGCTACAATCGTATCGTATACACCATCTACCCAATGATTTTCAGGCTCTCTTGAGTCCACTAACTCTTGACTCGTATTTCTTGTCCATTCAGATGTGTCTTGGCCGGTAACATCATCGAAGGATTTGATCATTTCACCTAGAGATCCTGAACCCATCACAGAATCTGGAACAATTTTATCATCTATGATTCCTAATTGTCTGTGCGCTACTTCTTTATCATGAACAGGAAATGTATCTAACAATTTATCAACCAGACGTATACCAATTTTTTCCCAACTCTTATCAAACTCTATTAACGTGCCATCTTTATCAAACAGTATCCATTCCATTGATATCACTACACTCCATATTTTATTTTTGTTTCAATACGTACTATTGTAGTACAATCATTCTTAAAAATGTAGGAAAGTTACTTTTAAGTCGCTTCTTGGATTAAAAATAATTATTTTAACTATACGAATAATATTATAACTTTAACGCATATAATCGCTGTATTATTGTTTATTAAAAAAAACTAGAAACCTTTAATAAAGGCTCCTAGCATTAATTTAATATTTTAATATCTAGGCACTACAAAACGCCAACCGTGACGATCTTCTAGTGAACCATTTTGAATACCTGTATATTCATTATAAAGTTTTGTCGTAATTTCACCTGGTTCATTGTTATTAATGACAATTTCTCTATCTTCATAACGCAAAGTTCCTACCGGTGAAATAACTGCTGCTGTACCAGTACCAAATACTTCGGTTAACTCACCTTTGTCGTACGCTTCAAATAATTCGTCAATAGAAACTCGACGTTCTTCAACTTCATAACCTAAATCTTGTGCTAATTCGATAATAGATTTACGTGTTATACCAGGTAAAATACTACCATTTAATGCAGGTGTAACGATTTTTCCGTTTTCAACAAAGAAGATATTCATACTGCCTACTTCTTCAACGTACTTTTGTCCAACACCATCTAACCAAAGTACTTGGTCGTAACCTAATTTGTTAGCATTCGTTTGCGCTAATAAGCTTGCAGCATAGTTACCTGCTACTTTAGCAAACCCTACACCACCACGTACTGCACGTACATACTCATCTTCAACATAAATTTTAGTTGATTTTAGTGTGTCACCACCATAATAAGCACCTGATGGCGATAAGATAATGAATAATTTATATGAATGAGATGCTCTTACGCCAAGAATGCCTTCAGTCGCAAATACAAATGGACGAATATATAATGATTGACCTTCGCCTTCTGGAATCCAATCACGTTCAACATCTACTAATTGTTTCAAACCTTCTAACAACACTTCTTCATCTACTTCTGGCATTTCCAAACGTGCTAAAGAATTATTAATTCGTTTAAAGTTTTCATCTGGGCGGAATAAAACAACTTCATCATTATATTTATATGCTTTCAAACCTTCAAATACAGCTTGACCATAATGTAAACCTTGAGCGGCTGGTGAAATTTCAAATGGTGCATAAGGCACTATTTTTAAATCATGCCAACCCTTATCAGCATCATAATCATAACTCAACATATAATCTGTAAAGTATTGACCAAACCCTAAATTCGAATTATCTGGTTTTTCTTTTAGCGTATCTCGTTTCTCAAATTTAACTTGTTCTGTCATGATAACGGCCTCCTAATATTGCTACCAATATAAATAGTTATACTAGATTATAGCAATCGTATATATACTATTCAATAAATTTTCCGAAAATTCAAACTAAATACTAATATGTATAATATACCTTAAGTAAAACACTATCGCTTTTATCTTACAAGTCAAGTAACTACTCGAAGATAAAAAATCACTCCTTCTAATGTAAAAATAATTAGAAGGAGTAAAACTAACATTTACTACGTTATATTTAATAAGCAGATTATTTTGTTGCTTTTTCTTTAGCTTCAATAGCATCTAACATTAATTTAGTCATACTTTCTAAATCATATTTAGGATTGAAACCCCATTCTCCACGTGCACAACTTGTATCGATACTATCTGGCCAACTTTTAGCAATCCCTTCTCGAACTGGATCCACATCATAGTCTAACGTAAAGTCTGGATAGTGTTCTTGGATAGCTTCTTTAACCATTTCAGGATCAATACTCATAGCACTTAGATTATATCCATTTCTAGTTTCTAATTTAGCACCATCAGCTTCCATTAATTGAATAGTAGCTTCAATTGCATCGTCCATGTACATCATATCCATAAATGTGCCTTTATCAACATAACTTGTATAATGATTTTCTCTAACTGCTTTAAAGTATATTTCTACAGCATAATCTGTAGTACCACCGCCTGGTTCTTTAATATGTGAAATTAATCCTGGGAATCTTACACTGCGTGTGTCTACGCCAAATTTCGTAAAGTAATATTGACATAATAATTCTCCGGCAACCTTGTTAACACCATACATTGTTGTAGGTTGTTGAATTGTGACTTGTGGCGTATTGACTTTAGGTGTTGAATCTCCAAATGCACCAATTGAACTTGGTGTGAAGAAATGTAAATCGTATGTACGCGCTGCTTCTAAAGCATTCATTAATCCACCCATATTTAAATCCCAAGCAAACATAGGGTTCTTCTCTGCTGTAGCTGATAATAAAGCAGCCATGTGCATTAACGTATCAGCTTCAAAATCCTTAACTAATTCAAACATTTTGTCACGATCTGTTACATCTAAAATTTCAAAAGGCCCATCATTAACTGGTGAATCCGCTTCTGGTTCTCTAATATCCGTAGCTAGTACATTATCTGTTCCATAAATTTCTCTACATTTAACTACTAATTCTGTACCTATTTGTCCTAAAGCACCTGTTATCATAATTTTTTTCATTATAAATCTCCCCTTGTGTTTATAGAAAATTCGTTGTCTTTCTCGTGTGAACAAATTCTCGATTTACATCTATATTATAATATAAAAGCGCTTTCTTGTATATATAGTGAGTACAAAGTTAAATTTTCTATTTTTTGTTATTAAATCAATATTTAGAGGAAATTCTATATTTATTACTCACAATGACATACACGTTAATCAAATATTAATAAACCTTAAAATTACAGTAAATTATGTTTATACAATATTTTTATTTAAAATTTATATGCTAAAATTGACTTGTTATATTTTTGATTATTAAGGAGGCCAATATGAAGCGTCTATTTTTTTCATTCATATTAATCATGTTGATTGGTTTAGGTTTTATAAATCATCCTATACAAGCAGCTGAAAATCAAAGTGAAATTCAAAAGAGCAATGCCACAACAACTCAACAAATAAATACAAGTAGTCAAGATTCAACGCCAAGAGCCCACATAGAACAGCAACTTTCAAAAGACGATACTACGACATCGTTACCTGAAGATAAAACTAATCATACGTCTTCAAATAATAACAATGATAATTCGCAAAATATTTCTTTACATAAAGAGGAACGAGCGAAACATCAAAACAAAGTAGATGATACAAATACTCAAAGTAATGGCAACAATAGAAATGATTTAGTAAATAAAAATGCTACAAACACAACTTCTTATCATTTAAATACACAACACGAGCAACCAAATTCAAATACCAAGGAACCAGTAGTTAATATTAACAAGAATTCAAATACACCAAAGCAACAGTTAAAAGAACAGCAATCTTCAACTAAAAATCAAAGTAACAATGATAAAAATCATCAACAGCAGGCTGATCAGAACAAGCAACTATATGTAACTTCTACACAAACACAAGAAAAAGCTAAAAATAATGATAGCTCGAAAACAAAAAGTACTAACAAAAATGAACATAAAATTTTACATACAAACGATATCCATGGTCGTTTTGTTGAAGACGATGGAAAAGTCATTGGTATGCCTAAAGTTAAAGGCCTTAAAGATAAAGAAAATCCCGATTTATTATTAGATTCTGGTGATGCTTTCCAAGGCTTACCTGTGTCTAATAATTCTAAAGGTGAAGAAATGGCAAAGGCTATGAATAGTGTCGGTTATGATGCCATGACTCTAGGCAATCATGAATTTGATTTTGGATATGACCAATTACTTAAATTAAAAAAGCAGCTAAACTTTCCGATGATTACTTCAAATGTTTATAAAAATGGCAAAAGTGACTTCGAACCATCAACAATAATCAATAAAAATGGAATTCGATATGGTATCGTCGGAGTGACCACTCCAGAAACTAAAACTAAGACTTCACCATCGGCTGTAAAAGGTGTTGAATTTAAAGATCCACTGACAAGTGTGAAACGTGCTATGAATGACATTAAAGATCAAGTAGATGTTTTTGTCATTTTATCTCATTTAGGTGTAGATCCTAATACTAAAAAAGAATGGCGTGGCGATTATTTGACTGAACAATTATCGAAAGATAAATCATTTAAACAATCTATCATCGTGTTAGATAGTCACTCTCATACTGTCATTAAAAATGGTAAATCATACGATAAAAATGTATTAGCTCAAACGGGAACAGCATTAGAAAATGTGGGACGCATCCGATTTAATAGAGAGGATAATCAAACGAAAAATCTTAAAGCTGATTTAATTAACGTTGCTGATACAAAAAACATTCAGCCTGACACTAAAGTTGAAAAACAAGTAAACAAAGCGAATGATGACTTCTTAAAAGCGACATCAACAGTCATTATTCCTAATAACAAAGTGAAACTTAATGGTGAACGTAATGTTGCCCGTACACAAGAAACAAATTTAGGTAATTTAATTACCGATGCAATGGAGGATTATGCTTCTAAGAAGTTTAGCCATCGACCTGATTTTGCTATTACGAATGGTGGTGGCATTAGAGCGTCTATCGATAAAGGTAAAGTAACTCAAAATGACATTATTACTGTTTTACCTTTCGGAAACTTAATCTCTCAAATTAAAGTAAAAGGCTCTGACGTAAAAAAAGCTTTTGAACATAGTTTAAGTGCACCTACAGAATCAAAAAATGGCAAACCACAGTTGACGGCAAATGGTGGCTTCTTACAAGTATCTAAGTCTATTCGCATTGGGTTCGATATGGATAAAAAGTCAGGCGATAGAGTTACAGATATACAAATCATTAATCATGATACTGGTAAATTCGAAAAATTAGACCCCAATAAAACATATTATGTAGCAACGAATGATTTCACAGCTAATAAAGGTGATGGTTATGACATGTTCGGAGGCAAACGAGAAGAAGGTGTTTCTTTAGATGAAGTAGTTGCTCAATACATTAAAAATGCTGATTTATCTAAATATGATACCAACAAACCTGAAAGAATCATCAATAGTCAACTGCCTCAAAATAATAAACATAGTGACAAAGTCATCCCACTTCCAAAAACAAAAGACATTAAAACGACTTATTACCCTGGAAATAATGTAGCGACAATCTCATCACATCAAAGAAACCACTCAGGCAAACCTTCAAACAGAACGGTTAGTCATATCGATGCCTACCAACCAAGCCCTAGCAATAAAATATCAATAGCGACTCAAAACAATACGCATCATCATGATAAGTCATTAAATAAAAAGCGCAGTGAAACATCAAATCAAAGTGATGACCAAATCAAAACTAATATATTTAATACAAAATCTACTTATCTAAAAAACGCAACATCATATTCTCAATCAAATTTAGATATCGTAACATCTAACACTAAACATATACAAAACATGTATAATGGAGAACGTTCTCAACAATCGACTCATGACAATTTAGCTATTCTTCCTAATACAGGAGGTAGCAATCATTCTGATGTAATCGCACTATTAGTAGCGATAACTGGCATCACTTTATTATATTCACGTAAAAAATCTGCATAATATAAAGAAGGTCATGAGACAGTATTGCATGTCTCATGACCTTCTTATTACAACCTTTATTCCATTAGAAAGTCTTTAAATGTTTGTGGCTTGTCGTTAACTAAGTTTTCAAAATCATTAGAATGTTGATCCAGTAATCCCCTTGCACCCGCTTCATACATGGATGCTAGAAGTGCTCCAAATCCTTTTGGTTCATCATACATATTTGCAAACGTCTCTAATGAAACAGGTTCATATTTAATTTCTGTTTGAGATACATCTGATAAAATATCTGCAAGCTCATACATATCATAACTATATCCTGATAATAAGTAACGTTCTCCCCATGTATCAGGATTTTCTATGATAGCAATGATACCTCTTGCAATATCATGTCTAGTTATATAATTAATTCGTCCTTCACCTACTGGATATATCAACTTATGCATATCCATTAATTCTGGAAGATACGGTTTCAATGGATCCATATACATTGCCATTCTGACATATGTATAATCAATACCGCTTGAAGCAAGAAGACGTTCAGCATATCCAAAGTAAGGACTCATATGGAAAGGATTATTATGTTGATCAGCATAATATCCAATATAAATTATATGACTAACACCGCTTTGCTTTGCTGCACTAATTAGATTCTCTACTTCTGGAATTCTTTTAATAGATGGATGTATGATACTTGGTATAAAAATGACCGTATCCATATCTTGAAATGCTGTAATCATACTTTTTTCATCAAAATAATCCAATTGCCTTACAGAAACATTATCTCTCCATCGTTCTGGAACTTTCTCTAAATTTCTTACCCCTATATAAAATCGGTCAATACCATGTTCGATGGCTTGGCTAGTAATATGATGACCTAAATTTCCTGTAGCACCTGTTAACATTATATTCATTTCAGTCAGCTCCTTTATTTAAGCCTAATACTTCTAACCACATAAATAAACTTATTGATACAAAAAACACTTAGTGAATTCAACTTCTCCAACTCACTAAGTGCTAAAATCTATTTTTATGCTTCCATTAATTTACCCACATTACGCATGATTCTCGCTTTTTTATAACCATGAATATCATGCAATTCTTTATACGCGCTGAATAGTTTCTTATAACGTTTCACTTTTTCAGGATCTGGCGTTACTTCATATAAAACAGGTTCTTTCATAGACTCAATAGCTTCATTTAACGTTTGATGTGCACCACCACAAACTGAACCAAGAATTGCTGCACCAATAGCAGGTGCATATTCACTATCTATTATTGTTACTTTTTTATTTAGTACATTTGCATAAATGTCCATCATTAGTGGATTTTTCTTAGGAATACCACCACAAGCAAAGACATCTTCAACATCCATATTCCAACTTTGGTATTGTTGCATAATCATTTTAGTACCAAATGCTGTAGCTTCTAAGTATGCACGGTAAAGTTCTTCATGTGTCTTTTGTAACGACATGCCAAATACACACCCTTTTAAGTTACTATCACTTAACACACTTCGGTTACCATTGTGCCAATCTAAAACAATTAGACCACTCTCACCTGGCATTTGGTCTTTTACTTTCTCATTTAATAATTCAAAAATTGAAATATCTCTTTCATTCGCTTCATCGACATATGCTTTCGGTGATTGATTTGCAATATATTCAAAAAGATCACCTACTGCTGATTGTCCCGCTTCATAAGCATATAATTCTGGAATAATTGCACCTTTAACAGAACCTGAAATACCAGGCACTTGATGTTGTTGTTCATTTAACATAAGATGACATGTACTTGTTCCAATTACCATTGTCATTTGCTTGTCTTGTTGTGAACCAATACCTAATAAACTAGAATGTGCATCGATGATAAACGGACTTACTTTTGTTTTGGTAGAAAGACCCAATTTCTCTGCCATCTCTTCAGAAATTTGGCCAACTGTTTCGCCTATTTTAACAATTGGTGCGTCCACCTTTTCACGTACAACATCTGATAATTGATCATCTACTTTATCAAACAAATCATAATGGAATCCTTCATTTTCTTCCCAAAATGATTTAAAACCTAAACCACAATTAGAGCGAACATTTTGTCCTGTTAATTTATTAACAATCCAATCTCCAGCTTCCATGATATTAGATGTTTTTTCTAACACTTCTGGTGCCTTGTTCATTACTTCCATAATTTTAGGAATCATCCATTCACTACTAACATTAAATCCATAGTAGCCTAACCATCTACTCTTATTATCTAATGCCGTTTGGAAAAGTTGATCCGCTTCTGCTTGAGCACCATGATGCTTCCATAGTTTTACATATGCATGTGGATTATTTTCAAATCCTGGTAAATTATGAATAGGTTCTAAATGTTCATCTGTAAACATAACTGTAGAAGAAGTAAAATCAATGCCAATACCTACAATTTCTTCTGGGTTTACACCTGAAGATTCAATTAAATATGGCACACCCTCTTCTAAAACTTCCATATAATCATTTCCATTTTGAAGTGAGAAGCTATGTGGTAACTTAACTCCATTTAAATTCTTTTCAATTGTGCCATGTGTATATGGCTTTATATATTTATCTATTATTTTTCCATTTCTTGTATCAACTAAAAAAGCTCTTCCTGAGCCTGTTCCGTAATCTACTCCAATGCTATAACTCATAGTTATACCCCCATACTTTATCTACATCTCTTTAAGTAAGCGTTTTCCTAAATAATACGCATAAATGAACAATAAATCAATCATAAAAGTTCAAAAAGAACCAAAATGAACATTTTTATATAAAAAATCATTGACACAGGCAACTGTAAGCGTTTACTATTGTTTACATAAATAAAAGTGAACAAGTATTAAAGGTAGATGAACAAAAATGAGCATTGAGTCAAAAGCTTATCGCCTAATTCAACCTGGCGAATTTGAATATACAACAATTAATCATGAGTTTAGAGATGGTGATGTTATTGTTAATCCTTCTAAAGCAAGTGTTTGTCATGCTGATTTAAGATATTACACAGGTAATAGACGTAAAGAAGCATTAGACAAAAAATTGCCTATGGCATTATTCCATGAAGGTATCGGTACTATTGAAGATTCTAAACATCCTGATTATCAAAAAGGAGATAAAGTAGTTATCGTTCCGAATATCCCTTCTCGCTTAAGAGCTGGTGACTTCGAAGAAACAGATTTATTAGATAATTATGATGAAAATGCCGTATTTATGGGTAGCGGCTATGATGGTATTTGCCAAGATAGAATGGTTGTACCCGGAGATAACATCGTGAAAATTCCAGACACATTAGATGAAGACGTCGCTTTATTAGCTGAATTATGTTCAGTATCATTATTCCCAATCAATCAACTTAAAGAGATTACTACTAAATCTTCTCCACAAGTTGCAGTATTCGGCGACGGCCCGGTTGGTTATTTAGCAGCAACTGCACTTCATTATATATATGGCATTGAAAAAGAAAATTTAATTGTTTTCGGCGCTATTGAAGAAAAACTTCAATCATTCGAAAACTTTGCGACAACACATCTTGTATTTGATTATGATTTCAACAGTCATAAAGGCGTTCATACTGTATTTGAATGTTGTGGTGGTAAATTCTCTGAATCTGCAATCAACCAAGCTATCGATTTAATTGATAGACAAGGACAAATCGTTTTAATGGGTGTTACTGAAGACTTAGTTGGTATTAATACACGTGACGTATTAGAAAAAGGTTTAACACTTTCAGGTAGTTCAAGAAGTACAAAACAAGAATTTGAACAACTCATTGCTTCATTCGAAAATGAAGAGTATCAACAAGCCCTTAAAAAATTAATCCCTGATGAATACTATGATATCCATAGTACAGAAGATCTTAAAAAGGCGATGGATGATACTGCAGCACATAAAGGTTGGAAAAAAACATATTTAAGATATCACTGGTCATAAACCATGATATCTAAGGGGAGATAACATAATGATGAATAAGACAACGTTTTTAGGTATGCCCAAACAAATCGTATGGGGTTACATTGGGATATTAATATTTATGATGGGAGACGGCCTAGAAATTGGTTGGCTAAGCCCCTATTTGCAACATAATGGCTTTAGCTCAAATGAAGTAAGTTGGTTATTTGGGTGCTATGGTATTACGGTTGCAATTGCAAGTTGGTTCAGTGGTGTTTTAGCTGAAGCATTAGGCGGTAAACGTACGATGTTTATCGGTTTAGTATTGTACATTATTGGAACAATATTCTTTGTTGGTATTGCACTACCTTCTGAGAATTTAGCAATTATGTATCCTGCTTATGCATTAAGAGGTTTAGGTTATCCTTTATTCGCTTATTCATTCTTAGTTTGGATTTCATATCGTTCTGAACAACGTACGTTAGGCGCAGCTGTAGGTTGGTTCTGGCTTGTATTTACTGGTGGATTAAATGTGCTAGGTGCATTTTACTCTATCTTTGCTATTAAATACTTAGGTCATATCGGAACATTATGGAGCTCATTATTCTGGGTAGTTTTAGGTGGATTCTTAGCAATCGTCTTGAATAAAGATAAATTACCTACTGATAAAAGTAATGCCAAAGCAAAATTAGCTGAAATGTTAAAAGGATTCACAATCGTTGTTGAAGAACCAAAAGTATTAGTAGGTGGTATTGTACGTGTCATTAATACTACTGCACAATTTGCTTTCCCAATCTTCTTACCACTTTACTTAGAATCATACGGCATCCCGACTTCTAAATGGTTAGCTGTTTGGTCAGCTATTTTCTTCGGAAATATCGTCTTTAACCTTATTTGGGGTATTATCGGAGATAAAATTGGTTGGCGTAATACTGTTATGATTTTCGGTGGTATCGGTAGTGGTATCTCATGTCTATTAATGGGCTATGTACCTATCTGGTCACACGGAAATATCATTTTACTTACAATTGTTGGTGTTGCTTGGGGTATCTTTATCGCAGCATATGTACCTTTAACTGCTTTAATTCCTTCATTAGTGAAAAAAGATAAAGGTGCTACCCTTTCAATTTTAAACTTAGGTGCTGGTTTACCAGTGTTCGTAGGCCCAATGATCGTAAGAATTTTCTTAGAACCGTTTGGTGACTTAGGCGTAATTTGGATTTTAGGTATATTATACTTTATTAGTACAATTTTAACTTACTTCATTAAAATGCCGAAAAGTCAACAATACGGTGAAACAGAATAAAACTCAATAATATAAAGGCTGTAGGCTAAGTATAAGATGGTCATTTCATTGTCATACTTTCATCTACAGCCTTTATTATGTATTTGATATACTATAATAAGCATACATAAATCATGGATTATTTATATAATTTGAACAAAACTACTAGATGGAGACGGTGAATATGTTACCTGCCGAAAGAGAACAAAAAATTATATCCTATTTAACTAAATACAAAACTGCCTCAGTTCACACATTAGCTAAAGAATTTAATGTACATGATGCCACAATTCGTCGCGATCTTGTTAAACTCGAGCAATATAACCAAATTAGACGTACACATGGTGGTGTGGTGTTAAATAATGAAAATGTATATAGTGAGCTGAATTTCGATGAAAGACAGACAGAATATTATTACGAAAAGCTAGGTATTGGATACAAAGCTGCTGAGTTCGTTGAAGATGGAGACACACTTATTATCGACTCAGGTTCAACCACATTATTATTTGCTAAAGCTTTACTGCATAAGCAACATTTAACCATCATTACAAATGATATCCATATCGCTTCGATACTTCGTTCTTCTAACCATAAAGTCATCGTGACTGGCGGCACACTATATCATAACAACTATGTACTAAATGGTTTAATTACGACACAAACACTACAATCATTTAACTCGATGAAGGCTTTTTTAGCTACTCCTGCTATAGATGCGATCAAAGGTGTAACTCACTATAGTGAAGAATTTGTAGACGCTAAACGCCAAATGGTAAATCAATCTAAAGAAGTGTATATGCTTACAGACAGTTCTAAATTGAATAAAATTGCTTTTTACCAAGTATGTCCTATTCATAAAATTACTGCTTTAATCACAGATCATCACGAAGACATACATGAGTATAAGAAGACCATTCCAAATGTGATTGCAGTCAACCCTAAAGATTATCAATAAATAAGCGTTCCTTATATTGAAAGTACTATTAATCGATGTTATAAAGAAGATAAGCGATTTCACATTTATCTATTTTAAATGATAAGTCTGCTGTTTGTCTGCGAGGATACTGCGGATAGTCTTACTTAGTCACATTTTTATTGAATGAGGATGATATTATGAATAATCAAAAGCCGTTGCAAACATACAAATCAAAACAAACAACCGTAATAATTACTAGTATAATATTTATGTTATTTATCATTTCAGATATACGTACGATATTAAGTAAAGACGAATGGCTACCTCTGGCATTAGCCGGTGGATCTTTAATTATATTTATTGTCTTTTTAATGATTAATATAAAGTCATTCATCCATAATTATAAACGCAGACCTTATTAAATTGAAAGTAATGATAAAGATAATGGGAGTGGGATAGAAATAATAAAGAGGTCTGGACAAAAGCGTTTAGGATTTGAGCAGAACCGAACGATGATAAAGAACTACTTCCTTATTCATAGGTTAGTAGTTCTTACAAACTCAATAGTTGAGTTTGTTCATTTGAATTGTTTTCCAAATTTTGTCGAATCGTGAGCGTTTGCCCAACTTGCATTATTTGCAGAAATTGGAATACCAATTTCTCTATGTTGGGTCCCTTCTGCCGATAATCCTGCTTTTGGGACGCCGTTAATCGGTTTCCCAGAAGCACAAAAACTTTATGTCTCAACCTCTTACGCATTAGCCACAGCTAATGTGTACTTTAAAATAGGAATACATGAGTGAAACTCATTCATAAGAAATACTAATTTCTAAAGAAAAAGTATTTCTTTATCGTTGTCCATCCCCAACTTGCATTGTCTGTAGATTTTCTTTTCGAAACTCTCTATGTTTGGGGCCCGTCCTCACGGCAAGGTTGACTTGAAATGAAAAAGCTTAGTACATTAGACCGTCTTTGTAATTTATTACTTAGACGGTTTTATGCATGAACTTTAGTTCATGTATACCTCTAAAGCTTAATTTGAACACATGAGTCAATACGCATGTGTAAGTCAACTACTGCCTAAATATGAATATAACTTGAAATATATTTATGCCCTAGCATGATTTCTTTTATTTCTGTGCTTTTTTATAAAAGTAATTAGCTACGACAATATCTACAATTGCTAGTCCCACTGATTTAAATAGCGTGACTTCTTTCTCATCTGTTCTACCTTGTTTACGACCTGCCACAATATCCCCGAGCTCTGCGTGTAACATATCTTGCGTTAATACGCCTTCTTGTTCGGGAATTTTTAAATCTCCTGTTTCTTCCATTGCTGCTTCTGTTGATTCTACG
Source organism: Staphylococcus sp. M0911 (assembly GCF_003491325.1). Taxonomy (NCBI): domain Bacteria; kingdom Bacillati; phylum Bacillota; class Bacilli; order Caryophanales; family Staphylococcaceae; genus Staphylococcus; species Staphylococcus sp. M0911. Next base: position 2,184,950 of record NZ_CP022881.1, read on the forward strand.
ACAATTTTATTCGCAACCATCATAGATTCTGTTGGTAACTCTTGCATATCAGGTTTAAAAGAACCTACCGCATTCAAATGAACACCTGGATCTAATGTTCTATCGAAAACCGGAGTTGATGAATTAGTAGCAGTGACAACGATATCTGTCCCTTCAATAGCCTGATTTGCATCTTCAAATACTTCAACATTAACATCATATAAATCTTTAGTTTGTTTTGCTAATCTTTCTGCTTTCTCTATCGTTCTACTAGCAAAGTGAATCCTATTAATATTTCTGACTGCTAAAACAGCCGCAATTAGTCCTTCAGCTTGTTCGCCGGCACCAATCACACATAAAGTACTTGCATTTTCTCTAGATAAATATTTTGTGGCAACACCAGATATGGCACCTGTTCTAATTTTAGTCAAATACCCACCGTCTAAAACAGACAAAGTTTCGCCAGTTTCATAATCACTTAAAATAACTGAGCCACTAATGGTCGACTTACCTTTTTCCGGATTTTTAGGTGCAAAAGTCACTGTCTTTAAACCGACAATTTTCAAAGCATCTGATAGCGCAGGCATGACTAAATATCTATTATCTTCATTGAATGGAATAGAATATCGTAAAGGGGTTTCAGTTTCGCCTTCAGAAAAGGCTTTGAGTGATTCTGCTACTTCATCTATCACTTCACGCATATTGAGTAATTGTTGTTGGTCTTTTTCAGTTAAATACAACATATTTACATCCTCCGTATTTCATCATTATCGTATTTTCATACATCTATAGTCATCTTTACCCGATATTTTAATTAAAAATGTCGGTAATTTAAAGTTTATATTGTCTTGTACGCATATTCATGCTATTCTTAAAAACATAAATAAAGAGATAGTTAGACAAGTGTCTTTACCATCTCTGCGATTTTGTTTATTTAAACAAAACTATTTAATTTAACTTTTGACGACACACATTCTCCTATTTAGGGGAATGTTTTTTGTGCATATGATTAATTAATTGGAATATGGTATCGTTTAACAGGTGATCCATTCTTTTTGATATAGGGTTCTATTTCATAGCCGCCATAATACTTGATTACTTTTTGAGAGCTAAAATTCTTAGGATTACATGTCATTAATACATATTTAATTTGTTTTGTTTTTAATATATCTAAAGCATGACCTAGCATTTCTTTTGCATAGCCTTTACCACGTTGTGATTGTGCCACACCATACCCTACATGTCCACCTATTCGCGTTAATGATTCATTCAGCTGATAGCGAATATTAACCGCGCCTACAATAACATTATCTTTAAAGTAAAACGATGTACTTGTTTCCACCCAATCTTCTCTAGGCTTTGACTTATTAATATGATCTACCATTTCTTTAAAAGATGTATATTTTTTTAAATCTGTATTACCAGGAACAATTTTCTCTTCATTTTCGTACCATTCATTAATATATTTTAGAAATTGTGTTTCATCATCATATGTAAGTTGTCGAATTTCATCCATTGCTTCCACTCCACTAAATTTAAAAGCACCCGCAATATACGAGTGCTTGATTTGTTGAATAAATCTATTAAATAATGTTAAGTTCTTTACCAACTTTTTCATATGCTTCTATAGCTTTATCTAACATTTCTTTTGTATGTGCTGCAGTAGGCATATTTCTAACTCTACCTGTACCTTTTGGCACTGTAGGGAAGACGATAGACTTAACATAAATACCTTCTTCTTTAAGGCGTTTACTGAATGCTTGAGTATCTTTTTCATCACCAATAATCACAGGTGTAATTGGTGTCTCAGACTCGCCAGTGTTAAATCCTAGCTTAGCTAAGCCATCTTTAAGATATTGTGCATTTTCCCATAATTGATCATGTAACTCAGTAGAAGCCATTAATTTTTTAACTGCTTCTGTGATGGCTTTAGTATCTCCAGGTGCTAATGAAGTTGAGAACAAGAATGGACGAGATTGTGCCTTTAACCAATCAATAAGTTCTTTAGTACCCGCTACATAACCACCTACAACACCAATTGCTTTAGATAATGTACCAATTTGGAAATCGATTTTATCTTGTAAACCAAAGTGTTTAACTGTACCAGCACCTTTGCCCATTACACCAGACCCATGTGCATCATCAACGTAAGTTAATAAGCCAAATTCTTCTGCGATTTTAACAATTTCTGGTAGTTTAGCAACATCGCCATCCATACTAAATACGCCATCAGTAATATACATCACTTTGTTATATTGACCAGATTCCACTGCTTCTTTAGCTTTAGCTCTTAAATCATCCATATCTGAGTGATTAACACGAATGATTTTAGCTTTAGATAAACGACAACCATCTATAATAGAAGCATGATTTAGTTCATCAGAAAGAATAGCATCGTTTTTATTCATTACTGCTGAAATCGCAGCCATATTACAATTGAAACCAGATTGATAAGCAATTGCTGCCTCTGTGCCTTTAAATTTCGCTAATGTTTCTTCTAATTCGTCATGTAAATCTAATGTACCATTTATCGAACGTACAGCCCCTGCACCAACACCATGTGAATCAATGGCAGCTTTAGCAGCTTCTTTTAAATCTTCATTTGTTGCTAATCCCAAATAGTTATTTGATGATAAGTTAACGTACGTTTTACCATCAATTTTAATTTCTGGACCGTTTGCACCTTCAATTGAATCGATTTCATTATACAATCCATTCTCTTTCAAGTAGTTTATATTTTCATTTAAAAAATCATGTAATGATTGAACCACAACCATATCCCCCTTGTATCTCTATTTATCTTTATAATACCTTAATTTCGCCTTTCATGAAAGCCTTATCACTTATTGTATTTTTAACAATAAATATTCATTTTGAACTATATTGTCTTATTAGATAATGATATACTAATTATCATAATAATACGGAAGAAGTGATAGTTTTGTTTGATTGGTTTCAATTGGCTAGTAAAAAAGAAAAAAGAATGATTCAATTACGTCGTTATTTACACCAATATCCTGAACTTTCTTTTGAAGAAAAGCAAACACATGACTATATCGTTAACCAACTTAGCCAATTGTCATGTGACATTCAAACGCCAGTAGGTCGTAATGGAATTAAAGCTACTTTTAAAGGAAAAGCTGACGGCCCAACCATTGCATTTAGGGCTGACTTTGACGCACTACCTGTTCAAGAATTAAACGATGTACCTTATAAATCTAAAAATGATGGGTGTATGCATGCGTGTGGTCATGATGGACATACAGCCATATTATTAGGCGTTGCAGAAATCATAAATGAACATCGTCATCTATTAAAAGGTAATGTTGTTTTCATCTTCCAATACGGCGAAGAAATTATGCCCGGTGGTTCACAAGAAATGATCAATGATGGATGTTTACAAGACGTCGATAAGATCTACGGTACACATCTATGGAGTGGTTATCCAACAGGTACTATTTATTCTCGTCCAGGACCAATTATGGCCTCACCTGACGAATTTAGTATCACGATACAAGGTAAAGGTGGTCATGGTGCTAAACCACAAGAAACTATTGATCCAATCGTCATCATGGCTGAATTTATTTTAAGCGCTCAGAAGATTGTATCTCGTACCATCGATCCAGTAAAACAAGCGGTGTTAACATTTGGTATGGTTCAAGCAGGTTCTTCAGATAGCGTGATACCAGATAGTGCGTTTTGCAAAGGAACAGTACGTACCTTTGACACTAATTTACAAAACCATATCAAAACTAAGATGGAAAAATTATTACAAGGTTTAGCGGTAGCTAATGATATCACTTATGACTTTAATTACATTAAAGGTTATTTACCACTTCATAATCACCAACAAGCATATGAAGTTGTTAAACAAGCAGCTAATGATATGCATTTACGTTTTAATGAATCTGATTTGATGATGATTGGAGAAGACTTCTCTCACTATTTAAAAGTCAGACCAGGCGCATTTTTCTTAACAGGATGTGGCAATCAAGATAAAAATATTACTGCACCTCATCATAATCCTTATTTCGATATCGATGAATCATCATTTAAATATGCTGCCAGTGAATTTTTAAAAATTTTAGAACTTGAAAATGTATTTTAAAAATATGGTCTTGTGAATTTTCAAAGTCCAACTAATAAATAATCCACTTATTAACCTAAATAAAAGGTAATAAGTGGATTTTTTGTTGATAAATCGCCGGTAAAGTTATGTATTTATAGAAATAAAAAAAGACCCCATTATGGGGTCTTTTTTTATATCGATTAATAAAATTATTCGTGGATTTCAGTTACAACGCCTGATCCTACAGTACGTCCACCTTCACGGATTGAGAAACGAGTACCGTCTTCAATCGCGATAGGAGCGATTAATTCTACTGTCATTTCAACGTTGTCACCAGGCATAACCATTTCAGTACCTTCTGGTAATTGAACAACGCCAGTTACGTCAGTAGTACGGAAATAGAATTGTGGGCGGTAGTTACTGAAGAATGGAGTGTGACGTCCACCTTCGTCTTTAGATAAAACGTAAACTTCCGCTTTGAATTTTGTATGTGGTGTAATTGAACCAGGAGCAGCTAATACTTGACCACGTTGTACGTCTTCACGAGCAACACCACGTAATAAAGCACCAATGTTGTCACCAGCTTCAGCGTAGTCTAATAACTTACGGAACATTTCTACACCAGTAACAGTTGTTTTAGAAGTGTCATGTAAACCGATGATTTCAACTTCTTCACCAACTTTGATTTGACCACGTTCAACACGGCCTGTAGCAACAGTACCACGACCAGTGATTGAGAATACGTCCTCAACTGGCATCATGAATGGTTTGTCAGAATCACGTTCTGGAGTTGGGATGTAGTCATCAACTGCTTGCATTAATTCTAAGATTTTTTCTTCGTATTTTTCGTCGCCTTCTAAAGCTTTTAATGCTGAACCAGCGATTACAGGTACGTCGTCACCTGGGAAGTCGTATTCAGATAGTAAGTCACGAACTTCCATTTCTACTAATTCTAATAATTCTTCGTCGTCTACCATATCAACTTTGTTTAAGAATACAACTAAAGCTGGTACACCAACGTTACGTGATAAAAGAATGTGTTCACGAGTTTGTGGCATTGGACCATCAGCTGCAGATACAACTAAGATACCGCCGTCCATTTGCGCAGCACCAGTGATCATGTTTTTAACATAGTCAGCGTGTCCTGGGCAGTCAACGTGAGCATAGTGACGTTTGTCAGTTTGATATTCGATGTGTGCAGTATTGATTGTAATACCACGTTCTTTTTCTTCTGGTGCGTTGTCAATCATGTCGTATGATTGTGCAACAGTGTCACCGTTCTTAGCTAATACAGTTGCGATAGCAGCTGTTAATGTTGTTTTACCATGGTCAACGTGACCGATAGTACCAATATTGGCATGTTCTTTTGAGCGATCAAATTTTTCTTTTGCCATTATTAAATCTCTCCTATTCTTAATAAAAGTTATTTTCAAATTTATCTCTCATGATAGTTTCTCACCATCATGAGAAGATGTTTGATTAAGTTGTGTCTAAAAGAAATACTACTTAATTCATATTTCCTTTATAATGCATTTACCCACAAAAATCAATTCATAAAAGCGATTAGCCTATAACTAAGCTCAACCTGTATTTTAACCTAGCATAGCTAGTAAAGACAAGTTATATTATTCGCCTTTATTTTTCTTAATGATTTCTTCAGAAATTGATTTTGGAACTTCTGCATAGTGGTCAAAGTACATAGTGTAAGTACCGCGACCTTGAGTGTTTGAACGTAATGATGTTGCATAACCGAACATTTCTGAAAGTGGTACATAAGCATTTACAACTTGTGCATTACCACGAGGTTCCATACCATCTACACGTCCACGACGAGCAGTTACGTCACCCATGATATCACCCATGTATTCTTCAGGCATTTCGATTGTTACTTTCATCATTGGTTCTAAGATAACTGGATCACATTTTTTAGCAGCTTCTTTAAGTGCTAATGATGCAGCAATTTTGAAGGCCATTTCAGATGAATCGACATCATGGTATGAACCATCAAATAATTTAGCTTTAACATCAATTAATGGATAACCAGCTAATACACCGTTTTCCATTGCATCTTTAAGACCAGCTTCAACTGATGGAATGTATTCACGAGGAACTACACCACCAACGATAGCGTTTTCGAATTCGAAACCGCCACCTGTTTCGTTAGGTGTGAATTCAATGTGAACATCACCGTATTGACCACGACCACCAGATTGACGAGAGAATTTACCTTGAACTTGTGCAGCTTGCTTGAATGTTTCACGATATGAAACCATTGGCGCACCAACATTACATTCAACGTTAAATTCTTTCTTCATACGGTCAACTAAGATGTCTAAGTGTAACTCACCCATACCACCGATGATAACTTGTCCAGTTTCTTCGTCAGTATGTGCATGGAAAGTTGGGTCTTCTTCTTGTAATTTAACTAAAGCTTGAGTCATTTTATCTTGGTCAGCTTTAGATTTTGGTTCAACTGATAAGTGGATAACTGGCTCTGGGAATTCCATTGATTCCAAGATAATGTCATTTTTCTCTCCACATAAAGTATCACCAGTACCTGTTTCTTTAAGTCCTACCGCAGCAGCGATATCGCCTGAGTAAACAGTGTCAATCTCTTGACGTGAGTTAGCGTGCATTTGTAATAAACGACCTACACGTTCACGTTTGTCTTTAGATGAGTTCTTCACGTAAGAACCTGAGCTTAAAGTACCTGAGTAAACACGGAAGAAAGTTAATTTACCAACATAAGGGTCAGTCATAACTTTGAATGCTAATGCAGCGAATTCAGCTGAATCGTCTGGTTTAGCAATTACTTCTTCTTCAGGATCATTAGCACGGTGACCAACGATTGGTTTAACATCTAAAGGAGATGGTAGGTAATCAATTACAGCGTTAAGCATTAATTGAACACCTTTGTTTTTGAATGCAGTACCGCAAAGAACTGGGTAGAATTCTACGTCAGTTGTAGCTTGACGGATTGCATTTTTTAATTCTTCTACTGAAATTTCTTCGTCACCAAGATATTTTTCCATTAATTCATCATTAGTTTCAGCTACTGCTTCAATTAATGTTGAACGAGCTTCTTCAGCTCTTTCTTTGTGATCTTCAGGAATTTCAATTTCATCAATTTCTGTACCTAAGTCATTAGTGTATTTGAAGCATTTCATTTCAACTAAGTCAATGATAGCTTCAAATTCATCTTCAGCACCGATAGGTAATTGGATAGGTGCAGCATTCGCTTGTAAACGATCATGTAATGTGCTTACAGAGTATTCAAAGTTTGCACCTAATTTATCCATTTTGTTGATGAAAACGATACGTGGTACGCCGTATGTTGTAGCCTGACGCCAAACTGTTTCAGTTTGTGGTTCAACACCTGATTGAGCATCAAGTACTGTAACCGCACCGTCAAGTACACGTAATGAACGTTCAACCTCAACTGTGAAGTCTACGTGTCCTGGTGTATCGATGATATTTACACGGTGGCCATCCCAAGCTGCAGTTGTTGCTGCAGATGTGATAGTAATACCACGGTCTTGCTCTTGTTCCATCCAGTCCATTTGTGAAGCACCTTCGTGTGTTTCACCAATTTTGTGGATACGACCTGTGTAATAAAGAATACGTTCTGTCGTAGTAGTTTTACCAGCATCAATGTGAGCCATGATACCGATATTACGAGTATTTTTCAAAGAAAATTCTCTTGCCATGTATTTTTTCTCCTTCCAGTTATTACTGAATAAGTACTTTAGATATGGCGATGCCCTAAGCATGAGCCATTATTGGTAAACCAATGATACGGAACACGCTCAGGGTAAAAGCTTTAATCTTACCAACGGTAGTGAGCAAATGCTTTGTTAGCTTCAGCCATTTTGTGAGTGTCCTCACGTTTCTTAACTGCACCACCTGTATTATTTGCTGCATCTAAGATTTCGTTAGCTAAACGTTCTTCCATAGTTTTTTCACCACGAAGACGCGCATAGTTAACTAACCAACGTAATCCTAAAGTAGAACGACGTTCTGGGCGTACCTCAACAGGTACTTGGTAGTTTGAACCACCCACACGACGAGCTTTAACTTCTAATACTGGCATAATGTTTTCAATTGCTTCTTCGAATACTTCAATAGCTTGACGACCACTACGTTCTTCAACTAGGTCGAATGCTGAATAAAGAATTCTTTGAGCTGTTCCGCGTTTACCATCTAACATAATTTTGTTAATTAATTTTGTAACTAATTTTGAGTTATGAATTGGATCTGGTAATACGTCTCTTTTAGGTACTGATCCTTTACGAGGCATAATGTAAATCCTCCCTTCCTATTATAGTATATTGTGATTAATTATTTTTAAAATTTACGTAATCTTAAAAATTAATTTTTAGGTTTTTTAGTTCCGTATAATGAACGACCTTGTCTACGTCCGTCTACACCTGAAGTATCAAGTGCACCACGTACAATATGGTAACGCACACCAGGTAAGTCTTTTACACGTCCACCACGTACAAGTACAACACTGTGTTCTTGTAAGTTATGGCCGATACCAGGAATGTATGCGTTGATTTCAATATTGTTTGATAAACGCACACGTGCATATTTACGTAACGCTGAGTTAGGTTTTTTAGGTGTCATAGTACCCACACGAGTACATACGCCACGTTTTTGTGGAGAATTCAATTCAGTGAATTGTTTCTTCTTACTGTTAAAACCTCTGTTTAAAGCTGGTGAATCAGATTTTTTTGATTTGCTTTGTCTTGGTTTACGTACTAATTGGTTAATAGTTGGCATTGAATATGTCCTCCTCTCTTCATTTTTTAATCCCACACATCCAGGTGGTTCATTTTAAGGTTAAATAAAATTTAGTAAGCAGACACTTACTAATTCTCATTCAATATAGCAACGATTGTTGCATTTACATTGATACCTACATATTCTCCTAATTCTTTCTTAGATGAGAAAAGTGTATATGGTATATTTTTTTGATTGATTTGGCTTAACACGCGAGTCATTAGATGAACTTCTACGTCTCGAGCAATAATCAATGATGTAACTTGATCTTTATTCAACGCTTTGAGCGTTTCCTTCAGACCAACTACATATTGTTGTTTGTTAAAGCGTGCAACTTTTTCATTAGACATGTTCAATATCCTCCAAAGTTCTGCTTGCATCAACCTATAATATATTAACATTGTTACAGTACAATAGTCAATAATTATTCGTGTTTTTATGAAATAAATAAGAATCAAGAGGCTAGAATTAAGTCTAACCTCTTGATCATTATATCAATTATTCAGTAACTTCTACTTCTTCTTCAGAACTAGCAACTGGCGCTACATTTTTATCGTATTGAACGTCACTATAACGTCTCATACCTGTACCAGCTGGAATAAGTTTACCAATAATAACATTTTCTTTAAGACCAAGTAAGTCATCGCGTTTACCTTTAATTGCTGCATCAGTAAGAACACGAGTTGTTTCTTGGAATGAAGCTGCAGATAAGAAGCTTTCTGTTTCAAGAGAAGCTTTTGTAATACCAAGCAATACTGGTTTAGCAGTTGCAGGGCGTTTACGTTCTTTAAATGCATCTCTGTTAGCATCAGTAAAGTTGTGAATATCAACTAATGAACCAGGTAATAACTTAGTATCTCCTGCTTCGATGATACGTACTTTACGTAACATTTGTCTAACCATAACCTCAACGTGTTTATCATCAATTTCAACACCTTGCATACGGTAAACTTTTTGTACTTCTTTTAATAAGTAGCTTTCTGTAGCATTTAAACCAGCAACGGATAAGTAGTTTTTCGGCTCGATTGAACCTTCTGTTAATACTTCACCACGTTCAACTGATTGTCCTACTTCAACTTTAAGTCTAGAAGTACCTGAAGCTAGATAAGATCTAGTTTCATTTTCGCCTTTAACAACAATTTCTTGTTGACGGTCTTTCGCTAATTTAATATCTTCTACTACACCTTCGATTTCAGTGATTACCGCTTGACCTTTAGGGTTACGGGCTTCAAAGATCTCTTGGATACGTGGAAGACCTTGAGTGATATCGCTTCCGGCTACCCCACCTGTATGGAAGGTACGCATTGTAAGCTGTGTACCTGGTTCACCGATTGATTGGGCAGCGATTGTACCAACTGCTTCACCAACTTCAACTTTTTCACCTGTTGCAAGGTTTTTACCATAACATTTTTCACATACACCATGACGTGTATTACAAGTGAATGCTGAACGGATATACATTTGTTCGATACCAGCATCAGTAATTTTCTTAGCGATTTCCGCAGTGATTAATTCGTCTGGACGAATAATAACTTCATCTGTCTCAGGATGACGAATTGTTTCTTTTGAATAACGTCCTTCAATACGTTCAATGAATGGTTCAATCATTTCTGTACCTTCTTTGATGTCAGAAACAAGTAAGCCACGGTCAGTACCACAATCTTCTTCACGCACAATAACATCTTGCGCAACGTCAACAAGACGACGAGTAAGGTAACCTGAGTCAGCTGTTTTAAGTGCTGTATCGGCAAGACCTTTACGCGCACCGTGAGTAGAGATGAAGTACTCTAATACTGTTAAACCTTCACGGAATGATGAAGTGATTGGTAATTCAATGATTTTTCCTGATGGAGCAGCCATTAATCCACGCATACCAGCTAACTGAGTAAAGTTAGATGCGTTACCACGGGCACCAGAGTCACTCATCATGAAGATTGGGTTTGTTTTTTCAAGTGATTGCATTAATTCACCTTGAATTTGATCTTTAGCATCTGTCCAAATTTCAACGACAGCGTTGTATCTTTCTTCTTCAGTGATTAAACCACGATTGAATTGTTTAGTCACGCGTTCAACTAATTTTTCATGTTCATCTAGAATATCTTTTTTATCTGGTAATACCACGATATCAGATACACCAACAGTTATACCTGCTTTAGATGAGAATTTGAATCCTAAGTCTTTCATACGGTCAAGCATCATAGATGTATCAGTAATACTGAATCTATTAAATACTTCAGCAATGATATTACCTAAGAATTTTTTATTGAATGGTTCAATTAATTCTTTAGTTTCAAAGAATTCTTTTAATCCGCCTTCACCTAATTCTGTTGGGTCAACAAAGTATTTATCTGGTGTTGTACCCTCTAGGTTAGTTTGAGTTGGCTCATTAATATAAGCAAATGAATCAGGAATGATTTCATTAAAGATAATCTTACCTACTGAAGTAGCTAAGATTTTCTTATTTTGTTCCTCAGTGAATGTTGGATTATTGAATGAACTTGCATGAACACCAATTCTAGTGTGTAAGTGAACATATCCATTTGCATAAGCTTTTAATACTTCGTTTGTATCATTATAGATAGTACCAGTATTAACTGCGTCTGTACGTTCAAGTGTTAAGTAGTAGTTACCTAATACCATATCCTGAGATGGTGTAACTACTGGTTTACCATCTTTAGGGTTTAAGATATTTTGAGCAGCTAACATTAACATACGTGCTTCGGCTTGAGCTTCTTTAGATAATGGAACGTGAACCGCCATTTGGTCACCATCAAAGTCAGCATTATATGCTGTAGTAACAAGTGGATGTAAACGGATGGCACGACCTTCTACTAAAGTTGGTTCAAATGCTTGGATACCTAGTCTATGAAGCGTAGGCGCACGGTTAAGTAGTACTGGGTGTTCTACGATAACTTCTTCTAAAACATCCCACACTTCGTCATCCATACGTTCAATTTTACTTTTAGCATTTTTGATATTTGTTGCAATTTCACGTTGAACTAATTCTTTCATAACGAAAGGTTTAAATAGTTCAAGTGCCATTTCTTTCGGTAATCCACATTGGTACATTTTCAGACTTGGTCCTACTGCGATAACGGAACGACCTGAATAGTCAACACGTTTACCAAGTAAGTTTTGACGGAAACGACCTTGTTTACCTTTTAACATATGTGACAATGATTTTAATGGACGGTTACCTGGTCCAGTTACAGGACGGCCACGACGACCATTATCGATTAAAGCATCAACAGCTTCTTGTAACATACGTTTTTCGTTTTGAACAATGATTCCAGGTGCACCAAGATCTAATAAACGTTTCAAACGGTTATTACGGTTAATAACACGTCTATATAAATCGTTTAAGTCACTTGTAGCAAAACGTCCACCGTCTAATTGAACCATTGGACGGATTTCAGGTGGAATGATAGGAAGTACATCTAAAATCATCCATGCTGGATCATTACCAGAGTTACGGAATGATTCAACAACTTCTAAACGTTTAATAGCACGAGTAAGTCTTTGTCCTGTTGCAGATTCTAATTCATCGCGTAAGATTTTTAGTTCTTCATCTAAGTCAATTTCAGATAATAAGTCTCTGATACCTTCAGCACCCATTTTAGCTACAAATTGACCTGGATATTTATCATAATAATCTCTGAATTCTGCTTCTGATAATAAAGTTTTCTTTTCTAAACCTGTTGGACCTGGATCAACAACAACATAAGAAGCAAAGTAAATAACTTCTTCCAATGCTCTTGGAGACATATCTAATAAAAGTCCCATACGGCTTGGAATACCTTTGAAATACCAAATGTGTGATACTGGTGCTGCTAATTCGATGTGTCCCATTCTTTCACGACGTACTTTAGACTTCGTTACTTCAACACCACATCTATCACAAACCATGCCTTTATAGCGTACACGTTTGTATTTACCGCAACTACATTCCCAGTCTTTAGTTGGTCCAAATATTCTTTCACAGAAAAGACCATCTTTTTCAGGTTTTAACGTACGATAGTTAATTGTTTCAGGCTTCTTAACTTCACCATAAGACCATGAACGAATCTTTTCAGGTGAAGCTAATCCTATTTTCATATAATGGAAATTATTTACATCAATCAAGGAGCCTACCTCCTTCAATTTAGATTAGCTGTGCTATTTGATTGATTTACATTTATAGTATATAGAATTTGAGAAAGGTATGAGCGACATTTAAAATCGCTCTACCTCTATCATTCTAATTATCTTAAGTGCATATTAATCAGTAGTTTCTTTTTGTGATTCTGGCGCATCTTTTTGTTGTAAATCTACTTTGCGTTCTGTTACATCTTCATCTTCAATGTCTGCCATTTCGATTTCGTTATCTTGCTCATCCATCACTTTAACGTCTAATCCTAAACTTTGTAATTCTTTCATCAATACTCGGAATGATTCAGGAACACTTGGTCTAGAGATATTTTCGCCTTTAACAATAGATTCGTATGTTTTAACACGACCTACTGTATCATCTGATTTATAAGTCAAGATTTCTTGTAATGTGTATGCAGCACCATATGCTTCAAGTGCCCATACCTCCATCTCACCGAAACGTTGACCACCAAATTGTGCTTTACCACCTAGTGGTTGTTGCGTTACTAATGAGTATGGACCAGTTGAACGCGCATGTAATTTATCGTCAACCATGTGTGCAAGTTTAAGCATGTACATAACACCAACTGAAATACGGTTGTCGAATGGTTCACCAGTACGACCATCGTATAATACAGTTTTACCGTCACGTGCCATACCAGCTTCTTCGATAGTTGACCATACGTCATCATCATTAGCACCATCGAATACTGGAGATGCAACATGGATACCTAAGTTTTTAGCAGCCATACCTAAATGTAATTCAAGAACTTGTCCGATGTTCATACGTGATGGTACACCTAGTGGGTTTAACATGATGTCAATTGGACGTCCATCTGGTAAATATGGCATATCTTCTTCTGGAACGATTTTTGAGATGACACCTTTGTTACCATGACGACCACACATTTTATCTCCGACATGAATTTTACGTTTTTGAACGATATAAACACGTACTAATTGGTTAACACCTGGTGATAATGTGTCGTCTCCTTCTTCACGATTGAAGACTTTAACATCTAGAACAATACCGCCAGCACCATGTGGTACGCGTAATGATGTATCACGTACTTCACGTGCTTTTTCACCAAAGATGGCATGTAATAATCTTTCTTCGGCTGTAAGCTCTGTAACACCTTTAGGCGTTACTTTACCTACTAAGATGTCTCCATCTTTAACTTCAGCACCGACATACACAATACCACGTTCGTCTAGGTTTTTAAGTGCACTTTCGGAAACGTTAGGAATGTCACGAGTGATTTCTTCAGGTCCTAGTTTAGTATCACGTGCTTCTGATTCATATTCTTCAATATGGATAGAAGTGTATACGTCATCTTTAACTAGACGTTCACTCATGATTACAGCATCCTCGTAGTTATAACCATCCCATGTCATGAATCCTACAACTACGTTACGACCTAATGCCATTTCACCTAATTCCATTGAAGGACCGTCGGCTAAAATTTCGTTGTATTCAACAATGTCACCTGTAGCAACAATTGGGCGTTGGTTGTAACAAGTACCTGAGTTTGAACGTTTGAATTTCGCTAATGGATAGCGATCTAATTCACCTTCATACTCTTGACCATCTTGTTCTACTAAACGACGTACTAAGATTTCATTAGATTCAACATGCTCTACACGACCTCTGTGGTTAGCTGTAATAGCTGCACCTGAGTCACGCGCAGCAACATGCTCCATACCTGTACCAACGAATGGCGCTTCAGGGTTCATCAATGGTACTGCTTGACGTTGCATGTTCGCACCCATCAATGCACGGTTAGAGTCATCGTTTTCTAAGAATGGAATACAAGCTGTAGCGGCTGAAACAACCTGCTTAGGTGAAACGTCCATGTAATCCATTTTTTCTTTAGCCATCACTGTGTTATTACCACGGAAACGACAAACTACTTCATCGTCTAAGAAACGTCCGTTTTCATCTAAACGTGAGTTCGCTTGGGCAACAACATAACTATCTTCTTCGTCAGCAGTTAAATAATCGATTTGGTCTGTTATCGCATTAGTGTCTAAATCCACTTTACGGTATGGTGTTTCAATGAAACCAAATTCGTTTACACGTGCATAACTAGACAATGAGTTGATTAATCCAATGTTTGGACCCTCTGGTGTTTCAATCGGACACATACGACCATAGTGTGAATAGTGTACGTCACGCACTTCCATTTGAGCACGTTCACGTGTTAAACCACCAGGTCCTAAAGCAGATAGACGACGTTTATGTGTCAACTCTGCTAATGGGTTAGCTTGGTCCATGAATTGTGATAATTGAGAACTACCAAAGAATTCTTTAATTGATGCAATAACGGGACGGATATTGATTAATTGTTGTGGCGTGATTGAGTCAGTGTCTTGAATAGACATTCTTTCACGTACCACACGTTCCATTCTTGATAAACCAATACGGAATTGGTTTTGTAATAGTTCGCCTACTGAACGTAAACGACGATTACCTAAATGATCAATATCGTCTGTATAACCAATACCACTTAATAAGTTAAAGAAATAACTCATTGAAGCAATAATATCAGCTGGTGTAATACATTTAACTTCAGAATCTGGTAAAGCATTACCAATTACTGTAGTTGTACGACCTTCATCATCATTTGGAACATATACTTTAATTGACTGAATTTCAACTGGTTCATCAATAACTGTTCCTTCTAACTCGAACACTTCACTATTAGCATTTGCTTCTAATACATCCATGATTTCGTCTAACTTACGACGATCAAGGACTGTACCTTCTTCAACAACTATTTCACCTGTTTCACTATTAACAATTGGTTCTGCTAATTTTTGATTGAATAAACGGTGTTTTAAGTGAAGTTTTTTATTTGCTTTATAACGACCAACGCTTGCTAAGTCATAACGTTTTGGATCGAAGAAACGTGAATATAATAAACTTTTAGCATTTTCAACTGTTGGTGGTTCGCCAGGGCGTAAACGCTCATAAATTTCTAATAATGCTTGTTCAGTATTTTCAGTACCATCTTTTTCAAGTGTATTGCGTAGGTATTCACTGTCGCCAAGTAAATCAACGATTTCTTGGTCACTAGAGAAACCTAATGCTCTTAATAATACAGTTAATGGTAATTTACGAGTTCTATCAATACGTACATAAACTACATCTTTAGCATCAGTTTCATATTCTAACCATGCACCACGGTTAGGAATAATAGTTGCATCGTAGTTCTCACGTCCGTTTTTATCAATTTTTTCATTGAAATATACGGATGGTGAACGTACTAATTGTGATACGATAACACGTTCTGCACCATTAATAACAAAGGTACCTGTATCAGTCATTAATGGGAAATCACCCATAAATACTTCTTGCTCTTTCACTTCGCCAGTTTCTTTAATAATAAGACGTACTTTTACACGAAGAGGTGCAGCATAAGTAGCGTCACGGTTTTTTGATTCTTCTAAGTCGTATTTTGGTTCACCTAATCTATAATCTACAAATTCTAAAGATAGGTTTCCTGTGAAATCTTCAATCGGAGAAATGTCTCTAAACATTTCTAATAAACCTTCTTTAAGGAACCAATCGTAAGATTTTGTTTGAATTTCTATTAAGTTCGGTAATTCTAATACTTCTGAAATTCTCGCGTAGTTTCTACGTTTACGACGTCTTCCATATTGGACAACTTGACCTGCCAAACAGATTCACCCCTCAAAAATTGTGTGGGTTGCTTTTACTAATAAAACAAAGAGTATCACAAGATTTAAAGACAAAAAGAAAACGGCAACACTTCAGATGACACCATTTTCTATTCTATATTTATCTTGATTTACTTATTTGTTTTTGCGTAAAAGTACACACTTATTGAACATAAATTTTTACATTTTATAACTATATCAGAATAATACTTTTAAATCAAGCTTTTACGCTTTTCAATATATAGTATCCTTTACTTTTATTCACAACTTCCACATTGTTAAATAATTCATCCATTTTCTTTTTAGCCGAAGGCATACCTTGCTTTTTTTGAATAACAACATATAATTCGCCATTGCTTTTCAGTTTTTGATACGCTTCTTCAAAAATACGATGAACGACAGCTTTACCCGCTCTGATTGGCGGATTTGTTAATACAAAATCAAATTGGTTATCATCAACCTGAGTCATACCATCACTTTCAAAAATATCCGCATTTTCAATATGATTTTTCTTTTTATTCTTTTTAGCTAATTCTAATGCTCTACGATTGACGTCTAACATTGTAATCTGGTGGTGCGGTGATACTTTGGCGATCATCAACCCAATCGGCCCATATCCACAACCTACATCTGCAATCGTTTTACTTGGTCCAGGAGGATTTGCCTTCAAGAATGATTGGATTAGTAAATCTGATCCAAAATCTACTTTATCTCTAGAAAATACACCATTATCTGTTATTAAATTAATAGAATGTTGATAACATTCATAAGTAATATGCTTTTCATCACTTTTTACATCCGGATTTTCGTCGTAGTAATGACTCATGTCTTCACCTCTATTAGTCTTTTGCATTCCTATCATTATAAATTTAGCTATAAATGAATTAAAAACCCCGTTATCGCGATAACGGGGTTTTTAACTTCTCAAAGAATGTGGCTACGATTCAAAATCGATAACCATATTATTTAGTTAGGAAACTAGAACTATTTTAATTCTACAGTAGCTCCAACTTCTTCTAATTGTTCTTTAAGTTTTTCAGCGTCTTCTTTAGGCATAGCTTCTTTGATTACTTTAGGAGCTCCGTCTACTAATTCTTTAGCATCTTTTAATCCTAAGCCAGTTGCTTCTTTAACAGCTTTAACAACTTTGATTTTTGAAGATCCAGCTGAAGTTAATTCAACATCAAATTCAGTTTTTTCAGCTGCTGCTTCTCCGCCGCCAGCTGCACCTGCTGCTGCTACTGGAGCTGCTGCAGTTACACCAAATTCTTCTTCAATTGCTTTTACTAAATCGTTTAATTCTAAAACTGACATTTCTTTAATTGCTTCAATGATTTGTTCTTGATTAGCCATTTTATAATTCCTCCGTTATTTTTAATTTTTTATGCGCAATTATTCAGCGCTTTCTTCTTTTTGTTCTCCAACAGCTTTAACCGCATAAGCGAAGTTGCGTACTGGAGCTTGTAATACAGATAAAAGCATAGATACAAGACCGTCGTGTGAAGGTAATGAACCAACAGTTTTAACTTCTTCTGCTGAAATAACATTTCCTTCCATAACGCCTGATTTAACTTCTAAAGCTTCATGTTCTTTAGCAAATCCTGCAATAACTTTTGCTGGAGCTACAACATCTTCAGTTGAAGTTGCAATAGCAGTTGGACCTGTTAAGAATTCATCTAAGCCTTCGATTCCAGCTTTTTCAGCTGCGCGACGTACCATTGTGTTTTTGTATACTTTATACTCAACACCAGCTTCACGTAATTGTTTACGTAATTCAGTAACTTCAGCTACTGTTAATCCACGGTAGTCAACGATCACTGTTGAAACTGAGTTTTTAAGTTGATCAGCAATAGTATCAACTAATTGTTTTTTAGCTTCAATGATAGCAGACATTCAGACACCTCCATTTAGTATTTTTCGGTGCTTTTTTTAAGATTAATAAAAAAAGCACTTTCTACCCACGGCAAAAAGTGCTTGAAAGTTTAATAGTCACGTTCAAGTCAATTTTAGCCTCGGCAGGATCGGTTTTTAAGTTATCAAATAACTCCTACTGTCTTAGGTAAAATAATCACAATAATTAATATAACCGTTTAATTGTAATATGTCAATATATTTTTAGAAACTCTTTGCATTTTAATGCTTAGAGTTTCTTATGCATGAGCTTTGCTCAGGCGTTCCTATTCCTATGCATTTTATTGCTTAAAGTTTCTCTGAGTAATTCTGATATTTTTGATCCCTTAGTATAGTCAGGCCAAAATGGTCAGGATCCAATTATATTTTGAAATCGAATAACTCAGATGCTGACTACATATTGTTTACTTAAATACAATTAAAATACAACGCTTATAAAAATCGTCAATTTTCTCTTTCAAAAATCAAGCCTAGAACATTCATTGTCCTAGGCTTGATGTAATTTAAATATATTTAAATTATAGTTTGAATGAAGCAGTATCAACTTTAACTCCAGGACCCATTGTTGTTGTAACAGCAACAGATTTGAAGTAAGTACCTTTAGATGAAGATGGTTTAGCTTTTGCTAATACATCTTGTAAGGCTTTGAAGTTTTCAACTAATTTTTCATCGCTAAATGAAACTTTACCGATAGAAGCATGTACGATACCAGCTTTTTCAGCACGGTATTCAACTTTACCAGCTTTGATTTCTTCAACAGCTTTTTTAACATCCATAGTTACAGTACCAGTTTTAGGGTTTGGCATTAAACCTTTAGGTCCTAATACACGACCAAGTTTACCAACTTCGCCCATCATGTCTGGAGTAGCAACTACTACGTCAAAGTCGAACCAACCTTGTTGGATTTTTTGTACGTAATCAGATTCACCTACGTAATCTGCGCCTGCTTCTTCAGCTTCAGTGATTTTGTCACCTTTTGCGAATACTAATACACGTTGTGATTTACCAGTTCCGTTTGGTAGTACAACTGCACCACGGATTTGTTGGTCATTTTTACGTGTATCAATTCCTAAACGGAATGCAACTTCAACCGATGCGTCAAAGTTAGCAATGCTTGTTTCTTTAGCTAATTTGATTGCTTCTTCAACACTATAGTATTGAGTACGGTCAACTTTATTAGCTGCTTCTTGATACTTTTTACCTTTTTTAGCCATTTATTGTTCCTCCTTTAGTGGTTTTAGCGGAATTTCCTCCCACATTTACTTGTGTTAGCCACAAGTTAAGAGCAGATAACAGATAGTGTCTTAATCAAATTAGCCACAGAGACCAAAGTGTAATAAGATGTCATAGACAATATGGATTGTTTACCTATTCTGTTACCTGCTTTTATCGTCTAAATCAGTTCATTTCAAATTAAATTTGATTGCTTATTATTCTACAGTGATTCCCATACTACGAGCAGTACCTTCGATAATACGCATAGCTGCTTCTTCGTCAGCAGCATTTAAGTCTTGCATTTTGCTATTAGCAATTTCACGTACTTGATCTTTAGTTACTGAAGCAACTTTGTTTTTGTTAGGTTCGCCTGAACCTTTTTCAACGCCAGCTGCTTTTTTAAGTAGTACTGGAGCCGGTGGAGTTTTTGTAATGAATGTAAATGAACGGTCTTCATATACACTAATTTCTACCGGAATGATTAAACCTGCTTGTTCTTGAGTACGTGCATTGAACTCTTTACAGAATCCCATAATATTCACACCTGCTTGACCTAATGCTGGACCAACTGGTGGTGCTGGGTTTGCTTTACCTGCAGGAATTTGTAATTTAACTACTTTTTCTACTTTTTTAGCCACGATGTGCACCTCCTTGATATCGTGATGTGGTCACAGGGCTCAGTTTTGCCCTCCCACTCTTAACATTTCGTGACGAAATGAACGCTCTAAAAGCGCGACCACATTATTTTAACACTTTTTTATTTCAAAAAGCAATAGTAAAATTTCAACTTTTACATTTAAAAACGTTAAAGCATCTCACTATAATTTTTCGATTTGATCAAATTCTACTTCTACTGGTGTTTCACGTCCAAACATGTCAACTAAAACAGTTAATTTGAATTTTTCAGCTTCAATCTCTTGAACTTCTCCAACTTGGTTTGCGAATGGTCCAGATTTAATGCGTACTTGTTCTCCAACATCTAACTCTACATCGATTGTTTTTTCTTTTAATCCCATTTGTTTAAGAATAAAGCGAACTTCTTCTGGTAGTAATGGGTTAGGTTTTGAACCAGCTCCAGCTGAACCGACAAATCCAGTCACACCTGGTGTATTTCTTACTACGTACCATGACTCATCTGTCATTACAAGTTCAACTAGCACATAACCAGGGAATGTTTTCTTCACAAGTTTTTTTGCTTTACCATCTTTAACTTGTGTTTCTTCTTCTTCAGGTATGACAACTCTAAAGATTTGTTCTGTCATATTCATTGATTCTACTCTTTTTTCAAGATTCTTTTTAACTTTATTTTCATATCCTGAGTATGTATGCACTGCATACCAACGCTTTGCGCCTACTTCTTCAGACATGTCGCCACTCCTAACCTATTAATAAATTTTTCAATGCTGTAATTCCTAAATCTAAGGCATAGAAAAAGACTAAGAAGAATATTACTGTTGATACTACTATAACAGTATATTTAAACAATTCTTCTTTAGTTGGCCAACTTGTCTTTTCCATTTCTGATTTTACACCTTGAAAAAAGCTTTCTTTTTTAGCCACTAATAAAACCTCCAAATCTTTAACAATAGCCATTAAATATTTGATTATTGTTTATTTTGATTCTTTATGTACTGTATGAGCATTGCATCTTGAACAGTATTTCTTAAGGGTCAATCGTTCTGCTGAACCTTCTTTTTTGGGTACATGATAATTTCTATTGCCACACTCTTCACAATTCAAGGGTACTTTTTTCACTTTCATTCACCTTTACTCATTAATATACCAGTCTACTATACATAAATCTAAATACGAATGTCAAACTGATATATGACTATCACAGTAAGTATTAGTGGGAACAGACTGTCGTCACACTACACTATTATTTTAATCTATATTCTAAATGATGTCTTATTTTCATTTTACAACGTTGTATCGCATTGTAAACTACTTTGTCTTTTATATTTAGTAAACGTGCAATTTCTTTTGGTTTATAACCTTTACTATATAACTCAAATACTTCTCGTTCTTGTTTAGTTAATTTCTCACACGCATCATTTAATAGTTTGATTGCTTCACATGTTAAGATTTCTTTTTCAACTCGATCATGGTCAAGCAAATTCGTTTGATATTCAACCACAGCATCATTCACTACATTCGTAAACCGCTTTTGTTGAGTATAATACCGTCGATAGTAATCACATTTCACTGATTTGATGAGGCGCGATATATATTTTATAAACGAATCATCATATTGAAACTGTTGGCGTTTAAGTGCTAGATATAGTTTGATGAGTACTTCTTGATAGAGGTCGTCTTTTTCAAAATCATTTTGAGAAATGTAATTAATTCTACCCACAATAAAAGAATTGAATTGTTGAAGGATAGCTTTTAATTCTAAATCTATTTTTTGTGACTTTGATAATAATACTGATTGCTGTTTTATGTTGTTATTCTTTTGTGTCATACCATAGTTGCCTTTCAAAATTTTAAGGCTATTTTATATGAAACACTTTCTAAATAACAATGATGCAAAATCAGTCTTTTTTGTGGTTTCCTCTTCGTATTTTTTCAAATTCTGCAAGTATGTCTTCTGATAGCGGAATTCGAGTTCTTGGCTTTGTTTCTGTAATATCTTCGAGGGATTTACTCACCGTTATTTGATTTTCTCTCAAATCTCTCCACATTTCTCTTGAAGATACGCGATAAGCGCCTGAACCAAAAATAGCATGTTGTTCGCTCATATCACTCGTCACAACTGTAATATGCGTTGTATGTTTATCGTATAATTCATACACATATCGTTCAATAAAACTATCTGCCGTTTCCTTTTCTTTAGTAAATACTGTTTTCACGCCATGGTACATATATTCTCTTTCTATGCCGGATTGTTCGTAAGCATCAAAGACACAAACAATTTCATCGGCAATAACAGCATTATAGTTTGCAATCGCATCAATGAGTTGTTCTCTCGCCTCTTCTAAGTTTTCCTTGGCAATTTTACTTAACGTTGGTGATTGACCAATCATGTTATACCCATCAATTATTAAATAACGTTCTTTCATTATTTATCTCCGTTCGAGTGTCTTTTACGGAATACCTCATACATCATTAAACTAGCAGCAACAGATGCATTTAAACTATTCACATGACCGACCATAGGAATTTTAATATAAAAATCACATTTATCACTTACTAATCTACTCATACCTTGCCCTTCACTACCAATTACAATTGCTAATGACATATCAGCTTCTAAGTCTCTATAATCTGTTGCGTTATTCGCTTCTGTACCAGCGACCCAAAAACCGTTGCTTTTTAATTCATCAATGGTTTTGGCTAAGTTTGTTACTCTAATCACTGGCACATGTTGAATTGCACCTGTAGATGCTTTAGCAACCGTTTGAGTTAATGAAACAGAACGACGTTTAGGAATAATCACGCCATCCACACCTGATGCGTCAGCCGTTCTTAAGATTGATCCGAGATTATGAGGATCTTCTAATCCATCTAGTATGATAACCGTAGATAAACCATCTTTTTCTTTTTGTTGCTTTAAAAATTGATCAAAATCTGCATATTCATATGGTGCTACTAATGCTGCTACACCCTGATGAGGTGCAGTTGATAAGAAATCTAATTTGGATTTTGGTACTGTTTGTACTATTAGTTTTTGATCTTTTGCATTTTTTAAAATATCGTTAATTTGTTGTTTTTTTATACCGTCTTGAATCAAAATTTTATTTATAGAATGACCTGAAATAATGGCTTCCTTTACTGCATGTCTACCAACAATGACTATATCTTCCACGTACTCACGACCTCTCGTTAACTATTTCTATGATTTTATTTAGTAATGCTTTCAATCGTTCTTCTCTATGTTCTAAATACAAAAAGCCAATTACCGCTTCTAATGCAGAACTTTTACGATACGTTTGAACGTCTGTATTTTTAGCTTTAGTATAACTTTTGGCATTGCGCCCTCTTTTTAATATATCCATTTCTTCTTCAGTAAACCATGCCTCACCAATAAGTGTTTCAAGTGTCTGTGCTTGGCTTTTCGCTGACACATATAACTTAGACATTTGATGTAATCGATTGGGTTTACTTCGTAATTTGAGTACGATATATTCTCGAACATGTTGATCTAAAACGGCATCTCCCATATAGGCTAATGTTAACGGGTTCAGTAATTTAATATTCATATTATCCACGTTTAAATCTAACACCTTGAGGTGTATCTTCTAAAATAATATTTTGTTCTTTTAAATGATCTCTAATTTCATCAGCACGTGCGAAGTCTTTATTTTTGCGAGCTTCATTTCGCTCTTCTATCAATTTTTCAATTTCTTCGTCCAATAGATCATCTTGTTGGTTTCCTTTTAGCGGAACTCCTAAGACATCACTGAATATTCGATATACTTCTTTAAATTTAGCAATTACGTTTGTAGATGTTACGTTTTCTAAAACATATCGATTCGCTAATTTAGCCAAATCATACCATGCTGTTACTGCATTAGCAGTGTTAAAGTCGTCATCCATTACTGTTTCAAAGTTTTCTAAAATTTGATCAATTTGATTGATATATTCTTCCTGATTATCTATATCTGTCGCGATAGCTTCTCTTTCTTCGATAAGTTGGTAACTATTTCTAATACGTTCAAGCCCACTTTTAGCAGCGCTCACAAGTTCTAAATTATAGTTGATTGGGCTACGATAATGAACACTAATCATAAAGAATCTTAATACATCTGGGTCAATTTCTTTGATAATATCATGTACTAAAATAAAGTTACCTAATGACTTACTCATTTTTTCATTATCAATATTGATAAAGCCATTATGCATCCAATAGTTAGCAAATGGTGCATGGTTATGTGCTTCAGATTGTGCAATTTCATTTTCATGGTGAGGAAATTGTAAATCTGATCCACCTGCATGAATATCAATAGTTGGGCCTAGTTCATGAAATGCCATAACTGAACATTCTATATGCCAACCTGGACGACCTTCTCCAAATGGACTTTCCCAACTAATTTCACCTGGCTTAGCCTTTTTCCATAAAGTGAAATCAAGTGCATCTTCCTTCTGATCGCCAGCTTCAATACGTGCACCTACTTTTAAATCATCAATTGATTGATGACTTAATTTACCATAGTCTTTAAATTGACGAGTTCTGAAATAGACATCGCTATTACTTTCATAGGCATATCCTTCATCCACTAATTTTTTGATGAAATTAATGATCTCATCCATATGATTCATAACTCTTGGATTTGATGTTGCTTTTTTAACATTCAGTGCACCTACGTCCTCATAGAATGCCTTAATATATTTATCTGCAATTTCAGGAACACTTTCATTTAATTCTTTTGAACGTTTGATTAATTTGTCGTCGACATCTGTAAAGTTGGATACATATACCACTTCATAACCTTTATATTCAAAATATCTACGCACAACGTCATAATTTATCGCCGGTCTAGCATTCCCAATATGAATATAGTTATACACGGTTGGACCACAAACATACATTTTAACCTTACCTGGTTCTATTGGTTCAAATGTTTCTTTTTGACGTGTTAACGTATTATATAATGTAATCATCTTGAATCTCTCCGTTTCTTGTTTTTTCAAGTTGTCTTTCTAAGTGTTTAATTTGTTCAAATAATGGATCAGGTAAATTACGATGATCGAATGTTTTACCAATACGTTTACCATCTTGTTTTACAATATGGCCAGGTATACCTACAACTGTAGAATAACTTGGTACTGATTGTAACACTACTGAATTCGCACCTATATTTACGTTAGAACTAATTTGAATATTGCCTAAAACCTTTGACCCAGCTGCGATAAGGACATTATCCCCGATATCTGGATGTCTTTTACCTTTTTCTTTACCAGTCCCACCTAAAGTTACACCTTGATATATCGTTACATTATCCCCAATCGTGCACGTTTCACCAATCACTACGCCCATACCATGGTCGATAAATAAACGTTTACCAATTTTAGCTCCAGGATGAATTTCAATACCTGTAAAAAATCTTGATATTTGTGAAATAGCTCTGGCAGCTACATAACGCTGATTATTATATAATTTATGCGCAATCAAATGACTCCATACCGCATGTAATCCTGCATATGTTGTAACAACTTCAATAGTTGAGCGTGCCGCTGGATCCTGTTCAAACACCATTTTTATATCGTCTCTCATTCTTCTTAACAAAACATTCTCCCCCTTAGCTTTACAACTAATATTAGTTCTTTAATTTGTATATTTGAATAAAATAAAAAATGCACCTCTAACTTTTGGGTTAGAGGCGCATAAGCACGGTTCCACTCTTCGTTCAGTAAATCTTTGTATATACATCAATTCAATGTATTATATCACATAAATTTACTCTCATTTAATCCATATATAATTTAACTATCAAAGGTGCATTCATTAATTTCCATGTTGTGCTCGCAGCCACCGCACACTCTCTGCATCATGTACTATTTAATTACTAATCCTTTGTTTTAATTCACTTATTACATTCAATATTATGTGTTAAATTATAATTTTTCAAGTGTGAATTTCAACTTTTTTGATTTTATCAATATGCTTAGATATATTCTTTCAAACGTGATAATACTTTATCTTTACCAAGCACTTCAATTGTATTTGGTAATTCAGGACCATGCATTTGTCCTGTCACCGCAACTCGAATTGGCATAAACAATTGTTTACCTTTAATGCCAGTTTCTTTTTGTACTTCTTTAATCGTTTTTTTAATTTCCGCTGCTTCGAATGGTTCAAGTGCTTCTAATTTGCCATATAAGTGTGTCATTAGTTCTGGCACTTGTTCGCCATTGATTACTTCTTTTTCTTCTTCTCCAAATTCAGGCATGTCATTGAAGAACATTTCTGAAAGTGGAACGATTTCACCAGCATAACTCATTTCTTTTTGATATAAAGCAACAAGTTTACGTCCCCAATCTAAATCTTCTTCAGAAGGGTTTTCTGGGATTAAGTTAGCTTTAATTAAATGTGGTAGTGCTAATTCAAATACTGTTTCAGTATCTTTTTGTTTCATATATTGGTTATTAACCCATGCTAATTTTTGTTTATCAAAGAATGCAGGTGATTTAGATAATCGTTTTTCGTCAAAAATTTTAATGAATTCTTCTTTAGAATAAATTTCTTCTTCACCTTCAGGTGACCAACCTAATAATGTAATAAAGTTAAATAACGCTTCTGGTAAATAACCTAAATCACGATATTGCTCGATGAATTGTAAAATTTGTCCATCACGTTTACTTAGTTTCTTACGTTCTTCATTAACAATAAGTGACATATGAGCAAATCTAGGTGCTTCCCATCCAAATGCTTCATAAATCATTAATTGTTTAGGCGTATTTGAAACATGGTCATCACCACGTATAACATCACTGATTTCCATGTAATGATCATCAATGGCTACGGCAAAGTTATATGTTGGCACACCATCTTTTTTCACGATAACCCAGTCACCCATATTATTTGAATCAAATGAAATTTCACCTTTAACCATATCATTAAAAGTATATGTTTTATCTTTAGGTACACGGAATCTAATTGATGGTTGACGACCTTCCGCTTCGAATTGTTGACGTTGCTCTTCTGTTAAGTGAGCATGTTGACCACCGTATCTTGGCATTTCTCCACGTGCAATTTGCGCTTCACGTTCTGCTTCCAATTCTTCTTCAGTCATATAACATTTATAAGCTTTATCTTCATCTAATAATTGCTTAATAAGTGGGTTATAGATATCTGCACGTTCAGATTGACGATATGGTCCATAACCTTTATCTTTATCAACTGATTCGTCCCATTCTAATCCTAACCATTTTAAGTTATCGAATTGTGAAGATTCTCCATCCTCTAAATTACGTTTACTATCAGTATCTTCAATACGCACTACAAAATCGCCGCCATAGTGCTTAGCAAATAAATAGTTAAATAAGGCAGTACGTGCATTACCGATATGCAAGTATCCTGTTGGACTTGGTGCGTATCTTACTCTTACGCGTTCACTCATTTTATCCACTCCTGTAGTTTTTAATTATCGATATTTATATATTGTAACAATATTCATTCAACTTTCCTTATTGAATATGTAACGAATGTTTATCTATGATTTAGTTTTTATGATAAATATAATGTCTATCTGTCAAACATGAATCATTGATAATACAAATTGTGTCAGAAACAATTGTAGCACTTCTACGCTACTTTGATAAGTTACTAGCCTTCATTTTTCGTGTATTCATACTACTAGGTTTTCAACTCGTTTCACATGAAACTGATTTTCCATATACAATAATCATTCTTCCGTTATTTCATTTAAGATTTTAGCAAAGACAATACGTCCTGATGATGTTTGTAATAAACTAATAACTTCTAAATCAACATGTTGTCCTATCAATTTCTTAGCATTATCAACAACAACCATAGTACCATCGTCTAAATAACCAACTCCTTGACCTGGCTCTTTCCCCATCTTAGTAAGTAAGATATTTAAATGGTCTCCTTGGTGTACATTGGGTTTAATCGCTTCAGATAAATCATTAACGTTTAACGCACTTATTCCATGTACGTGACAAACTTTATTAAGATTGAAATCTGTTGTAATAATATGTGCGTGATACTGTTTTGCTAATTTAATCAACAAAGTATCTATATCACTATGTGATTTTGTTGGGTGTATTACACGTGTGGGATATTCTAAATCATATATTTGATTCAGTTTATCTAAACCTCTTTGTCCTTTTTCTCGTTTAACACTATCATTAGCATCAGCGATGACTTGTAGTTCATTAATCACACCTTGTGGAATAAGTACCTCTCCGTCCATAAATCCACATTTCATAATATCTATAACTCTCCCGTCAATAATGGCACTTGTGTCGATGATTTTAGGGATTGCTTTAAATGAATGTTGAAACATTGAACGTGAGATGTTTTCTGGCAAAAACATAAGCATTTCGTCTCTCTTTTTTAAGCCAAATTGAAAGCCAAAATAACATAAAATCATTGTAATAATAATTGGAATAAAATGATTTAAAACTGAATTCCCTATTAATTCTAAAATAAATGAAATCATTACAGAGATTAGTAGTCCAATAATTAAGCCAATTGTAGCAAATAATATTTCTACAGCACTACGCTTCATGATTGTATGTTCTAAGTCTTTAAAAGCAAATGTAATTTGTTTGATAAAGAAACCAAAAATAATAAAAAATACAATAATCCCAATGAGTCCGTCAATATAATGATTCGTCAAAATTGGAAATTGGTTAAATCCTAAATCATTCACAACTTCTGGAATAATAATGATTCCTAAAGTCGCACCAATAATCATATAAATAGCTACAACCATTAATCTTAATGGGTTCATTTTTTACCCCCTCTCTTTCAAATCATTTATGAATTAAATGCGTATTTTAATGCTTCGTGTACTGATGAAACGCCTACTACTTTAATACCTTCAGGGAAAGTCCAACCACCAATATTAGTTTGTGGAATAATAACTCTCTTAAACCCTAACTTAGCCGCTTCTTGCACACGTTGTTCTATTCTAGCAACCCGCCTTACTTCTCCTGTTAGACCTACCTCACCAATAAAGCAGTCTAAGCCGTCTACAGCTTTATCTTTAAAGCTTGAAGCTGTAGCGACGATGATACTTAAATCAACTGCAGGTTCAGTTAATTTTACGCCACCAGCAACCTTAATATAAGCATCTTGTTGTTGTAGTAGATAATTTTCTTTTTTCTCTAAAACTGCCATTAATAGGCTTAAACGATTGTGATCGATACCAGTAGCCATACGACGTGGATTATTAAATGTAGTCGGTGTTACAAGCGCCTGTACTTCAATAAGTAGTGGTCTTGTACCTTCCATAGTTGAAACAATTGTTGAACCTGGCACGTTAGTTGAACGTTCTTCTAAAAACATCTCTGAAGGGTTCAGAACACCCTTAAGACCACTCTGTTTCATTTCAAATATTCCCATCTCATTTGTCGAACCAAAACGGTTTTTAACTGCTCTTAGTATTCGATAAGCATGATGTTCATCACCTTCGAAGTACAATACAGTATCCACCATATGTTCAAGTAATCTTGGTCCAGCAATTTGACCTTCTTTTGTAACATGTCCAACAATAAATGTAGCTATATTCATTTGTTTAGCTATATTCATTAAACTTTGCGTACTTTCTCTAACTTGTGACACAGACCCTGGTGCAGAACTGATTTCTGGATGGTATATCGTTTGGATAGAGTCGACGACTAGTAAGTCCGGATTAATGTCTTTAACTGTTTGATAGATGACTTCTAAATCTGTTTCAGCTAATACTTGTAATTGACTTGAATCTTCTTCTAAACGATCTGCACGTAATTTGGTTTGGTTAATTGATTCCTCACCTGTTATATATAAAACATTTTTAGATTGTGAGAGTGAGGCACAAATTTGTAGAAGTAACGTGGATTTCCCAATTCCTGGATCTCCGCCTATTAACACTAATGATCCATTGACAATCCCTCCACCAAGTACACGGTTAAATTCTTTAGATTCTGTAAGAATACGTGGTGTTGATTCATTTTTGATACTATCTAATGTTTGTACTTTTCCTGCTGCTTCTTTAGATTTAACACCATGTTTAGGGTTGGCTGCTTTTTCTACTATTTCTTCCATCTGGTTCCATGCACCACAATTAGGACACTTTCCCATCCATTTTGGAGATTGATAGCCACATGCCATACATTCGAATATTATCTTTTTCTTGGCCAATTTCGCACCTCCGTTATATTTAAGAACAAATCTATTTTAAACTGACACTTTCATAATGACAAATTAAATGTTAATGCTTTAATTAATTTTTTAAAAGTATTCATAATTCAATTCGATAAAGTCATTTTTTCGTAATAATATGTAAATTTTAATTTTTATTAATTAATGCTTTTCTACAATTATCAATAAAGACAATTATATATCACTAGCATTGATTTCTATTATGTCACAACTCAATTTAGTAATCATTGGAAATATTAGAATAATAGTGTTATCGGAATATAAATAAAGAGGTGGGAATACTTCAGTTCCCACCTCTTATAGCATAATAGAGTCTATAATTGTTTACGCTTCAGTAGAAGCCTTATCTTCTTTTCTATCTTGAATATCATATTTAAATGCTTCACCATCATGGTCCACTGTTACTTCTTTACCTTCCAATTGATTTCCATCTAAGATTAATTCACTTAGATTATCTTCAACTGTTTTTTGAATTGCACGAATCAATGGTCTTGCGCCATATTCTGGGTCATAACCTTCTTCAGCAATTTTTTCTTTGGCTTTTTCAGTAACTTTGATATTAATATTTTGTTCTGATAAACGCAATGTTAATTTATTCACCATCATAGTGACGATTTCTTTAAGTTCATCTTTAGATAATTTATGGAAGACAATAATATCATCCACACGGTTTAAGAACTCAGGACGGAAAGCATTTTTAAGCTCTTTCATCATTGTTTTACGTATAGATTCATAGTCTTGACCATCATCTGCACCACCAAAACCAGCAAAACGTTGGTCTTGTAATTCTTGTGCACCAACATTGGATGTCATAATGATAACTGTATTTCGGAAATCAACTTGACGTCCTTTAGTATCAGTTAAATGACCATCATCTAAAACTTGTAAAAGTATATTAAATACATCTGGATGTGCTTTTTCAATTTCATCAAATAGGATAACTGAATATGGTTTACGTCTTACTTTTTCAGTTAATTGACCGCCATCATCATGTCCAACATAGCCTGGAGGGGCTCCGACTAAACGACTGACAGCATGTTTTTCCATAAACTCACTCATATCAACCCTAATCATAGCATCATCTTCACCAAACATTGACTCTGCTAAAGCACGGGCTAATTCAGTTTTACCTACACCTGTAGGCCCTAAGAATATAAAGCTACCAATTGGACGTTTAGGGTCTTTCAAGCCTGCTCTTGCTCGTCTAACAGCTTTACTGATGGATGTAACGGCATCTTTTTGACCAATAACTCTATGATGTAGTGTATCTTCTAGATTTAGTAAACGGTCTGATTCTGTCTCATTAATTCTAGTTAATGGGATACCTGTCCAACCCGCAATAACTTCAGCAATATCTTCTTCTGATAATGATGTACTCACCCCATCTTGTGAGTTTTTCCATTCATTTTTAGCTTCTTCGTATTGTTTTTCTAATTTTGTTTGTTTATCTCTTAGGTTAGCTGCATTTTCAAATTCTTGTGCATGGACAGCTGCATCTTTTTCATTTTTTACTTTTTCAATTTGTTGTTCAATTTCTTTTAAATTATTAGGTGTTGTATGACTCTTCAATCTTACTTTTGAACTTGCTTCGTCAATTAGATCAATCGCTTTGTCTGGTAAGAAACGATCTGATACATAACGATGACTTAATTTAGCAGCCGCTTCTAAAGCTTCATCTGAAATATTGATACGGTGATGTGCTTCATAACGATCACGAAGTCCTTTTAAGATTGATACAGTGTCTTCAACTGTAGGCTCATCAACTTGAATAGGTTGGAAACGACGCTCTAAAGCGGCATCTTTTTCAATGTTTTTACGATATTCGTCTAACGTTGTGGCACCAATACATTGTAATTCGCCACGAGCTAATGCCGGTTTGAGGATATTTGAAGCATCTATAGCACCTTCAGCGCCACCTGCACCTACTAATGTATGCAATTCGTCAATAAATAGAATCACATTACCAGCCTGATGAATTTCTTCCATTACTTTTTTCAATCGTTCTTCAAATTCACCACGGTATTTTGTACCAGCTACAACCGTACCCATATCTAGTGACATGACACGTTTGTTTTTTAGTGTTTCGGGCACTTCATTGTTCACTATTGCTTGAGCTAATCCTTCCGCAATTGCTGTTTTACCTACACCTGGCTCACCAATTAATACAGGATTATTTTTAGTACGACGACTAAGTACTTCTATAACTCGAGTAATTTCTTTGTCTCGACCCACAACTGGATCTAATGTGCCATCTTTAGCAATAATTGTTAAATCACGTGCTAAACCATCTAATGTAGGTGTGTTATTAGATTTATTTGCTTGAGCGTTTTTATTACTCATTTCTGGACTTCCTAATGCTTTAACCACTTGTGCACGTGCCTTTGTGATATTTAAATCAAGGTTAGCAAATACACGTGCTGCTACACCTTCATTTTCACGGATTAAGCCAAGTAAAATATGTTCTGTTCCAACAAAGTTATGATGTAGCTTACGTGCTTCATCCATTGATAATTCAATCACTTTTTTAGCTCTAGGTGTATAGTGTAATGTTGCCATAGGTGCTTGACCATGACCAATTAGTTTCTCAACTTCTTCAATAACTTTATCCTCTGTAATATTAAAACTTTCTAATACTTTTGCTGCGATACCTTCAGGTTCTTTCATTAGACCTAATAAAAGATGTTCTGTTCCAATATTTGAATGGTTCAATCGAATTGCTTCTTCTTGTGCATGAGCCAATACTCTTTGTGCACGTTCAGTTAATCTACCAAATAGCATATGATTTGTTACCTCCTATTTTATATGTTCTCTTAAAACATTCGCTCTCTTTTCATTGACTGGTGTTTCATCCTCTTCATCAAATAAAAATGGTGTTTGAATTCCTACCATCAGTTCATTGAATTTAAAATTATCTAGTTTGATATAATTTAAATCTATGCCTAATTTAACTTCACTCAATCGATAAGATGCTTCTTCCATAGTGATAAGCCTGCTATTTTGCAGTATTCCTAATGAACGATAAACTCTATCTAACGTTTCTAAATGTTTATGTTTATCTAATCTTGATCGAATTTGA
Source organism: Staphylococcus sp. M0911 (assembly GCF_003491325.1). NCBI lineage: Bacteria > Bacillati > Bacillota > Bacilli > Caryophanales > Staphylococcaceae > Staphylococcus > Staphylococcus sp. M0911. Next base: position 2,218,625 of record NZ_CP022881.1, read on the forward strand.
AGTTCTTCATTTATAATTTGATTGATTACTTCTGTTAAATTCTCTATGATTTCTTCTTCTGTTTTCCCCAATGTTAATTGGTTTGAAACCTGGTAAATGTGGCCATAAACTTGTGACCCTTCACCGTATATTCCTCGAATGGTAAAACCAAATCGATTGATTGTTTGTGCTATACCTGACATTCTTTTCATGATAGAAAGACCTGGCAAATGCAACATCACACTTGCTCTCATACCAGTTCCTATATTAGTAGGACATGTTGTTAAATAACCTAGATGTTCATCATAACTGATATCGAGTTGTTGATCGATTTCATCATCTAACGTCGACGCTTCTTTATACAATCTTTCTAGAGATAAATCTGTACCTAGCGCTTGAATTCTAATATGATCTTCTTCATTAATCATGACACTGATTGATTCATCATCATTTAATAGAACGGCCGATGCAGGTTGTTTAATCAACTCTGGACTCACTAAATGTTTAGCTACTAATTTCATTTTATTTTGTTGGTCCATCATGTCTAGTCTTTTCAAAGTCATGTTGGGTAATGCATCTTGTACTTCATTTATTACTCTAAATCCATCTTGTTCTGTCGGAAACATGAGTGGATGAACATGATTTTCAAGATTTCTTGCTAAGCGAATTCTTGAAGAAATGACCACTGGTGCTTCTTTAGTCGTTTTCATCCACTCACTAATGTTAGGTTCTAAGTCACTCATCCTGTTGCACCTCGCTCTCATCACGTAGCGATTTAATTTCGTCTCGAACAATGGCTGCCTGTTCAAAATCTTGTTCATCTATTAATTGTTGTAAAAATTGTTTCTTCTCTTCGATTTTCTTTTTAAGCGCAAGCTTATGATAAGAAGATTGAGGCACTTTTCCAACATGTTCATACTGACCGCCTTGCACACGTCTTACTATGTCTAAGATGTCATCCTTGAATGTTGCATAGCAATTGGAACAACCAAATTTGCCTACATGTGCGATGTCTTTTAACGTCATATGACAAGTTGGACATCTTTTTTCTTCCTGAAATGCCATTTCTTGAAAATTAATACCATGTTTAGTCGCTAAATGTTGTAATATTTGCTTTACAACAAATGCTTCTTCTATATCATCTTGATGATGATAGGATGATTGCTCTTGGTGCGTCCATGGGTTATCACCTTTCGCACAAGTACTACATACCCATTTTTCTTGCACACCATCTTTACTTTTAACTGTTAATTTAACTTCAGCTTCATTTAAATGGCAATTTTCACAAAGCAAAAAGCAACACCTCAATTCTTCTAGTAGTAATTTATGACAGGTAAAATTCTTTTAAGAATATTTGCTCTAATAATATCTCGAGATACAATATCCATTTTTAACGTTTCTCGATCAATAGCAGCAATAATCATTTTTGCTTCTCTTTCATTTACAAGTCCTTTATCTAACAAGCCATCTATTAAATAAAGTGCTTGTTGTTGGGATATTGAAGGACCTATTAATTGAAGTAAATGATTAATATAACCTGTTTCATCTTTGTTTTCAATTTTCGTGATTCGGATGTAACCACCACCACCACGTTTACTTTCTATTTCGTAACCATGCTCATTTGTAAATCTCGTTTTAATCACATAGTTTAATTGAGAAGGGACGCAGTCAAAACGTTGAGCAATATTTGCTCTTTGAATTTCCACCACATCTTCATTGGTTTCTTCAAATAAATGTTTAATGTACTGTTCTATGATGTCGGACATATTATGCATGATTATCACCTCTTTTTGACCTTCTTTGACTATATTATATGACCAACTTTGACCATTTTCAATTAATTTGATTTTAAATTTTTAAATTTTATGATGTTAGCGCTTATTTTTTATTGTATGATAGACAATAGAATAAATTAAAGGAATGAAAAAACATGCACATTCTCATAGGGATTATTGGAATTATTTTCTTTTTAGCACTCGCGTACTTATTTAGTTCAGATAGAAAGAATATTCGTTGGCAATATGTTGGATTATTATTAGTAATTCAATTAATTTTCGCCTTCATTTTATTAAAAACAAATATTGGTATTACAGTCATTGGTGGTATTGCTAATGGTTTTGGTTATTTACTATCTAAAGCAGCAGAAGGCGTTAACTTCGTTTTCGGTGGTTTTAAATATGTAGATCCTAAAAATCCACCATTTTTCTTTAACGTTTTATTACCAATTGTATTTATTTCAGCATTAATCGGTATCTTACAATACACTAAAATTTTACCATTTATAATTAATGTGTTAGGTTTCCTGATTTCAAAAATCAATGGTATGGGACGTTTGGAATCATACAATGCAGTAGCAGCAGCAATTTTAGGTCAATCTGAAGTATTTATTTCTTTAAAACAACAACTTCCTTATATACCTAAACAACGTTTGTATACATTAACTGCATCTGCAATGTCTACTGTATCTGCTTCAATTATTGGTGCTTATTTCACATTAATTGAACCGAAATACGTCGTAACAGCCGTTGTATTAAACTTATTTGGTGGTTTCATTATCGCTTCAATTATTAATCCTTATAAAGTTAATGAAGAAGATGATAAATTATTAGTTGCCGAAAGTGAAACTAAAAATCAATCTTTCTTTGAAATGCTTGGGGAGTATATTTTAGATGGATTTAAAGTGGCAGTCATCGTAGGCGCGATGTTAATTGGATACATCGCAATCATCGCGTTACTTAATGGTTTAGTAAGCGGTGCTTTCAGTTTACTTTCAGGTGGTGCAATCAAATGGGATTTCCAAACTTTAATTGGATTTGTTTTTGCTCCATTTGCATTCTTAGCAGGTGTACCATGGAACGATGCGGTTCAATCAGGTTCTGTTATGGCAACTAAATTACTATCAAATGAATTCGTTGCAATGCAGGCATTAGGTAAGTTAAATGGCATTTCAGAACATGCTAAAGGTGTTACTTCAGTATTCTTAGTATCATTTGCTAACTTTAGCTCTATTGGTATTATTTCTGGTGCTATTAAATCATTAAATGATAAAAAAGGTGACGTTGTTGCAAGATTCGGATTAAAATTATTATTCGGTGCGACATTAGTATCATTTATTTCAGCAGCAATTGCTGGATTCTTCATTTAATGAACAAAGGCAATGTATGATTGGGTATTTAAACTCAATCATACATTGCCTTATTTTTATTTTTGAATCATATGGTTAATAAAATAGTCCGTTACACGATAATCATCTGTTAATTCAGGATGGAATGATACCCCTAAATATTTATCTTGCTTAACAGCAACGATTTTATCGCCAATTTCACTTAATATTTCAACATGGTCAGCTACTTTCGCAATATGAGGTGCTCTAATAAAAACACCTTCTATATCCGTAGCGATACCTTTAATGTCTAATTCTGATTCAAAGCTATCTACTTGTCTACCAAATGAATTACGTTGAACTGTAATATCCAATTTATTTAAATAGCCTTCCTCACCTTCAACATCACTAGCTAGTACGATTAAACCAGCACAAGTACCAAACATAGGTAAATCTGATTGCTGAAGCTTTTCTTTAAAACCATATAAATCCATTAACCTTCTTAATGTTGTTGATTCACCACCAGGTAAGATTAAACCATCGATATCATCTAATTGTTCTACTTTTTTAATTGCGATACCTTCATGACCACTCAATTCTATATGACGAATATGTTCACGAACTGCACCTTGAAGCGCTAATACACCTATTTTCATATATTACCAACCACGCTCTTGCATACGTTCTTCTAATGAAATTTGGTTAATGTCTAAGCCTTTCATAGCAGTTCCTAATTCGGCAGCTAATTTACCAATTAGCTCATAATCTTGATAGTGTGTCGTAGCTTGAACAATCGCTTTAGCGAATTTTTCTGGATCCTCAGATTTGAAAATACCTGATCCAACAAATACACCATCTGCACCTAGTTCCATCATTAAAGCAGCATCTTGAGGTGTTGCAACGCCACCTGCAGCAAAGTTAACAACTGGTAATCTACCATTATCTTTGATTTGTTTTAAAACTTCATATGGTGCTCCGATATCTTTAGCAAATGTCATAATTTCATCATCATTCATAACAGTCAATCGACTCACTTCAGCATTAACTCTTCTCATATGTCTTACTGCTTCGACAATATTACCCGTACCCGGTTCTCCTTTAGTTCTTAACATAGCAGCCCCTTCGCCGATACGACGAGCAGCTTCACCTAAATTACGACAACCACATACAAAAGGTACTGTGAATTGATCTTTACGCAAATGATATTCTTCATCAGCAGGTGTTAGTACTTCTGATTCATCAATATAATCCACACCCATTGCTTCTAATACACGAGCTTCTGTAATATGACCAATTCGTGCTTTAGCCATAACTGGAATAGATACAGCATTCATAACTTCTTCAACAATTTTAGGGTTAGCACTACGTGCAACACCACCAGCTGCACGGATGTCAGAAGGTACTCTTTCTAATGCCATAACTGCAACAGCACCAGCTTCTTCTGCAATTTTAGCTTGTTCCGCATTGACAACATCCATAATAACGCCGCCTTTTTGCATTTCAGCCATTCCTCGTTTAACTCTTTCAGATCCAACTATTTTAGACATAAATTCTACCCCTTTACTTCTTGATTAAATTAATTGTAAAGGATAAACTGATATTTAAAAAGGTTCAATTTATTTATTATAAAGGAGGTCAGATGAGTGAAAGAGAAACAATCACTGTATATTGATTTATACGAAAAGTTGAAAAAGCAAATTATAGAAGGTCAATATCAGTCAAATGACAGATTCCCTTCAAAACGTCAATTAAGTGAGCATTTATCTTTAAGCCAAACAACTATTGAACACGCCTATCAATTGTTATTGGATGAAGGGTTTATATACTCTAAACCACGATCAGGTTATTACGTCTCCGATATCGAATCATTACCTGTACTATCCAAACAATATGTTGTGCCCACAACTACATACAACAATAATGAAAATTTGGATGAAGATAAAGAACATTATGCTTATTCTTTTAACTTATCAGAAATCGACGCAGAATATTTTCCCTCACATTTATTTAGAAAATATGCAAAAGATGTATTTGAAGATAATCAGTTTGAACTATTACAAAGAGGAAATAATCAAGGTGAATTTGAATTAAGACAACAAATTGCGCATTATTTATTCAGCAGTAGAGGAGTAACATCTCATCCAGATCAAATCATAATAGGATCTTCAACAGAACAATTATTAAATATGTTAACTGATATACTCGAAGATGCGTCATTTGCTATAGAAAAACCTAGTTATCCTCCGATTAAACAAGTATTAGATAAAAAGAAATTCAACTATTTACAAGTCCCAGTCGAGAAAAATGGTATACAAACTCATCCTATTTTATCATCGGATCATAACATAATTTATATCACACCTTCACACCAGTTTCCTACTGGCCATGTTATGAATCTAAAGAAAAGAACCCAACTCATCAACTGGGCTCAACAACAAGATAATAGATACATTATCGAAGATGATTATGATTCAGAATTTAGATATTTTGGTAAACCTATCCCTGCATTACAGAGTCTTGATTCACAGGATAAAGTCATTTATCTTAGTACCTTTTCTAAATCTATTTATCCAAGTTGCAGAATTGCATATATTGTATTACCACCGAAATTGTTAGAACAATATCATCATTATCATTATAAAGAAGCCAATACAGCTCCAGTTCATATCCAAAGAATGATTGCACAATTTATGAGTAGTGGTAGTTTTGAACGTCATTTAAATAAAATGAGAAAAATTTATAAAGAAAAGTTGCAATTTATTTTAAATGCTTTGTCACCATACGAAAATCAGTTGAAAGTTGACGGTGCACTTACAGGTATGCATTTTACTCTAACTGTTTTAAACGGATTAAATATGGAAGAATGTTTACAACGCGCTAAAAAGCATTCACTGAAATTACACCCCTATGAATTTGAAGAAAATACAAGTTCAACTCCAAAATTCATTATAGGTTTCGGTGGTATTCCTAAAAACCAATTAACTTCCCATACAGAAGCACTCATCAATACGTTAATTATAAAGTAACACTTCTTTTTCTTTTGAAAAAGTTAGTGTTACTTATGCAATTGACGTTAGTCTATTGTATTCATAATTAACTTGAGGGATATAATTAAAGAGAAATGGATAAACTGACTCTTTTTATTTTTGGGCATAAAAAAAGAGACCTTGCGGTCTCAATTATATTTGCCTGGCATGGGCTATTGTTCTTAATAGCTCATGCTATTAAGTAAGTAAAACATGTGATTTTCAATCACTGTTTTGCTTTAGAACGTTAGTCTGCTACCTTCGGCGCTAAGGAGCTTTTTCAACTTGAGAGAAATGCGCTTATACTTCTTCATTTTCATCTCTCCCTTACTCACTTAGCTCGACTAAGCTCGTTGCGCTCATTCTTCAATTCATCGTCTAAACGCATTTGCTCTGCGTTGACTTTCTTTTTTGGGCATAAAAAAAGAGACCTTACGGTCTCAATGCGGCTCATCGCATCCTATTATTTGCCTGGCAACGTCCTACTCTAGCGGAACGTTAGTCCGACTACCATCGGCGCTAAGGAGCTTAACTTCTGTGTTCGGCATGGGAACAGGTGTGACCTCCTTGCCATTGTCACCAGACAAATGGAATGTATTATACATTCAAAACTAGATAGTAAGTAAAATGATTTTGCGTCGCAAAACATAAATTTTGATTAAGTCTTCGATCGATTAGTATTCGTCAGCTCCACGTGTCACCACGCTTCCACCTCGAACCTATTAACCTCATCATCTTTGAGGGATCTTATAACCGAAGTTGGGAAATCTCATCTTGAGGGGGGCTTCATGCTTAGATGCTTTCAGCACTTATCCCGTCCATACATAGCTACCCAGCTATGCCGTTGGCACGACAACTGGTACACCAGAGGTATGTCCATCCCGGTCCTCTCGTACTAAGGACAGCTCCTCTCAAATTTCCTACGCCCACGACGGATAGGGACCGAACTGTCTCACGACGTTCTGAACCCAGCTCGCGTACCGCTTTAATGGGCGAACAGCCCAACCCTTGGGACCGACTACAGCCCCAGGATGCGATGAGCCGACATCGAGGTGCCAAACCTCCCCGTCGATGTGAACTCTTGGGGGAGATAAGCCTGTTATCCCCGGGGTAGCTTTTATCCGTTGAGCGATGGCCCTTCCATGCGGAACCACCGGATCACTAAGTCCGTCTTTCGACCCTGCTCGACTTGTAAGTCTCGCAGTCAAGCTCCCTTATGCCTTTACACTCTATGAATGATTTCCAACCATTCTGAGGGAACCTTTGAGCGCCTCCGTTACCTTTTAGGAGGCGACCGCCCCAGTCAAACTGCCCACCTGACACTGTCTCCCACCACGATAAGTGGTGCGGGTTAGAAAGCCAACACAGCTAGGGTAGTATCCCACCAATGCCTCCACGTAAGCTAGCGCTCACGTTTCAAAGGCTCCTACCTATCCTGTACAAGCTGTGCCGAATTTCAATATCAGGCTACAGTAAAGCTCCACGGGGTCTTTCCGTCCTGTCGCGGGTAACCTGCATCTTCACAGGTACTATGATTTCACCGAGTCTCTCGTTGAGACAGTGCCCAAATCGTTACGCCTTTCGTGCGGGTCGGAACTTACCCGACAAGGAATTTCGCTACCTTAGGACCGTTATAGTTACGGCCGCCGTTTACTGGGGCTTCGATTCGTAGCTTCGCAGAAGCTAACTACTCCTCTTAACCTTCCAGCACCGGGCAGGCGTCAGCCCCTATACATCACCTTACGGTTTAGCAGAGACCTGTGTTTTTGATAAACAGTCGCTTGGGCCTATTCACTGCGGCTCTTCTGGGCGTTAACCCTAAAGAGCACCCCTTCTCCCGAAGTTACGGGGTCATTTTGCCGAGTTCCTTAACGAGAGTTCGCTCGCTCACCTTAGAATTCTCATCTTGACTACCTGTGTCGGTTTGCGGTACGGGCACCTGTTATCTATCTAGAGGCTTTTCTTGGCAGTGTGAAATCAACGACTCGAGGAAACAATTTCCTCTCCCCATCACAGCTTGACCTTATGAGTGCCGGATTTGCCTAACACTCAGTCTTACTGCTTGGACGTGCAATCCAATAGCACGCTTCGCCTATCCTACTGCGTCCCCCCATCGATTAAAACGATACTAGGTGGTACAGGAATATCAACCTGTTATCCATCGCCTACGCCTGTCGGCCTCAGCTTAGGACCCGACTAACCCAGAGCGGACGAGCCTTCCTCTGGAAACCTTAGTCAATCGGTGGACGGGATTCTCACCCGTCTTTCGCTACTCACACCGGCATTCTCACTTCTAAGCGCTCCACATGTCCTTGCGATCATGCTTCGACGCCCTTAGAACGCTCTCCTACCATTGTCCTACGGACAATCCACAGCTTCGGTAATATGTTTAGCCCCGGTACATTTTCGGCGCAGTGTCACTCGACTAGTGAGCTATTACGCACTCTTTAAATGATGGCTGCTTCTAAGCCAACATCCTAGTTGTCTGCGCAACGCCACATCCTTTTCCACTTAACATATATTTTGGGACCTTAGCTGGTGGTCTGGGCTGTTTCCCTTTCGAACACGGACCTTATCACCCATGTTCTGACTCCCAAGTTAAATTGATTGGCATTCGGAGTTTGTCTGAATTCGGTAACCCGAGAAGGGCCCCTCGTCCAAACAGTGCTCTACCTCCAATAATCATCACTTGAGGCTAGCCCTAAAGCTATTTCGGAGAGAACCAGCTATCTCCAAGTTCGATTGGAATTTCTCCGCTACCCTCAGTTCATCCGCTCACTTTTCAACGTAAGTCGGTTCGGTCCTCCATTCAGTGTTACCTGAACTTCAACCTGACCAAGGGTAGATCACCTGGTTTCGGGTCTACGACCAAATACTAAACGCCCTATTCAGACTCGCTTTCGCTACGGCTCCACATTAGCTGCTTAACCTTGCATCAAATCGTAACTCGCCGGTTCATTCTACAAAAGGCACGCCATCACCCATTAACGGGCTCTGACTACTTGTAAGCACACGGTTTCAAGTTCTCTTTCACTCCCCTTCCGGGGTACTTTTCACCTTTCCCTCACGGTACTGGTTCACTATCGGTCACTAGAGAGTATTTAGCCTTAGGAGATGGTCCTCCCAGATTCCGACGGAATTTCACGTGCTCCGTCGTACTCAGGATCCACTCAAGAGAGTATATATTTTCGACTACAGGATTATTACCTTCTTTGATTCAACTTTCCAGATGATTCGTCTAATATATACTTTTGTAACTCCGTATAGAGTGTCCTACAACCCCAACAAGCAAGCTTGTTGGTTTGGGCTCTTCCCGTTTCGCTCGCCGCTACTCAGGGAATCGATTTTTCTTTCTCTTCCTCCGGGTACTAAGATGTTTCAGTTCTCCGGGTCTGCCTTCTGATATGCTATGTATTCACATATCGATAACATGACATAACTCATGTTGGGTTTCCCCATTCGGAAATCTCTGGATCAACGCTTACTTACAGCTCCCCAAAGCATATCGTCGTTAGTAACGTCCTTCATCGGCTTCTAGTGCCAAGGCATCCACCGTGCGCCCTTAATAACTTAATCTATGTTTCCATCCTACAGGAAACGCGTTATTAATCTTGTGAGTGTTCTTTCGAACACTAGCGATTATTTCTTATGAATTCAAGCTTTAAAACTCTAATTCACTCGGTTTTGCTTGGTAAAATCTATTTTACTTACTTATCTAGTTTTCAATGTACAAGTTCTATTTCCAGTCAAGCGTTTGCATACTGCTTTGTTATCATTACTTTAAATACCCATTTACTCTAGTAAACTCCGCTTTAAAGTATCTCAACGCATTGTCTGCGAATCGCTTTCTTTGAAAAAGAAGATATGTTGAATGTTGTATAAACATTCAAAACTGAATACAATATGTCAATGTTATTCCTTCATCTTCTACGAAGATGTTCCGAATATATCCTTAGAAAGGAGGTGATCCAGCCGCACCTTCCGATACGGCTACCTTGTTACGACTTCACCCCAATCATTTGTCCCACCTTCGACGGCTAGCTCCATAAATGGTTACTCCACCGGCTTCGGGTGTTACAAACTCTCGTGGTGTGACGGGCGGTGTGTACAAGACCCGGGAACGTATTCACCGTAGCATGCTGATCTACGATTACTAGCGATTCCAGCTTCATGTAGTCGAGTTGCAGACTACAATCCGAACTGAGAACAACTTTATGGGATTTGCTTGACCTCGCGGTTTAGCTGCCCTTTGTATTGTCCATTGTAGCACGTGTGTAGCCCAAATCATAAGGGGCATGATGATTTGACGTCATCCCCACCTTCCTCCGGTTTGTCACCGGCAGTCAACTTAGAGTGCCCAACTTAATGATGGCAACTAAGCTTAAGGGTTGCGCTCGTTGCGGGACTTAACCCAACATCTCACGACACGAGCTGACGACAACCATGCACCACCTGTCACTTTGTCCCCCGAAGGGGAAAACTCTATCTCTAGAGCAGTCAAAGGATGTCAAGATTTGGTAAGGTTCTTCGCGTTGCTTCGAATTAAACCACATGCTCCACCGCTTGTGCGGGTCCCCGTCAATTCCTTTGAGTTTCAACCTTGCGGTCGTACTCCCCAGGCGGAGTGCTTAATGCGTTAGCTGCAGCACTAAGGGGCGGAAACCCCCTAACACTTAGCACTCATCGTTTACGGCGTGGACTACCAGGGTATCTAATCCTGTTTGATCCCCACGCTTTCGCACATCAGCGTCAGTTACAGACCAGAAAGTCGCCTTCGCCACTGGTGTTCCTCCATATCTCTGCGCATTTCACCGCTACACATGGAATTCCACTTTCCTCTTCTGCACTCAAGTTTTCCAGTTTCCAATGACCCTCCACGGTTGAGCCGTGGGCTTTCACATCAGACTTAAAAAACCGCCTACGCGCGCTTTACGCCCAATAATTCCGGATAACGCTTGCCACCTACGTATTACCGCGGCTGCTGGCACGTAGTTAGCCGTGGCTTTCTGATCAGGTACCGTCAAGATGTGCACAGTTACTTACACATTTGTTCTTCCCTGATAACAGAGTTTTACGATCCGAAGACCTTCATCACTCACGCGGCGTTGCTCCGTCAGGCTTTCGCCCATTGCGGAAGATTCCCTACTGCTGCCTCCCGTAGGAGTCTGGACCGTGTCTCAGTTCCAGTGTGGCCGATCACCCTCTCAGGTCGGCTACGTATCGTTGCCTTGGTAAGCCGTTACCTTACCAACTAGCTAATACGGCGCGGATCCATCTATAAGTGACAGCAAAGCCGCCTTTCACTATTGAACCATGCGGTTCAATATGTTATCCGGTATTAGCTCCGGTTTCCCGAAGTTATCCCAGTCTTATAGGTAGGTTATCCACGTGTTACTCACCCGTCCGCCGCTAACGTCAAAGGAGCAAGCTCCTTATCTGTTCGCTCGACTTGCATGTATTAGGCACGCCGCCAGCGTTCATCCTGAGCCAGGATCAAACTCTCCATAAAAAATTATGATGTTTGATTAGCTCATAAAACTAAATTAATTGTTGTAACTTTCGTTACATTATTGGAATTAACGTTGACATATTGTCATTCAGTTTTCAATGTTCATTTCTTTTACCGACAAGAATTAATTATACGCTTTATTAACTCGAAAGTCAACAACTTTTTATAAATAATTTTTATCGTATATACCTCACAAAAAAATGACCTCACGGCCAAATATAGGTATTGCCTGGCAACGTCCTACTCTAGCGGAACGTTAGTCCGACTACCATCGGCGCTAAGGAGCTTAACTTCTGTGTTCGGCATGGGAACAGGTGTGACCTCCTTGCCATTGTCACCAGACAAATGGAATGTATTATACATTCAAAACTAGATAGTAAGTAAAATGATTTTGCGTCGCAAAACATAAATTTTGATTAAGTCTTCGATCGATTAGTATTCGTCAGCTCCACGTGTCACCACGCTTCCACCTCGAACCTATTAACCTCATCATCTTTGAGGGATCTTATAACCGAAGTTGGGAAATCTCATCTTGAGGGGGGCTTCATGCTTAGATGCTTTCAGCACTTATCCCGTCCATACATAGCTACCCAGCTATGCCGTTGGCACGACAACTGGTACACCAGAGGTATGTCCATCCCGGTCCTCTCGTACTAAGGACAGCTCCTCTCAAATTTCCTACGCCCACGACGGATAGGGACCGAACTGTCTCACGACGTTCTGAACCCAGCTCGCGTACCGCTTTAATGGGCGAACAGCCCAACCCTTGGGACCGACTACAGCCCCAGGATGCGATGAGCCGACATCGAGGTGCCAAACCTCCCCGTCGATGTGAACTCTTGGGGGAGATAAGCCTGTTATCCCCGGGGTAGCTTTTATCCGTTGAGCGATGGCCCTTCCATGCGGAACCACCGGATCACTAAGTCCGTCTTTCGACCCTGCTCGACTTGTAAGTCTCGCAGTCAAGCTCCCTTATGCCTTTACACTCTATGAATGATTTCCAACCATTCTGAGGGAACCTTTGAGCGCCTCCGTTACCTTTTAGGAGGCGACCGCCCCAGTCAAACTGCCCACCTGACACTGTCTCCCACCACGATAAGTGGTGCGGGTTAGAAAGCCAACACAGCTAGGGTAGTATCCCACCAATGCCTCCACGTAAGCTAGCGCTCACGTTTCAAAGGCTCCTACCTATCCTGTACAAGCTGTGCCGAATTTCAATATCAGGCTACAGTAAAGCTCCACGGGGTCTTTCCGTCCTGTCGCGGGTAACCTGCATCTTCACAGGTACTATGATTTCACCGAGTCTCTCGTTGAGACAGTGCCCAAATCGTTACGCCTTTCGTGCGGGTCGGAACTTACCCGACAAGGAATTTCGCTACCTTAGGACCGTTATAGTTACGGCCGCCGTTTACTGGGGCTTCGATTCGTAGCTTCGCAGAAGCTAACTACTCCTCTTAACCTTCCAGCACCGGGCAGGCGTCAGCCCCTATACATCACCTTACGGTTTAGCAGAGACCTGTGTTTTTGATAAACAGTCGCTTGGGCCTATTCACTGCGGCTCTTCTGGGCGTTAACCCTAAAGAGCACCCCTTCTCCCGAAGTTACGGGGTCATTTTGCCGAGTTCCTTAACGAGAGTTCGCTCGCTCACCTTAGAATTCTCATCTTGACTACCTGTGTCGGTTTGCGGTACGGGCACCTGTTATCTATCTAGAGGCTTTTCTTGGCAGTGTGAAATCAACGACTCGAGGAAACAATTTCCTCTCCCCATCACAGCTTGACCTTATGAGTGCCGGATTTGCCTAACACTCAGTCTTACTGCTTGGACGTGCAATCCAATAGCACGCTTCGCCTATCCTACTGCGTCCCCCATCGTTTAAAACGATACTAGGTGGTACAGGAATATCAACCTGTTATCCATCGCCTACGCCTGTCGGCCTCAGCTTAGGACCCGACTAACCCAGAGCGGACGAGCCTTCCTCTGGAAACCTTAGTCAATCGGTGGACGGGATTCTCACCCGTCTTTCGCTACTCACACCGGCATTCTCACTTCTAAGCGCTCCACATGTCCTTGCGATCATGCTTCGACGCCCTTAGAACGCTCTCCTACCATTGTCCTACGGACAATCCACAGCTTCGGTAATATGTTTAGCCCCGGTACATTTTCGGCGCAGTGTCACTCGACTAGTGAGCTATTACGCACTCTTTAAATGATGGCTGCTTCTAAGCCAACATCCTAGTTGTCTGGGCAACGCCACATCCTTTTCCACTTAACATATATTTTGGGACCTTAGCTGGTGGTCTGGGCTGTTTCCCTTTCGAACACGGACCTTATCACCCATGTTCTGACTCCCAAGTTAAATTGATTGGCATTCGGAGTTTGTCTGAATTCGGTAACCCGAGAAGGGCCCCTCGTCCAAACAGTGCTCTACCTCCAATAATCATAACTTGAGGCTAGCCCTAAAGCTATTTCGGAGAGAACCAGCTATCTCCAAGTTCGATTGGAATTTCTCCGCTACCCTCAGTTCATCCGCTCACTTTTCAACGTAAGTCGGTTCGGTCCTCCATTCAGTGTTACCTGAACTTCAACCTGACCAAGGGTAGATCACCTGGTTTCGGGTCTACGACCAAATACTAAACGCCCTATTCAGACTCGCTTTCGCTACGGCTCCACATTAGCTGCTTAACCTTGCATCAAATCGTAACTCGCCGGTTCATTCTACAAAAGGCACGCCATCACCCATTAACGGGCTCTGACTACTTGTAAGCACACGGTTTCAAGTTCTCTTTCACTCCCCTTCCGGGGTACTTTTCACCTTTCCCTCACGGTACTGGTTCACTATCGGTCACTAGAGAGTATTTAGCCTTAGGAGATGGTCCTCCCAGATTCCGACGGAATTTCACGTGCTCCGTCGTACTCAGGATCCACTCAAGAGAGTATATATTTTCGACTACAGGATTATTACCTTCTTTGATTCAACTTTCCAGATGATTCGTCTAATATATACTTTTGTAACTCCGTATAGAGTGTCCTACAACCCCAACAAGCAAGCTTGTTGGTTTGGGCTCTTCCCGTTTCGCTCGCCGCTACTCAGGGAATCGATTTTTCTTTCTCTTCCTCCGGGTACTAAGATGTTTCAGTTCTCCGGGTCTGCCTTCTGATATGCTATGTATTCACATATCGATAACATGACATAACTCATGTTGGGTTTCCCCATTCGGAAATCTCTGGATCAACGCTTACTTACAGCTCCCCAAAGCATATCGTCGTTAGTAACGTCCTTCATCGGCTTCTAGTGCCAAGGCATCCACCGTGCGCCCTTAATAACTTAATCTATGTTTCCATCCTACAGGAAACGCGTTATTAATCTTGTGAGTGTTCTTTCGAACACTAGCGATTATTTCTTATGAATTCAAGCTTTAAAACTCTAATTCACTCGGTTTTGCTTGGTAAAATCTATTTTACTTACTTATCTAGTTTTCAATGTACAAGTTCTATTTCTAGTCAAGCGTTTGCATACTGCTTTGTTATCATTACTTTAAATACCCATTTACTCTAGTAAACTCCGCTTTAAAGTATCTCAACGCATTGTCTGCGAATCGCTTTCTTTGAAAAAGAAGATATGTTGAATGTTGTATAAACATTCAAAACTGAATACAATATGTCAATGTTATTCCTTCATCTTCTACGAAGATGTTCCGAATATATCCTTAGAAAGGAGGTGATCCAGCCGCACCTTCCGATACGGCTACCTTGTTACGACTTCACCCCAATCATTTGTCCCACCTTCGACGGCTAGCTCCATAAATGGTTACTCCACCGGCTTCGGGTGTTACAAACTCTCGTGGTGTGACGGGCGGTGTGTACAAGACCCGGGAACGTATTCACCGTAGCATGCTGATCTACGATTACTAGCGATTCCAGCTTCATGTAGTCGAGTTGCAGACTACAATCCGAACTGAGAACAACTTTATGGGATTTGCTTGACCTCGCGGTTTAGCTGCCCTTTGTATTGTCCATTGTAGCACGTGTGTAGCCCAAATCATAAGGGGCATGATGATTTGACGTCATCCCCACCTTCCTCCGGTTTGTCACCGGCAGTCAACTTAGAGTGCCCAACTTAATGATGGCAACTAAGCTTAAGGGTTGCGCTCGTTGCGGGACTTAACCCAACATCTCACGACACGAGCTGACGACAACCATGCACCACCTGTCACTTTGTCCCCCGAAGGGGAAAACTCTATCTCTAGAGCAGTCAAAGGATGTCAAGATTTGGTAAGGTTCTTCGCGTTGCTTCGAATTAAACCACATGCTCCACCGCTTGTGCGGGTCCCCGTCAATTCCTTTGAGTTTCAACCTTGCGGTCGTACTCCCCAGGCGGAGTGCTTAATGCGTTAGCTGCAGCACTAAGGGGCGGAAACCCCCTAACACTTAGCACTCATCGTTTACGGCGTGGACTACCAGGGTATCTAATCCTGTTTGATCCCCACGCTTTCGCACATCAGCGTCAGTTACAGACCAGAAAGTCGCCTTCGCCACTGGTGTTCCTCCATATCTCTGCGCATTTCACCGCTACACATGGAATTCCACTTTCCTCTTCTGCACTCAAGTTTTCCAGTTTCCAATGACCCTCCACGGTTGAGCCGTGGGCTTTCACATCAGACTTAAAAAACCGCCTACGCGCGCTTTACGCCCAATAATTCCGGATAACGCTTGCCACCTACGTATTACCGCGGCTGCTGGCACGTAGTTAGCCGTGGCTTTCTGATCAGGTACCGTCAAGATGTGCACAGTTACTTACACATTTGTTCTTCCCTGATAACAGAGTTTTACGATCCGAAGACCTTCATCACTCACGCGGCGTTGCTCCGTCAGGCTTTCGCCCATTGCGGAAGATTCCCTACTGCTGCCTCCCGTAGGAGTCTGGACCGTGTCTCAGTTCCAGTGTGGCCGATCACCCTCTCAGGTCGGCTACGTATCGTTGCCTTGGTAAGCCGTTACCTTACCAACTAGCTAATACGGCGCGGATCCATCTATAAGTGACAGCAAAGCCGCCTTTCACTATTGAACCATGCGGTTCAATATGTTATCCGGTATTAGCTCCGGTTTCCCGAAGTTATCCCAGTCTTATAGGTAGGTTATCCACGTGTTACTCACCCGTCCGCCGCTAACGTCAAAGGAGCAAGCTCCTTATCTGTTCGCTCGACTTGCATGTATTAGGCACGCCGCCAGCGTTCATCCTGAGCCAGGATCAAACTCTCCATAAAAAATTATGATGTTTGATTAGCTCATAAAACTAAATTAATTGTTGTAACTTTCGTTACATTATTGGAATTAACGTTGACATATTGTCATTCAGTTTTCAATGTTCATTTCTTTTACCGACAAGAATTAATTATACGCTTTATTAACTCGAAAGTCAACAACTTTTTATAAATAATTTTTATCGTATATACCTCACAAAAAAATGACCTCACGGCCAAATATAGGTATTGCCTGGCAACGTCCTACTCTAGCGGAACGTTAGTCCGACTACCATCGGCGCTAAGGAGCTTAACTTCTGTGTTCGGCATGGGAACAGGTGTGACCTCCTTGCCATTGTCACCAGACAAATGGAATGTATTATACATTCAAAACTAGATAGTAAGTAAAATGATTTTGCGTCGCAAAACATAAATTTTGATTAAGTCTTCGATCGATTAGTATTCGTCAGCTCCACGTGTCACCACGCTTCCACCTCGAACCTATTAACCTCATCATCTTTGAGGGATCTTATAACCGAAGTTGGGAAATCTCATCTTGAGGGGGGCTTCATGCTTAGATGCTTTCAGCACTTATCCCGTCCATACATAGCTACCCAGCTATGCCGTTGGCACGACAACTGGTACACCAGAGGTATGTCCATCCCGGTCCTCTCGTACTAAGGACAGCTCCTCTCAAATTTCCTACGCCCACGACGGATAGGGACCGAACTGTCTCACGACGTTCTGAACCCAGCTCGCGTACCGCTTTAATGGGCGAACAGCCCAACCCTTGGGACCGACTACAGCCCCAGGATGCGATGAGCCGACATCGAGGTGCCAAACCTCCCCGTCGATGTGAACTCTTGGGGGAGATAAGCCTGTTATCCCCGGGGTAGCTTTTATCCGTTGAGCGATGGCCCTTCCATGCGGAACCACCGGATCACTAAGTCCGTCTTTCGACCCTGCTCGACTTGTAAGTCTCGCAGTCAAGCTCCCTTATGCCTTTACACTCTATGAATGATTTCCAACCATTCTGAGGGAACCTTTGAGCGCCTCCGTTACCTTTTAGGAGGCGACCGCCCCAGTCAAACTGCCCACCTGACACTGTCTCCCACCACGATAAGTGGTGCGGGTTAGAAAGCCAACACAGCTAGGGTAGTATCCCACCAATGCCTCCACGTAAGCTAGCGCTCACGTTTCAAAGGCTCCTACCTATCCTGTACAAGCTGTGCCGAATTTCAATATCAGGCTACAGTAAAGCTCCACGGGGTCTTTCCGTCCTGTCGCGGGTAACCTGCATCTTCACAGGTACTATGATTTCACCGAGTCTCTCGTTGAGACAGTGCCCAAATCGTTACGCCTTTCGTGCGGGTCGGAACTTACCCGACAAGGAATTTCGCTACCTTAGGACCGTTATAGTTACGGCCGCCGTTTACTGGGGCTTCGATTCGTAGCTTCGCAGAAGCTAACTACTCCTCTTAACCTTCCAGCACCGGGCAGGCGTCAGCCCCTATACATCACCTTACGGTTTAGCAGAGACCTGTGTTTTTGATAAACAGTCGCTTGGGCCTATTCACTGCGGCTCTTCTGGGCGTTAACCCTAAAGAGCACCCCTTCTCCCGAAGTTACGGGGTCATTTTGCCGAGTTCCTTAACGAGAGTTCGCTCGCTCACCTTAGAATTCTCATCTTGACTACCTGTGTCGGTTTGCGGTACGGGCACCTGTTATCTATCTAGAGGCTTTTCTTGGCAGTGTGAAATCAACGACTCGAGGAAACAATTTCCTCTCCCCATCACAGCTTGACCTTATGAGTGCCGGATTTGCCTAACACTCAGTCTTACTGCTTGGACGTGCAATCCAATAGCACGCTTCGCCTATCCTACTGCGTCCCCCATCGTTTAAAACGATACTAGGTGGTACAGGAATATCAACCTGTTATCCATCGCCTACGCCTGTCGGCCTCAGCTTAGGACCCGACTAACCCAGAGCGGACGAGCCTTCCTCTGGAAACCTTAGTCAATCGGTGGACGGGATTCTCACCCGTCTTTCGCTACTCACACCGGCATTCTCACTTCTAAGCGCTCCACATGTCCTTGCGATCATGCTTCGACGCCCTTAGAACGCTCTCCTACCATTGTCCTACGGACAATCCACAGCTTCGGTAATATGTTTAGCCCCGGTACATTTTCGGCGCAGTGTCACTCGACTAGTGAGCTATTACGCACTCTTTAAATGATGGCTGCTTCTAAGCCAACATCCTAGTTGTCTGGGCAACGCCACATCCTTTTCCACTTAACATATATTTTGGGACCTTAGCTGGTGGTCTGGGCTGTTTCCCTTTCGAACACGGACCTTATCACCCATGTTCTGACTCCCAAGTTAAATTGATTGGCATTCGGAGTTTGTCTGAATTCGGTAACCCGAGAAGGGCCCCTCGTCCAAACAGTGCTCTACCTCCAATAATCATAACTTGAGGCTAGCCCTAAAGCTATTTCGGAGAGAACCAGCTATCTCCAAGTTCGATTGGAATTTCTCCGCTACCCTCAGTTCATCCGCTCACTTTTCAACGTAAGTCGGTTCGGTCCTCCATTCAGTGTTACCTGAACTTCAACCTGACCAAGGGTAGATCACCTGGTTTCGGGTCTACGACCAAATACTAAACGCCCTATTCAGACTCGCTTTCGCTACGGCTCCACATTAGCTGCTTAACCTTGCATCAAATCGTAACTCGCCGGTTCATTCTACAAAAGGCACGCCATCACCCATTAACGGGCTCTGACTACTTGTAAGCACACGGTTTCAAGTTCTCTTTCACTCCCCTTCCGGGGTACTTTTCACCTTTCCCTCACGGTACTGGTTCACTATCGGTCACTAGAGAGTATTTAGCCTTAGGAGATGGTCCTCCCAGATTCCGACGGAATTTCACGTGCTCCGTCGTACTCAGGATCCACTCAAGAGAGTATATATTTTCGACTACAGGATTATTACCTTCTTTGATTCAACTTTCCAGATGATTCGTCTAATATATACTTTTGTAACTCCGTATAGAGTGTCCTACAACCCCAACAAGCAAGCTTGTTGGTTTGGGCTCTTCCCGTTTCGCTCGCCGCTACTCAGGGAATCGATTTTTCTTTCTCTTCCTCCGGGTACTAAGATGTTTCAGTTCTCCGGGTCTGCCTTCTGATATGCTATGTATTCACATATCGATAACATGACATAACTCATGTTGGGTTTCCCCATTCGGAAATCTCTGGATCAACGCTTACTTACAGCTCCCCAAAGCATATCGTCGTTAGTAACGTCCTTCATCGGCTTCTAGTGCCAAGGCATCCACCGTGCGCCCTTAATAACTTAATCTATGTTTCCATCCTACAGGAAACGCGTTATTAATCTTGTGAGTGTTCTTTCGAACACTAGCGATTATTTCTTATGAATTCAAGCTTTAAAACTCTAATTCACTCGGTTTTGCTTGGTAAAATCTATTTTACTTACTTATCTAGTTTTCAATGTACAAGTTCTATTTCTAGTCAAGCGTTTGCATACTGCTTTGTTATCATTACTTTAAATACCCATTTACTCTAGTAAACTCCGCTTTAAAGTAACTCAACGCATTGTCTGCGAATCGCTTTCTTTGAAAAAGAAGATATGTTGAATGCTGTATAAACATTCAAAACTGAATACAATATGTCAATGTTATTCCTTCATCTTCTACGAAGATGTTCCGAATATATCCTTAGAAAGGAGGTGATCCAGCCGCACCTTCCGATACGGCTACCTTGTTACGACTTCACCCCAATCATTTGTCCCACCTTCGACGGCTAGCTCCATAAATGGTTACTCCACCGGCTTCGGGTGTTACAAACTCTCGTGGTGTGACGGGCGGTGTGTACAAGACCCGGGAACGTATTCACCGTAGCATGCTGATCTACGATTACTAGCGATTCCAGCTTCATGTAGTCGAGTTGCAGACTACAATCCGAACTGAGAACAACTTTATGGGATTTGCTTGACCTCGCGGTTTAGCTGCCCTTTGTATTGTCCATTGTAGCACGTGTGTAGCCCAAATCATAAGGGGCATGATGATTTGACGTCATCCCCACCTTCCTCCGGTTTGTCACCGGCAGTCAACTTAGAGTGCCCAACTTAATGATGGCAACTAAGCTTAAGGGTTGCGCTCGTTGCGGGACTTAACCCAACATCTCACGACACGAGCTGACGACAACCATGCACCACCTGTCACTTTGTCCCCCGAAGGGGAAAACTCTATCTCTAGAGCAGTCAAAGGATGTCAAGATTTGGTAAGGTTCTTCGCGTTGCTTCGAATTAAACCACATGCTCCACCGCTTGTGCGGGTCCCCGTCAATTCCTTTGAGTTTCAACCTTGCGGTCGTACTCCCCAGGCGGAGTGCTTAATGCGTTAGCTGCAGCACTAAGGGGCGGAAACCCCCTAACACTTAGCACTCATCGTTTACGGCGTGGACTACCAGGGTATCTAATCCTGTTTGATCCCCACGCTTTCGCACATCAGCGTCAGTTACAGACCAGAAAGTCGCCTTCGCCACTGGTGTTCCTCCATATCTCTGCGCATTTCACCGCTACACATGGAATTCCACTTTCCTCTTCTGCACTCAAGTTTTCCAGTTTCCAATGACCCTCCACGGTTGAGCCGTGGGCTTTCACATCAGACTTAAAAAACCGCCTACGCGCGCTTTACGCCCAATAATTCCGGATAACGCTTGCCACCTACGTATTACCGCGGCTGCTGGCACGTAGTTAGCCGTGGCTTTCTGATCAGGTACCGTCAAGATGTGCACAGTTACTTACACATTTGTTCTTCCCTGATAACAGAGTTTTACGATCCGAAGACCTTCATCACTCACGCGGCGTTGCTCCGTCAGGCTTTCGCCCATTGCGGAAGATTCCCTACTGCTGCCTCCCGTAGGAGTCTGGACCGTGTCTCAGTTCCAGTGTGGCCGATCACCCTCTCAGGTCGGCTACGTATCGTTGCCTTGGTAAGCCGTTACCTTACCAACTAGCTAATACGGCGCGGATCCATCTATAAGTGACAGCAAAGCCGCCTTTCACTATTGAACCATGCGGTTCAATATGTTATCCGGTATTAGCTCCGGTTTCCCGAAGTTATCCCAGTCTTATAGGTAGGTTATCCACGTGTTACTCACCCGTCCGCCGCTAACGTCAAAGGAGCAAGCTCCTTATCTGTTCGCTCGACTTGCATGTATTAGGCACGCCGCCAGCGTTCATCCTGAGCCAGGATCAAACTCTCCATAAAAAATTATGATGTTTGATTAGCTCATAAAACTAAATTAATTGTTGTAACTTTCGTTACATTATTGGAATTAACGTTGACATATTGTCATTCAGTTTTCAATGTTCATTGTTGAAATAAATAATGGTGGAGACTAGCGGGATCGAACCGCTGACCTCCTGCGTGCAAAGCAGGCGCTCTCCCAGCTGAGCTAAGCCCCCATTTTTTTAAGAAGTCGGGAAGACAGGATTCGAACCTGCGACCCCTTGGTCCCAAACCAAGTGCTCTACCAAGCTGAGCTACTTCCCGTATGTAGTTATGTTCTTTAAAATGGCGCGCCCGATAGGAGTCGAACCCATAACCTCTTGATCCGTAGTCAAACGCTCTATCCAGTTGAGCTACGGGCGCTTATTAAAGATGGTGCCGAGGACCGGAATCGAACCGGTACGGTGATCTCTCACCGCAGGATTTTAAGTCCTGTGCGTCTGCCAGTTCCGCCACCCCGGCAAAATAATGGAGCAGAAGACGGGATTCGAACCCGCGACCCCGACCTTGGCAAGGTCGTATTCTACCGCTGAACTACTTCTGCATTATTTCGCTTAAAATTATAAATAAAATCGTAATGAGCCATAGAGGATTCGAACCTCTGACCCTCTGATTAAAAGTCAGATGCTCTACCAACTGAGCTAATGGCTCAAAAGATGGTGCCGGCCAGAGGACTTGAACCCCCAACCTACTGATTACAAGTCAGTTGCTCTACCAATTGAGCTAGGCCGGCTATTAAATGGTGGAGAATGACGGGTTCGAACCGCCGACCCTCTGCTTGTAAGGCAGATGCTCTCCCAGCTGAGCTAATTCTCCTGTTATCTATTGCCTGGCAACGTCCTACTCTAGCGGAACGTTAGTCCGACTACCATCGGCGCTAAAGAGCTTAACTTCTGTGTTCGGCATGGGAACAGGTGTGACCTCTTTGCTATTGCCACCAGACAAATTAACTTACTTTATTAATAATACACGTTTGTTAACAACATTTCAATAGTTAATTTTACACTTTGTTAAAATTAATTTTACATTTCGTTAACCAAACTACGTGTTTTTGACGACTTTTATATATTACTTCATTTACTTAAGAAAGTCAACAGATTATTTTCATTTTTTTCGAAAGACGGAATTTCAATTCCTACGTCTTTTCCACTTGATCTATTCTACCACATATCACTTTCCTAAACTATAGGTATTATTACTTTCTATCAGTAAATAAGTTACTTTTACTTATCAAAAGTAACATTTATTTAAGAAAAAAATTAATTTCATCTCACTTTTTCAACAATTAGATTACATAAAAACACCAATCACAATTGTGATTGGTGTTTATCGATATATTATTTTTGTCTCATATAAGGGAATAATAATACGTCTCTAATTGATGGTGAATCAGTTAATAACATAACTAATCTATCAATTCCGATTCCTAGACCACCTGTAGGAGGCATACCATATTCTAATGCTTCGATATAATCTTCATCCATTTCATGTGCTTCATCATTACCTTGCTCTTTTTCAACTAATTGAGCTTCAAAACGTTCTTTTTGATCGATAGGGTCATTAAGCTCAGTAAAGGCATTAGCATGTTCTCTTCCTACGATAAACAATTCAAATCTATCTGTAAATCTAGGATCTTCCGGATTTTTCTTAGCTAACGGTGATATATCAATTGGATGACCATATATGAATGTTGGTTGAATTAATGTCTCTTCTACTTTTTGCTCAAAGAATTCATTTAAAATATGACCATATTTCATATTGTCAGTAATTTCAATTCCATGTTCCTTTGCCAATGCTTTAGCTTCTTCATCAGATTTCACATTATAGAAATCTACACCTGTAGCTTCTTTAACTGCATCAACAATGTGTAATCTTTTCCATGATGATTCTAAATCAATCTCAGTTCCATTATATTGAACCTTAGCTGATCCAAGTACTTCTTGAGCAATATGTCTAACCATTGATTCTGTTAAATCCATTATATCATGGTAATCTGCATATGCTTCATACAATTCAATCATTGTAAATTCAGGGTTATGTCGTGTAGATACGCCTTCATTACGGAATACGCGACCAATTTCGTATACTTTTTCTAATCCGCCTACGATTAAACGTTTTAAATGCAATTCGATAGCTATACGCATATACAAAGTAGCGTCTAATGCATTATGGTGTGTCACAAATGGTCTAGCAGCAGCCCCTCCAGCGATTTGATGCATCATTGGTGTTTCTACTTCTAAGAAACCTTTTTGATTTAGATAATTACGCATTTCTTGAATGATTTTACTACGATTAATAAATGTTCGTGTACTATCTTGATTTGTAATTAAATCTAAATAACGTTGACGATAACGTTGTTCTATATCTTGTAATCCGTGGAATTTATCTGGTAATGGTCTTAAAGCTTTAGTTAATAGTGTAAATGATTTCGCTTTAACCGATAATTCACCAGTATTAGTTTTAAACATTACACCTTCAACACCGACAATATCCCCTAAATCGGCATGTTTCCATAAATCAAATTGTTCTTCTCCAATTTGATCTTTTCTAACATAAATTTGAATTTGTCCTGATAAGTCTTGAACATGTGCAAATCCTGCTTTACCTTTTCCACGTTTAGTCATAATACGACCTGCTATCGCAACATGACTTTCTTCTTCTTTTTCATGTAATTCTTCTTTTGAGAATTCGTCCCAAGCTGATTTTAATTCTGCTGCTGAAGCAGAACGATCGTATCTTTGACCAAATGGATCAATTCCTAAATCTCTTAATTCTTGTAGTTTTTGGCGGCGCACCTGCATTTGGTCATTCATTTCTTCTGACATAACTTTCTCTCCTTTTGCTTCTTGTTTTTCAATTATTTATTTTATACATTTTGTTAGAAATGTTTAGGTATATCAATCATTTCTCTTGTTCTTAGAGACACTCTTATTCCCTCTATCGTCCACTCTAAATATAACGATGCCAAGAAGCGTGTTAAATCTTTTCATAACATCTATCTTCCCACCATCTCATTTTACTAAACGGCAATGTTCTAATAAAGTATTTACTTCTTTGCCTTTAACTGTTAAACCTTAATCTATTTAAAAAAACAACTAGAATTAAATAATTTAAGTCACTATGTAGTGTCTCACATCATCAATCTCTTCGTTACTCATTAAGACATATATCTTTTAACAGTACTATCTGCTGTTACTAAATTTTCAATCAATCTTTGGGAACGGGGTTCAATATGTTTCGATGCAATATCATTCAATGGAATAAGCACAAAAGCGCGTTCAACCATTCTCGGATGAGGAATGATTAGATTATCTTCTTCAATGATTTCATTTCCATACAGTAAAATATCAACATCTAGCGTTCTAGGCCCCCATCGAATCTTCCTTACACGGTGAAGTGCTTGCTCTGTTTCTAAACATCGCTTTAATAATTCTTGAGGTTTTAATGTTGTCTCTATTTCTATACATAAGTTAAGAAACTGAGGTTGATCAGTGTAACCAACTGGCTCTGTTTCATAGATAGGAGATACAGATGTAACATCAATATGTTGAAATCGGTCGATAATTTGGATAGCTTGTTGTAACTGATGTGCTCTATCACCCATATTACTTCCCAAGCCTAAATACGCTTTAACCATTTAATGACGCTCCCTCACTATTTCGATACCTACCCCATCGTAATGTCCGGGTATCGGAGGATTTTCTTTAGTTATTCTAACTTTCGTTTCCATTACACGATTATAGTGTGAATTTATACGTTTGGCAATACGTTCTGCTAGATGTTCGAGCAAATTAGAGGGGGCACCTTCAACAATCTCTTTAACATCCTCAAAGACTTCTCCATAATGTACCGTGTCTCTTACATCATCTGATTGACCAGCATCATGTAAATCTACTTTCAAAGTAATATCTACAATGAATATTTGACCTATTTCATTTTCTGCTGGCAATGCACCGTGATAACCATAAAATCGCATTCCATTAAGAAATATGATGTCGTTCATTTTCATTCTCCTTTAGAAAATCCATGCCTTGTGCAATACGTGAATTAAGTTTAACATTATGTACTCTCACAGCTTGAACGCCCTTCATTATACCATAAGCAGTTGTCGCTGCAGTAGCTTCATCCCTTTCAATAGCTTTTGTATCTCCACCTATCATTTCTTTAATGAATCTTTTACGACTAGTAGCCAATAGAATCGGGTAATCTGTTGCAACTAACTCATCTAGTCGAGCCATCACTTCGTTTTCTTCATCTCTAGTTTTAGCAAACCCTATACCAGGATCTAGCCAAATTTTAGACTGTGGGATACCTGCCATTTCTGCTTTATTAGCTTGTGCTAATAGGGTAACAAGCATTTCATCTACAACAGGCTTATCTCTTTCACCATCCCCATTGTGCATTAGAACAATTTCCGCATCATATTGAGCAACAACATTCAATATTTTAGGATCGTACAAACCCGCCCATTGGTCATTAATCATTGTAGCACCTAACTTCAAACAAGCTTCTGCTACTTCACTTCTATATGTATCAATTGATATTTGTACATTAAGCTCTATCAATGCTTCAACAACTGGCACAACTCTATTCAACTCTTCTTCTAGGGTAACTTCTTGATATCCAGGTCGTGTTGAAACACCACCTACATCCACTATATCAACACCTTCATCCACCATTTCTTTTGCTCTCGAAACTGCTTTTTCAACAGAATTATATTTCCCACCATCTGAAAATGAATCTGGCGTTACATTAAGTATGCCCATAATTTTAGTTTTTGACATTTAATCACCTTTTCTATATTGAAATATTTCATGCATTTTCATATCACTTACTATGATATCACTACTTTCAAGATAATTTCAGTGGTAAAAATCAAATAACTTACTCTAAATAACAGTTAAAATGAATTGACTATACTAATACACATATCATCAAATATAAAAAAGCGAAGTCGATTTATCCCGACTTCGCTTTGGTAGCTTCTATAATTAGTCATCAAATGAGTATAAAGGTGTGGATAAGTAACGTTCACCATTACTTGGTAATACTGTTACTACTGTTTTACCTTTACCCAGTTCTTTGGCTTTTTGAATAGCTGCATGGATAGCTGCACCAGAAGAAATACCTGATAAAATACCTTCTTCTTTTGCAACACGTCGTGCCATTTCCATAGCAGTTTCGTTGCCTACTTTAATAATACTATCGTAAATGTCAGTATTTAACGTATCCGGAACAAATCCAGCACCTAAACCTTGTAATTTATGTGGTCCTGGTTCTCCACCACTTAGCACTGGTGATGCTTCTGGTTCGATAGCAACTATTTCAATATCTGGGTATTGTTGTCTTAAAACTTTACCTACACCAGATAACGTGCCTCCAGTACCTACGCCAGCTAAGAAAGCGTCGATTGTTTTACCTTCAAACTGTTCAACTAATTCTGGACCAGTTGTAAGTTCATGAACTTCAGGGTTCGCTGGGTTTTCGAATTGTTGTGGTTCAAAGTAACCATGCTCTTCTTTAAGTTCTTTAGCTTTTTTAATTGCACCTTTCATTGCTTCTGAGCCAGGTGTTAATACTAGTTCTGCACCATATGCTTTTAATAAGTTACGACGCTCTTGACTCATTGTTTCAGGCATTGTGAACACTGCCTTGTAACCTTTAGCTGCACATACAAATGCTAAACCAATACCTGTGTTACCACTTGTCGGCTCCACAATAGTATCTCCAGGTTTGATTTTTCCTTCTTTTTCAGCTTTTTCAATCATAGCTAAAGCTATACGGTCTTTAACTGAACCACCTGGATTTTGATATTCTAATTTAACGTAAATATCTGCCGCATCTTCATCAACAACGTTTCTCAATTTAACTACTGGTGTGTTACCAATAATTTGCGTAATGTTTTCTACTGGTTTTTGTGCCATTCCAAACACTCCTTATAGATAGAATTAATAAAACTTAGTCTTTTTATCGGATATTTATATTCTATCAGAATTTTCTAAAAAAACAAATGTATCCTACAAAATCTAATGCACATTTATCGACATACGTTTAATAAATTCCCTATTTTAATTTATTATAAACTTCTGTTGATTTTATGCCATGGATTCTAATAATTGATTAAGCTCTGTTTCACTATAATTGTATTTATTACCACAGAAATGACAAACTGCTTCTGCACCATGATCTTCTTGAATCATATCTGTAATTTCTGCTTCGCCTAACCCTTTAATAGCATTCAAGAATTTTTCATGGCTACAATTACATTCAAATTGTGCAGGTGATGTTTCTAAAATTTGGACATGCTCTTCTCCTAGAATTTCATTTAAAATTCCTTCAGGTGTCAATCCTTGCTCAATTAGCTTAGATACTGGTGTCATTTGATTAATTGCTTCTTCTAATTTACTGATTGTTTCTTCTTTGGCACCAGGCATCACTTGAATAATGAATCCGCCCGCTGCTTTAATCGTATTATCTGGGTTAACAAGTACACCTAAACCAACAGAAGATGGCGTTTGTTCACTTGTTGCATAATAGTACGTAAAATCTTCTCCTAGTTCCCCTGATACTATTGGACTTGAACCAGAAAAATAATCTTTCATTCCTACATCCTTAACTACTTGAATCGAACCCTCTGTCCCTACAGCTCTTCTAACATCTAATTTACCTTGTTCATTTAATGGGAAATGTGTTTGTGGATGATCTACATAGGCACGTACATTACCTTTTGCATCTGCATCTGCGATAATTCTGCCAATAGGACCACGACCATCGACTGTTACAGTTAATTTTTGATCTCCTTTAAGCATTGCTCCCATCATTACGGTAGCAGTCATCGTTCTTCCCATTGCGGCTGAAGCAGTTGGCCACGTATAGTGTCTTGTTTGAGCTTCCTGTACTGATTCTGTTGTTAATGTTGCATATGCTCTAATTTCACCGTCAAACGCTAGTGCTTTAACAATATAGTCATGTGTCATTATTATATTACTCCTTTATATATCTTTACGATGCTTCGTTTCTTTTAATCAATATCATTTTCGAATAACTATTATACATCTGTTGTTTATTTTCATGAAATGATTTGTTTCAAGATCATTTTGGCTATTTGTTTATTTAAAAAGTATTTATAAAAATATACTTCACATATTTATACAAAAATATCTCCCTACTATATGGGTGATAGTAGGGAGATTAAACTATGTGCTACTTTACTCTCTGTGATTTGGATCGTTAGGATTATATGGTTTGTCTATATTTGGTGATTGTTCATGACCAGTTGGTTCATCTTCTGACTCATCTTCGTGATGATTGTCGTCACCTTTATGATCTAACGATTGCTCTTTACGAACATCTTCGTATGATTTGCCATATTTACCTTCATCAAATTCAGAATTTGTTTCTTTAACAACTTCTGCTGAATCGTAATCAACCTCTGGCAATTTACCTTCATGGAATAATGATTGAATTTGTTCAGCAACCAATGTTTCTTCTGTAAGTAAAGTTTTAGCAATAAGTTTTAATTGATCTTGATGCTCTAATAAGATTTCTTTACAACGCTCATATTGCTCTTTAACTATACGTTGTACTTCTTTATCAATTTCGTAAGCGATTTGACCTGAATAATTAGGTTCACCTTGCATGTCTTTACCTAAGAATACTTGGCCGCCACCGCTACTAGAGAATTGTAATGGTCCAAGTTTTTTACTCATACCGTATTCAGTAACCATAGAACGTGCGATTTGAGTCGCTCTTTCAAAGTCGTTAGAAGCACCAGTTGATACTTCACCAAAGTTAATATCTTCTGAAACTCGACCACCTAATAAACCACAAATTTTGTCTAATAATTCTGGTTCAGTCATTAAGAAACGGTCTTGTTTAGGTAGCATCATTGCGTAACCACCTGCTTGTCCACGTGGAACAATTGTTACTTTGTGTACAACTTCTGCTTCATCAAGCACCATACCGATAATCGTATGACCTGCTTCATGGTGGGCAACAATATTTCGCTCTTTATCAGAGATAACACGTGATTTTTTAGCAGGACCAGCAATAACTCGGTCAGTTGCTTCCTCAATATCACGCATATCAATTTTGTTCTTACCTTCACGAGCTGCGATTAATGATGCTTCGTTTAATAAGTTTTCTAAATCAGCACCTGAGAATCCCGGTGTTCTTTGAGAAATAGCTTTTAAATCAACTGTTTCATCAAGCGGTTTGTTTTTAGCATGAACATGTAAAATGGCTTCACGACCTTTAACATCTGGACGACCTACTTGAATTTGTCTATCGAAACGACCTGGACGTAATAACGCTGGGTCTAAAATATCAGGACGGTTTGTTGCAGCAATCATAATGATACCTTCATTCTCGCCAAAGCCATCCATTTCAACTAACAATTGGTTCAATGTTTGTTCACGTTCGTCGTGTCCACCACCGACACCAGCACCACGTTGACGACCTACTGCGTCAATTTCATCTATGAAAATAATACATGGAGCATTTTTCTTAGCATTTTCAAATAAATCACGTACACGGCTAGCACCAACACCAACAAACATCTCAACAAAGTCTGAACCACTAATTGAGAAGAATGGTGCACCAGCTTCACCTGCAACTGCACGTGCAAGTAATGTTTTACCAGTACCTGGAGGACCTACAAGTAAAACACCTTTCGGAATTCTAGATCCCATTTGCTTGAATTTCTTGTTATCTTTTAAGAAATCTACTATTTCAACAAGTTCTTGTTTCTCTTCATCTGCGCCTGCAACATCTGAGAAACGAACACGGCGTTTACTACTATCGTACATTTTAGCTTTGGATTTACCAAAGTTCATCATACGACCACCGCCGCCTCCACCTTGGGCTTGGCTAAGGAAGAAAATAAATAATAAAGCAATGATTAAAACAGGAATTAATGTTGTTAAGATACTAACAAATACACTTTGTTCTTCTTCTTCTTTAACTGTAAATTTCAATCCATCTTGTTTCTTAGCTGTATCAGTGATTTTTTGCAAATCTTTTTCATTATTAAATAATATTGTTGATGAATAATCTTCACCATTTTTTGTTTTACCACTTACCATGTATACATTTTGCTCAGGTTGGATTTCTAATGATTTTAAATCGCCTTTATCCAATTTATTAACAAATTGCGTATATGTAAGCTGTTTTGGCATATTTCCATTACCATTTAAGAAAGAAAACAGGCCAAATATGATAACGCCTATAATTGCGATAACTAGCACATTGCGAAACGCTTTCTGCATGTGACATTTCCTCCTACTTCCAATAATAAAACTAACAAAAATTGTAACACAATACATCTTTAGCAGGCTACTATTTCAACTTTAGTATTGGTTTAACAATTTTAGTCAATTTCCACTATAGAGATTTTTATTTTTCTTAATATCGTGACTGCAAAATATCTCATTCAATTATATTTTTACGATTTAAATCGAGTCTACACTACATTGTTGTTGAATCATAGCAAAATACATCGCGTCCAATGTATCGATTAAATTCGATTTATCTTATGAATACACTTCCGGTTTTAACGTGCCAATATAAGGTAAGTTTCTGTAATGCTCACCATAATCTAATCCATATCCGACTACGAACTCATCTGGAATTTTTTTACCAACGTATTTAGCTTCAATATCAGCTTTTCTACGATTTGGTTTGTCTAATAAAGTAACAATTTCTAATGAGTTGACTTTACGAGATTCTAATAGTTCAGTGATAGATTTTAATGTAGTACCAGTTTCTAAAATGTCTTCTATGATGAGTACAT
Organism: Staphylococcus sp. M0911; assembly: GCF_003491325.1. Lineage (NCBI taxonomy): Bacteria > Bacillati > Bacillota > Bacilli > Caryophanales > Staphylococcaceae > Staphylococcus > Staphylococcus sp. M0911. Next base: position 2,250,585 of record NZ_CP022881.1, read on the forward strand.
CTTTATTTTCAATTGATGAACCTAAATCTTTAATAATTTGAACTTCCCCAGTAGATTCGGTACCACCGTGGTAACTCGAAACATCCATAAAATCGATTGATAAGTGTGTATCAATGCGCTTAATTAAGTCAGCCATAAACATAACTGACCCTTTTAAGATACCAACACAAACAAGTGGTTTACCTTGGTAATCTTTAGTTAACTGTTGTCCTAAATCCTTACAAATCGCTTGAATCTCTTCTTCACTTAATACGATACTTTTTATATCCTCGTGCATTTGTTATTCATCTCCAATATTTCTAATATTTATATAATGTTTATAGTCTTTATTCATAAACAATTGACCTACAGCAATTATTTTACCTTCTGCATTGATAACAACTGGTAAACGATTTCGTTCAATAGCATCGATTTTTTTATCAATTAACAATCGACTTACTTTTTTATGTTTGCCAGTATAACCATTTAATAAAAAACGATCGCCATTTTGACGTTGTCTTATTGTTAATGGGAACTGATTGAATGGAAAGTCAGGTTGTATTTCAATCTCATAATCACCAAAACGATATGTATGAGGTACTTCGATGACTTGTGTTGAATTCACGTCGCACATTTCTGTATTAGCCATTATTATTAATGTATCATATGCAATTTGAATTATCCATTTATCTGTTATATCAATTATGAATTGTGATTTTTGACTTGAAATTTGATTAAACCATGATTGATACATTTTATCAGATATCGCTTTAGACAATGCTATCTTTTCAAATAATTGATCAAGTACATGTACCTTCACGTTATCTGTTAATCGATTAAATTGGTCTCTTGGAATCACTATTTTATCTAGATTCTCTGAGACTCGTACTACTTCTTTGATAAAGTGATGCGCCGATTTTCTAAGTGTAGCTAATTCTTGATCATGCCATGATTTTAATTTTAATAAGTGTGCTACGTCTAGTTGTTGATTATCCATTACTGCTGGTATGATACGATTTCTTATATCATTTCTGACGTATACATTGTTATGATTAGATACATCTTCAAAAAATGGAACGTTATATTGATTTTGATAAGATTTGATTGTAGCTTTTGAGATGTCTAGCATCGGACGAACAAGTTGATAACTGACGCGTTGAGAAGTATAAGCAATGCCTAAATGGCTACGTGTGAATCTACCTGTAAATAATCTATAAAAGATGGTTTCAATTTGATCATCTCGATGGTGTGCAGTTAGTAGCACACTGGCCCCAAGTTGTTTCATAATATAATCAAACCACTCGTATCTGTATTGGCGAGATATGTTTTGAATACTGTTCCCCGCTTCAACCGTTTCAGATAAATCTAGTCGTTTGATATAATACTCGATTCCATGTTCTTCACAATATGTTTTAAAAAATGCCTCTTCTTCTATGGATGCTTGTCTTAACCCGTGATTGATATGAATACATGTCAATTTACTATATGTATGTTGATATTCATTTAATAAAAGATGCAGTAAACACATACTATCTATACCTGTTGATACCGCTAAAACAATATGATCCTGTTTGGACCACCCTGTAGCATTAAGTTCCATCTTACCTCTCACCTCCAAGCATTTAAATAACCTATCATCAATACATTGTTACAATAAAAATAGACTGCTCCTTCATCAAGAAACAGTCTTAGGTTGTCTGTTATTCAAAGTAATTAGCAATACAAAAGCTATGTTAAGTTATTGCAACAGACTTGGTTTATGAAATTAACGTCTTGAACCTTTACCACCACGTCTAGATTCAGTTTGACGTTTAATAGAAGTTAATTTATCTTCACTATCTTTTAAGAAGTTACTTAATTTCTTTTCAAAGTCTTCGCCTTTTGGAGCTGGTTTACTTTGATGTGATTTATTATTGTGCTGTGGTTTACGTTGTGGACGGTCTTTCGCCTTTTTGATTGAAAGGCTAATTTTGCCATCATCCGCGATTGAAAGTACTTTAACCTCTACTTCATCACCTAAAGATAAATGATCTTCCACATTTTCAACATAGTTGTCAGCCACTTCACTAATATGGACTAAGCCACTTTTTCCTTCAGGTAACTCAACGAATGCACCGAATTTTTTAATACCAGTGACTTTACCTTTAAGCTTATTTCCTACTTCGATTGACATATTCTAAATAAATCCTCCCGATTTCATTCGATTTTAACTTTATTATATTCCTGTTGAAGCAATTTCACAATGCTATAATGCGATTATTTTATTTCTCTTTAATTAATTATTCTCATCTGAAGATTTAGCCTTAGAGGATTTATTATCATTTGGCAATCTGAAAATCACTTCACCTTTATTACTTAAATAATAATCATCTCGTGCCACTTTTTCGATATAATCTTTATCATTCAAATTATTTAGTTTTTCTTTCAATGCGATTTCTTCGTCTTGTTGTTTTTGAAACTGCTCTTCTTTATGTTTTCGCTCCACTGCATCTTTTTCGTTGCTGTGTTTTTGGAAGACAAGCATAATGCATAATAAAATGATAATCGCAAGCATGATACCACCAAACAATGCGATTCTTCGACGTACAACACGCATCATTTTACGTTGTCGTTGTTTTTTTTGGTTCTCTTTCGATGTATATTGATTACCGATATTTTCAACTTTATTATTCATAGCTTGTCACCTCACTTTGTCTATTCAGATTCATTAATACGTTCTTCTTTGACTAATTCATACATACCTTTAGCATTTTCTTTAGATGCATGTTCATTTAATCCTGTTACATTAACGGTTACAAGTTTTTGGCCGAAACGAATAACGAGTTCATCTCCAACTTTAACATCTGTACCTGCTTTTGCTACATTACCATTAATCGTAATACGTCCTTGGTCACTAATTTCCTTAGCTAATGTACGACGTTTAATTAATCTAGACACTTTTAAAAATTTATCTAATCTCATTGATGAGTCTCTCCTTGCTCTAAAAATTGTTTAAGAGCCACTTCGTCAAAATCTTTATTTTTTGTTTTATCATACAATGACATGAAATGGTCTGCAAATACTTTCTCGAATTTCACACGAGGTTTTTTACCTTCATTAGATTTAGCAGTTGACCAAATTGTTTTTAAATCCTCTATGGATTCTGCAGATTCATCACTAAATATATGTGGATGACGACGAATCATTTTAGCATTTAAACTTGCGACTACTTCTTTTATATCAAAATAGCCTTCCTTTTTGCCGATACTAGTATGCAATAATACCTGTAAAAGTATGTCTCCTAATTCTTCCACCATGTGCCAATCGTCTTCATTATCGATAGCCTCAAACAGTTCAAATGTTTCTTCTAACAGATAACGTTTTAATGTTTGATGTGTTTGAACTTTATCCCAAGGACAACCTTTTTCATCATCAACAAGTAAATCAATCGTTTGTTCAGCAAAGTTAAAGTCATTATATAGTGATTCATCTGCTACAATTTTAGGCACAAAGACACTTGTTAAATTGTTGAACGTAGTGTCAAAATGATCTAACTCGAATAAAGGACATTCAGTTACTTGTGCATCACCACTACGTGCACCTGTAACAATTTTGACCATATGATCATCGGGATAGCGTTCCATTAACGTCAACTTGATATCTGCTGCTACCATTGCACTATATACTTGAGTTATCAACGTATTAGTGCGAACATTTAGTTTCGATTCTTCTAACGCGGTACCATCTAGTAATGTGAAACCATCGTTAGGTTCTACTGCAACCGCTTCGAATACATCATCAATGAAACTTTTCCCACCTAATACCTTCACTTCTATATCATCATTCTGAGCATGATACGCCATTAACTTAGCAGTGGTCGTTTCAGCGACACGAGGATGCCCTGGCACAGCGTATACAATATTCGATTGTTGTGCTTTATTAATCAACTGTTCGACAATGTTATCGTAAACAGCATCAAACTGCTCATTCGCTTCGTATATATCATCAAAGCTCTCAAAATCAATTTCATCTTTAAGTGACTCAATGACAGGGTGCTCGAGCGTTCGTGCATATATTTTGTCTTGCTTTTGAATAAATCGATATATACCTAAAGGCAAATCATCGATATCATAGTTTCCTAAACCAATAATCGTAATTGTATGCGTCATGAACGACTTCCTTTCTTAAAGTGATATAACTTGTCTCCTAAAGGTAAAAATTTCAATTCCCTATAACTTAGGACATTAAAAATACCGACGTATATCATAAATACACTTACACCAACTATGGCACTAATTAATAAAGAAATTAATCCAATTAAACGTCCACTAGACGGTAAGATAGTCATCATCAGTTGAACAATAACTGACATTATAAACAACCCGCCCACTAATTTTATAATAAATTTACTCATTTGATTAAAATGATAAGATTTCAAGACGGCATGGTGAAGTATACTCGCAAAGATAATTAACGATAATACTGTACTTATACTAGCGCCTAAAATGTGAAGTTGATAAATGAAAACTATGTTGAATATTGCCTTAGATAATAAACCAACTATAAAACCAATCACTATCGGTTTAATTTGATTGAGTACTTGCAATAATGCAATATCCATCATAATCAATGATACACCAATAACCGTTAACATATAAACGCATAACGTTACTGTCTCACTATCAGTCTTGAAAAACACTTTATTCATAAGAGGTAAGACATTTATCAAACCTATACCTGCGGCTGAACTAATCAATATAGTTATTTTTAATGAAGCGTTAGCATATCTATTCATTTGAATCGATTGCTTATTTTGAATAGCTTCGGTTAATAAAGGAATTAAGACAAAACTAAACGTTGTTGTTACAATTAATCCCATTTGAATAAAGGAAGCCCCTCTATCATATACACCTTTTTGTTTGATAGCCGATTCAAAAGGTAGTCCTGTCATTTTCAAAGTACGGATGACAGTAAAACTATCTGCGACTTGCCACAAAATAACAATCAACTGACTTAAAGCAAAAATAAGAATAGCAATCAGTAACTGGGTCCATTGAATTTTTGCTACTTTAGCATTCCATTTTAATTTAAACGGACGTTTAGATACCAAATATAGCGTTGAGCCTAAAAAGCCGATTGAAGAAGCAATGATTGATAATGAGCCAGCTTGATATATAGTCCATTGTTGTGTCAAAAATAGGAAAATAGCCACCATAATAAATCCTACTCGAATCAATTGTTCTATAACCTGGGAAATAGCTGGTACGTTCATATCCTGTCTGGACTGAAAATATCCTCTTAATACACCTAACACACCTACAAATACGAAACTAAAGCTAGCCATTCTAATCATAGGTGCTAAATGTCCATCACCCATTAAGCGTGAAATAATGCCTGCACACCCAAATACAATCAAACATATGCCTAAGCCTACACTTTGTATAATAAGTAGCACTTTAGAGTAGTATTCTGAACGGTGGTCCATACCTAAGTTTTGCGTCACTGCACTTGGAATAGCATTCATAGATAAAATCAAACCTAAAGCTACAATAGGATAAACCTGTTGATACGCATACAGACCTTCATCTCCAAGTATATTTTGATAAGGCACTCTATAGATTGCACTTAATACTTTAACGATGACTAACGCAAGCGTTAATATCACTACACCATTAAATGCTGATTTATGTTTCATCTTTAATACTCATACTTTCTTCAATACATTTCACTAAGAATTTTAAGTTGTCTAGCCATTGTTTAGATTTAGTGAGCGTCACTTTCATTGCACCATTCTCTACGCCAACTTTCATCGTTCTTCCAAGTGGTTGTGTATTTTTAAATAACGCCTCTCCATCAATATCAGCAGTAGATGTCTCAGATAAGAAGATTTGAATTTGTTTACCCATATCTTTAATTTTTGTAATACCTGCATGCAGTGCATGGGTTTTAATTTCTACTATGTCTAATAAACGTTCAACTTCAGTTGGATAATCATTAAATCGATCTATTAATTCATCTTTAATATCCATGAGTTGTTCTTCTGATTCTACTTTACGTAATTTCTTATAAATTTCTATTTTAGCTTGTTCATTTTGAATATACTCCGCTGGTAAATAAGCATCTAAATTCAGTTCAACCTCTACGTCCGGTATATCTGGTGTTTCCTCTTTGATACCACGTTTCTCATTAACTGCTTCTTCAAGCATTTGAGAGTATAAATCGAAACCAACCGAATCGATAAATCCATGTTGTTGTTTCCCGAGTAAATTACCAGCACCTCTAATATTCAAATCGCGCATAGCTATTTTAAATCCTGAACCTAATTCGGTAAATTCTTTAATGGCTTGTAGTCTTTCTTCAGCTGTTTCGTTTAACACCTTATTTGCAGGATGAAGGAAATAAGCATATCCTATTCTACTTGAACGACCAACGCGACCACGTAGTTGATACAATTGACTTAAACCGAATCGATCCGCTTCTTCAATAATCAATGTATTCGCATTTGGTACATCGACACCAGTTTCAATAATTGTTGTAGTAACTAAGATGTCGTATTCATGATTAATGAAACTGAGCATTGTTTCTTCTAAATCTCGTTCAGTCATTTGCCCATGTGCCACTGCAATGTTGGCATCTGGCATTAACATTTGAAGTTGCTCTCTCTTTTCATAGATGGATTGAACTTTATTATATAAATAGAAGACTTGTCCATCTCGAGATAATTCACGTTCTAATGCTTCTTTTATAAAGTTGGTGTTTTGCTCTAAAACATAAGTTTGCACTGGGAAACGATTTTCAGGTGGTGTTTCGATAACTGATAGATCACGCACACCAAGCATACTCATATGCAATGTTCTTGGTATTGGCGTAGCTGTTAACGTTAACACATCTACATTATTTTTTAGCGTCTTAATTCTTTCTTTATGACGCACACCAAAACGTTGTTCTTCATCGACAATGAGTAAACCTAAATCTTTGTAATGGATATCTTTGCCTAATAACTTATGTGTTCCTACAACAATATCTACATAACCGGATTTAAGTCCTTCTTTAGTTTCTTTCACTTCTTTAGTTGAACGGAATCTACTAATCAATTGAATTTCAACAGGAAAATCTTGCATACGTTCAATTAATGTTTCGTAATGTTGTTGAGCTAGTATCGTAGTAGGTACAAGAAACGCGACCTGTTTACCTTCCATGACAGCTTTGAAAGCGGCACGAACAGCAACCTCAGTCTTACCATAACCGACATCCCCACATAACAAGCGATCCATTGGACGTTCGCGTTCCATGTCACCTTTTATTTCTTCTATGGATTTACTTTGGTCTGGCGTTAGCTCATATGGGAAATCCAATTCAAACGTAGACTGTTCTTCAGTGTCTGGACCAAATTGATAACCAACTGACATTTCTCTTTGTTTATATAAATCGATTAACTCATCTGCTATATCTTCAACACTTTGTTGAACTTTAGCTTTCGTCTTTTTCCATTCAGTGCCACCTAGTTTATTTAAACGAGGCGATTTGTCTTCGGAAGCCACATATTTTTGAACTTGATCCATTTGATCAACTGGAACGAACAATTGGTCTGTACCTTTGTACTGTAACTTAATATAGTCTCTATGTTGTTCTCCAACTTCTAAAGTTTCTACGCCTAGATATCGTCCTACACCATGATGAACATGAACCACATAGTCTCCAACATTTAAATCTTGGTATGACTTAATTTTTTCTGCATTCGACATTGTTTTAGTACGTTTACGTTGCTTTTTCTGCTTGGTCTTGAATAATTCTCTTTCTGTTATAACCACTAATTGCATATAAGGTAATTCAAAACCTTCAGACAGACTACCTTCGACAACAACTGCTTGACCACTTGTTGAAGCCTGATCAATATGTGTTACAACGGGTATATGCATTTCATTAAGCATAGATTGTATACGCTCAACCTTCGTCTCTGTTTCGACTAAGACTACTATCGCATAGTCATTATGGATAAATCTTTGGAACTCAGAACGCATGATGTCATATTGACCATAGAACTGTTGTACTGGTTTACAAGAGAATTTAATAATATGGTCTAATTCCACAGGCATAGAAGAAGTGAATAGCGTAAAATAAGCCACCGGTCGTTCATCTAATAAAGTTTCAAAGCCATCATATTGCATAAAACTTTGACCAATAAACCCATTACCACTTTCAATCAAGTTACTAATAAAATCATCAACTTCAGTCGTTAACGTTTCTTCTGTTTCTTTAATACGATTATATTCGTCAACAGCTATCACAACATCATTTGCAAAATAATCAATAATTGTTGATGGTTGATCATACATAAATGCCACCAAACGTCGTAATAATTGATGATCAAAGAACGTAGATTCAAAAAGTTTGAAACTTTCATATGTCTCTTTTAAGTCATTTCTCACAGATTTTTCAATTTTGGGTCTTGTATCTTCATAAGCGGCTTTTAATTGTGTTTGTAAATGACTAATCACTTCATCAGTTATAATATAGTCACTTGCTGTAGTAATATCTACTGATTCTAAGTTATCGTTAGAACGTTGTGTTTCCACATCGAAATCACGAATTGAATCTATTTCTGTATCAAATAATTCAATTCTAACAGGAGATCCAATTAAGGGATAAATATCTATAATGCCGCCTCTAAGCGAGAATTCACCAATGTGAGAAACAACACTTTCCCTACGATATCCCATATTAACTAATTTATTGAGAAAATCGTCAACATCAATATCATCACCGACATTCAATGTCATTTGATGATTGCGCCACATTTCTACTGGTGTTAACCACTTTTTCAATCCATTTAATGGAACAATAAATAACCCTTTTTCTCCATGAGCAAGAGCAGTTAGCGTTCTAACACGCTCGCTCATAAGTTGAGGGCTTTGTGTAGAAAATTCTTCGGTCATAATATCTTGAACTGGATATTTATAAATTTCTTCGCCGCTGACATATTGTAATATATCCGCTTCAATTTTATCAGCTTGATACAGATTATTAGTTACTAACAGCATTTGCTTTTGATCAGCTAAATATTTTTCAGCAATAATGGTTGCTTTTGCTGATGGTGATAGACCCGTAACTAAAATATTATCTTGGCCAAAAACCTGGTCTAATTCCTGAAAGCGTTTATCTTCTTTTACATAGTTAGAAATAACTTGTCTCAATTCACTTCACCATTATATTCATTCATCACATTGTCAAATCGAGATGTTTCTATAAATGATTCTACGGCATTAGCTGAATGTTCAATGACTTTCTCCATTGTAATCATTTCTTCTTTAGAAAAGCGTTGAAGTACATAATCAGGAACAGACATACCATTCGTTGGTCGACCAACACCAATACGAATTCTCTTAAATTGATCAGTGCCAAGCATTTTTATAATTGATTTCATACCATTATGACCACCTGCACTACCTTTTTGACGTAAACGTACTTGACCTTGTTCTAAATCTAAATCGTCATATAATACAATCAAATCATCTACATCAACATTGTAGTAATCCATTAATGGTGCAACAGCTTCACCTGACAAGTTCATCATTGTCATAGGTTCAATAAGCAGAACTTTGTCACCATTCATTCTTTCAATAGTATATGCGCCTTTGAATTTTTGTTTGTCTAATGTGAAACGATGTCGTTCTAGTATATAGTCAATGACTTCGAAGCCAATATTGTGTCTTGTTAATTCGAATCGTTTACCAATATTGCCAAGACCTACAATACATTTCATATGTCGTTACCTCCATGTTTATTCTTTATTTATTAAGTGACCTTTTTAATCTACATAATCATTGATCCAATTCATCTGTTAATCTAACGGATGCTTTACATCAAAATATCTTAGTCACAAATTTTATAATCATTCCCTATAATAACACAAAAAGCACTATGCTTATTAATATAAGCATAGTGCCCGTTAAGAAAGTTAAGAAACTTTATAAGACCTTATTCATTAAAATAATAATCTTATTCTTCTTCTTTATTTTCTTCTTCTTCGTCGTCTTTTTCTTCACCAACACGTTCAGGTTCTTCAGTAGCTGCTTCGCCTTCCATAGCTTCTACTTCTTCTTCAGTAGGCTCATCTGTTGGAGGTACTACAGTTACGATAGAATCTTCTGGTTCGTTTTCAATAGTGAAGTCACCAGATACTTTAATATCAGAAACTGAATAGCTATCGTTGATATTTAATTCAGTGATATCAACTTCAATTACTTCTGGGATATTATCTGGAGTTGCAGTAACTTCTAAGTTGAATAATGGTTGTTCAACTACGCCGCCTTCTTTAGCGCCTACTGCTTCACCAACTAATTGAACCGGTACTTCTACAGTACGTTCTTCAGTCATGTTGATAGCTAAGAAATCGATATGAGTGATTTGGTTTTTCAATGGATCATATTGGTAATCTGATACCATTACTTTGATTGATTTAGAACCAACACCTAATTCGATAACACCGTTACGTCCTACTTCACGGATAACTTTGATAAATTCAACTTCATCAACTTTAACTGAAGTATTTTTTGTTCCGTAACCATATACAACTGCAGGTACTTTACCAGCATTTCTTAATTGTTTAAGGTCAGAACGTGTTTGTTTACCTTGACGGATGATTGACTTTAATGAAGTCATTCTATTTCCACCTTTCATTTTTCGCTCTTTCACGAGCTCCTCACTTACCCATCAACATCATTCGTTGCTTGCAAGTGTTTATTTATTCGTATAATCACGAACGAATGTATTATACACGCTTATATCACTTTCGTCAAACTCATTTAACAATTTTAGTCAAATAATACACTTACTGATTCTCTTTCATAAACTCGGATAATGGCTTTACCGATTAAACCAGCAACTGAAAGTTCTTTAGTATTTGTAGGTTTGCGACTTTCTTCTAATTGAATTGAATTTGTTACGATTAGTTCTTTAATTGCTGAATTCTCAATACGTTCTTTAGCTGGACCTGATAATACAGGGTGTGTACAACATGCATATACTTCTTTAGCACCTTTGTCTTTTAATGCTTGTGCTGCTAACGTAATAGTACCAGCTGTATCAATAATATCATCAATAATGATGGCTGTTCTACCTTCAATATCGCCCACAATATTCATTACTTCGGCTACGTTTGGTTTTGGACGACGTTTATCAATAATTGCAATTGGAGTTTTTAAAATGTCTGCCAATTTACGTGCTCTTGTTACACCACCATGGTCAGGAGAAACAACAACACATTCTTCTGGGTTAATGGCAGGATCATTTTGGAAATGTTGCGCTAAAATAGGTACGCCCATTAAATGATCAATTGGAATATCAAAGAAACCTTGGATTTGAGGTGCATGTAAATCTAAAGCAATCATGCGATTTGCCCCTGCAGTTTCTATTAAATTGGCTACTAATTTAGCAGTAATCGGTTCACGACTACGTGCTTTTCTGTCTTGACGAGCATACCCATAATAAGGTACTACGATGTTAATATTTGCCGCTGATGCACGTTTACAAGCGTCAATCATAATAAGTAATTCCATTAGATGTAGATTAACTGGGTATGAAGTAGGTTGGATAATAAACACATCGCAACCACGAATACTTTCTTCAATATTGATTTGGATTTCTCCATCACTGAAACGCTTAACAGAACACTTACCTAATTCAATCCCTACATGATCTGCAACTTCCTGTGCTAAAGGTTCATTACCTTTGAGTGAAAAGATCTTTAGCGATGAATTCTTATATTCATTATTTAACATTTATAGTCCTCCAATTATTTACTTACACAACTACTATTATATAGAAAATTAAACTTGATTACTATGCCAAAGTCTAAATACTAATTTTACATATTCATTTCAGCTATTTATTTTTGTTGCTTAAATAACCATCTTTATTAACTTGTCTTGCTCGTGCCAGTGCTAAACTTTCATTTGGGATATCATCAGTGATTGTTGATCCTGCTGCTATAAGCGAATGATCTCCAACTGTTACCGGTGCAATTAAGTTTGTATTACATCCAATAAACGCATCTTTACCAATCACAGTTTTGAACTTATTTACACCATCATAGTTAACAGTAATAGAGCCACAACCAATATTTGTACGTTCGCCAATAACCGCATCACCAATATAACTTAAATGTGATACTTTAGCTCCGTCTTTAAGTTCAGCTTTTTTCACTTCTACAAAGTTGCCTACTTTAACCTCTGCACCTAGTTGAGACCCTGGTCTTAACTGTGCAAATGGACCAACATTCGTGTGCTCGCCCACTTCCGAATTGTTGATTACTGATTGTTTAATATGTGCATGAGATGCAATCACACTATTATTAATTTCTGAATACTGTCCAACTGTAACTTCTTCTCCAATTACAGTTGAACCATTAATTCTTACGCCAGGTTCAATGATTGTATCCATACCAATTTTTACATCTGGTCCAATAAATGTGCTATCTGGATCAATGATTGTCACACCATTTCTCATATGGAATAAATTAATACGTTTTTGTAACGCTTTTTCAGCTTGACTTAACATCACTCTATCATTCACACCCATAATCTCTTCGAAATCATCAGTGTGATATGTACTTGCTCTACCATTTTCATTAATAATTAAAGAAATCACATCTGGTAAATAATATTCTCCTTGTGCATTATCATTCTTAACTTGTTCTAACTTTTCAAATAAAATTTTGTTATCGAACGCAAAGATTCCAGAACTTATTTCAGTAATTGCCTTTTCTTCTGTGTTAGCATCTTTTTCTTCTACAATTCGTAATAAATGCCCTTCGCTATCTTTGACAATTCTGCCATAGCCTGTTGGATGGATTGCTGTAGCAGTTAGAACTGTTGCTTGAGACTGAGATGATTCATGTCTCTCGATTAAAGATGTAAGTGTTTCTGATGTAATAAGCGGTGTATCACCACACACAACTAGTGTTGTTCCCTCTTTATTTACTAAATGAGATTGTGCCATTTTTACTGCATGTGCTGTCCCAAGTTGCTCTTCTTGAAAACTATAAAGTGATTGATTACCTAATGTTTCTTTTACACTTTCAGCACCGTGACCAACAATTGTAATTAATTGGTTCACACCTGATTGTTGAACATTTTCAACCACATGTTCTATCATAGTTTTGCCAGCGATCTCATGTAGCACTTTGTATTTTTTTGATTTCATTCTAGTGCCTTTACCCGCTGCCAATATTATTGCATGTCTTTGCATGAATGCTAACCCTCCATTAAATATACACTTCGTTATTATTATAATTTAACCGCTATCACTCTTTCAACATATAACCTACCAAGTCATAAGCACCAATTCTTACGATTGTTCTACATTTTTAATATATCCATGATGACTCGATTTATATAGGTTCACTTTTATTACTTTTGACAAATTACTTTCAAAATTTAAGAAGTCAATTCAACATAATTCGAGGGGGGATTAGGGGCTCATTTAAAAGATGATGAAAATGTAAAAACAGAGTCAACACATTCTGTTATGTCGACTCTGCAATGTAATTTTTTATATTTAAGCTTCGTTAGATTCATCAGACTCGCCTGATGTAGCGTTTTTATCTGGAATCACTTCATCAGTTTCATCATATACTTTCATCACTGCATCTTGAATCTCTTGTCTCATTTCTGAGTTGATTGGATGCGCGATATCGCGGAATTCACCATCTGGTGTGCGTTTACTTGGCATTGCGACGAATAGACCTGAATTTCCTTCAATCACACGTAAATCGTGGATTACGAATGCCTCGTCTAGCGTGATAGAAACAAGTGCTTTCATTCTACCATCTGTATCTATTTTTCTAAGTCTTACATCTGTCACTTTCATGTAGTGAGCCCCCCTAGTATATCTTTGTTTTATTAGAAGCTTGACAATTGCTTAAAAGAAAAATTATATCCTTTATTTAACTTTACTAATCAATTCAATTTCTACTTTAACATCTTTAGGTAGTCGCGCTACTTCGACACAACTACGCGCTGGTTGATGTTTATCAAAATAATTTCCATATACCTCATTTATATATTGAAAATCATTCATATCAGAAATAAAAATAGTTGCTTTAACAACATTTTCTAAATCTGAACCTGCTTCTTTAAGTACCACAGATAAGTTTTCTAAAACTTGTTTAGTTTGATCTTTTACATCATCACTTACAATTTCCCCTTCTAAATTAAGTGGAATTTGACCTGATGTGTATACTAGACCATTTACTACTGTAGCATGTGAATAAGGTCCTAATGCTTCCGGTGCTTTGTTTGTGTTAATAATTTCCATGATGTGATTCGCTCCTTTAAGAAAATTTAGACAAGCTGTTGCCTGGCTCTACTTTAAATTTCTGATTATATTCATCGACATCTGATAGTCTTACCAAGGAAGTATAATCTTCTATTAATCTTTGCTTTACTTCTTTCGATTCTACAAGTACTGATACCCCTTTTACGTGTGCTTTAAACTCATTCATTAAATTCATAACACCGTTGATTGAGCCACCTGCTCTCATAAAATCATCAACAACGAGAACATTAGAATTCTCAGCTAATGTGCGTTTGGATAATACCATCGTTTCTATCTTTCGAGATGAACCTGAAACATAATTAATAGAAACCGTAGATCCTTCAGTTACTTTATTGTCTTTTCTAATAACCACTACAGGTAAATTTAATACGTTTGCAACTGCATTGGCAAGCGATATACCTTTAGTAGCAATCGTTACAACAGCATCTAATTGTTCATCCATATATATACTTGCTATCATCTTACCTACTTTGTTTAATAATGTAGGATTACCAACCAAGTCAGATAAGAATAAATATCCACCAGGCAGAAGTCTATCTTTTTCATCTAATAATGAGATAACTTCATTCACGACTTCTGTTGCTTCTTCTTTACTCATCATAGGTTTATACGTTACCCCACCGCTTGCGCCAGCAGTGGTAATGACCGTACCTAATGCTTCTTTTTGGAAAGTACTTTTAATAATTTGAACATCTTCGCTGATTGACGATTTCGCTTGTTGAAATTTATCTACAAAGAATGTTAATGGAATCAGTTTGTTTGGGTGATTCATCAAATATTGTGTCATAAACACAATCCGTTCACTTCTTTTATATCTCATTATTTCCAACCCTTCTATCCTAATAATCTAACTAAATATACTTCATTACAACAACCATTTACTGCGTTATAAATATTTTTAGCCTGACTTTCTTTTTGTGCCAATCCGTAAACTGTCGGACCACTACCACTCATTAATGCGCCATCTGCACCACATTGAATCATGTTTTCCTTAATCTTTCTGATTTCTGGATGCATCTCCATAGAAATCGGTTCTAATCTATTAGATAAACTTGAGCATAACTTCTTATAATCCGATCGTTTTAAAGCTTCTATACAATTTTGAGTAAATACTTCATGCGTGAAATTTAAATCCAAAGCTTTAAATACGTCCGGTGATGAGATACCTAAATTAGGCTTAGCTAAAACAACCCAAGCAGAAGGAGGCTTGTTCAAAAAAGTTACTTTTTCACCACGTCCTGTACAGTAAGCAGTCTTATTGTATATACAAAATGAAACATCTGTCCCAATTTGACTACCAAGTGCACATAATTCATCTAAAGATAAATTTAAACTGAATAAGCGATTCATACCTCTCATCGTAGCAGCAGCATCTGCTGAGCCACCTGCTAAACCAGCCGATACTGGAATATCTTTATCAATTGTAATCGTCACACCTTGTTTCAAATCATATACCTTTGTCATTAGTTCAGCAGCTTTATATGCTAAATTTTTATGATCGTCAGTTACAAAGTTGTGTTCGATTTCAACAACAATCTTCTTATCATCTCTTTTTTGAAAAGATAATCGATCGTTTAAATCTACAGTAGTCATTATCATTTCAATCTCGTGATATCCATCGTCTCTTTTAAAAAGTGTATCGAGCGTAAAATTTATTTTGGCAGGTGCCGTTTCATATATCATTTTTCCGCCCTCTCTTCGTAATCTTAATAAGATGATTTTAACATAAAGGGATAAAAGATTTGATAGATAATGTTCATTTTTTCACAAATAATTATATCATTCATTATTGGAATATAATAAAAAAGTATTAAATTACAGTATGTATGTTATTAATGTGTTTTTCCTATAGTTCTAAAATTTATTTATCACTTCAAAAGTATAAAAAAAGAGTATTGAACATGTTGCTCAATACTCACCTTAATATAATATAAAACTTAAATTGATAGAGTAGATACATCTACATCTATGTCATATGTCTTATTAGTGTGCAATTGCTTCTTGATGATTATCTTCTTCAAATGAAACTTGTACGTTCTCAGTTAACACATCAGTGTATGTATAAGATACTCTTTCGAAGTTATGCTTGTCTTGATCAAGTTCAACGACAAATACTGATGGGTATGTTTCTTTTAAAACACCAGAACGTTCGATTGTTTTCTTACGACCACCATTGGCTTTAAGTACAATACGATTTCCTAAATGACAATCAATAGAATTTTTGATGTCCAAAATTGATTTTGGCATATTGCTCCACCTCGCTACAAGTGTTATATTACCATGTTTATAGCGATTTTGTCAAATAAAACTAAAATTTTATCAAGGTAATTAGGGTTTGTCAACAATTTAATTTATTAATTCTGGGAAATTATTTAATTCTTTGTAAAGTTGAGCGAAATCTTGAATTGACAATGTTTCGCCTCTTCGTCTAGGGTCGATATTCGCTTTTTCTAACCAACTTAGTATACTCTCTTTATGTTGTTTTCCCTCTTTAAAGAAATTTTGATAATTATTATTAATAGTCTTTCGTCTTTGTGCAAATGCAGCTTTTGCTAATTTAAAGAATGCTTCTTCATCATCGATATCTACTAACGGTGTTGATCTTTGCATTAATTTAACCACTATAGAATCTACATTAGGTGGTGGCATAAATACGGTTTTAGGCACTGTTAGGACTTTACTTGTTTCAGTATAATACTGCGTCACAATCGATAACGAGCCATAAGCTTTTGTACCCACCTCTGCATTTAAACGCTCTCCAACTTCTTTTTGCATCATCACGACATAACCATCTATTGGTATGTCTTGTTGCATTAAATTGAGTAGTATAGGTGTCGTTATATAATATGGCAAATTAGCCACAACCATAATTTTATCGCAGTCTTTTAAGTGTTCATTTACTGCTGTAGCGATATCGGCTTTTAAAATATCTTCGTTAATAATTGTGACATTATCGTATGGTGCTAATGTGTCCTTTAATACTGGTATTAGTCGATGATCGATTTCAAATGACATTACTTTTTTAGCATGTTTAGCTAATTGTTCGGTTAACGAGCCCATACCTGGCCCTACTTCTATTATGGCTGTAGTTTCATCAATATCACTAGCATCGATGATCTTATTAATAATATTAACGTCTACTAGGAAGTTTTGTCCCAAACTTTTTTTGAAATCAAATCCATATTGGTCTAATAATGCTCTTGTACGAGATGGTGTAGCTATATCTTTATGCTCCATATCTTTATTCACTTCCCTTATTTTCATTTAATGCACGTCGTACATCTTCTTCTGTATATCCAAAGGCATTCAATTTTTTCAACAGTTGCTTACCATTAGAATGCCCAATATGTAATTTTCGACCTAGAATTTCTCGTCGTCTACGAGCATCATGCCCTATAATAAGTCCTAATTCGATTAATACATTTTTATCAATGGATTCTTCAGCTTCTTCAAAAGGGGAACTAACATGCATGAGAGCTTCTTTGATATCATCTACATGTGCATGTTCAACACCTATTTTCCCCCTTTTATTTTTAGCTTTTTCTCTGTCTATATATGCGTGTTTTACCCCAGGCACACGGTCTTTGATCGTATTTCTTATTTTGTCACCAGGAAAATCTGGATCGGTTAAGATAATAACGCCTCGTGTTTCTTGTGCCTGCTTGATAACTGCTATCACATCATCATCAACTGCACTACCATTCGTTTCTATTGTATCGCATTCAACCGCAGATTTAACACGTTGTGTATCATCCCTGCCTTCTACGACTATAAATTCATTTATTTTCATATTTTTAATTCCTTCTTCATTTTAATGAAAATCTTGATTCATCTTATTCTAACAAAATATCATAAATAACACTGCCTTCAGTCTTAATTTAATAAAAAATGAGAAAGATATCCAATTAAATGATACCTTTCTCAATCTAATATTTATGCTTGATTTAAATTAAATAGTCTCTCCGCATTTTCTGTTGTCTGACGACATACCTCTTCATAACTCATATCTCGTAATTCAGCAATTTGTTGTGCAACTAATGTTACACGTTGTGGTTCATTACGTTTGCCTCTATATGGATGTGGTGATAAATATGGTGCATCTGTTTCGACTAATAATCGGTCCATCGGTACATGCTTGGCAACTTCTTTAGGTTGTTTCGCATTTTTAAATGTGACTGGACCACCTAATGAAACGTAAAAGTTTAATTTATTGATGACAACATCAGCAATTTCTGGAGAGGCACTAAAGCTATGCATAATACCTCCAACTTCTTCCGCGTGTTCTTCCATCAGAATATCTATACAATCCTGTGTTGCTTCACGGTTGTGAATAATGATTGGTAATTGTACACGTTTAGCTAAAGCAATTTGCTTTCTAAAGACTTCTTTTTGAACATCAGCAGGAGACTTATCCCAGTGGTAATCTAATCCCATTTCACCAATGCCAATAATTTTAGGATGTTTTGATAAGTTTTCTATCCATTCTAATCTTTCTTCAGTACAATCGATGGCGTCTACTGGGTGCCAACCGATGATACCATATACAAAGTCATATTTATCAATCAATTCCATTGTACGTTCAATAGTTGGTGTATCAAAACCAACAACAAACATACGATCAACGCCATCTTCTCTCGCACGAGTGATGACATCATTTAAATCTTCATCATATTGCTCATCGTTCAAATGAACATGTGTATCAATTAACATGATTATCCTCCTAGTTTAAAAGCATGATTACTTGATGACTGCACCATTTGGAATAGCATTTGGCAAGCTAATCAATGTTAACACACCATCTTTTTCGGCTGATAAAATCATGCCTTCAGATTTTTGTCCCATTAGTTTCGCAGGTTTTAAGTTAGTTACTACAGCAACTTTTTTACCGATAATATCTTCAGGACGATAGAATTTCGCAATACCAGAAACAATTTGTCGTTGTTCATTATCTAAATCTACTTGAATTTTTAGTAGCTTATCTGATTTCTTAACATTTTCAGCATCAATCACTGTCGCAGCTTTAATTTCTACTTTATCAAAGTCTTTAATATCAATCATATCTTTACTTGGAACGTCTTCTTTTTCATCAGATTTTGGTGGTTGCATTGACTCTTTGATATAAGCAATTTCCGCTTCAGTATCCAATCTAGGGAATATTGGTGTTGGCTTAGTTATTACAGTGATAGGTTCTGTTAAGGATCCATATGTCGCTAAACTTGAGAATTCCATTAACTCTGGATTATTAATATTTAATTGTTTAAATATTTCTTTTGGTGCATGTGTAATAAATGGACGCAATAATACAGTTGCAAAACGGATGTTTTCAACTAAGTGTGCCATCACATTACCTAACATATCTTTTTGACTTTCATCTTTCGCTAAAACCCATGGTGTTGTCTCATCAATATATTTATTAGTACGGCTAATAAATTTCCAAACTGTTGATAAAGCAACTGAGAATTGTAAACTCTCCATATTTTCATGGAATTCTTTAACTGTTTCAAGTGCCATAGCTTCCATGTCTTCGTCTAATTCATGTTTAGGACCTTGATATGCAGGAAGCTCACCTTGGAAATATTTATTAATCATTGAAATTGTACGGTTCACTAAGTTACCTAAATCATTAGCTAAATCATAGTTTGTACGTTCAACAAACGCTTCTGGTGTAAACACACCATCTGAACCAAATGGTAATTCTCTCATTAAATAATAACGTGTAGCATCTAATCCATAACGATCAATTAATACATTAGGATCAACAACATTACCTTTCGACTTACTCATTTTACCGTCTTTCATTAGAATCCAACCATGTGCAAAGACCTTCTTAGGTAATGGTAAATCTAATGCCATTAATAAAATTGGCCAAATAATTGAATGGAAACGCACGATTTCTTTAGCCATCAAGTGGATATCTGCTGGCCAATATTTGTTAAATAACGTTTCATCATCTGATAAATAACCTAGAGAAGAAATATAGTTCACTAATGCGTCTATCCATACATAAACAACATGTTTAGGGTTTGAAGGCACACTAACGCCCCAGTTAAATGATGTACGTGAAACAGCTAAATCTTCTAAACCTGGTTTAATAAAGTTGTTAATCATTTCATTTTTTCTTGAAGGTGGTTGAATAAAATCAGGATTTTGATCATAGAATTCAAGTAAGCGATCAGTATATTTCTTAATATTAAAGAAATAACTTTCTTCTTTTACCAATTCTACTTCATGACCTGAATCAGGACTTTTTCCTCCAACAATTTTGCCGTTTTCATAAACAGGTTCAACTAATTGTGACTCTGTATAGTATGTTTCATCTGGTACTGAATACCATCCCTCATACTCACCAAGATAAATGTCGCCTTGTTTTAATAAACGTTCGAATACTTTTTCAACAACTTGCTTATGTCGTTCTTCTGTAGTTCGAATGAAATCATCATTTGAAATTTCTAGTTTATCCCATAAACTTTTGATTCCAGCGATCATCTCATCTAAATATTCTAATTCTGTTTTACCAGCTTTTTGAGCTTTTTCTTGAATTTTTTGACCATGCTCATCTGTACCTGTTAAATAACGAACATCGTATCCTTGCATGCGTTTATATCTAGCAATCACATCACCTGCTACAGTTGAGTATGCATGCCCAATATGCAAGTTACCACTTGGATAATAAATTGGGGTTGTTATATAAAATGTATCTTTAGCCATCAAAGGTCCTCCTCGTTTCTTACATGTTAAATGATATCTAAATTTATTTTGCTTTTCAATTGTGTACCGTTCTTACTGTACCTTACTCATCACAATACGTTATTACTATCAATTGTTTATTATATTATCTTTACTACAATACCATAATTTAAGGCATTATGGGGGGTGAAAATCTGTATTAATTCACTCGATACAATGAACTTTGCTCAATTCTTAAACTTATGCAACTTTAATCAACTTGATGATAAATATTATATATTTCACTAGTTTTACTTTGACGATCTTCTGCAACCATTTTAATCGCTGCTTTAGGTTTAATATTTTTTTCTTTGATATAGTAATCGACATGTTCTTCGATAGACATATCATCAAACCATGCAGTAGAAATTTCAGCTTCAGCACCTTCAATTAAAATGACAAATTCTCCTTTTAATGGAATCTCATTATTATGTAACATGGTTAATAATGTATTCACATCTGCAGTTACAATTTGCTCAAATTTCTTTGTCAATTCTCGCCCTAATGATACTCGTCTTTGAGAATCTATTTTGCCAATCACTTTTAGCGTATCGGTTACTCTATGAGGTGACTCATATATAATAAGTGTACTACTTTGATACATTCGTTCTGATAGGATATTTTGCTTTTCTTTATCTTTTCTAGGTAAAAATCCTAAAAATGTATACGTAAATGATGGGAGACCACTTGCCATTAATGCTGTCAAGCCTGCATTAGGCCCTGGTATCGTTTCTACTTTGATGTCATGTTGACGTGCCTCTACTACTAATTCATACCCTGGATCACTAATCAATGGTAAACCTGCATCCGAAACTAATGCAATATCTAGTCCAGACAATAACTGTTCAATCATAAATGATGTCTGTTGGTCTTTATTGTGCTCGTGATAGGATTTTAGTGGCGTCTTAATATCATAATGATTACATAATTTACGTGTAACACGTGTATCTTCACATGCGATTAAATCTACTTGTTGAAGTGTGTCTATAGCACGATATGTAATATCGGCTAAATTGCCAATTGGTGTTCCTACTAAAAATAATGTAGTCATACTATCCCTCTTTAATCAATTTTAGTTTCTTTTGTCGTGTGAAGGTCTTAATTTCATACTCTCTTTTTAACGCTTCCGACTTAGTAGAATATGTTTCTTGATAAACCAACTCTACCGGACGTCTTATTTTTGTATATTTAGCACCTTTACCTTCATTATGTTTCGCCACACGTGCCTGTATGTCTTTAGCATAACCTGTATAGAGGCTTCCATCTTTACATTTTACGATATATACAAAATGATTATCCATAATATATACCCTTCATTTCTTTTGAGTACGTACCATCTTCTTGATAAATATAAAATGGCTTTGTAATATCTAAACCTTGGTTCCCCGACTTTCTACCTTCTATTAAAATCGTTTGTGCGTCTCTATCATGCTTACTATAAACAAATGTTAATCGCTTTGGCTCAATATTAGCACGTCTCATTTCAGTTAGTACATCCATCATTCTTTCAGCTCTGTGTACCATATATAATCTTCCGCCTTGCTTTAATAAATGCCTAGCAGCCATTAAGCAATCTTCTAATTTACATAAGATTTCATGTCTAGCAACTTTATGCGCTTCTTTTTGATGTTGATGCAACTGATTATCTTTGAAATATGGAGGATTGCATGTAACAACCGTATATTGTGAAGGTTTGAAATGATGATATACCTTTTTAACATCCATTTGATGCATGAGTAATCGATCATCTAATTGATTATACTTAAAACTTCTCTTCGCCATATCCACAAGTTGTTGTTGAATTTCGATACCTTCAATAGTCTGGCTACCTTTATGAGAAAGGAGCAGTGGTATAACGCCGTTACCTGAACATATATCGATAATTTTGTCTTTTTTTCTAATTTCGGTAAAATCCCCTAACAACAAAGCGTCAGTTGAGAATGAAAACACATCATCATTTTGGATGATTTTCAAATCTTCTTTAATTAGTAAGTCTAACCTCTCATTATCCTTTAACATTTATCTTTCTCCTAAAAAAGGGACGTTGTTATAACGTAGTCTCTATCATCGTCTACTCATAACACATCCCTGTCTTCTTTCTTATATCAACATTGTTTAATCGCTTAATACATTTAAACAAAGCAAACAATCTTCGCCCTGTCTATGTTTGCCAAATAACTCACCTTTGCAAATATGAAATCCTTCTTTATATAACATAGCTAAGTTATCTTTACTAGGCAGTGGCTTCTTCACATGTTTCGTCTGGTGTGGGTGAACAGTTTCAGAATTTGAACTTTCGCTCTTATCCATTAATTGTTTTAAATTATCATTTTCTACTTGAAGCGCTACATTTTCTTCAACCAATGCTACAGCTAAATCTTTTAAATCCAACATATCTTGATTAAGCTGGTTCATGTTTGTTTCTAAGCGCATTAATTTTTCAAATAATTCATTACGATTCAAAGGTGGTTAAACCTCCTTAATTAAATGCTTCAATTTCTTCCATTTTGTACTCTAATGGTTGTTCCATACCATCTATTTTAACTTGCATCGATATATCCAAGATATTTAAACCGACTACTTGGCCATTACCATCAGGTGTTTCAATTGAGTCACCTACATCTGGTAATTGAGCACGTGCTTCTTCATAATAATCATTTTCATATTTTAAGCAACACATCAAACGTCCACATGCACCCGAAATTTTAGCAGGGTTAAGTGACAGGTTTTGGTCTTTAGCCATTTTAATAGACACAGGTTCGAAATCGCCTAAGAAAGTCGAACAACATAAAGAGCGTCCGCATGGCCCTATACCACCTAATAATTTAGCTTCATCACGCACACCAATCTGTCTCAGTTCTATTCTCGTTTTCAAATTTTGCGCTAATACTTTAACTAACTTTCTAAAATCAATACGATCGTCAGCAGTAAAATTGAAAATGACTTTTGATTTGTCTAATGTATATTCGCAATTAACTAATCTCATATCCAATTCCTGCTGTATTACTACCTCTTTACATAGTGCAAGTGCCTTCTCAGCATCAATTGCATTATTATAGTAGATGTCTATATCTTGTTGTGTCGCTATTCTCATTACTTCTTTTAATGGAAGTGAAACATCACCGTCATCTACAGTTCTCGTAGGCATTTTTACTAATCCTATTTCTATACCTCGTTTTGATTCCACTACTACCCAATCGCCCATTTCAATTTGTAAATCTTTAGGTGCATAATATTCTAACTTTCCAGCTTTTTGAAACTGGACACCTATTACATCTGGCATCTATCTCACACCTTTAATCACTATTTGTTCGAATACAAGTGTTGGGTTTACATTTTGATTTAACTTTTTATGTGCCTCTGTTAATTGATCATACATCAATATAAGTTGGTTATATGTTAAATGCTTTGCATACTTTTCTATCTCAACACTCAAATCACTATATATATATTCGCTATTTACTTCTACTTTTGCGTGCATGATATCCTCAAAAAATCCATTCACTGCAGATAATGTTAACAACTGTAATTTACGATTTTTCGCCTGTTTTAACAAATCGATAATCCCAATTAATGCCATCGAACGATTCGTTAATAACAACTCACACCATCTTATAATTGTCTTTCTCAAACTAGTAAGGTCATATTCTTCATTTAATGATAATGCAGTCTCTGCTTGCGTCGTATATGTACTTAACATCTCCGCCACAGGACGTGTCAAAGACTCATCAACTAAGTAATTGATAAACTGACCTTTATCAATAGGTTTAAAATAGACATGTTGACATCTCGAATGTATGGTGTCTAAAATCTGTTCTGGTTTAGTTGATAATAAAATAGCTATCGTATTTTGAGGAGGTTCCTCTAAGAATTTTAATATACTATTTTCACCTTGAACAGTTAATTTTTCGAAATCTTCTACTATATATACTTTATAATTACCTTCTATCGGTAGTTGATTCATATGATGAACAAGTTGTTCGATCTTTTCTTTTTTTATAGTAGTTTCTTCACTAGAGACATACATAAAATCAGGATGATTCAACGTACTTACTTTAACTTCACATTGTTCATCGTTGTTACATAAGATGAGTTTAGCAAAATTAATAGCGACCTTTTGCATTGATTGTGCGTCATCGCCCTCAAAAAGATAAGCATGTGACAATTTATTCGACGCATAAGCATTAGCTAATTGTTGTTGTTCATCCATCTGGATATCTCTCCTATATCTACTTATATAAAAAGACTGCTAAAAGAGCAGTCTCAAATTGTTAAATACTGTATATCACAATTCATCAATAAACTAATGTCTCGTGCAATAAACATTAGTTACATTTAAAATTGATGGAAGGCTTCAATAGGCATTACGAATACCGTTGCACCGCCAACTTCTACTTCTACTGGATAGGGTATGTAAGAATCTGCACTACCACCCATTGGAGTAATAGGAGACACAAGTTGTTCTCTATTACCACAAGTATTGTTTATAACTGATAATAAATCGTCTACACGGTCATCATTAACACCACATAAGAACGTTGTATTACCTGCTTTTAAGAAACCACCTGTTGTTGCTAATTTTGTTGCTCTAAAATCATTTTTGACAAGTTGGTCTGAAAGTTCTTGGCTGTCTTGGTCTTGGACGATTGCTATAATCATCTTCATTTCTATAACACCTCTTTCATCTATTATATCACATTTATTTTAAATATTTGATGATAGATTGATATGCGGCTAATACAACTTTATCAATTGATTGATCTGCATCTATCTGAACAAAACGCTCTGGCTCATTATGTATCACTCGATGATAACCCTCAATGACTTTTTCATGAAAATCAATATCTTCTTGATCCAAGCGATTCTGATCTCTTTGATTACTGAGGATTCTTTCACGCCCTACTTCAGCAGAAACATCTAAATAAATCGTTAAATCTGGATATAGTCCATTAATTGCAAATTCGTTTAAAGCTTTCACTTCTTCAATTCCAATACCTCTTGCATATCCTTGATATGCTAATGAACTATCAATGTATCTATCACAAAGAACAATTTGATTGTTTCTCAAAGCAGGCATCACTTTTTCTACTAAATGTTCTCGTCTCGATGCCGCAAAAAGCATTGCTTCAGTTCTAATATCCATTTGATTGCCTTCTAGTACGACTTTTCTTATCTCTTCGCCTGTTGGAACACCACCAGGTTCACGGGTAGATATAACATCATAGTGCTGAGCTAACTTTTCAGCCACTGCTTTTAAAACGGTTGTTTTTCCTGAACCTTCTGGCCCTTCAAATGTTATAAATGCTGACATTTTTATTCATCCTTAATTAATATTTGATTATCTTTTATTCCTTCAACTTTCATATTTGAATGTTGATATTGATTTATTAATTTTATCATATTTAAAGTGATTTTTTCTCCTTTAAACAGAATCGGCACACCAGGTGGATAAGGTACAATGTGACGGGCCAACAGTTTTCCTGCTGAATGACGAATATCAATCCATTTAACTTTGTTATATACCATAGGTGAAAACATGCCACTTTCTGTCATAAGCTGTGGGTATATCAACAAATCTTCCTTTACATGCGGAATGACCATGCTTTGAATTTTATTTATTAATATCTCAAAAGGATATTTATCTTCTTTATGCCATAACGGTAATACAAATAAGATTTGAAAATCATCTGCTAACTCTACAAATATATGTTCATTCTCAAACCATTTTTGAATGTCATATCCAGAATAACCTGGGTAAGAAATCAACATTTTTAATGGGTCATCAACTTCTTTAACAACAAATCCTTTACGATTTAAAACATTCGAAAGGGTATGTCTTTTTTCAAAAAATATTCCACTATCATAATTTTGATAAAATGTTTGTGCTAACTCCAAACTTGCCATGACTAAGTATGATGGGCTAGACGTTTGAAAGTAAGATAAATATTGTTTGATGTTTTCTTTATAAGGTGCATCTTTATGTATAAATAACACCGACCCCATAGTAAGTGCAGGTAATGTTTTATGATAAGACTGAACAACATAATCAGCACCATAATTTAATGTAGAATCAGGAAATCCATCTAAACCGAAATGTGCACCGTGTGCCTCATCAACGAGTACTGGAACATTATTAGAATGCAATAAGTCTATATCAGTTTGAATTGAGTAAGTTTCTCCATAATAATTGGGATAAGTCATAATCGCTAATTTATGTTGACTCAAATCTAATCCATTAAAGTTAGGAGCTATATAATGATGAGATGTTGAACTTACCTTCATGTTTGTTAAAGTCGCTTTTTGATTCGCTAATTCCAATCCATGAAAAACTGATTTATGTACATTTCTAGGTATCAAATAGTTTCCTGACTCATAAGCCAAGCCTTGGATTACAGATAAAATCCCAGAAGTAGTTCCATTAATTAATAGATAAGCATCGTAATCTCGATGTTTATTAAATTTTGTCATGCTTTCTAAAATGATATCTTCGGGATGATGCAAATCGTCCAAGCCACTAATTTCAGTCATATCCATTTTCAGATCCAATGATTCTAGCTGGCCTATAGTCATATTTTTGTGACCAGGCACATGCATGGAAATACTTTGTTGTGATATTAATTCATGTAATTTTTTAGATATTGGTAAACTCAAATCATCACTCTCTTCACTTTTATAATCGTCTTATCTAACCTAGACTATCTTATATGAGATAAATCATCATCTTGTTGATTAACCCAATTTCGTTTTAATAGTCCCATGACATAGCAGTCTCTATATTCTCCTCTTGTATAGAAGTGTTCTTTTAATTTTCCTTCAATTTCAAAGTTATTACTTTTATAAATATGTACTGCTTTCTCATTACTTACATCTACATATAGATAAACTTTATGCATGTTAAGCACTAAAAACGCATAATCTACTGCCATCTTGAACGCTTTTTTTGCATAACCTCTATTCGCAAATTGCGGGTCAACAATAATCAATACTTCGCAAGTTCTATGTATAAAATTAATTTCTAATAACTCAACAACACCAATGGATTGTTGATCCTCTTCAATAACAAATCGTCTTTCTGATTCATCTAAAATATGCTTTTGGTATAGCGATTCTAATTCACTCAATGATTGATATGGCTCTTCAAACCAATAAGACATAATTGAATATTCATTATTCAAATTATGTAAATATTGCAAATCTGTTTTTTCTAAAGCTCTAATAATCATTTTAAAGCACTCCTTTAAATACGATAGTATTGGACTTTGTTTTAAATGTAAATCATTTCAAGCTTTTTGACATTAAATTTAATCATTTAGTTAAGTGTTAGAACATAAAAATGAGGCTACTAAGGCCTTGAGGTATTTATCATTAATCAAACAATTTAAATGTCGCTATTTTAAATCAAACGAAAAAGTTATATGCTCTTAATTACTTAACCAACTCGTTGCATTTGCTCTGCGTTGACTTTCTTTTTTGGGCATAAAAAAAGAGACCTTGCGGTCTCAATGCGGCTCATCGCATCCTATTATTTGCCTGGCAACGTCCTACTCTAGCGGAACGTTAGTCTGCTACCTTCGGCGCTAAGGAGCTTTTTCAACTTGAGAGAAATGCGCTTATACTTCTTCATTTTCATCTCTCCCTTACTCACTTAGCTCGACTAAGCTCGTTGCGCTCATTCTTCAATTCATCGTCTAAGCGCATTTGCTCTGCGTTGACTTTCTTATTTTTGGGCATAAAAAAGAGACCTTGCGGTCTCAATGCGGCTCATCGCATCCTATTATTTGCCTGGCAACGTCCTACTCTAGCGGAACGTTAGTCCGACTACCATCGGCGCTAAGGAGCTTAACTTCTGTGTTCGGCATGGGAACAGGTGTGACCTCCTTACCATTGTCACCAGACAAATTGAATGTATTATACATTCAAAACTAGATAGTAAGTAAAATGATTTTGCGTCGCAAAACATAAATTTTGATTAAGTCTTCGATCGATTAGTATTCGTCAGCTCCACGTGTCACCACGCTTCCACCTCGAACCTATTAACCTCATCATCTTTGAGGGATCTTATAACCGAAGTTGGGAAATCTCATCTTGAGGGGGGCTTCATGCTTAGATGCTTTCAGCACTTATCCCGTCCATACATAGCTACCCAGCTATGCCGTTGGCACGACAACTGGTACACCAGAGGTATGTCCATCCCGGTCCTCTCGTACTAAGGACAGCTCCTCTCAAATTTCCTACGCCCACGACGGATAGGGACCGAACTGTCTCACGACGTTCTGAACCCAGCTCGCGTACCGCTTTAATGGGCGAACAGCCCAACCCTTGGGACCGACTACAGCCCCAGGATGCGATGAGCCGACATCGAGGTGCCAAACCTCCCCGTCGATGTGAACTCTTGGGGGAGATAAGCCTGTTATCCCCGGGGTAGCTTTTATCCGTTGAGCGATGGCCCTTCCATGCGGAACCACCGGATCACTAAGTCCGTCTTTCGACCCTGCTCGACTTGTAAGTCTCGCAGTCAAGCTCCCTTATGCCTTTACACTCTATGAATGATTTCCAACCATTCTGAGGGAACCTTTGAGCGCCTCCGTTACCTTTTAGGAGGCGACCGCCCCAGTCAAACTGCCCACCTGACACTGTCTCCCACCACGATAAGTGGTGCGGGTTAGAAAGCCAACACAGCTAGGGTAGTATCCCAACAATGCCTCCACGTAAGCTAGCGCTCACGTTTCAAAGGCTCCTACCTATCCTGTACAAGCTGTGCCGAATTTCAATATCAGGCTACAGTAAAGCTCCACGGGGTCTTTCCGTCCTGTCGCGGGTAACCTGCATCTTCACAGGTACTATGATTTCACCGAGTCTCTCGTTGAGACAGTGCCCAAATCGTTACGCCTTTCGTGCGGGTCGGAACTTACCCGACAAGGAATTTCGCTACCTTAGGACCGTTATAGTTACGGCCGCCGTTTACTGGGGCTTCGATTCGTAGCTTCGCAGAAGCTAACTACTCCTCTTAACCTTCCAGCACCGGGCAGGCGTCAGCCCCTATACATCACCTTACGGTTTAGCAGAGACCTGTGTTTTTGATAAACAGTCGCTTGGGCCTATTCACTGCGGCTCTTCTGGGCGTTAACCCTAAAGAGCACCCCTTCTCCCGAAGTTACGGGGTCATTTTGCCGAGTTCCTTAACGAGAGTTCGCTCGCTCACCTTAGAATTCTCATCTTGACTACCTGTGTCGGTTTGCGGTACGGGCACCTGTTATCTATCTAGAGGCTTTTCTTGGCAGTGTGAAATCAACGACTCGAGGAAACAATTTCCTCTCCCCATCACAGCTTGACCTTATGAGTGCCGGATTTGCCTAACACTCAGTCTTACTGCTTGGACGTGCAATCCAATAGCACGCTTCGCCTATCCTACTGCGTCCCCCCATCGTTTAAAACGATACTAGGTGGTACAGGAATATCAACCTGTTATCCATCGCCTACGCCTGTCGGCCTCAGCTTAGGACCCGACTAACCCAGAGCGGACGAGCCTTCCTCTGGAAACCTTAGTCAATCGGTGGACGGGATTCTCACCCGTCTTTCGCTACTCACACCGGCATTCTCACTTCTAAGCGCTCCACATGTCCTTGCGATCATGCTTCGACGCCCTTAGAACGCTCTCCTACCATTGTCCTACGGACAATCCACAGCTTCGGTAATATGTTTAGCCCCGGTACATTTTCGGCGCAGTGTCACTCGACTAGTGAGCTATTACGCACTCTTTAAATGATGGCTGCTTCTAAGCCAACATCCTAGTTGTCTGGGCAACGCCACATCCTTTTCCACTTAACATATATTTTGGGACCTTAGCTGGTGGTCTGGGCTGTTTCCCTTTCGAACACGGACCTTATCACCCATGTTCTGACTCCCAAGTTAAATTGATTGGCATTCGGAGTTTGTCTGAATTCGGTAACCCGAGAAGGGCCCCTCGTCCAAACAGTGCTCTACCTCCAATAATCATAACTTGAGGCTAGCCCTAAAGCTATTTCGGAGAGAACCAGCTATCTCCAAGTTCGATTGGAATTTCTCCGCTACCCTCAGTTCATCCGCTCACTTTTCAACGTAAGTCGGTTCGGTCCTCCATTCAGTGTTACCTGAACTTCAACCTGACCAAGGGTAGATCACCTGGTTTCGGGTCTACGACCAAATACTAAACGCCCTATTCAGACTCGCTTTCGCTACGGCTCCACATTAGCTGCTTAACCTTGCATCAAATCGTAACTCGCCGGTTCATTCTACAAAAGGCACGCCATCACCCATTAACGGGCTCTGACTACTTGTAAGCACACGGTTTCAAGTTCTCTTTCACTCCCCTTCCGGGGTACTTTTCACCTTTCCCTCACGGTACTGGTTCACTATCGGTCACTAGAGAGTATTTAGCCTTAGGAGATGGTCCTCCCAGATTCCGACGGAATTTCACGTGCTCCGTCGTACTCAGGATCCACTCAAGAGAGTATATATTTTCGACTACAGGATTATTACCTTCTTTGATTCAACTTTCCAGATGATTCGTCTAATATATACTTTTGTAACTCCGTATAGAGTGTCCTACAACCCCAACAAGCAAGCTTGTTGGTTTGGGCTCTTCCCGTTTCGCTCGCCGCTACTCAGGGAATCGATTTTTCTTTCTCTTCCTCCGGGTACTAAGATGTTTCAGTTCTCCGGGTCTGCCTTCTGATATGCTATGTATTCACATATCGATAACATGACATAACTCATGCTGGGTTTCCCCATTCGGAAATCTCTGGATCAACGCTTACTTACAGCTCCCCAAAGCATATCGTCGTTAGTAACGTCCTTCATCGGCTTCTAGTGCCAAGGCATCCACCGTGCGCCCTTAATAACTTAATCTATGTTTCCATCCTACAGGAAACGCGTTATTAATCTTGTGAGTGTTCTTTCGAACACTAGCGATTATTTCTTATGAATTCAAGCTTTAAAACTCTAATTCACTCGGTTTTGCTTGGTAAAATCTATTTTACTTACTTATCTAGTTTTCAATGTACAAATAAATGAATGGTGGGCCTAAGTGGACTCGAACCACCGACCTCACGCTTATCAGGCGTGCGCTCTAACCAGCTGAGCTATAGGCCCATCACGTTGAATGTTATATAAACATTCAAAACTGAATACAATATGTCAATGTTATTCCTTCATCTTCTACGAAGATGTTCCGAATATATCCTTAGAAAGGAGGTGATCCAGCCGCACCTTCCGATACGGCTACCTTGTTACGACTTCACCCCAATCATTTGTCCCACCTTCGACGGCTAGCTCCATAAATGGTTACTCCACCGGCTTCGGGTGTTACAAACTCTCGTGGTGTGACGGGCGGTGTGTACAAGACCCGGGAACGTATTCACCGTAGCATGCTGATCTACGATTACTAGCGATTCCAGCTTCATGTAGTCGAGTTGCAGACTACAATCCGAACTGAGAACAACTTTATGGGATTTGCTTGACCTCGCGGTTTAGCTGCCCTTTGTATTGTCCATTGTAGCACGTGTGTAGCCCAAATCATAAGGGGCATGATGATTTGACGTCATCCCCACCTTCCTCCGGTTTGTCACCGGCAGTCAACTTAGAGTGCCCAACTTAATGATGGCAACTAAGCTTAAGGGTTGCGCTCGTTGCGGGACTTAACCCAACATCTCACGACACGAGCTGACGACAACCATGCACCACCTGTCACTTTGTCCCCCGAAGGGGAAAACTCTATCTCTAGAGCAGTCAAAGGATGTCAAGATTTGGTAAGGTTCTTCGCGTTGCTTCGAATTAAACCACATGCTCCACCGCTTGTGCGGGTCCCCGTCAATTCCTTTGAGTTTCAACCTTGCGGTCGTACTCCCCAGGCGGAGTGCTTAATGCGTTAGCTGCAGCACTAAGGGGCGGAAACCCCCTAACACTTAGCACTCATCGTTTACGGCGTGGACTACCAGGGTATCTAATCCTGTTTGATCCCCACGCTTTCGCACATCAGCGTCAGTTACAGACCAGAAAGTCGCCTTCGCCACTGGTGTTCCTCCATATCTCTGCGCATTTCACCGCTACACATGGAATTCCACTTTCCTCTTCTGCACTCAAGTTTTCCAGTTTCCAATGACCCTCCACGGTTGAGCCGTGGGCTTTCACATCAGACTTAAAAAACCGCCTACGCGCGCTTTACGCCCAATAATTCCGGATAACGCTTGCCACCTACGTATTACCGCGGCTGCTGGCACGTAGTTAGCCGTGGCTTTCTGATCAGGTACCGTCAAGATGTGCACAGTTACTTACACATTTGTTCTTCCCTGATAACAGAGTTTTACGATCCGAAGACCTTCATCACTCACGCGGCGTTGCTCCGTCAGGCTTTCGCCCATTGCGGAAGATTCCCTACTGCTGCCTCCCGTAGGAGTCTGGACCGTGTCTCAGTTCCAGTGTGGCCGATCACCCTCTCAGGTCGGCTACGTATCGTTGCCTTGGTAAGCCGTTACCTTACCAACTAGCTAATACGGCGCGGATCCATCTATAAGTGACAGCAAAGCCGCCTTTCACTATTGAACCATGCGGTTCAATATGTTATCCGGTATTAGCTCCGGTTTCCCGAAGTTATCCCAGTCTTATAGGTAGGTTATCCACGTGTTACTCACCCGTCCGCCGCTAACGTCAAAGGAGCAAGCTCCTTATCTGTTCGCTCGACTTGCATGTATTAGGCACGCCGCCAGCGTTCATCCTGAGCCAGGATCAAACTCTCCATAAAAAATTATGATGTTTGATTAGCTCATAAAACTAAATTAATTGTTGTAACTTTCGTTACATTATTGGAATTAACGTTGACATATTGTCATTCAGTTTTCAATGTTCATTTCTTTTACCGACAATAATTAATTATACGCCTTATTAACTCGAAAGTCAATAACTTTTTAAAATTAATTTTTGAAGTGATTTGTGTTGTTTTCGCTTTGTTTCGCTCAACAAATATATACTATACAGACATTCAAAACTTTTAACAACAGTAAAATTTACACTTTCTTTCCTGTGTAAATCTCTTGGTGTGTCTGATTTCGTATAATATAATAAACGTTATTATAAAAGTTCGTTTTTTGGATGATTTTTTTGATTTACATCGTAATTCACTTCTAAAATCTCACTATATACAAACTTTAACTTTTTTTACATTTTATTAAACAAAAATTAAAAAACACTGACACGTTACGCATCAGTGTTTTTAACTACATTTCAGTTCTACCAGCTATCGCTTTAGATAATGTTACTTCATCTGCATATTCTAAATCTCCGCCTACAGATAATCCTTGTGCTAGACGAGTTACTTTAATGCCTATTGGTTTAACAAGACGGGAAATATACATTGCTGTTGATTCGCCTTCAAGATTTGGATTCATAGCGAGTATTAACTCTTTAACTTCATCATTTTTCAAGCGTTCAACCAATGCTGGTATATTTATGTCCTCAGGGCCTATACCATCCATAGGTGATATCGAGCCATGTAGAACATGATACAAGCCTTTAAACTCTCTCATTTTTTCCATTGCTATGACATCTTTATCATCTTCAACAACACAAATAACTGAGCGATCTCTTTGTTTATCTTCACAAATATAACAAGGATCTTTTTCAGTTATATGTCCACACACACTACAATAGGTAAGTTCACGCTTTACATCTACGAGCGCTTTCGCAAATTGAACGACGTCATCTTCTTTCATATCTAATGTGTGAAATGCCAGACGTTGAGCGGTCTTAGGACCAATGCCTGGCAATTTCATAAAACTATCTATAAGTTTGGATATGGGTTCTGGATAATGCATCTTATCACATTCCAGGGATATTTAAGCCTTGAGTATGTTTACCTAAGCGTTCTTGTGTTAACTTATCAGCTTTGTTCATCGCTTCATTAGTAGCTGCTAATACTAAGTCTTGTAACATTTCAACGTCATCTGGATCTACTGCATCTTCTTTGATTTGTACATCTACTACTTCTTTGTGTCCAGTAACAGTTACAGTAACCATGCCGCCACCAGCTGTACCTTCAACACGTTCATCTTTTAATTTTTCCTGTTCTTGTTCCATTTTCTTTTGCATTTTTTGCATTTGTTTCATCATTTGTTGCATATTTCCGCCACCGCGCATAATCTATTTCCTCCTTGTAATTCCTTGAATTCTTTAAATAATAACTTTGTTTATATTATACATACGAATATTAGCCTTGTCATGTGTAGCTAATCATCTATCATATGTACTGTTTCTTCTCCAAATAAATCTTTCGCCTTTTGTGCTACATCTTCTTGTTCTGGCTCAGTTTCTATTTTTTCCGCTTCATTATGTTGATCCTGTTTTCTGTTTTGAAGATATTCTGCTCTTACACGTAACCATTGATCTGAGGGAACACCCACTACTTTGACAGTTTTATTAACGATATTACAGACTACACTTTCTATATTGTTACGCTTTTCATCGTCTTTATTAACAATTTCACAGTGAATCTCTTCTTCAAATTTCACTAACACATGATCTTCGCTTGCTGCTACTGGTTCTGAATTTTGAAGTAAACTTACTAAGGACTTTTTATCATTGTTTTTAGCATGATCAATAACTTCTTGCCAATGATCTTTGAGTAGTTTGATATCATCTTTATTGGCTTTATCTAACACTTTAGCAATTTGTTGCATAGAAAAAGCATTTTTTGAGCGTTGTTGACTTCTAACTGGTTTTTTCGGTGATTGCGTCTGTCCTGATGCCGATACACCTTGCGATTTTAATACTTTCAATTCCTGCTCTAATTGTTCCATACGCTGTAATAAAACGTCATTATTAGGTTCTGTAGCAACTTGTGTTGTAGCAACATTTTGCACTGTTTCTGGTTTAGCTTTAATCATTTCAGCTAATTTTACCAACAGTACTTCGAAATGCACGCTTTGATTCACACTAAAACGTATAGATACTAATGTGTCATTGATAATATCAATCATGCGATATAAGGTATCCAAGTCAAAATGAAGAAGTGCGTCATATTCGACTTCTTGGTTAGATGTTTTATTCATAATTGTATCTCTGACGAAATAAATCATATCATTTATTAAACGATTGACTTCTTTTCCTTCAGTAACAAATTGATGATACCTCGTAAATGATGCCTTAACATCGCCTTTAACCACATCTTTAAATAATTTATTTAACGATGCTTCATCCACACTACCTGTAACATTTAACGCGTCTTGTAATGTTAAATGTTCATCTCCAAAAGCAATGGCTTGGTCCATAATACTTAACGCATCTCGCATACCACCTTCAGAGGCCTTAGCAATAAATTCTAGCGCCTCATCATCGTAAGGTAATGACTGTGAATCAGCCACGTATTTCAAACGTTCGACAATTTGTTCTAAACTGATAGCTTTAAAATCAAATCTTTGCGCTCTTGAAATAATAGTTGGTGGGATTTTGTGAGGTTCAGTCGTAGCTAATATGAAAATTGCGTGTGCAGGTGGTTCTTCTAATGTTTTTAATAACGCATTAAAAGCACCTGTCGTTAACATATGAACTTCATCAATAATATAAACCTTGTATTCGGATTCACTTGGTGCGTATTTAACTTTATCTCTAATATTTCTAATCTCATCAACACCATTGTTACTCGCAGCATCTATTTCAATCACATCAGAATTAGTGCCTTGAGTGATACCTTTACAAATTGCACACTCATTACATGGTTCCCCGTCTGTACTATTTGTACAATTTATAGCTTTAGCAAACACCTTAGCAATACTTGTTTTTCCTGTCCCTCTAGGGCCGCTAAATATATAGGCATGGGATTGTTTCCCTTTAGATATCGCATTTCGTAAAGTTTTAGTTACGTGCTCTTGTCCGACGACGTCATCAAAACTTTGAGGACGATACATACGATATAACGCTTGATAATTCACCTTAGCACCTCCGTTTGCAATTACTCTCTATTATATCATTTGTGCTAGCCTGTTCATCAATAAAAATTCTTTAACGCATAATACTTGGATATTTTACTTGTCCAATTGGTTGGTCTGTTAAATTATCCCATAGAAACTTCACTAATAAAGGCTGCGTGACATCTTCATCCTTAGAATATAAATTATAGTCATTTGCTAATTGATAGCCTAATTGAGTAAAGTATGATGTTTCTCGATCAACTACAATAGTAGTGTACCCTTCTGACTTCGCACGTTCTTCAACAGCTTGGACTAGTGCTTTACCTAATCCTTGATTTCTTAATTCCTTTTTTACTGATAGTGACGCGACAGTCAAAGCGGTATATGTTTTCTCTTCTGAAATCACTCTGACTTCGACAAGCATGATATGTCCAATCACTTCATTTTGTTCGTTCTTCGCTATTACTTCTAACTCATAATTATAGTCATCTGACTTTCTTAATGTTTTAACAAGCGCTTTTTCCTGCCAACTTGCTTCCGGTTGTTCATCGTAATTTGCTTCAATACTATTTAATGATTCTTCATAATCCACTTCTGTTAAGGTACTCAAATAGATTTGCATCTTTACACCACCATTTACGTCATTAGCTATTTCGTTTGTTTTATCGTTATAACTTTATCAAATTATGTCACATTTATCTATTTATATAAAAAGAGAGCGACTCATCATACAAGTCGCTCAAATCTATATTCGATATTATTATTTATAAATTTAAAAACCGTGCACCTTTGAATCGAACG
The DNA here is from genome assembly GCF_003491325.1 of Staphylococcus sp. M0911. Classification (NCBI taxonomy): domain Bacteria; kingdom Bacillati; phylum Bacillota; class Bacilli; order Caryophanales; family Staphylococcaceae; genus Staphylococcus; species Staphylococcus sp. M0911. Next base: position 2,288,345 of record NZ_CP022881.1, read on the forward strand.
TATATCACAAACGTTACCGAAGTCGTTAGCTAAATCTCGGCTACCCTACGGCACATATGAGAGTCCACTTAATGCTGCTTCCGTCAGGACCTGACATGATTCATGGGTTCATATTGCATAGGACCGAAATCTTCAAACACTACGTGCTTCGGGCAGACTTCACAAAAATACGCCCTCAACAAAGGAATTAAGTCTCGCATAAAGCGGATTTCGAGTACAGGGAACCGCTACCTCCCCACCTAGCACGGTAAGATTTATAATACTATAATTACTATTATGTTTGCAAGCTTAAAATCTTACAACTATAAATATCTATCATAAATTCGTTCAGCTTCGACTCTATTGCAATAAATTTTCTCGACGTCTTGAAAACTCCTTAAATTTAAATTCAGTCGCAAGATGTTTAGATATATTATATTGAAACTGTGTCGTATCCTTTAAATATACTGTACTTCGCACTGTCGCTGTATAAGGAGGGTTAATATCGCCAAACATCTCATAGTCTAATCTTGAAAATGGTTCAAAAGTAATAGATTTACTTGAGTAACTGATATCTAGCTCTAAATCATTTTCTAAATAGTTATATATAGATTGTTTCGCAACGCTATTAGGAATAGATGTAACTACAGATTTCAAGAAAAAATCTTCATCTAAGATTTTCACCTTGTCTTGAATTGAACGTGCGCGAATAACATGAAGCAATATATCATCATTTTTTAATCCTAATGCTAACCTTACTCTTTCATAATCGCCTGCATTAACTTCTTCGTTAACAATAAGTTCAGTATGGTGTTTCAAGCCTAATTGATCTTGTACTTCTTTGAAACTAATCAACTCTGAAAACGGAAATTCAGTGATTCCTTGGTATATAACAACAGACCCTTTTCCTCTAATCTTTTGAATCATGCCATCATTCGCTAACAGCTCCAGCGCTTTACGAACCGTTTCTCTAGACGTCCCATAATTAGATACCAATTCATTCTCTGACGGTATTTGATCACCATATTGGTATTGTTCTGATAAAATCTGATTTTTTAACTGTTCATAAATAGTAATGAATTTCTTTTGAGTCATGTTGAGATCCTCTTTTTACATAAAATTACTTCGCCGTTTCAACCACAATTGCACCAAAGCCTGACATTTGACGTTGCTCTAATATTCCATTTTGAATAATTACATCACCTGAGACATCTAAATCTTCAGGTAATAATACAGGTTCTTTAGAGAAATTAGCAATAACCAACCAAGTTTGATTGCGATAATGACGACGATATACAAATAATTGTTCGTGTTCCATATACATCGGTTCAATATTACCATAAGTTATTATATCGTGATGATGTCTTAATGAAATCAATGTTTTATATGTGTGTAAAATAGACTCAGAATCTTTCATTGCTTGTTCCACATTAATATGGTGATAGTTCTGAGGAATAGAAATCCAAGGTTCTCCAGTTGTAAAACCTGCATGATTTGTTGCATTCCATTGCATTGGCGTACGAGAGTTGTCACGTGATTTTTGATCTAATATTTCTAAAATTTCTTGCTCGTTGTATCCCTGATTTTTCAAATAATCATAAGCATTTAATGATTCTACATCTCTATAAGCATCTATTGAATTGAAATGAGGGTTGGTCATACCAATTTCTTCGCCTTGATAAATATATGGTGTCCCTTGTAGCATGTGTAGTGAGATGGCTAATGTTTTAGCGCTTGCTTGACGTAAAGATTCAGAACTATCATCCCCGAAGCGTGAAACTACACGTGGTTGGTCGTGATTACACCAGAATATCGCATTCCAGCCACCACCTTCATATATACCTAATTGCCAATCCATCAATATTTTTTTAAGTTGTTGAAAATCCATACTACCCTTAGCCCATTTTTCACCGTCAGGATAATCTACTTTTAAATGATGGAAATTAAATACACTACTCAATTCTTTTCTTTCTGGATTAGAATATTTAATACAGTGATCAATGGTAGTAGACGACATTTCACCGACAGTCATCATATTCTTATTACCAAATGTATGTTGATTCAATTCATGTAAATACTCATGCACTTTGGGTCCATCCGTATAAAACTCTTTTCCGATTTTGTCAGAGTCCTTAAATTCACCTTTGGAAATAAGATTGATCACATCAAACCGGAAACCATCCACACCAAAATCAATCCAATAATTGACAATTTGATAAAGGGCTTGTCTAACTTCTGGATTATCCCAATTTAAATCTGCTTGAGTAACATCAAATAAGTGTAAATAATAGTCATCACTTTTTTCATCATATTGCCATGCATTACCTCCGAATTTGGATTCCCAATTTGTGGGCGGTCCATCCTCTGAATGTCTAAAGAAATAATAGTCTCGATAAGGACTATCTTTAGATTGAATGGCTTCCTTAAACCATTGATGTTCTGTTGATGTATGGTTAATCACAATATCCATCATTACTTTAATATCTCGTCGATGAGCTTCTTTCACTAAAACTTTAAAATCTTCTAAAGTACCAAATTGTTCATTAATAGTAAGATAATTACTAATATCATACCCATTATCGTTCATAGGCGATTCATAAATTGGCGTTAACCATATGTAATCTACGCCTAGAAAATGTAAATAATCTAGTTTCTCAATAATACCTTTTAAATCACCCTCACCATTGCCTGTCGTATCATTAAATGATTTGGGATATATTTGATAAACAACTGATTTTCTCCAGTCTTGTTCACTCATTGTTAAACCACCTTTATGTATTATATGAAAATAAAAAGCGCTCAGAGGTTTAATCAACTTGAACGCTTTACTTTTTTATGAATTAGATGTGTCGACCATCTTTTTAGCTTTTTGATTACTAAATCTTGAAAATACTATTGTTAACACAGCTGGAACAATTGTCGCAATTAATGTAGCTGGAAGATAGATCCACCAAAATTCACTTTTGATTGAGATAAATGCAGGCCAACCACCTACACCAACACTACCTAATACTTTGTGAGCACCAATGAAAGCACCTAGTACACTTGAAGTTAGAATGGCCGCAATAAAAGGATATTTTAATGGTAAGTTCACACCAAATAAAGCTGGTTCAGTTACGCCTAATACACCTGAAATACCTGAAGTAAACGCAAGTCCTTCTTCTTTAACCATTTTCTTACGTTTATAGACAATCCATGCACCAAATGCCGCTGAACCTTGGCAAATATTTGAAATCGCTAGAATTGGCCATAAATATGTACCGCCTAAACTACTACCCATTAATTGGAAATCAACGGCTAAGAACATGTGATGTAAACCTGTTATTACAAGTGGTGCATATAATAAACCATATAACGCGCCACCTAACCAGCCTGCATGTTCAAATACATAAGTCACGCCATTTGTAATGCCTGTGCCTAATATTAAGGCAATAGGTCCTATAACTATAAACGCTAAGAAACCTGTAATCAACAATGCTACCGGTCCAACTACGAGCATCTTAATAGAATCATGTACAACTTTGTTTAGTACTTTCTCTAATTGAGCTAACACATATGTTGCTAATAATACTGGTAAAACTTGTCCTTGATAATTAAGCTGCTTAATTTCTAAGCCAAATAAATTCCAAGTTGGTATATGCCCTTTACCAATATCATATTGTGATACAAGTTGCGGATGCATTAAGATAAGCCCTAAAACCAATCCTAAAATTGGACTTCCTCCAAATACACGCATACTACTCCAACCAATTAAAGCAGGTAAGAAAATGAAAGCGGTACTTGCGATGACATTAATTATATTTGAAATGTCCGCAATTTGTGGGTACATGTCTATTAACTTTTTAGGACCAAATAACCCTTCCATAGTTAAAATGTTATTGATCCCCATTAATAACCCAGCTGTTACAATCGCTGGTAAGATTGGTATAAATATATCCCCCAATAATTTAATCAATCTTTGAATTGGATTCCCTTTTTTAGCTGCAGCTTGTTTAGCGTCGTCTTTTGAAGCTTCTTCTGCTCCTGTTTCTGCTACAAATTGTTTATAAACTTCATCTACCGTTCCCGGCCCAATAACAATTTGATACTGATGATCTGCTTTGAATTGTCCTTTTACTAATGGATTATCACTCAACGCATCTTTATCTACTTTATTATCATCTTTTAATACTAACCGTAGTCTTGTTACACAGTGTGTCGCAGTATCTAGGTTCTCCTTCCCCCCAATTGCATCTACAATGGCTTTTACATCTTGTTTTTTTACAGCCATAGCCCTCACTCCTTTGTTATCTTACACAAAGTATAACTTGTCTAGACAAGTTATGTAAAGGCTTTCAACTAAATTCATATAATCTTTTACTTCAAAGACACAAATGAGTCACGTTTCAATTAAAAACTGCCCCTTTATTAGGCATATAAAACTGTCAGCACTGCGTTGTTCAATTCCGTCTTAACGTCGCTATATAAAAAGGCAAATAAAAAAGGCAAATACTCATCATAAAATGAATACTTGCCTTTTATATCTATTAGTCTTGGATTTAAAATTCTAATGGCGGAGGAAGAGGGATTCGAACCCCCGCGGCCCGTTAAGGCCCTGTCGGTTTTCAAGACCGATCCCTTCAGCCGGACTTGGGTATTCCTCCATTGAACACAATAATTATCATATAATAGTGTTCATTAAAAGTCAATTCTTTTTTACACTAGAATTTCTTGGTTTAAATACGTTTCAACTGCATCAGCTACGGCTCTACCTTCTTTAATAGCCCATACAACAAGACTAGGTCCTCTTCGTGCATCCCCAGCAGCAAAGATCTTCGAATGATTCGTTCTAAAGTCTTTGTCATTAGCCACAATTTTGTTTCGTTCGGTTTTAATACCAAATGATTGTGGAATGGTGATTTCAGTACCTATAAAGCCAATGGAAAGTATAACTAAATCTGCTGGCCAAAATCGTTCTGGTCCATCTTCCATCACCGTACCGTCTTCAGTCTCTCTTAATATTTGTGTATAAAGCCCTCTCACTTTCCCAGTATCGTCCACATCATATCTCATTGTTTGAACACCATATGCACGTGGCTCTTTACCAAATTTCGCTTCACATTCTTTATGTGCATAATCCATTTTGAATACTGGTAAGGCAAGTGGCCACGATGTATTGGTTTCAAAAGTGATTTCTTCAGGAAGTTTCGTAAACTTATTGAACTGCACAATGGATTTACAATTTTCACGCAACGCTGTTGCCACGCAATCTGCCCCCGTATCTCCTGCACCAATAATAATGACATTCTTATCTTTAGCTGAGATAGTTACTTCGTCAATTTCACCAGTTAAAAATCGTGTTTGTTCTGTTAAATAATCCATTGCAAAGTGAATACCATAACCCATACGTCCCTCTAACGGTAAATCTCTAGCATTCTGTGAACCTGTGCATAAAATAATAGCATCATATGTTGATTCTAAATCTTCACGACTGATATCGACACCAATTTCAATGCCAGTTTTAAACTGAATGCCAGCTTCTTTCATTAATTTAATACGACGTCTTACCACATCTTTATCTAATTTCATGTTAGGAATACCATACATCAATAAGCCACCGGGTTCCTTAGCTCGTTCATATACTGTGACCTTATAGCCTCTATGGTTAAGTTCATCAGCTGCTGTCAACCCAGCTGGTCCACTTCCTACGATAGCAACACTTTGCCCTCTATCCGCTTCAGGATATTTTGGCTTAACCCATCCATTTTCATATGCTTCATCAATAATTGTACGTTCAATTCCTTTAATAGCTACTGAATTCCGATTAATTTTCATCACACATGATTGTTCGCATGGTGCTGGACATACACGTCCAGTAAATTCTGGAAAATTGTTCGTTTCACTAAGTCTATCGTATGCTGCTTTAAAATCTCCTCGATAAACTAAATCGTTCCATTCCGGAATATAGTTGCCGATGGGGCATCCTATCGTTTCAAAACCATAGGATAATCCACTTTGACAAAAAGGTGTACCGCAGTCCATACATCTCGCCCCTTGAGTAGATGCATCTTCCTTTGTAAAACGTTGTTGAAATGCATGATGATTTGAAAGACGATCAATCAAAGACAATTCTGCTAATGCTTGCTTTTCATATTTCATAAACCCTTTAAATTCGCCCATGATAATCCCTCTTTCTTAATAAACTACTGCTGGTTTTAATGTCTCATCAACACTTGAACTGTTATCATTAAATGCCGCTAACATAGCATCGTCTTTTCTACTATGTTGACGTAATTGAATATCAATTTTTTGCATCATTAATTTATAATCTTTAGGTATCACTTTGACAACTAGATTTTTTATGTCATCGAAATGTTGTAATATATCTTGCGCCTTTGAACTATGTGTATATTTCACATGACTCTCAAGCATTTTCTTAATAAACTGCATTTCTTCGTCATACATAACTTCACTAAATTCCAAAGTATTAAGTGCATGTTGCGTCTTAAATTGACTGATATCACTTGGAAATACATAACTTACGCCACCACTCATACCTTGACCGAAGTTCTTTCCTACATCGCCAAGTATTAATACGTGGCCGCCTGTCATATATTCAAGTCCATGATCACCAATACCTTCAACTACCACATCGGCACCACTATTTCTAATACAGAAACGTTCTCCGGCTTTACCATTAATAAAAGCTTTACCTTTTGATGCACCATAGAAGCATACGTTTCCTGCTATGATTTCATTTTCACGTAATGAATTAGGTGCTTGTACAATGACTGTACCACCTGACAAACCTTTACCGACATAGTCATTGGCATCTCCATTATGATGTATCGTTAATCCTTTTGGCGCAAAAGCAGCCAAACTTTGACCAGCATGGCCATCCGTATTAACATAAATCGTATCTTCTGGTAATCCTTTTTCCCCATATTGTTTAGCAATCGCACTACCAGTAATCACGCCAACATCACGTTGAACGTTCTTAATGGTATAACTTCCTGAAAATGCATGACCTGCCTCTATACTTTGTTTGGCATCTGGATATAGATAATTCAAATCAAAACCTTCATCTAATTGGTGATTCTGTGCTATTTCCTTAGTATTAGGACCATCAGCTATGTTGATTAATCGTTCGATTTCAACAGATGCTGCTTTTGTTCCTGGTTTAATATGAGAAGAACGTTGTAATAAGTCTGTTCGTCCTACTAATTCTTCAACTGTTCTCAATCCTAATGATGCAAGTATTTCACGTAATTCTTCTGCAATAAAATACATAAAATGTACAACATGTTGTGCTTTTCCTTTAAATAAAGCACGTAAATCTTTGTTTTGAGTAGCAACTCCTACTGGACATGTATCCTTATGACAAACACGCATCATAACACATCCCAAAACCACTAAAGGTGCTGTTGCAAATCCAAATTCTTCCGCTCCAAGCGCACATGCATACGCTACATCTTTACCAGTAAGCAATTTACCATCTGTTTCTAACTTTACTCGACTTCGTAAATCATTTAATTTCAAAGTTTGATGTGTTTCAGCCAAACCTATTTCCCAAGGCACACCCGCATGTTGAATACTAGTTTTAGGCGAAGCACCTGTTCCACCGTCATAGCCACTGATGACAATTTTATCTGCAAACGCTTTTGCTACCCCTGATGCAATGGTTCCCACACCTGTTTTCGACACTAATTTAACAGCAATATCCGCTTCTTTATTTGCATTTTTCAAATCATGAATCAATTGCGCTAAATCTTCGATAGAATATATATCATGATGCGGTGGTGGTGAAATGAGACCGATACCCGGCGTAGATCCTCTTGTTTCGGCAATCCACGGATATACTTTAGAACCAGGTAATTGACCACCCTCACCAGGTTTAGCACCTTGTGCTACTTTAATCTGTATTTCCTTTGCATGTTGTAAGTAGTCATTCGTTACGCCAAATCTTCCAGAGGCAACTTGTTTAATTGCGCTAATTTTATTACTACCGTCTTTTTGAGGTTGATAGCGTAAAGGATCTTCTCCACCTTCACCACTGTTACTTTTACCTCCTAGACTGTTCATCGCTTGCGCCAATGTTTCGTGTGCTTCAGCTGATATAGATCCATAACTCATTGCACCTGTGTTAAAACGTTTAACAATTTCAGAAGCAGGCTCAACTTTTGATATATCAATAGGTTTACAAGTCTTAAATTCTAATAAATGACGAATAAAATCTTGGCGCTGTTGATTAACCGTATCGGAATATTGTTTGAATAAGTCATAGTCATTATCACGACAAGCATGCTGTAATAAGAAAATTGTTTTAGGATTATAAGCATGATGCTGTCCTTGTTGTCTCCATTGGAAAGTACTACCAGACGCTAAATAATCTGAATGCGACTCTTGTCTTGCTTTATTTTCCTCATCAATTTGTTGAATGTTAATACCAGAGATTTTAGATTGTGTCCCTGTAAAATATTTATCAATAACAGTTTGTGATATCCCAACCGCTTCAAATATTTGTGCACCTTGATAACTTTGAACTGTTGATATTCCCATTTTAGCCATTACTTTAATAACACCTTCTGATAACACGTTTGTATACGTTTCGACATTCGATGTTACTGTACCATGTAATTTGCCATCATTTGTGAGTTGTTCAACCGTTCGTTGAGCTAAATATGGCACGATTGCGTTTGCCCCATAACCTAGTAAGCATGCTACGTGATGCACTTCACGTGTCTCACCAGATTTTGCAACTAAACTTGTTTCCATACGTAAACCTTCGCGTATCAAACATTGATGAACATGGCTCATTGCTAGTAACATTGGCATGGCAAATCCTGATTCTGACGCTAGCAAACTATCGTCTAATACGATAATTTCAGAACCATTTTTCACATATTGAATCACTTCATCAGATAATCGTTTCAAACTAGTCTCTAAATCATCATGATATATAGTTGAAACATAAGTCGTTTTAAACTTCTCAGTATCAATAGCTTCTAATTGAGCCTCTGTTAATACTGGTTTTTTAAGTTGAACACGATGAAGTACTGCTTTATCAGGTTTCAATAGATTGCCTTCGCCACCTAAATAAGACATTTCACTTGTGACAATTTTTTCTCTGTAAGCATCAATAGGTGGATTAGTAACTTGAGCAAATAACTGTTTAAAATAATTAAATAAGCTTTCAGGTCTATCATTTAATACTGCAATAGGTGCATCATATCCCATAGCACCAATAGGATCTTTCTTCTGCAAAACTAAATCAACGATATACTTATTCATTTCTTCTTTTGTATACGCAAATTGACGTTGTAGTTTAAATAATGTTTCATCATCATATTCAGTTGAACTGTATTTCACATGATCTATATGCGCTTCATATTTTTCTGTTTTTAGCCACTCTGCATACGGATGTTCACTAGCAATTTCATATTTCAATTCATTGTTTTCAACAACTTTATTCTTCTTAAAATCGACTAATAATAATTTTCCAGGATTTAATTGCCCTTTAAACGCAACCTCTGATTCATCAACATCTATTACGCCAACTTCAGAAGAAAAGACGATGAAATTATCTTTCGTGATGGTATATCTACCAGGACGCAAACCATTACGGTCTGTTAATGCGCCTATCTTATCCCCATTACAAAATGAAATCATTGTAGGTCCATCCCATGGCTCCATTAAGTAACTATAAAATTCATAAAACGAACGTACATCTTTGTTATTCGATTTGTTATAGAGCCATGGCTCTGGTATTAATAGCATGGCAGCTTTTTCCGGTTCCATTGCCAAAGATAAAAACTCTAATGCATTATCAACGATTGATGAATCACTACCATCTTCATCAACGATACGATGTATTTTATGTTGATCCTCACCAAAAAGTGTATGTACTAATTTATTTTGACGTGCACGCATCCAATTAACATTACCTTTAATTGTATTAATCTCACCATTATGCATAAGTAGTCGATTAGGATGTGCACGTTTCCAACTCGGAAATGTATTTGTACTAAATCTTGAATGTACTAGACCAAGTTTCGATTGATAGGCTTCGTGTGTTAAATCTAAATATAGCCCTTTAATTTGATCAGAACGTAGCCATCCTTTATAGACAATGGTTTTGTGAGATAAGCTTGTAAAATATAATTCTATCCCTTCTTGTTCAGCGTAATATTCTATTTGCTTTCGAGCTAAATAAAGTTGTTTATTTATATCTTCAGCGTGACGAATATCGATAAACACTTGTTGAATAAAAGGCATCGTATCCGCTACATGCTGTGCAACTGCCTCTTTATTAACTGGTACATCACGATAACCTATGACACCGAGACCTTCACCTTCAAAATAGTGACTCAACACCGTCTCATGCTTACTTCCAATCACACGTTCTTTTGAAAAAAATAGCCCTACTGCATATTCACCTTCATTGGGTAGTGGTAAATCATGCAACTGTTCAAAGAATTTAAAGGGAATTTCGGTCATGATACCTGCACCATCACCAGTCATTCCATCAGCACTGATACCACCTCTATGATCTAATCTACATAACATTTCTAATGATTTTTCAATGACATCGTGTGATCTAATGTTATCCATATTAGCGTAAAAACCAATACCACAAGCATCATGTTCCTCACGATAATCGTATAATCCCTTTTTTAGCTTCTCATTATACATGATGCACACTCCCTTTTAGAATTTTCTGACAATTAATATTTAGTAATCATTAATATAATGTAATTGTTTCATCTGTTCAATATATAAATTAGATAATATTTATCTAAAAATTAGAACAATTAACAACCAAACTGTTATAATAAGTGTCAAATGTAATGTTGGATAAGTTGCAGAAGTAGCTAAAAGTGAGGATTGAAATGATGGAAATCAAACAACTTAAATATTTTGTAGAAGTAGCTAAACGAGAACATATTTCTGAAGCTGCATTAGAATTAAATATTGCCCAATCAGCCATAAGTCGTCAAATGACTCAGTTAGAAAAAGAATTAAACGTTAACTTATTTAAAAGACAAGGACGAAATATCTTATTAACATCTGAAGGCAAACAACTATTAACGGAAGCCACTAAAATATTGGATCAATTAGATCAAACAATACAATTATTTCAACATCAACAGACATTAAGTAATCAGAAGATATTTTTATCCTATAGTGAAAGTGAAGCTTCCCATAAATTAGGTCGCCTCATTCAAATCTTTGAAGAACAATCAGAAAGTCAAGTTATCCCTAATTTGAGTCAAGACAATGACATTTTGGATAACGTATTAAAAGGAGAAATAGATATAGGGATCCTTGAACTGACTGATGAAATTAAGCAACATTCTGATTTAAATATGACTGCTTTATTCGAAGAACATTATAATTTATATACTAACAAGAGAGACCCTATCGCCTTAACACTGCAACCTCATTTATCTCAATTGCATTTACAAAATGTCTTTTGTCTAACCGTGTTACCAAAATCAATTAAAGAAAAATTACCTTCAGACATACGTACAATATCAGATAAACAATTAGCTCAATACCTTTTAAAAAAAGAAAGAGGTGTTTTGATTACACCTCAAAATATTTCTTTAGATAGTCCTTCAAATGAATGGATTAAAATACCTCTCAGTCACACTGAAATAAAACGTACGATTTGTGTGATTACTAAAAAAGGAAATCATAAACCCGATTTACCTGTTGCTTTACAAACGATACAAGTATTGTTTAATAAAACATCTACGTACCATTAAATATAAGGTCAAGTTAGGATTAACAGTATTCAAAAGGTCGCTTCGGTTTATTTTTGAAATCTAATTTAATTAAGCGTATAATCATTCTATTATTTCATAGAAGAATTGGGGTTTATTGAATGCAATTCAATACTTTTTTCAAAAATAAATTTTATTGGGTCGTTATGGCATTCATCATCATATTTTTAGGTTTATTTATATTCACTTTCTTTAATGAAAAATGTTATCAAATGCCTATCGGTAAAATAACAGATGTTCAAAGATTGAGCACACAACATGTATCTGACGATCAACATAACAAAGACATCAAATACAAAGACCGACTTACCGTTAGAATATTAAACGGTAAATTTGAAGGTAAATCAACAACAATCACTAACGAGTTTGTTAAATCACAAGTTGATTCAGAACGTTTTACTAAAAACGATAAAGTTTTATTACATATTTCTAAAAATCCGAGCGACGCCGATATCATTGAGAAAAAGCGCGATGGATTAGTCGTTCTTATCACAGGCATTTTCTTCATCACGATATTAATTGTAGGCAGACAAGTAGGTTTACAATCGATACTTTCACTCATCTTGAACTCAATCGCAGTTTTAGGTGCGATTTATATTCATTATCAAATGCCAAATACGAGTTTATTCACATTGATGGTTATAGCAATGATTGTTTCAACAACATTGACTCTATTACTAGTTACAGGCTGGCGAATGCGAACACTGATTACCATTGTTTCTACACTTGTAGGTACGTTTCTTTGTATAGGTATCGCTGAGTTAGTTATACGATTCACTCATGGCAATGGTATTAAATATGAAACAATGAGTTTTTTAACCTTACCACCGAAAGAGGTCTTTTTAGCTTCAGTATTAATTGGTTCACTTGGAGCTGTTATGGACGTTGCAATCACTATTGCTAGTGGGATGAATGAGATATTGCAACGAACACCTCAAATTAGTATGAGGAGATGGGCCCTAGCAGGTAGACATATTGGCCAAGATATTATGGGGACGATGACAAACATTTTATTATTCTCTTATTTATCTGGTAGTTTACCTATGTTTCTCATATATTTAAAAAATGCCAATACCATTACATATACCATTTCTATGAATTGGTCATTAGAAGTTGCTCGTGCATTGATAGGGGGTATTGGGATTGTTTTAACCATCCCAACCACTATCGGTTTAATGGAATTATGGCTTAAAATGCGAGGTGAAAATCGATGAGTGCAATAACAATATTAGGCTTGATATTACTAGTGCTGATGATTATTTTCGGAGGTAAAAAAGGACTCGTGTCATTTGCGACATTATTTTTAAACTTCATCGTTTTAGTCATTAGTATCTTAATGATTATTTTTGGTGTACCGATATATATCACAACTATGATATTCTGTATCGTTGTCGCAGCATGTAATCTATTCGTGTTAAATGGGTACGATGTTAAAACACAAGCCGCATTTATAGGTACAATCATCACAACGCTTATATTAATTCTAGCTATATATATTTCAGTGAACGTAGGCCATTTACAAGGCTTCGCGACAGAACAACAAGACGAAACATATGTATACTCTATGAATATCGGCATCGATATGGTTCAATTCATGATATTTACTATTGTGCTTGCTGTGATCGCTGCTGTCATTGATTTAGCTATCACCATCAGTTCACCCATGTATGAATTAAATGATACTAACCCAAATTTAAGTCAACATCAATTATTTCAATCAGGCATGCGTGTAGGTAGAGAAATTCTAGCAACATCTGCAAACACTATATATTTAGCTTATTTCGGAGGCCAATTGACATTATTCTTTTGGTTCTTCAAATTAAATTATTCATTTGGTCATATTATCAACTCGAAAATCTTTGCCCAAGAATTTATTTCAATTCTATTCGGAGGTATTGCTGTTGCTATTAGTATTCCTATCACAGCTTGGGTAACTGCTTTTTTAATTAAAAGACAATCAACTGCTATCAAATAAAATGAAGCAGCATATAAGGAGGTTGTTACAAACGTCCTATATGCTGCTTTTTATAATGGATATGACATTACATACACAGGCTTCCCTATCATCGTTGACTCACCTATATGATAATATCCAGCTTGTTCATATAAATGGATGGCTCTTGGATTATCGATGTTTACAGTCAATACAATTTCATTGATATGTGGATAGAAATGCTTTATATAAGTACTCAGTTGATGGATGACATGTTTCCCTACACCTTTACCCCTGTATCGTGCATCAACAGTAAATGATCTAAAGAAAATCGCTTTTGGATTAGTAGAATATGGTGCTGGTCCATCTCCTTCATGTAAAGTGAAAAATGCAACACACTGTTGTCCTTCCATAACCAATGTTGGATATCTATTTTCATTCGTTTTAGCAGACTCCAAGTTTTCCAACGGTGTTTTTGTATAGCGTGAATCTTCTTCAGAGAGTTGTATTGATTGAACAGCTTCAAAAAATTGTGGTTGATATGCTTTTATTTCCATATTGTCTCCTTTTATTGACCTGACATTTCTTTTATCCAAGTTAAAACTGCTGGTGCAATATACTCTGAATCATTTTTATCAAACCACTTAATATCAGTAATTTCATTATGCGTATGTATCTTATCCCAATTAATTGATACTGTTGCTCGATAGCCATTTAACTCTGTTAACATATTTTCTTGAGGATATGCTTTTCCAACGACTGTACCTATATAAGACAATTCTTTATCTGACAGTTCTAGCTTTAATTCTTCTTTCAATTCTCTTTTTAAAGCTTGTAATTGTGTTTCTCCTTCATCAATTTTACCACCCGGGAAATAATATTTTTCACGATGACGTACTTGTACAAGTAATATTTGATCTTCTGTTTCCTCTACTAAGCAAACACATTTAATCATAACTTAACTCCTTTCTGCAAATACTTCTAACATCAAAATATATTTAGTTTTATGTTATCATAATTTCGCAAAATCTTTCTCCTCATCATTTTATAAATTTTAGTGTATAATCAATAGAATATGGGTAATCAATATTAATAACTATGTTTGAATTGGGATAAAGTAACACCCAAATGCATTGGAGGTAAAATAATGGCAAAAAAATCAAGCGCAACACGCTTATCAAATTTATTCGGAATCGCAGGATTTATTGTTGATGGCTATAATGGTATTAAATATGATGCTAAAAATAAGCAACTCGTATACTTATCATTGGGCCTAAGTACATTAGGTACATTATTAGATTTTTATGTATCTATTAAATCTCCTTATAAATTCCGTAAATTAGGTGCATTAGTATCATTCGCTATTAATGGTGCACGTTTATTTACAAGCTTTAGAAAAGTAAAAAATGAATACTAAACATATTCTTTTTATATAAATTAAGATAGTAATAGTCTGAGTTCTCATGTGAGGATTCAGACTTTTTTAATTAAACCTTTAACCTCATCACACTCAAAATCACACGTTGTTATATGTGGTATGTTCATAAAATTTATAAATACTTCAATTCTGTAGATTTATAAATATCAAAATATTTGTAATTCTTATTCATAGACATTAACATGACAATAATTCAAAGTTATTATGTTTCATATTTCACAAAGTATAAATTAACGAATCGCTGCGGTATTACTGAAAGGAGTTTACCAAATGATTTACACGATTACATCCACCTTACCTCCCTCACATGGCGGTAGAACCCAAGCTTTATTAAGAAGGATTAAATTGATAGATGAAGAATTTAATGTACCCACTAAAATTTTGACGACAAACTATAATAGAAACTATCCAAATATTTATAAAACATTTTTAGAAGAACATAAAGTCACTAAAAACATAGAATTCGAAAACATTTATGAATGGTTAACAAATTATAAAATTTACGACGTACCCAAAACAAAATTCTTCAATAAACCAAAATACAATAAAATACCAAAACGTATTTCTGGACTTAAAGCTAAAAAGAATACTCAAAATCATGAGATACATTATTATCAAGATAATCAATTAGTGCGTTACAGAAAATATTTCAATAATAATTCAATCTTACGTTACGAAGATGTCATTGCTCCTGAAACTGGCTTGAAAACAAAACGAAGTGAATATAATTCATATGGTTATTTGCATAGAATTATTAATTATTATGAAAATTCTACAAAGAAAAGCCAAGAAATGATGTATTATCCAAACGGTGAAATGTACTGCGAACGTCATTTTAAAGACAATAAAAAAAATAGCGTCAATTTAGTTAAACTGTTCAAAGATGGAAAAGTATATCAAACTTTCTCCGATGACAAGGCATTCGCACAATATTATTTCGAACATAAATTCAAAGATGGAGACATTGTTTTCAGTGATGCAAGACTTTTAGACGATCCATTACTGGCACAATCACATCATACTCGAAATATACTAGTGTTACACAGCTCTCATTTATCCGGGACTCAAATAAAAAAATCTTTCAAATACGCATTTGAACATAAAGAAAATGTTGAAAAATTTATAGTCTTAACGCAACAACAAAAAGTGGATATTCAAGACATGTATCCTATTCCAGATAAACAATTTGCGGTTATTCCACACTTTATTGAAACAAACAAATCTATTGATAATGAAAATGTTGAAGATCGCTTTGTATTTATAGGTCGCTTTAGTAAAGAAAAACAATTAGATCATCTTTTAAAAGCGTATATAGAATTTCTTAAAAGCGGGCATCAGACAAAATTGGCATTATATGGCAGAGATGAAGATAACCAAAAAGCTATGATGCAGGACATCATCGATGCAAATCAATTAAATAGTCAAGTTACCATTCATAAATATACTTCTAGTCCATTAGCCGAATTTAAAAAATCCAAAGCGTCATTATTAACAAGTAGCTATGAAGGATTCGGACTCACTATTATGGAAAGTATTTCTATGGGGTGTCCTGTTATTGCATATGACGTTATGTATGGCCCTAATGAAATTATCGATCATGCTAAAAACGGATACTTAGTTGAAGCGAATAATATTAATCAATTAGCCAACTATATGACTCAAATCATCGAACAACCTCTCACTAAAGTTGAAAATAATGAAAAACTATATTACTCATCAGCTGTTAAACATTATAAGCAATTACTCGAAGCGTTAAAGGCAATTTAAAAATATCCTCCTCACTTTGTTATTAATGCAAAGTAAGGAGGATATTTTATGATTGATATTCTAAATAAGACTGGATTCCTTTTTCAACAGAATATTGAGGGTTAAATCCTAAACTTTGAATTGGCGAAATATCTGCATATGAATGTTTAATATCTCCAACTCTTTCCTCATCATAAACGTATGGAATACTATAATTAAAATGCTGTTCAAATATGTTGACCATCTGCTTTAAGGTCGTTTGTTTCCCAGTTCCTAAATTATAAACATTGCCATTAACGTTGTCATTGTGTAATACTAACCAACATGCTTCAACTAAATCATCAATATAAATAAAATCGCGCGTTTGCAAACCATCTCCATAAAATGTGAAAGTCTCTTTATGATTAAATTTGTGATTAAGAATTGAAATGACCCCTGAATAATCAGAATATGGATTTTGTTTAGGACCATACACATTGAAGAAGCGTAATGAAACGGTAGGTAATTGATATAATTGATGATAAATTTTAGCGTAGCTTTCTCCAGCATATTTTTGTACTGCATATGGAGACCTTGGATCAATACGTGAATGAATCGCTTTAGGCAACCCTTCTAATTGTCCATAAACGGCTGCAGATGATGCAAACAAGAATCTTTTTACATTAGAATGCTGTAACCTGAGTGTTTCTAAAATATTCAACGTAGCATCGATATTCACTTGGTTAGATCGTCCCGGTTGTTGAACTGTTTCCACGACGCTCACCATAGCTGCTAAATGAATGACATAATCAAATTGTTCTTTTTTAATTAAGTCCGAGACAAATTTCAAATTATTGATATTTTCTTGATAGAAATACTCTTTTTTTACATACGGTATATTTTCAATACGACCAGTTGATAAATTATCAATTACATGTACTTCAATATTATTTTGAATACATTTGTGCGCTATGTGTGAACCGATAAAACCAGCCCCACCCGTAATTAGTGCTTTCATGTTGTTGTCCTCCTAGATGCCTGCACGGTATAAACCATGTAATTACTGTGTGATTTTCTTCTAAAATATAATAATGATTGCTTGATCAATTAAAAAAACTACCGAAAAAGTAATTAAACTTAATCAGTAGTTCTATGTTCATATAAGATGATATTAATGAATATATCTATATGTATTCACTTGATATGAAGGAATTGTTCTATATGTCACAATACCTGGTGACGCTGCCCAGTTCATTTCTGAAACTAAAATACTACCATCACTATTAACTCGCTCTACAAAAGCGACATGGCCATAGTATCCTGAATCACTTTGAGCGATTGAACCTACTGTTGGTTTACCATCAATTGTGTAACCATCAGCTGCTGCTGCGTTATCCCAATTGTTTGCATTCCACCAATATGTGCTAATGCCTTTTCCAATTTGAGCACGACGATTGAATACATGATATGTACATTGTCCCCATGTATATAAGTTTTGGTGATTAAATACTGGTGTATTGTAACCATTATTACTTGAGTTAGCTGTATTTGAGCTACTATTTGATGTAGAAGCAGTACCTGATACCTTTAATTTTTGTCCTGGATAAATAAAGAAATTAGATAATCCATTAAGGCTCATTATTTTTTGATAAGTTGTACCATATTTAGCAGCTATTGATGATAATGAATCTCCCGCTTGAACAGTATATGTTGATGAACTTCCAGTTGTTGATGTCGAACTACTTGGTTTACTAGTACTAACTGTACCTGATACTTTTAATTTTTGTCCTGGATGAATTAAAAAGCTTTTTAAACCATTTAATTTCATTAATTTTTGATAACTCATGCCATATTTAGCGGCTATTGATGATACTGAGTCCCCTGCTTTTACTGTATATGTAGACGAACTTGTTCCTGTAGATGATGAACTACTTGGTTTACTAGTACTAGTTGAACCTGATACCTTTAATACTTGGTTTGGAAATATTATATTAGAAGATAAATGATTCAACGATTTTAATTTTGAAATAGATATTCCATATTTACTAGATATAGACCAAAGAGATTCGCCACTTTTAACCTTGTGTGTCGTTGCTGCGTCTGCTTGTGTTGCTGCAATAGCACTCACTGCACTTGTCCCAACAATTGCAGCAATAATTTTTTTATTCAATTACTTATTCCTCCTCAAATACTCTATTTGTTTCTCGGATTTTTTATACAATAAGTATTATACTCTCTTAATATGAATATGGTGTTTGTATTTCATGACATTATGATTACAAATATAATATTTTTATCGAATTGATTCATATATAAAACTCATTTCTACTATATATATGCGACATTTTCTTTTTACCTTTAATATTTACAAATAGCATCAATTTACAAATTTTTTTAAATTTCTATATTAATTTTAAATGCTAATCTTGATACTTCTAAACTTTATTACTTAATTCATCAACTCATTATTTTTTAAGTAAATCTAGACACTTCATTAAGCAATTGATAAATGAAAACTAATTGATTAAATGAAAGATAAACAATCATATAGGCTATTCCAAAATTTTTAAAAGTTATGTTTTAACAAGTTAATACTACTAAAACCAAAATTTATTTTGAGATAATATTGGATGGCCAAAACTTCATAACACTCTGTCATAACAGTCTCTCCAGCTATTTTTAAACATTGTATTATACTAACATTTTCATATTCATAATTATTCTTCCTTTACTTATTGTGTTTTAGGGTGTATAGTTAATCTAACGTAATAAAAGGTCGTGAATTTGATTGAAGTTTATTTGTTTAGAATATACTCTTTTGATTTAATGAAACTTGTTACAAATATTTAGTGCAAAAGCACGCGGAGGTATTCTATATGAATAACGGTACAGTTAAATGGTTTAATTCAGAAAAAGGTTTTGGTTTCATCGAAAGAGAAGATGGAAGCGACGTATTCGTACATTTCTCAGCAATCGCTGAAGAAGGATACAAATCATTAGAAGAAGGACAAAAAGTTGAATTCGACATCGTTGAAGGCGATCGTGGAGAACAAGCAGCTAATGTCGTAAAAATGTAATAACATTTTCAAAGCAACCGTTATGGTTGCTTTTTTTATGCCTAAAATGACATTAAATTATCTATTTATATTGTATTGTAATTAATATCTATTTACATTACTATTTGATTATAAATATAAAGAGAAAAAGGAATGATTTAAATTGAGTATACTCACTGCTATTTTAGTAATACTTGTGGCAATAGAATTCTTATTAATCATGGTGTTACAAACATTACTAACCACATCTAACAAAACTAGTCATACTTTCAAAATGAGTACATCTGCATTAAAAGATAAAAACCTAAATACTTTAATGAAGAATCAAGGGCTTTACAATGGTTTACTTGGTATTTTCATTCTCTATGCCTACTTTTTGAGTACTCATCCTAAAGAATTGACTACATGTCTTCTTGTATATATGATCATTGTTGCTATATATGGTGCACTAACAAGTCAAAAAGCCATCATCATTAAGCAAGGGCTTTTACCAATACTTGCACTTCTATCATTACTATTTTAATTCATTCCGTTAAGTCGATATTCGATTTAGCGGTTTTTTTCATAAAAAAGACCCATTCCAGTATATTGGAATGGGTCTTTATTTAAACTATATTTGTTCTTTTGACTTACTCTTTATTTTTCCTCTTCCTCTTCATCTTCTCTACGACGTTTGAAGAATAAGAATAACGCTCCTAATCCAGCTAATAATGTACCGAATAATGTTCCTTTGTTCACACCATCTTGTCCAGTTTCAGGTAATTCACTTTGATCTTTTTCATGATTATTACCTTTGTTTGTTGATGATGTCTCATGGTTTCTTTGTTGTACAGCACCATTTGAAGTTACATTATTTCCAGATACATGACCTTGTGTTGTTTGTTCTGTTGGTTCACCTGGATTTGTTGGGTTTGCCGGTTGACCTGGTTCTGTTGGTTCACCTGGGTTTGTTGGGTCTGTTGGTTGACCTGGTTCCGTTGGTTCACCTGAGTTTGTTGGGTCTGTCGGTTGACTTGGATCCGTTGGTTCACCTGGATTTGTTGGATCTGTCGGTTGACTTGGATCCGTTGGTTCACCTGGGTTTGTTGGGTCTGTCGGTTGACTTGGATCCGTTGGTTCACCTGGATTTGTTGGGTCTGTCGGTTGACTTGGATCCGTTGGTTCACCTGGATTTGTTGGATCTGTCGGTTGACTTGGATCTACAGGTTTACCATCATCAACCACTGTTCCATCAGTAGATGGAGACGTATTTCCATTAGCATCTGTTGCTGTAACGCCAATATGATCTCCACCTTTTAGATTTTCTCCAGCTGGGATGTCAATCACATAATTACCATCTGCATCTGTTGTTCCACTAGCTTTCGTGCCATCTGGGAATGTTACCGTCACTGTTGAGTTTGGTTCTGCTTTACCTGTAATTTGTGTATCGTCACTTGTTACCGGATTAACAGTTGGTACAGATGGTGCTGTTGTGTCTGTTACTACTGTTGTTGCTGGTTCTGACGTATTGCCATCTTTGTCAGTCGCTGTGACTGGTAATGTTTCTCCGCCTTTTAGATCTTCGTTAGCTGGAATATCGATCACATAGTTACCGTTTTCATCTGTTTTACCTGTCGCTGTTGTGCCATCTGGGAATGTTACAGTCACTGTTGAGTTTGGCTCTGCTTTACCTGTAATTTGTGTATCGTCACTTGTTACTGGGTTGATTGTCGGTACAGACGGTGCTGTTGTGTCCGTTACTACTGTTGTTGTTGGTTGTGATTCATTACCGTCTTTATCTGTTGAAGTAACTGGTAATGTTTCTCCGCCTTTTAGATCTTCGTTGGCAGGAATATCGATGACATAATTGCCGTTATCATCTGTTTTACCTGTTGCCGTTGTGCCATCTGGGAACGTCACTGTTACTGTTGAACCTGGTTCCGCTTTACCTGTAATTGTTTTGTCTTCACTTGTTACCGGATTGATTGTCGGTACAGTTGGTGCTGTTGTGTCTGTTACTACTGTTGTTGTCTTATCTGATGTATTACCATCTTTATCTGTTGCAGTTACTGGTAATGTTTCGCCACCTTTTAGGTCTTCATTAGCTGGGATATCAATCACGTAATTGCCATCTGCATCAGTTGTACCACTAGCTGTTGTGCCATCTGGGAATGTTACCGTCACTGTTGAGTTTGGCTCTGCTTTACCTGTGATTTGTGTATCATCACTTGTTACTGGGTTAACTGTTGGCGCTTCTGGTGCTGTTGTATCTGTCACTACTGTTGTTGCCGGTTCTGACGTATTACCGTCTTTATCTGTAGACGTTACTGGTAATGTTTCTCCGCCTTTTAAATCTTCGTTAGCTGGAATATCAATTACATAGTTGCCATCTTGATCAGCTTTGCCAGTTGAAGTGCTTCCATCTGGGAACGTCACTGTTACTGTTGAGCCTGGTTCTGCTTTACCTGTAATCGTCTTATCGTTGCTTGTTACTGGATTAACAGTCGGTACAGTTGGTGCTGTTGTATCTGTCACTACTGTTGTTGCTGGTTCTGATTCGTTACCATCTTTATCTGTTGCAGTTACTGGTAATGTTTCGCCACCTTTTAAATCTTCATTAGCTGGGATATCAATCACGTAATTGCCATCTTGGTCAGCTGTACCAGTTGCTTTTGTGCCATCTGGGAACGTTACTGTTACTGTTGAACCTGGTTCCGCTTTACCTGTAATTTGTGTATCATCACTTGTCACTGGGTTCACTGATGGTACAGTTGGTGCTGTTGTATCTGTCACTACTGTTGTTGACGGTTGTGATTCGTTACCATCTTTATCTGTTGCAGTTACTGGTAATGTTTCGCCACCTTTTAAATCTTCGTTGGCAGGAATATTAATCACATAATTGCCATCTGCATCTGTTTTACCAGTTGCTTTTGTGCCATCTGGGAATGTTACTGTCACTGTTGAGCCTGGCTCTGCTTTACCTGTAATTTGTGTATCATCACTTGTTACCGGATTAACAGTCGGTACAGATGGTGCTGTTGTATCTGTCACTACTGTTGTTGCTGGTTCTGATTCATTGCCATCTTTATCAGTAGACGTTACTGGTAATGTTTCGCCACCTTTTAGATCTTCGTTGGCAGGAATATTAATCACATAGTTACCGTCCGCATCTGTTGTACCACTAGCTTTCGTGCCATCTGGGAATGTCACTGTTACCGTTGAACCTGGTTCCGCTTTACCTGTGATTTGTGTATCATCACTTGTTACTGGGTTTACAGATGGTACTGTTGGTGCTGTTGTATCTGTTACTACTGTTGTTGCTGGTTCTGATTCATTACCGTCTTTATCTGTAGCTGTTACTGGTAATGTTTCGCCACCTTTTAGATCTTCGTTTGCTGGGATGTCAATCACATAATTACCATCTGCATCTGTTGTTCCACTAGCTTTCGTGCCATCTGGGAATGTTACTGTCACTGTTGAGTTTGGCTCTGCTTTACCTGTGATTTGTGTATCGTCACTTGTTACTGGGTTTACAGATGGTACCGTTGGCGCTGTTGTATCTGTTACCACTGTTGTTGCTTTATCAGACGTATTACCAGCTTTATCTGTAGCTGTTACTGGTAACTCTTCTCCACCTTTTAAGTCTTCGCTTGAAGGAATATTGATGACATAGTTTCCATCTGCGTCTGTTGTACTACTTGTTGTTTTACCATCTGGGAACGTTACTGTCACTGTTGAGTTTGGCTCTGCTTTACCTGTGATCTGTGTATCGTCACTTGTTACTGGGTTTACAGTCGGTGTTGATGGTGCTGTTGTATCTGTCACTACTGTTGTTGCTGGTTCTGATTGATTACCATCTTTGTCTGTAGCTGTTACTGGTAATGTTTCGCCACCTTTTAAGTCTTCGTTAGATGGAATATTGATAACATAATTGCCATCCGCATCTGTTGTTCCTGTCGCTGTGTTTCCGTCTGGGAATGTCACTGTTACCGTTGATCCTTGTTCTGCTTTACCTGTAATTTGCGTATCATCACTTGTCACTGGATTCACTGATGGTACTGTTGGTGCTGTTGTATCTGTTACCACTGTTGGTGCTGGTTCTGATGTGTTTCCAGCTTTATCTGTAGATGTAACTGGTAATGTTTCGCCGCCTTTTAAGTCTTCGCTTGAAGGGATATTAATAACATAGTTTCCATCTGCATCTGTTGTGCCACTAGCTGTATTTCCATCCGGGAACGTTACCGTTACTGTTGAGTTCGGCTCCGCTTTACCTGTGATTTGTGTATCATCACTTGTTACTGGATTGACTGTTGGTGCTTCTGGTGCTGTTGTGTCTGTTACTGTCGTTGTTGCTGGTTCTGATTTATTGCCGTCTTTGTCTGTCGCTGTAACTGGTAATGTTTCGCCACCTTTTAAGTCTTCATTCGCTGGAATATCTATTGTATAGTTTCCATCTGCGTCTGTCGTACCACTAGCTGTCGTACCATCTGGGAACGTTACTGTTACTGTTGAGTTTGGCTCTGCTTTACCTGTAACTGTTTTATCTTCACTAGATACTGGGTTTACAGTCGGTACTGTTGGCGCTGTTGTATCTGTTACCACTGTTGACGCAGGTTGAGATTTATTGCCAGCTTTATCTGTAGATGTAACTGGTAATGTTTCGCCACCTTTTAGATCTTCGTTAGCTGGAATATCAATCACATAATTGCCATCTGCATCTGTATTGCCTGTTGCTGTTGTGCCATCCGGGAATGTCACTGTTACTGTTGAGTTTGGCTCTGCTTTACCTGTGATTGTTTTATCTTCACTTGTTACTGGATTAACTGTTGGTGCTTCTGGTGCTGTTGTATCTGTTACTTCAGTTGTCGCAACATCAGATTTATTACCAGCTTTATCTGTAGAAGTCACTGGTAACTCTTCTCCACCTTTTAAGTCTTCATCAGTAGGAATATTGATAACATAATTGCCATCTGCATCCGTTGTACCAGTAGCTGTATTTCCATCTGGGAACGTTACTGTTACTGTTGAACCTGGTTCCGCATGACCTGTAATTGTTGTATCTTCCCTTGTTACTGGATTAATTGTTGGTACTGTAGGTGCCGTTGTATCTGTTACTGTCGTAGTCGCTGCACCAGATTGGTTACCTGCGCCATCTGTTGATGTCACTGGTAATGCTTCTCCACCTTTTAAATCTTCATTGGCAGGGATATCAATTGTATAATTACCGTCGCCATCTGTTGTCGCATTAGCTGTTGTACCATCTGGGAATGTTACTGTTACTGTTGAATTTGGTTCTGCTTTACCTGTGATTGTTTTGTCTTCACTTGTTACTGGGTTGATGGTTGGTACTTCAGGCGGTGTTTTATCTAATACTGTTGTACCAGCATCGACTGACACATTACCTGCTGCATCTGTTGCAACTACACTTAATTCTTCATCACCTTTTAAGTCTTCAGAATCTGGAATACCAATTGTGTAATTACCCGAAGCATCTGCTGTCGCTGAAGCCTTTGTACCATCTGGGAATGTTACTGTTACTGTTGAGTTTGGTTCTGATGTACCAGTAATTGTTTTATCTTCACTTGTTACATCATTAATTACAGGTTCTTTTGGTGCTGTAACATCTACAACTGTTGTATTTGCAGCCGTCGATGTGTTTCCAGCTTTATCAGTTGAAGTAACGCCTAATGTTTCGCCACCTACTAAATCAATATTGGTAGGTACAGCCACTCGATAACTACCATCTGTTGCTGTAATGGCTTGAACTTTAGTCCCATCTGGGAATGTTACTGTTACTGTTGAGTTTGGTTCTGCTTTACCTGTGATTGTTTTATCTTCACTTGTTACTTGATTGACCGTTGGTTGATTTGGTGCTGTTGTATCTGTCACAGTCACGTTTGAATCAACTGATTTATTGCCTGCAGCATCTTTAGCTGAAGCTTTAATTGTTTCGCCACCAGTAAAGTCTTCATTAGCAGGGATATTAACAGTATAATTACCTGATGCATCCGCAGTTGTAACTTGCGTAGTGCCGTCTGGGAATGTAACTGTTACTGTTGAATTCGGTTCTGCTTTACCTGTAACCGTTGTATCATCACTAGTTACCGGGTTAATCACTGGCGCATCTGGTGCTGTTGCATCTGTCACTGTTACTGTTGGTGAAACCGCACTTGTTTTACCATTTTTAGTTGCAGTTGATGTTAATTGAGTTCCTGCAGCTAAAGGTTTTGATAAAGTTAACGTACCAGTTGTACTGTTTGCACCTAATGTAACTGTACCAATGACATTGTTATTACTATCTTTTACTGTCACTGTTGAACCAGCAGTACCATGAACGCCAATAGTCGTGTCGTTATCATCGACAGGATCCACTAATGGTGCTGGAACAATAGTATTATCTACAATATTAAATGTATTTGTTTCATCATTATCATAATTCGGCGCATCAATAGCAATTGTGTATTGACCAGCAGCTGATTTTGGAATCGTTACAGCAAATGTACCATCACTATTAACAGTAGACGTACCAATAACTTGACCCGCTGAATTTATGACTTTAGCAGTTTGTGTACCTGCATTTGGTTTTAACGTTACTGAACCACTAACTTTAGTGTCATTAATCGTAATATCTGCAGCATTAGGTTGACCTACTAATGGTGATGTATGATATGTTTTCACTTCGTCTCCATCATTTTTAGTATCGCCATCTGTGTCTGCATTATTGGCATCAGTTAATGATACTTCTCTTTCATAACGATCTAATAAGCCATCTTTATCATAGTCTTGTAATTCTAACGAAGATGTACCTAATGTGTTATTAATTAATTTGCCAGCATTATCTGTAAGGTATCCAGCAAATGTAAAATCTTCAACTTGGTCAGTTGTAGAACTAATTAAATTACCTTTGGCATCATATTGTGCATCTTTAGTTAAAATATTATTGGGACTTTGGTTTAATTTAATAACGATTCTCATACCTACTGTTTCAGGTAAACCATTATTAAATTCGATTAATTTATTTAAATCACTTGCTGTAATCGTACCATTACCATTGGCATCGATAGATAAATCAGCTACTTTGTTAGCAGCATTATATGTTTTATCAAAACCTTTTAATCCATCATAATCATATTTATCTAATTCAACACTTTGAATAAATGGAATTAAATCTTTATCAATTTGATAATTGTAGCTCCATTGTTTATTTTGAGCGCCACCATATCCGAAGATACCATTTTTGATAACTTGTTGGTCAACGATAATTGCGCCATTGTCGCCTACTTTAGTGTCTAAACTAGCCGTACCACTACTTGCTTTAAAATCATTTGAGTTTGCTGTTGAAGTATTATTGTTTAAATCAACTAAATCTTTATCTGCATCTGTAAGGAAGTAACCACTGCTTTCAGACGTACGAATAATTGTATTATTAGAAGAATCTCTAACATAAATTTGATAATTTAATTTATTATCAGATAAATCTCCTGCATTATTTAAAATATTACCCACAGTATCATCTAATTCAATTTTACCGCCTGATGCAGTTTTAGATGCTAAAATTTCTGCACCACCAAATAATCCACCGCTAGCTCGAATATAATTCACTTCCCAAATATTAGAAGGTGTACCGTCATCATTTTTTAATCTTGTAAATTGAACCGGTGTATTACTTCCAGCTGGGTTAACTGATATTTTCGTTACATGATCAGCAATTTTAGAGTCTAAGTTTAAGTCGATTTTATATCTTGTTCCTGAGTTAGCACCCGACATATAAGCATCAATATTAAATGGAATTGATGTACTATTTTTAACAGCATCTGAATCTAATGCTTCTGGGTCAAACACTAATGACGCAAATGTATAGTTATCTGATGTCGCTAATGATTTTTGAGCATCTTGATCAGGGGATGTTACAGCTGCTGCCAACATTCTAGGTGTAGCCATTGCACGCATAAACGTTCTAGTTTTAGGTGGCGTAGCTAATGTTTCTGTACTCTTCTGTTTGTTTGCCATTTCAGTTAATGCAGCTTGTAAAACGGCTTGATTAATTTCTTCGTCTGTTGCTTTATTGAAATCAACATCTGTATTATTTAAAATTTCTTTAGCTTCTGTTTTAGACACTTGATCATTTAAGAATGATTGAACAGCTTGTTCTTTATTATCTGATGCTGCTAATTGTTTACCAAGTTCTGTCTCCACTTTATTTTCATATGTTGTAGTTTGTGGCTCATTAACTTTTTCTGTTGAACTTGCTTTCTTTGATGTATTAGCAGTTTCCTTAGTTGATGTTGTTTGCTTTTCTTGAGATGAATTGTCTGTTGTTGAATTTTCATTTGTTGATTGGTCTTGTGAGGAAGTTTCTTTAGTTGTAGAGGCCGACTTATTATCTGTTGATTGAGTTTCTTTAGTAGTCGTTGTTTCTGTAGTTGGTTCTTCTGATGTTTTACTTTCTTCTGCAGTTGTTGTTTTGTCATCGTTATTCTTGTCAGTCGTTGAAGAAGCATCTGATTTTTCATCAGTTACTGATGTAACACCTTTATTATCTTCAGTCGTTGTTGATGTTTTATCATTTGTTTTATTAATTGTGTCTTGTTCTATATTAGAGGAGTCTTTTGTTGTTTGATTTGAAGAAGCTTTTTCTGTGTTTGCTTGTTCGGTATTTTGTGTCTCTTCCGTATTAGATTTTTCTGTTTGACTAGTATCTTGAGTTGTTGCTGCCGTTTGATCAGCATGATTAGCTTCTTCTGACACATTTGTAGTTGCTTTGTCAGTTGCTTGATCCTCTGTACTAGCTGTTTCGTTAGTATTAGTCAGTTCGGTTATATCGACAGGTTCACTTTTATCTTTATTGCCGTCGTTATTTTGTGACGATGCATTATCTAATTCATCTGCTCTCGCTACATTTCCTACGCCAAATACTAATGTCGCACCTATTAATAACGATGCAGTACCTACCGTAAATTTTCTAATTGCATATTTGTTTAATTTGTTTGGTAAAAAGCCTTGTCTATTCTTCATTCATGAATCACCTCATATATTTTGCACAACTTTAACATTGTATATACATATAATGCTTAATTGATTGAAATTTTACAAATGTTGCAAAACCATATATACCCACGCTTTATATTCAAAAGTAAATAGAATTATTATTACCTAAAAACGAAAAAGTATTTATTCTTTTTTAGAAATAAAATCACAACTCTTGGCAAATCGACATAAATAAAACATTTGTTTGCAAATTATTTGGAACTCAATTCAATTTGTCGTTATATTTAATAATCAATTAATATTTCAGAAATTAAATTTTATGATATTACATGTATAAAATAATAAAGTTGTGCTTTCGTATATTTCTATTAACCGAATTCATTAATAATAAACCCGAATATTCATATTTAATTTTTAATCTCCTCATTCGTTAATTTAAAATTCCATGATATTTTGTTTATACATTTTAACTATCATTTCATCCTAAAAAGCAACCCAGGACATTAATCCTGGGTTGCTTTATTGATATTTTCAGTTATTTTATTTTCTAATATCTTGAATATGGGACATTTGTTTCAATCGTGTTTCTGCAAAATGTTGTGACGCTTCTAATGGTGTTTTATGTTGTTCTTTGGCGATATCAAAGATATGTTTCACAATTTTATCTATACCTTCAATACTTTCCTTAGCACGCGTTTCATTATATCCATTCAACTCATCAGCAGTGTTGATTACACCACCACTATTCACAATATAATCTGGTGCATATAATATACCTTTTTCTTCTAACATTTGACTATGTTTGTTTTCATCTTTTAATTGGTTATTTGCTGAACCACAAATCGCTTTAACTTTTAATTGAGGAATTGTATCGTCATTTAATATACCACCGAGTGCACATGGCGCGAAGATATCCGCTTCTACTGAAAAGATATCATCTGGTTCAACAAATGTCGCATTAAACTCATCTACTGCACGTTGTGCATTATCTTTATTTATATCAGTAACAATCAACTTAACACCATCTTCATGTAAAAGACGACAAAGTTCATAGGACACGTGTCCCACACCTTGAACTGCTACGGTCTTACCTTCAAGAGATTCACCATTAAATTGTTCTAAAGCCGTACGCTTCATAGCAATATATATACCATAAGCTGTCATAGGACTTGGATTACCTGCTGAGCCGAACGACTTACTTGTACCACAAACATAAGGTGTTTCTTTATGAATAAGGTTCATTTCATGCTCTGATGTACCTACATCTTCAGCTGTATAATAACGACCATTTAATGTATGAACATAACGCCCTAATGCTCTATAGAATGCTTCTTCATCTTCTTTATTAGGTGATCCCATCACTACTGTCTTACCTCCACCAAGGTCTAAGCCAGCTGCAGCATTTTTATATGTCATTCCGCGTGCTAAATTCATAGCATCCTCAATTGCTTCTTCTTCTGATGCATAATCATTTCTCACGCGGCAACCACCTAATGCTGGTCCAAGCGTTGTATCATGAATACAAATAATTGCCTTTAGACCCGTTGATTGATCTTGGCAAAAAACTATTTGTTCATAATCTTCTTGTTCCATTGTTTCAAAAATCATTCAAATACTCCTCTCATAAAATTAATCTACATTATTCGCATACCCTGACAATATGGGAATAATCTCGATTTGAAACACGCACAATATTAGCTAAATTATGAATTATAAGAAAATTTTTTCGTCTTTATGTTTACATTAAAAAACTGAGACAATTCAACATGTCTCAGTCACTATTTATATTTCATATCTTCAAATTGCCAATATTTTAAATGCTATTTATTGTAGTCTGCGAAATATGAATGTACATATGTTTCTGTTTTTTCTTGTACTTCACAATAAACTTCTACTGTAAAATTGCCTGGTGCTTTAAAGTAAAAAGTATATGTTGCATGCGCCATTTCAGGATCCCATACTTCATACCCGTCATTTTTTAAGATTTGATGTATACGATCCACCTCTTCTTTACTTTCTTGCGGGAAACCAATATGGAATGTATCTGGATATTTTATATTTTCTCCTTCTATTAAATTAAATAGAAATCCATCTTCGTCATTCATAGCTGCAAACATATTGCCAGCACTACCAATACAAACTAAATCGAAATACTTTTCAAAAAATGCTCGCGTTGTTTTTACATCGTTGACCGTTATATTAATATGGTTAATTTTCATAATTCAGACCTTCTTTTTCTTTATTTTATTTCTTACGTTCAATTTCATTATCTAAAATAGCTGTTGTTGCTTTTAGAAACGACTGAATGGTTTCCATTTGCTCTGCCGTATATTGATTTGTCAGTTCAGTCATATGTTGATTCAATGTTTCATAAGCATGTTGTACTTCTGATTTATCTTCATATTGTGGAACAATCATAATACTTCGACGATCTTTAGGATGACGCTCACGTTTAACATAGCCTGCTCTTTCTAATCGATCGACCAATGCTGTAACACTTCCCGTTGTAAGTCCAACTCTTCTACCTAATTCACCAGCAGTGATAGGCCCCGTCTCACTTAACATATCAATCGTAGTCCAATCATGATTATATACATCTAATTGTTCTGCAATTTTATGTTGGTATAAAACAACTCGCCGTCCTAAATCTCTAAATGAAGTCACAATATCATTATGTTTAACATCATTTTGATTGTTATCA
Source organism: Staphylococcus sp. M0911 (assembly GCF_003491325.1). NCBI lineage: Bacteria > Bacillati > Bacillota > Bacilli > Caryophanales > Staphylococcaceae > Staphylococcus > Staphylococcus sp. M0911. The sequence continues at coordinate 2,319,909 of NZ_CP022881.1, forward strand.
TCATTCATTTTTAAACCACCTCTATTTACCTTGATTATCAAGATATTCGATTATCTAACTACTTTAACACAATTCAGATTCTAATGAAAGATTCTTAACTTTATTTATGTAATTGCTCAAAAAAAGGCCTAGGGACAACTCCCTAGACCTTAAAAATAGTGATAGCATTAGTTTAATGTATCAAGTGCTTGTTTTAAATCATTGACTAAATCATCTGTGTCTTCAATACCAATTGATAAACGGATTAATCCATCTGTGATACCCTCTTTAGCGCGTACATCTGCTGGAATAGATGCATGTGTCATTAATGCAGGAACTGATATTAAACTTTCTACTGCTCCTAAACTTTCAGCTAACGTGAAATATTGCGTAGCATGAATCACTTGTTTCGCAGCTTCTGTGTCTTTCACTTCAAATGCAATATCGCCTGTATGTCCATCTGCTTGTGCAGCATGAATATCATAGTTTAAGTGACTTTTAATACTTGGATGGAATACTTTTTGTACACTATCGTGAGACTGTAACATATCAATCACTGCTTCTACGTTACGATTAATTTGTTCCATACGTAAACCTAACGTCTTGATTCCTCTTACTAATAAGTAGCTATCCTGTGGTCCAAGCACACCACCAGTTGAATTTGAGATAAAGCCTATACGTTCTCCTAATTCATCGTCTGCAGTCACTACTAATCCTGCAACTACATCACTATGTCCACCAATATATTTAGTAGCAGAATGTAAAACTATATCAATACCAAAATCTAATGGATTTTGATAATAAGGTGTCATAAATGTATTATCTACTACAGAAATAAGGTTATGTTTTTTAGCAATCGCTACAGCACCTTTAATATCTGTCACACGTAATAATGGATTAGAAGGCGTTTCGATATATAACATTTTTGTTTCTGGTTTAATATATTTCTCAACATTTTCAATATTGGTTGTATCTACAAAATCTACGTCTAATCCGAAGCGTGTAAATACTTTTGTTAAAGCACGGTACGTACCACCATATACATCTGAATTTAAAATAAGGTGGTCTCCTTTATCTAATAACATAATCACTGCACTAATAGCTGCCATGCCTGAACCAAATGCGAAACCATGTTTACCATGTTCTAAGTCTGCAATAACACTTTCTAAAGACGCACGTGTTGGATTGGCAGTACGTGAATATTCATAACCTTGGCGTAAATCTCCGATATCGTCTTGTAAATATGTACTTGTTTGGTAAATTGGAGTCGTTACAGCACCTGTATAATCATCTGTTGTATGTCCGCCATGTATCATTTGTGTTTTTTTATTCATTATTCTCATTCTCCTTATAACTAAATATTTGTTTTGACATGTATCGGTCGCTACCATCAGGGAATATCGTCACGATAATCCCTTTATCTATTTGTTTTTTTAATTCAAGTGCACCTTGAAGTGCAGCGCCGGATGAGCTACCTACTAGTAACCCTTCTTGTTTAGCGATGGCTTTTACATTATCAAAGGCATGTTGATCACTAATTGTAAAAATACCTTCTACTAATGATTTCTCTAGAAAGCTAGGCCATTTTTCTGAACCAATACCTTCTGTGGCATGCGTATGACTTGGACCGCCATTTAATATCGACCCCTCAGGTTCGACGATATAATTTTTAACACCTAATGGTTGTAAGTGTCTCGCGACGCCTGTAAATGTACCGCCCGAGCCAGCACCAGCAACAAAGTAATCAATATGATTTAGTTCATCTGTTAACGCTTTACCTAATGTATGAGTATAGGCATCTGGATTATGTGTTGTTTCAAATTGATTCATATAAATCGATTGCGTGTCTTCAGCATACTGTCGGGCAACTTGTTGTGCACCTATCATGCCTTCAGCTTTTACAGTTCTTTTAACATCAGCACCTAAAGCACGCATAATTGATATTTTCTCTTCGGAAAAGCCTTCTGGTGCAAATATCACGCAATTAAGTTGGTAACGATTGGCAGCTATTGCTAAACCAATCCCTGTATTACCAGCTGTAGCTTCTACAATGGTATCACCTCGATGTAGACGCCCCTCTTCAATCGCTTGTTCAACTAAATACTTTCCTAGTCGGTCTTTTACACTTCCGCCTGTATTAAATTGTTCGAGTTTCGCATAGATTTTTACATCTTCATCACTAAAACTCTCTAATAACACGAGTGGTGTCTCTCCTATTAAGTCATATGCAATCATATTCTATATATTCAATCATCCTTTATTCAGTGGAAAATTGAACATTCCCTTCTTTCTCAAATGGATTAATTAATTCTTATTTAACAGGTATGAATTATAAAGGATTGTACACAAATTTGCAATTTCATAGTTTATAACTTTTTATATTTTTTACATCATTATTTTTAAATTCAATCAAATGTGTCATCTACTTTATTCTGTTATGATAATGATAATACCGTTCATACATTTTCATGGATAATACAAGTAAAGGAGTTCACAATAAGATGTCAAATAAAGACCTATCATTATCTGTATTCACTAAAGAAAATTATAAAAACTTGAGCCATACAGCGACTAATTTTAGAAATTCAATGTACGATGAATTAGAAGTTAATAAAGGTCGCTTTAAAAATTGTAATTTTAATGAAGGGATTTTCAAAAATATTAATGCTATTTCTAACAGTAAAGTGGTTAATAGTAGTATGAATGATTGTATTTTTGAACAAGTGAATTTTTATAAAAACCTCTTCAAAAAAATCTCTTTTGAAAATACAACATTTGATGAAACAACGATCAATAATACAACATTCCAAGATGTTGTATTCGACGGAAATACTTTTAGCGACGTTAAAATCACAGATACTGTATTTAAAAATGTTGTTTTTAAAAAGACAGAAATTAGCAATTCAACATTTGAAAATATCAAATTAAAACATTGTATCTTTGATCATGTCACATTTAAAAATTGTAGTCTTCCTAAAAACATTGAAGAAGAATTAAAAAAACAAAATGTTGTTTTCGAAAATATTCAATAGATCATTAAACCTGTGTACTTTGACTCAACCATGATGTCTAAGTACACTTTTTTATTGATGATTCAGTATGATGAATGCGTTATTGAATGTTTAAGAGACTATTTTCATGGATATAAGCATACAAACTTAGGAAAGAAGGAATATAAATGACTCAAGATTCTAGTCAATTAAGTAAAGCACCAACCCCTGACAAAGCGGAGGATAATGCATTTTTCCCTTCACCATATTCATTAAGTCAATATACAGCGCCTAAAACAGATTTTAATGGTGTTAATCATAAAAATGCTTATACCGGTGGCAAATGGAAAGTATTAATGATTGCCGCTGAAGAGCGTTATGTATTATTAGAAAACGGTAAAATGTTTTCAACAGGAAACCATCCAGTTGAAATGCTATTACCGTTACATCATTTAATGGAAGCAGGCTTCGATGTAGATGTCGCTACATTAACTGGTTACCCTGTCAAACTAGAGCACTGGGCAATGCCTACGGAAGATGAAGCAGTACAAGAAACATATAATAAGCTAAAAGAAAAATTAAAACAGCCTAAAGTATTATCTGAAGTCATCAAAAATGAACTTGGGCCTGATTCAGATTATATTTCACTCTTTATCCCTGGTGGACATGCCGCAGTTGTTGGTATTTCTGAAAGTGAAGATGTTCAACAAGCTTTAGATTGGGCATTAGATTATGATAAATTTGTTATCACATTATGTCACGGCCCGGCAGCATTATTATCTGCTGGATTAAATAGAGAAAAATCTCCATTTGAAGGATATTCTGTATGTGTCTTCCCAGATGCATTAGATGAAGGCGCAAATATCGATATCGGTTATTTACCTGGTAAACTTAAATGGTTAGTCGCTGATTTATTGACTAAACAAGGACTTCAAGTTGTAAATAAAGAAATGAGTGGCCAAACTCATCAAGATCGTAAATTATTAACTGGCGATAGCCCACTGGCTTCTAATAAACTTGGACTTCTTGCAGCGGATGCATTAGTAGAAGCCGTCCAACAATCATAAGTAAAATCATATTTAATCGATATATTTTCATGCCCTAGATACATTCGTAATAATGTATCTAGGGCTTTTTAAAATGGCTAAATAATTCAATGTTGAAAATTATATATTGCTTTTGTATAATATTTTTAAATATTCTGATATTTGTTTCTGAATTTATCATTTTACTTAATTTCAAGTCAAAAGTGAGAGAGGTATTTTTTATGCAACCGATCATTCACGGTTTCTTATTAGCACTAGGTCTGATTCTACCTTTAGGTGCTCAAAATGTATTTGTATTTAATCAAGGTGCAAATCAAAAGAAATTAACTAAAGCATTACCAGTGATCGTCACAGCTGGCTTATGTGATACTACTTTAATTGTGTTAGCTATTTTAGGCGTATCCTTAATCTTAATGTCTCTTCCTATTTTACAGTTAGTCATTTATATCATTGGTCTCGCCTTTCTATTATATATGGCATGGTCATTATGGAATGAAAAGCCTAGTCATTTAGAACATATGGAACCCATGAGCGCAAAAAAACAAATCGGCTTCGCATTATCCGTTTCATTACTTAATCCTCACGCGATAATGGATACGATTGGTGTAATTGGAACAAGTGCGTCTATGTATCATGGCACCGAAAAGATATTATTTGCTGGCGCTACTATTTTAGTATCTTGGATTTGGTTTATCCTATTAGCGATACTCGGTAAAATGATAGGTTCGGTCGATAAAACAGGAAAATACATTATTATTCTAAATAAAGTTTCAAGTGTTATCGTACTCATCGTAAGTTGTATAATTATCAAAAATATCTGGTATATTTTAGCCAATTAATACAAATAGGGCTTATCGAAATTTAAATTTCGATAAGCCCTATGGCATTTATAATGATGTTGTTCTCATCGTATAAATTAAAATAATTGAACAATAAATACTAAAATAATGACTACTGGCATTACAAATTTAATTAAATAATACCATGGTAAAAACAATTTAAATTTGTCTCTTCCAAAGCTTTCTTGTAGCAGCTGTTTATCCAACAATTGTCCTACTACTAATGTTGTGCCAAGTGCCCCTAAAGGCATTAATATATTCGAAACGACAAAATCCATATTATCGAATATTGTACCTGCGCCAAATTTAACGCCACTCAAACTTCCAAATGATAATGTCGCTGGAATACTAATTAAAAAGACCAGTATACTTGCGATCAATGCGACAGGTTGACGTTTCGTATTATCATTTTTCGTAAAATTAGAAACGTTTAATTCTAACAGTGAAATGGATGATGTTAACGCTGCAAATAAGAATAAAATTAAAAACATCAGATAAAAGGCAATACCAAAGTGCATTTTATCAAATACAAACGGTAGTACTTTGAATAATAATCCTGGACCTTCTTGTGGTTGATAACCAAATGTTTTCAAAGCAGGAAAAATAGCTAAGCCCGCTAAGACCGAAACTAAAATATTCATCAATACAATGGAAACCGCTGATGATTTAATAGTCATTGTCTTCGGTGCATAACTTGCGTATGTAATCATTCCAGTTGTTCCTAATGATAAGGTAAAGAATGATTGACCTAACGCAAATAAAATACCTTCCATTGAAATATCTTCCACTCTAGGTTGTAACAAGTAACGCACACCCTCTAGCGATCCGTCTAAAGATAATGATTTTACCACTACAATAATTAAAAAGATAAATAATAGTGGCATCATGATTTTGGATGCTTTTTCCAACCCTTTTTCTACACCTAACATAACAATGATCATCGTTAAGAAGATAAAAATACCCTGTCCTAAAACAGTAAGCCATGGATTACTAATCATTGCTTCAAAATTGAGTTGTGTCAGGTGAGTTGTATTTAAACTTAATATTTGCCAAATAACATTCCCCATATAAATAATAATCCATCCGCCAATGACACTATAGAAACCAAACAATATAAAAACTGCTAAATTCCCGTTCCACCCAATCACATTGAGCCACTTTTTACCTGTGAGTTTACTATAGATTTGAGTTGTATACGTTCTTCCCATTTTCCCTACTGTAAATTCCATAATTAATAATGGCAGTCCTACAAAAATGGTAAAAATTAAAAACATTAATAAAAAGGCGCCACCACCATATATACCAGCCATATAAGGAAACTTCCACATTGCTCCTAATCCAATTGCGGAACCGGCACTTGCTAATATAAACCCAGTAGAAGTTTTCCATTCTGATTGCTTACTCATATTCACTCACTTCCTTTAATGCGTTAAAGCGTTTATGTACTTAAGTAACACTTTACCATTAGTTAGTTATAAGTGCAATATTCATACAAATTGTCAGAATAATAAAAAAAGAACAGCCCATAACGTTGCCTTTCATTTAATACATTGATTAGCATCAGTTATGACTATTCTTTATATTTTAATCTTCGCTACTATAAGTAATCGTTTGGCCATCATTTACTTCTTCAATTTCTAAACTTTCAATATGATCGACATTAATATAATGTATTGAATCACCTTTTTCTAGATAAAGATAAGGTAATTCATCAAACTCATCTATAATTCTTCTAACACATTTGTCCTTATCGATGCCCTTATCAAAAGTCTTAAATTCTGTATATCTGTGGCCTGAAATCGTAATATAGGTTAATAAAAATGTTCTCGTCACAGTTGAACACCACCTTATTGCTAGTTTTTATTTTTGAGTGAAAAACTCAACGATATCTTGTTCTAATTCATCTCTTCCTTCACCATGAGTCATTAAATGTTGATTGAGTGGAAAATCTTGAATTGATTTATTATCGCTACTAATTTGATTAAAAATATAGTGTGCACTTTCTTCATAAGCCGCTTCATCTTGTCCACCATATAAAATTCTAGCAGTCGATTTAATATCATGTAAATTTGACATAATATCATTAATAACACCTTGAAATACTTTAATTTCATCTTGATATTGGTTAATTTGGGCTAATGATTCAACACTCTCATCCTCAGACAGCATCATTATCTGATTCATGCGTTTGCCATATTTTTCTAAGCGCCAAGCAATACCAGCTTCTGTTTTCTCGCTAGGTGCAGACATCACTACGATACGATTTAATTCAACATTTTCAGCTAATCGTAATGTAAATAATCCACCTAACGATACACCGGCTGAATTAATGACTTCGTACCCTTCTTCCTTTAAAAACTGGTACGCTTCTTGCACACATGCCCACCAATCATTAACATCATACTTAATAAACTGTGTAACCGGTAATCCATGACCAGGATAGTTAGGTACATAACACGTGAATCCTTGTTCATTCAACGTTGTAGCAAGATGCTTTATGTCTTTAACAGTACCTGTGAATGAATGTAATAACAATATAGCTTGTTGACTTGTCCCTTTTAAATAAAGTGGACTTGGTGATTTAATATTCATCATAAAATAACTCCCCTAGTTTTAATTATCGTATATACAACGGAAACATGCCTATATATCCATTCTCATTTTACAATTATCAATGTATAACATGTTTATTCTTTTTAAACTTGATTCGTTCAAACAGTGGATAAACCATTAACCATAAAGCGATCCATGTTAAACCTAAAGTCACTCCACCAACCACATCTGTCAGATAATGCGCATGGAAATATAATCGACAAATCAAAACGCTTATCCATAATATTAATGCAAGACCGCTCAAAATAGCTTTAAAGACCGCTCTTTTAATTAAAGGCATCACCACAATCAATAAAGTGATAAAAAACAATGTACTCGCATTAGAGTGCCCACTAGGAAAAGAAAACCCTGAGTCAATGGCTAAATGATTATACGGTCTCATTCGTTCGATAGTCATTTTAATCAAAATATTAATTAATGTTCCACTTAATATTGTGCAAATAAACCATATAGCTAAACGTGGATATTTAAATAATAATATTATTGTAATGATCACTGACATCACAATGACACCACTAACATCACCAATCGTGGCACAAAATGTCATATAATAGTTCAACATGTCTCCTTCAAATTGACGTTGTGGCGTACCGAATGTAGTAGTAAACCAGTCTAGTGAATGGCTATCGACAAATTTTAAAAATGGTATATCTTGTATAACGCCGACAGCCATTAAAATAAATATCATCATACTTATGATAAATAAAGGAATCGTAAACATACCTGTTGTTGCCCGTCTATTTTTCATACTTTCTCCTTTATCTCTTTATCTTATTCAATCATTCCTTGTCTCTATTTTATAAAAAACAAAAGGAAATTCGCTCAGTCTCGTGCCCTATTTATATCTTGTAATCGAATACGTTGTTGACCGGCTTCATCAAAATTATTCGGACTTAACCATTGTTCGAAACGTTCATTTAATATCGGCCATTCCTTATCAATCATTGAGTACCATGTTGTATCCCGATTACGTCCCTTATATATTACTGCCTGTCTAAACATACCTTCGTAAGTAAACCCTAATCTCAATGCTGCCTTTCTAGAAGGTTCGTTTAAACTGTCACACTTCCATTCATATCTACGATACCCTAATTGTTCAAACACATATTTCGCTAGCAAATATTGAACTTCAGTGGCGACTTTCGTCTTTTTTAATCCATTTGAATAATGGACATTTCCAACCTCTATCTTGCCATTAATCGAATCAATATTCATTAATGATAAGTAACCTAACGCTTTTTCACGCTTATGATCAATAATAGCAAAATAATACGAGTTTACATTAGACATTAAACCTTTAATATACTCTGAAAAAATACCGTAATCATGGATTGGTTCGCTAAACAAATAAGTCCAATTCGCATCATTATCTTCATTACATAATACGTCAAACAAATCATTAATGTGTGTTTCACTTAATTTAACTAATGAACTATACCGTCCGTCTAATTGTTTAATATCCGGGAAATTCAGCGGTTCAAAATCTGTTACGGACTCACCTATTGGTTGATGATGTATATTCCTTTTCATAAACAACCATCCCTTCATTTTTGAAATCTTAATATGTATTATAACTGATTCTTTAATATTACGTACCTTATAATATTCGATTATAAAATATAAAATGAAATACTATAGCATTCTTTATTTCTAATACCTTTTGCATATAAAATATTGTATAATTGAAATAATTATAAATTTCAAATATATGACTATCACACATTAAACCTTGTACCACATACACTAATCCATTGTGCTTGATAGTAGGGAAGGCATTCATTATGAGCAAAATAATTATGATTTATCTCGCATTATTAATTACATTATTTCGCTTTTTCTTACCTATCCATCCATCATTCGAAACATTATTATTTTGGTTATTTGTCCTTTATATGATACCTATCATTTTATGTGTCATTGGTTTCAAAGGCGACAAATTAATCGCCACTATGGTTATAATTCCAAATTTATTAGGTATTATTTATCGACTATATGTCTACATTATGTATTTAATATATTTGAAATAAAAAACAGTATGACCTTTTCATTCTCGTAAGATCATACTGCTCTATAAAATTTAACCTTGGTTAATCATTTTCTCAAAATTATCTTCTAATTTAAATACAATTACTCTCTCTCCAGTAACTGTACTCAAATCACTATGAAAACTACTTACTTTGACACCAGTAATTTCATATATAAGGTCATTGAGATCATCTTGTCCTGACTCTACTAATTCAGATCTTGTGCGTTTGATATTTAACAATCCTTCACTGGTCTCACATACACGATATTCTGCAGGTGTTAATATACCTTGTAAATTGATAATGATCATATCTCTTAATATGTCTGTCTTAACCGATAATGAACCTCTACCTAAAAAATCTTTTTCCCATTGCGTGATGGCTTTACTGATTTCAGCTTCATATACACCTTTAGATTTTTTCATATAGACGACTCCTAAACATTAATTAACTATAGTTTAACATCTTATCTACTATTCGGAAATAATAGGATCATCGCTATAATCTACAATTACTTTTTAATATACCGCCTATATTTTACCAATCTTTCCAACTGTTTTTTTCATCTATGCTAGCTAGTCTCACCCATCCATGGTCCACTTTTTGTGCAAATTTCTGATTTTCATTAAGTAATCTTTGAATATGTGTGTCTGGTGCTTGAATAACAACTAATAAACGTATGGGTGAATGATAAATTTCATTATCTTGTGCCATCACTGATTGCCATGGTAAACCATACATCAAATCACTGGAGTTCCCTTGCATAACACCAAGTCCAGATGTTACAGATTGCGTTCTTTTATTACCGCTGCCATAAAAATGAGGTGCCACAGTAGATGCGTAATATTGTAAGTTAATCCATTGTGCAACAAGCGCTGGGCCTGAAATAATTGTATTCAGAATATGACCATCTTCATCTTGTGACCAATCATAATTATGCAAGAATGCACGTGCTTCTAAATTACTATTTTCAGTAATCGAACGTTTCCCAATAATAAATTCTGCATTTTTAGCCAAGCCCCATTCAGGTCTAATTTCACTCCAGTCACTTGCATATTGATATGCTTCAGCAACTGGATCTTTATGTACTTTATCTAAGTTTGGTAAATGTGCTAAACGCTCTAAATTAGACTTGTAACTCACTTGAGGCATAACTGATTCTAATAAATCAAAGGCTTGTTTTGCACTTTCAGTTAATTCTGGTACATAAATCCATTCTAATTCATCTACAGACGTTTTATGTTCGGCTGCCACAAATACAGTTTCATCTGGAATGATAATGCCATCTTCTTTAAGTGCTGTTCTGACTGATGACTGGTTACATAATATAGCTAATAACTTAGCATTGAAACCACTAGACGCACCGCCACATGCACCACATTCTAAAGAAGAATGGTATGGGTTATTATGCGATTCACTACCGTGACCGCCTAAAACGATGAGTGGTGCAAAGTCTTTGGTTAAGTCCATTAATTGTAATGCTTGCTTACTAAATTGAATTTGTTCTTCCTCTGTTAATCCGATTGGCAATTCCGAATACACGTGATGTTCACGATCAATTGATAATTTTGTCTCAGGTTTTTGAAGCCATTTCTTTGTAAAACGATGAACAAACTGTCTAGCTTGGGTAGGTATGAGTGTATTAGCAATCGTATTTATACTTAAGAATGGTCCGCTTAATTCTGGTAATAATAAACTAGGTAACACGTTATGTTTCATTAATTTAAATGTATAAAACATTGATGTAATTGTATGTTGTTGTTGTTGATAACGTTCTAGTTTATGTCGTTCTGCATATTCTTGAATTTTATATGCTGGTGGCACCATCACCGGTAAAGATTCATGCTCAAATTGAGCATCAATCACTTCTTTTTTTATAGGTAAACCAAAGAACCCAGCAATACCAATCGTTTCAAACGGTCCTTCACCTTCAAGATGGCGACGAAATGGTTCAGAACGGACATCGATACAAAATGCTAACTGCGCTTGTATCTTTTGAGACTTATTTCCAGATTGCGATTCATAAATCGTATTGACTAAGTCACGTTCATGCGTTTCTTCCCAAGCGTTAAGCCATAAATTTTGAAAATATTGACGTTGAAATAGACCCGCAAAATTAAGATATCTTAACTTTAGTTCATCTGATAGGTTAAGCCATTCTTCTAACGATAATTCCGCATAAAATATAAACGCACAAACGAATTCAATTTCTTTATGATGATGTAACTCTGATAATTGAAATTGATCTTTAGTAGTGGTTAATAATACATATTCGGTAGCTAATCTGATTGCTACATAATCTGTTAATAGCTCCCGCTCTGATTCATTTTCTTCCGCTCTGTAATACATCATCCCTGCCCATCCAGGCAAAGCCAGTAACTGACCTTCTATATAAGATTGCCTATTATCATTAGTAATATCTAACTTGGTTAATACATGATTAATTAATTCATGTGACTTTGATGGCATGTGGCGGATCAATTGTCTAGCTTCTTTAGTTAAAGCAGGGTCATGTTGTGCTAAGTGTAACCACGCTGTATAAAAGCCTTCTTCTCGTTTAGGCATCGTCCAACTCGATTGAAATTGATCTAAGTATAATTTAGACCACTTAATGATATGTACATCTACCTCATCAATTAACTTTTCATTTTTATGATTAACACGGTCCGCACCCTTAGGTCTGTGTAAATCTGTTTGCTTATTCTTTTTAATTTGATCCGGCAATGATCTCAAAATATCACGACGTATTTGATTACCTAAAAGGTGCTCTGGCACACGCTTAATATGTTGAATATTATTGATATAGCGTTTTTCAAGGTCAGTTTCAATATTAATTTCCGCCGTTTGAAGTGCATCATTTAATAAAGATTCAAAAATATCTACATCGATTTCTCCATGTTCTTTAGCATCTTCGATAGCATTGTGATTAGGATAAATATCAACATCTCTGATATCTTTCAACCAAGTTGCTACTTCGTTAAAAGTTTGGTTTTCTAAACCTTCCCAAGGATTTCTTGCCGCAAAAATCGAAATCGGAGACAACGGTGTAATAACACGTTTCGCATTTGAAACAATCATTGCTATATCATTCTGTTGTTGTGAATTAACCATATTTTTCACCCTTTTATAAATACTTTTTCAAATAATTCGGATGGCTTTCAATGGATGCAGATTTAGCTTCACCCAATTTAACTAGCCATAAATATAACACAGCAAATGTGTGTGAATTTCGATGACGTGCTACCCAAATACTTAGAATACTTCCAAATACAATGATGCCAATACTTAATATACTGCTTAGTAATGGGGGATGTGTCACACTAATATGCACTGTGTTTAATAAATAATTAAAGAAATGATGTGTCACGATATACACTAAGGCAACAATAACAATCATGCCGATACCAATTACTTTGCCCATTGCAGATTTACTAAAGGCAACGAGTTGATTCCATGACACCATTAATGACCATGCTAAAATAAGTGCACTAATTAATTCATATGCGCTATGATCACTATTGAACCAAAAAGCAAATGCAATCACTACTGCTAACAATCTGCCAAGTACAATCCAACTATATGATTGCTTAGCTGTGAGTGGTGTAGGAATATTAAATCTACCCACAACAGAACCAGATTGTAAAAATAATGTAGCTTTAAATACACCGTGCAATACTAGATGTATAATAGCTGCTGTATATGCACCTAATGCACATTGCACTAACATAAAGCCCATTTGACTCATCGTCGACCCAACAAGTTGCCGTTTGTAGTCAACATGAACAAGGCTTATCCCTGAACCTAACAATACAGACACACTCGCGATGAATAACAACACTGTAATCGCGATTGGGTTGTCAAATACTGGAGAGAAGCGTGTTAATATAATACCCCCAGCGTTTACAATACCTGCATGCATAATTGCTGATACAGGTGTAGGCGCCGCAACAGATTCTATCAACCAACTTTGGAAGGGAAATTGAGCCGCTGGGATAATCACAGCAAGCACAATAAATAAATCAATAATCAATTTCAGACCAAAAGACAGGTGACTATAATCAACAGCTACTGCGTCGATATACCAATGACCAGTTGAAACAAATAACAATAGCACGGCAATCACTAGTGATAACCATCCAACGATAAACAGTTTAGCTGAAATTTTCGCCGCTTCATGCGGCACTTTCCAGAATCGATTGACCCTGATTAATAAAGTCAGACACAGCAACGTTGCACCCCAACTTAAAACCATTAGTCTTAGATCCCCACTTAACCAAGCGACAGACGCAAATACAGTAATGAGTGTAAACAGTGGAAAGTATTGTCGATAGTTTTTATCACCAAGCAAATAACGTACACAAAACTTTTGTATAATAAACCCTAATATTAAAATAAAACTTCCCATTAACCACGCTAATTTATCTAACGTAAAAGGTCCGATGATTATTGGATTATTTACTGTAAATAATCCAATTAGGCCTACTATGATTGGTAAAACAATAATATACATATGTATCTTGATATATTGCGTAGGAATCGAAGCAGATAAAAATATTAATCCGCTAATCATTGCTAGCAACAGTGTAATAAGAAACAAAATTAAGAGTACACTCATACTGACTCTAGATACCTCCTTGATAAAGATTCGATCATTTAAATTTATGTATAATAAAAAGCCTACAATAGTCACTTCCCCAATTTTTACAAATGAGAAACTTGCTACTGTAGGCTTCATTTTAACTTGAAATATTATCATTAAGATTTCAACATTCAATACTAAAGCATACATTCTCTATCTAAAAAGTATGTATCTTAATGTACTATCTATGTTAAAATCCTTCATTTACTTGATTGATTCTATTTCCATTTAAAAAGCTACCTGCTTATCAATATATCCGTTCAAACGTTAATTACTCCTTGTCTTTCGACATACACTAAAAAATAATTAGCATACATCGCTAGCTAAGGCTTAATTTTACTTTTGAGCATAACAATATAAATATAGTTGATTCTATTTATTATGTCAAACTTCATACAAATCAAGTGACTTCCCTCTAAAAAAGCCATTATATTACAACTTTAAAACAACTTTGTAAAGTGATTGTAAACGATTCCAACACAGTACACACTTAGGCATGAAAGACTGTACTGTTTTCATATAAACGAACCACTTATGACCTCTAACATACGAGTTAGGAAATTTCACCACATCTACTGAATATCCTCGTTACAATGTAATTAACAAATCAATCGAGGGAGGTAATTATCATGGGAATCATTTCAGGTATTATTTCTTTAGTTAAAACAATCATCGACCTTGTTAAAGGTAACAAATAATTCACCTTATTACTTGCTACACAAACCTAGATTTCACTAAAAATTTGAATTGGAGGGATATTATCATGGGAATCATTTCAGGTATCATTTCTTTAGTTAAAACAATCATCGACCTTGTTAAAGGCAACAAATAATAAGATGACTTCAAAACTTGTACAAACCCAAAATAAACTACAATTGATAGAAATGGGGGACTAAATCATGGAAATCGTAACAAGCATCATTTCAATCATCAAAACAATCCTTGGTTTCTTCAAATAATAAATCATGATACATAAAAGAGGTGGGACTTATTCCCACCTCTTTTATTTTTGGCCGAGAGCATCTATTGCATAGTTAAAATATAAAATGAAATAGTGTAGTTAGCGTATCATTTTCAACTATAATAAAGATTCCGAGAGCTATATAAACAACTGCCATAATCCAACGATTAAATTTTTCAACGATTTCTCCAATATCCTTAATATCGGCTAACCGTTGTGCTGTATAAATAAGTACAAAAATAAGAATCACGAATACAATGAGCGTCACAATAAGCTGACTGAAATTTAAAGACACAAAGTAAGGTACAAACAAACCAATATTATCTGCACCACAACTTGCTATCGTTACCAGAGCAACAATCCCCACTAATTTTGACAAACCCTTATCATTTAAAGCATCTTTTGCTCTTTTTTCTCCTTCACAATCATCAAAAATAGCAACTTTAATGCCCAAATAAATGGGTATTAAACCTAATAATCCAAGCATCCATTTTTCAGGAACATAGTGTAATACAAAAGCAAAAAATAAACTAATAATAATTAACGTCATCGATCCTAAAAATTGGCCTATATAAATATCTCGATATTCCTTTTTAGTATGTGCTCTAGCGAAATAAATTAATAAAATGACTAACAAATCTATGGCAGTTGCCGTGTATAAAACTATCGCTGTAAATATAATTGAAAGCATCCATATCACACTCCATCTATACATAGCTATTGTACATCATCTCTGTTTATTTTTTTAAAATCTATGATAGATGACATAAAAAAAGAGATTAGAACAAAAAGAAACGCCCCACTTTATAAGAAAAATGTGACATCTCGATATCAGGATTTCCCCCGATTAGCTCACAATACGTCAAATTTTTAGAAGCATCTAGTTTAAATGTAACGTTTAACACATCGTTAAGGTCTAATGAAACCTTGAGGAGCTTTATTCTAACCTCTCATTGGATAAAATGATTTTTCTTTATAATAAAAATTATCATATCTATATAAGAAAAGATATAGATATTTCGTGAAATTATTTGGTAACACCATATTTTTGATATATAAACATGTAGATGGGCACTATAGTTGAAAGGATTAATATTTGAACCTTTATCCTAAAATTAACAAATAATCATTTTATTAATATCATTAAATAATTATAAAAAGATTTGCGTTTTCTATTGTAATACAACTTATTTCGCATATAATTGGGGATAACAAAGTTTAAAAATGGATAAACACATATTTTAAATGATTTCATACTAACCAATCACAAAGGGGATTTATATTTTGCCATATTTCAAACCAATTAAAACAATGATTTGTAGTACATTAATCGCTTCACTTGCAATGTCTACAACAGCCACACTGTCAAACCAGGCACATGCAGATACAGATTATTACTATCGTGATGGATTAAATTATCCTTCAGATCAACAAGCATATCAAAAAGCTAAAAAAATTAGTAAAAGTTCGATTAGCATTCAACATTATACGAAAGCGAATCAAAATAATTTAAAAGCCATTGGTCGTGTATCTAACATGAACGGTCATAAAGGGAAAGGTAAGGATTCGATGGGAACAGGCACTGTAATTGGTGATCATACTTTAATTACCAATGCACATGTCATCGATGATAAAAATGGAAAAGCTGCTTCCGCTAAATATATTACTTTCGCAATGAATCGTGACGGCAAGCATATCCCATACAAATTCCATGCATCTAATGTTAAAAAACTACCGCATTATGATATTGCTATTGTACATACTAAAGAAAAAATGTCTAAATATGCTAAGCCTATTCGTATCGCATCAGATAAAGAAATCAATAGTCTAAAATTTAATACACCACTTTATTCACTAGGCTACCCTTGGCAAAATGGTGATAATACGAAAGCCTATTACAGTCAATTAAGATTCACACAATTTTCAGCCAATGGTACTGAAATAATGACTAAAGATATCTTTAGAGCAGGTGCCTCAGGTTCTCCAATGTTAGATAGTAAATATTCAAAAATTTATGGTCTACGTACTTATGGTTATAATTTATGGAACAATTCTACTGACAAATATGCCAAACAAGAGATGGCTGGCGGTGAATCTTTTAAAGGTAAAGCAGGTCAATTTGTAAAAGATAATATTAAATAATATCAAAAGGTACGCAAATCACTACAATTATCATTTAAAGTAGTATCATTGCGTACCTTTATTTTTATATGTTTTTTTCACGTGAAACTTTTTGATTCATCCATTGTAATTATTGTTGTGTGATAGTCCAATGATATGGGTCTGAAAATTGTGACCAATCCGCATCGATTTCACGACTATCTAATAAACACTGATCTAGTGATTTAACAATCTCTTCTTTCTCTAAATCTGTCCCAATAATCACAAATTGTGTATGTCTATCTCCATATTCTATATCCCATTCTTCAGCAACATCAGGACGTTCTTCCAGAATACTCTCCTGTTGAGCCTTTGACATACTTGCTACCCAATACGTCACTGGATGAATCGAACATGATGATCCTGCTTGTGATAACAGGCAAGCGACATGATTATATTGCGCTAACCAAACAATACCTTTGGCCCTTACAATATTATCTGGCATTTGTTCTAACCATGCATTAAATCTTTCGGCATGAAATGGAAGTCGACGGCGATATACAAATGAAGAAATCCCATACTCTTCTGTTTCTGGTGTATGTTCAGCATGTCCACCTTCTGTTAATTCTTTAATCCACCCTGCAGACTCACTCGCCTTTTCAAAATCAAAACGCTGTGTATTCAATACTTCTTTTAAATCGACTTCTGAATTAACTGTTTTAATGATCTTAGCATCCGGTTGTAATGTAGTTAAGATTTGTTCTAAACGTCCCAATTCTTTTTCGGAAACTAAATCTGTTTTATTAATAATCATTACATCACAAAATTCTACTTGGTCAATCAGTAAATCAGCAATCGTTCTTTCATCTTCATCACTTACACTTTGATCACGATCCATTAATAAATCTTCTGAATTGATATCATTGATAAATCGATTTGCGTCGACAACTGTAACCATCGTATCTAACCTACAAATCGCTGTTAAATCAATACCTAATTCTTCATCTATATATGAAAATGTCTGAGCCACTGGTACAGGTTCAGAAATACCTGTAGATTCTATAACAATTTGATCGATGCCACCTTTTTTAACAATACGTTCAACTTCTTTGAGTAAATCATCTCTTAATGTACAACAGATGCAACCATTAGATAACTCTACTAATTTTTCATCCGTACGTGACAAGCCCCCGCCTTCTGCCACTAAGTCTTTATCAATATTAACTTCACTCATATCATTTACAATAACTGCGATACGTCGTCCTTCTCTGTTTTGTAAAATATGATTTAATAATGTCGTCTTACCAGAACCTAAATATCCACTTAATACAGTTACTGGAATTTTAGCCATAATATACGCCCTCTCTTATTTGCAAATAGTAATTATTACGTTTTACATTTTATCGGATTAATTACGATTTATCAATAATGATTTTTATCTTAATAGGACTATTCATCATATTATTTTTACAAATATAAAAGGCATAGTCTTAAGCATCTAGGATGTTTAACTCCCCTAAATACTTTTAACTATACCTTTCAATACAAAGAATAATATATTATATCAATTCATCTATGTGTTTAAAAAAGATTTTAATTGTTCATAATCTGCAGCACCTTGTTTAATGGCTGCTTGTGCTATTTCTTCTCTCATATCAGCATTCACAGTATTATATTGATAAACTTGTAAAATTGACACCACTTCGTCACTAGGTTTTACAACATAAATATCTTTCCCATCAGCTTTCATTTGTTCTACGAGTTGGTCAAGCGCATATGGTGTTTCAATTGGTAAGTTAGTAGTTATCACAATCACTTTATCTACATCATCAACGACATCCGGATTTTCCATTGAATAAGACCCACCATCATAATAGTGGTATCCACTAATTGGAATCGGTTGCCATATGCCTTGTAACGCAGAACTCGCTGCTAGTGCATCTATTAATGCTACACCAGATTGTGCATTAAATACTTTACGTTCAGATGTCTCTAATTCTGTTGCGACAATATTTAGTTTGTCATTCCATTCTAACGGCACACTACCTAAACGATGTCTAATCATATCACGACGTGCGTCTAGTGATACATTGGGTTGAGTATTTTTAGAGATTTCTCCCATACCATCAACCCAAGCCTTAGTTGATTTACTTTCTTTCGCTAATTGATCAAACGCTTGGAATAATTCTCCCATTTCTTTATCAGAAATAGGTGTTGTTTCATTAACCTTTTCAATAATTTGTTCCTGCCAAATTGTATCCCAATCAATCATCGACGATATCGTTGTACTTACTTGAGACCCTGCAGATGTACCAATGATATAATCCACAGTTCTTAAATCGAGTCCTTTGTCAAATAAACCTTTTAAATATCCAATGTGAAATGCGATACCATAATGACCGCCACCACTTAATACTAATGCTACTTTTGAATTCATATGAATTAACCTCTTTATCTTTTATATTCGCTTACAATTGTAACTGGTAATTAGATGTAGGTAAATTTTTAAGTATTGTAGTATAAAAAAAGTCCTCAAACCTATAAGGTTGAGGACTATATCATAATATCTTATTCCCATTCTATTGTACTAGGTGGCTTAGAGGTAATATCATAGACAACGCGGTTAACATGATCCACTTCATTAACGATTCGGCTTGAAATCTTCTGTAAGACTTCCCAATCGATACGCGCAAAGTCACTTGTCATACCATCAATTGATGTTACAGCACGGATACCGACAGTGTGATCATATGTACGGTAGTCTCCCATAACACCTACAGATTGAATGCCTGGTAATACAGTGAAATATTGCCAAATGTCTCTTTCAAGACCTTCTTCTCGCACTACTTCTCTTAAAATAGCATCTGATTCTCGTACGATTTCTAATTTATCTTCCGTAATTTCACCAAGCACTCGGATACCTAAACCAGGGCCTGGGAATGGTTGTCTCCATACTAAATGCTCAAGAATACCTAATTCGATACCTAATGCACGTACTTCATCTTTGAATAACGTATTAATCGGTTCGATAAGTTCAAATTCCATATCTTCTGGTAAACCACCCACATTATGGTGAGATTTAATTGTTTGAGCTGTTTTTGTACCTGATTCAATCACATCTGTATAAAGCGTTCCTTGGGCTAAGAAGTCTACACCCTTTAACTTAGATGCTTCGTCATCAAATACATAAACGAATTCATTACCAATAATTTTACGTTTCTGTTCTGGATCTGATACACCAGCTAATTTTTTCATGAAACGATCTTGTGCATTCACACGAATAATATTCATGTTGAAACCTTCACCGAATTGTTCCATAACCATGTCGCCTTCACCTTTACGAAGTAATCCATGGTCAACAAAGATACAAGTCAATTGATCACCTATTGCTTTGTGTAATAGTACCGCTACTACAGATGAGTCAACGCCACCACTCATCGCACATAATACTTTACGGTCTCCTACACGTTCACGAATTTTTTCGATTTCAATTTCGATAAAGTTTTCCATTGTCCATTCGCCTGTACAATTACAAACACGGCGAACAAAGTTTCTTAAAAGATCATTACCGTATTCCGTATGACGTACTTCTGGATGGAATTGTACGCCGTAGATACGACGTGATTTATCTTCAATAGCAGCATAGTTTGTACTTGGACTATCTGCAATCACTTCAAAGCCTTCTGGAATTTCAATGACTTTATCTGAGTGGCTCATCCATACAGTTTGTTCTGATGGTAAACCGAAGAATAACTCGTCAGATTTTGCATTAATAATTGCTTTACCATACTCACGCTCATTAGCACGTTCCACTTTTCCGCCTAATAATTTAGTCGTTAGTTGCATTCCATAACAAATACCTAATACAGGGATACCTAAATTATAAATTTCTGGATCAATAGTGAATGAACCTTCTTCATAAACTGAATTAGGACCCCCAGATAATATAATACCTTTAGGATTCATACGTTTAATTTCTCCTATAGAAATTTCATGGTCGTGCAATTCGCTATATACACCCATTTCACGTATACGTCTTGTGATTAATTGATTGTATTGGCTACCAAAGTCTAGGACAAGAATCAACTCTTGCTCTTTCGCCATTTCCATAATTGTCGTTCTCCTTTAAATCTATAGTTAGAATGAATAGTTTGGTGATTCTTTAGTAATTTGAACATTATGTGGGTGACTTTCTGCTAAACCAGCAGGTCCCATACGTGTAAATTGTGCTTCTTCTCGTAACGTTTCTAAATCTTTAGAACCAGTGTAACCCATACCTGATCTTACACCGCCCATAAGTTGATAAATTGTATCTTGTAAAGGCCCTTTGTAAGCTGTACGTCCTTCAATACCTTCGGGTACAAATTTCTTAGGTGTTTTGTCTTCTTGGAAGTAACGGTCGTTTGAACCTCTTTCCATTGCACCTAATGAACCCATGCCACGGTATACTTTGTATTGTCTACCTTGGAATACTTCAGTTGCGCCTGGGCTTTCTTCAGTACCTGCTAATAGACTACCTAACATAACAGCATGTCCACCAGCTGCTAACGCTTTAATAATATCACCTGAGAACTTAATACCACCATCAGCAATAATCGCTTTACCATGTTTACGTGCCTCAGTTGCACAATCGTAAACAGCTGTGATTTGTGGTACACCTACACCTGCAACAACACGTGTTGTACAAATTGAACCTGGACCGATACCAACTTTAACAACATCTGCACCCGCTTCAAATAAATCTTTTGTCGCTTCTGCAGTCGCAACATTACCTGCTACTAATGTAATTTCAGGGAATTTATTTTTAATATGTTTAACTTGTTCAATAACACCTTTTGAGTGACCATGTGCTGTATCGATAACAAGTGCATCCACACCTGCTTCAACTAATTTTTCTGCTCTAATGTCAGTATCTTTAGAAATACCGATTGCTGCCGCTGCTAGTAATCGACCATTAGCATCTTTAGCCGCATATGGGAATTCAAGCACTTTTTCAATATCTTTAATAGTAATTAATCCTTCTAAACGACCATTTTTTACTAGAGGTAGCTTTTCAATTTTATGTTCTTGTAAAATTGCTTCTGCTTCGTCTAGAGTCGTACCTACTGGAGCTGTGATTAAATCTTCTTTTGTCATAACATCTGAGATTTTAATTGAAAAATCTTCAATAAAACGTAAGTCACGATTAGTTAAAATACCTACTAACTCTCTGTCATCTAAATTATTTACGATTGGCACACCTGAAATACGATATTTACCCATTAAAGCTTCTGCTTCATATACGCTTTCATCAGGTGTTAAATAAAACGGATTACTAATAACACCATTCTCTGAGCGTTTTACCTTTTGTACTTCGTCAGCTTGTTCTTCGATACCCATGTTTTTATGGATAACGCCTAGTCCACCTTGTCTTGCCATCGCAATAGCCATTTTAGATTCTGTAACTGTATCCATACCCGCAGAAATAACCGGGATGTTTAATTTAATTTTATCTGACAAGCGAACACTCAAATCAACATCACTTGGTAACACGTCTGATTGAGCTGGAATTAATAATACATCATCGAATGTTAATGACTCTTTAGCAAACTTATTTTCCCACATTTAAAAACAGCCTCCAATATTATATAGTTTGTTCTATTATTTCACATTTTCTTCACTTTGTTTATAGTTTATACCATTAAAAAAGAAATTTAAGATAATTGCAGAGATAGCGCCTAACACGATACCATTTTGAGTTAACCATGCAAATTGTTCCCCTAAACCTTTAAACGCTTGAGGTACGGCACTAATACCAGTACCTAAACCTACAGACACTGCTATAATTAATAAGTTATTTTGGTTGGCAAAGTTAATATTACCTAAAATACTAACACCGTATGCCATTACCATACCAAACATCGCTATCATCGCACCACCTAAAACTGGTAATGGAATGATATTAGCTAAGGCACCTAGTTTAGGAATACAGCCGCATATCAGTAATAAAATCACCATGCCATAAATCACTTTATTTTTCTTAGCACCTGATAAAGATACTAAACCAACATTCTGTGAATATGCTGTATAAGGGAAAGCATTAAATAATGACCCAATCACAATCGCAAGACCTTCCGCAGTGTAACCTTTTCGAAAATCTTTTCGCTCTAATCTCCTCCCAGTAATCTCACTTAATGCGTGATAGACACCAGTAGATTCGATCAAACTCACTATAGCGACAATAAAGAACACTAAAGTTGCGCCTACATCAAAACCAAAGCCTGAAAAACGGAACGGCACAGGAATGCCTACCCAGTGCGCTTCACCTACTTGCTTAATATCTACAAGACCAAATATTGCTGCTAACACTGTCCCAATAATTAATCCAATTAAAATTGCGATTGATTTTAAAAATCCTGTCGTAAACCGTTGTAAAATCAGTATCACAATGAGTGTCACCCCACCTAATACTAAATTCTTTGGATCACCATAGTTTTTAGCACCTTCTCCACCAGCTAAATAATTCATTGCCACTGGCATTAAATTGATACCAATAATCGTCACAACACTTCCTGTCACGACTGGTGGAAAGAACTTAACTAAATGAGAGAAGAATGGTGCGATGATAATTACTAAAATACCTGATAAAAATAATGAACCATATAATACGCCAAGTCCTTTTGTCTGTCCAATTAAAATCATGGGTGCTACCGCTGTAAATGTACACCCCAATACAATTGGTAATCCGGTACCTGTAACTTTGTTCACTTGTAAGAATGTCGCTATACCACACATAAAAATATCAACTGTTACTAAATATGCAATCTCTTCTGGTGTGAATTTCAAACTTGTTCCTACGATAATAGGAACTAAAATCGCTCCGGCATACATCGCTAATAAATGTTGAATACTAAGAATGAAATTTTTCATTAATTTTCACCCAATAACGTCACTTTATTACCTTTTAATGATGCTACTTTACATAAAGATGATACGTTTAGACCTTCTGCTTCGAGTCTTTGTCTACCATTTTGGAAGCTTTTCTCAACAACGATACCAACACCTGCTGTTTTAGCGTTAGCTTGTTGAACAATATCGTTCAAACCAAGAGAAGCATCGCCATTTGCTAAGAAATCATCAATAATTAAGACAGTATCGTCTTCCCCAAGAAATTCTTCAGAAACAATGACTGTGCTTGTTTTATTTTTAGTAAAGGAATGAATATCTGTTTGGTAGAATCCATCCTTTAAAGTACTTGGCTTAGCCTTTTTAGCAAATAAGCAAGGTACATCAAAATGGAATGCTGCCATTATTGCTGGAGCAATACCAGATGCTTCAATAGTTAATATCTTTGTAATACCTTCATTCTTGAATTGATCAAAGAATGTTTGCCCTACTTCATTCATTAACTTTGCATCAATTTGATGATTTAAAAATCCATCTACCTTTAATATCTTTTCATCGATGACTACACCATCTTCTTTTACTTTACGTCCTAACGACTCCACCCAGAAAACCTCCTCAATATTATGTAATCCATAGACTTGTTGATACAAAAAAATCCCCAAACTTTTAATAAGTTTCAGGATCTATGAGGGAACGTGCAATACATTGCGTATAATTGCAAATAAAGAAGTAGATACGCCAAATTAATCGATAATTAAAAATGTATACATTTAAATACAGTGGTTCCTTTGTAAGTCATTTAAAGAAACTTATATCGATGACACATTACACTAGTCCTTCGTGTTGTTTGAACGATTTAAACTGCTCCTAAGTATTGAATTGTTACCCATAGTCATGTCGTTCAAGGCGACATGGTAGAAACTTCTAAAGCCATATTCTTCAGATTATATGAGTCATATAAATTATTTTATGATGATAGCAAATTTTAGCTACTTTTTCAATAACTATTAAATACGATCATCGTTGAATTAACAGTATTTTATACTGAAAGCGTTTGACATATAATTTAAAATTAAATTAGGTAGATAAAGTAGTAAAATTATATATTTATATAAACAAAAGTTTTATAATTAAATGGTAAGGGTATAGATTTTGAAAGTAGAGAAAATATAAGGGGCGATAATCATGGCAGAAATTACAGTAGTAAAAGACAAATCTGAATTATACAACGTAATTAACCAAAAGAAATCTGAAGGCTATTTAGAAAGTGAACTTGCGGTTATAAGTCGTTCAAAATTACATTTAGATGATTTACATGACTCTCAAGTTAGTTTAATCGCTACTAGCGGATCATTTAGTGACCGTATGTCTAGATTACTTATCGGTGAAGATGGCGAACAAGCTGTTCTTACTAGATACGATTTAACTGATGAAGAAATTGAAAATCATAAGCAAGATATTCTAGACAACAAAATTTTAGTTGTTGCAAGACGCGACCGTAGTTCTCATAATGAAGTAGAAGAAAATAATGCAGCCTATGAAGAACTTGATATTACACATTATGCTGCTGAATCTAAAGGCCCAAAAGCTTAAAACAATCCCGTCAAAATGAAATGGATATAAAAAGAACACCATAACTTGTACGCTAAGCCGTTTAAGTTGTGGTGTTTTACTTTACTATCATAAACGTCACTATATTAATTTATCCATTTATAGAAATAAACTTATGCTATAATTTAAAAAATATATTTTTGGGGGTGCCGTGATGGAATTTAAAGCAATAACGTCTGTTAAAAATCCATTTTTCAAAGAAGCATTACAAATTTATGACTCAAAGTTAGATATTAGTCTTACCGAAGACAGCCATATTTTCAAACAATCATTAGAAAACAATAAAACCGAAAAGGATTATGCCTTTATCGTTGGTATTGAGAACAATGAAGTGATTAGCATGGCAACAGCACATTATGAAGCGACTACTAATTCCGCTTTCCTTATATATCTTATCACCAAAAATAAAGATAATCATGACGAAGTCATGTCTATGACCCTAGATAAAATCGAGGAACAACTCAATGTCTACGCTAATGAAATTCATGATAGAAACATTAACTTTATAATGATGGAAGTGCCTAAAGAACCCTTAACAACTGATGAAGAAACAAACAAAGTGCTTGAGCGTCGTCGACAGTTTCTCTATGAACATCAATTTGAAAAACAAAGTGAAATTGATTATATCCATCCCAATTATACAACCGACGATAACCCTAAAGACATCGACTTATTTATCAAAGCCAATATTGTCTTATCTAAAGATATTTATGGTACAAGTGTGAAGTCTAATTATATTTTGAAATATGTCTTTGCTAATGGCATTTCAAGAGAGATTATATACCCTCTACTAGAACAAATGAATTTAAGAAGTCCACTGTAACATGACTTGAAATCAACTATGATTAACGGTAAACTATCATATGAGGTAAGACTGACGTTTCACTAACCGAAGACAAACGTCAGTATACATAAACCATATATGAAAGGACTTTATTAATGTTAACTAAAGAATTCGCACAACGCGTCGAGCTAAGTGAAAAACAAGTCCGTAAAATCGTCCAACATTTAGAAGAACGTGGCTATCAACTTAGTAAGACAGAGTACCGTGGACGTGAAGCTACTGATTTTAAAGAAGAAGATATCGAATTATTTAAAGATATCGCAGATAAAGTAAAACAAACGAATAGCTATGATTTAGCATTTGAAGAACTTGAAAAGGAAAAAGACTTCCTGCAAGTATTAGTAAAAGAAGATAATAGTCAATTACCTACTGATCAGAATATTTCACAACTTGTTGAAGACTTACGTAGTGAAATTCAAAAAATGCGTGAAGAACGTCAAATGTTAGGCCAAATGATTAGTCAAGTGCACCATCAACAACAGGAACTTAAAGAGTTACAAAATCAAATCACATCTAAGATTGATGCGAATACTGAATCATTAAAAGCGATTCAAACAACTCAAGATGCAATCCAGTCAACACAGCAGTCTCATACTAAAAAGTTAGATGAACAACAAGCTATCGCTTCTGAGTCAAGTGCAAGTCATCAGTCAAGCCAAAGTCACCAACCTAAACAATATACTTCACCTTCATCAAGTGAAAGTAATTCAGTAGCATCTACTTCTACTTCAACATCTCATCATTCAAATAGTTTGAGTAATGTTGACGAAGCGACTAAAAGTGAGAGCACTTCACTAAGTACATCTGAACAATCAACATCACACACTACTTCAGAGTCTCAAGTTACAAATAATCATACTGAGTCACAATCATCTCCTCTAGGCCATCCAGAACCTAAGGAAGAGAAAAAAGGCTTTTTCGCAAGATTATTTAACTTATAGTAAATATAAGGTGGGGTATCGGTTAAGACAAAAGTGTATCACTTTAAGTCTCAACCGGTGCTTCGCCTTTTTTTATATCAATATCTTACTCCAATTCTTATAATGATGTTATAATATATAATACCAAATATATATAAATGTTTTACGCTATATCACAACAAAGGACTGACACACTATGAGAAAAGCGACACAATCATTAATCAAAAATCAGTTTAAAAGAAAAACCTCCTTTTTAACTAAACCAATTAAAACGTTTAATAAATCTCCTTACTTCAAAAAAGTGATGACATATGCACATTATTATGAAAAAAATAAAGTTAATCCTTCACATATACTTTACCAAGTAACCGATGGCAAAAGCATGACCGATAGTCCTTAAGCCATTTTTTATATTTAACGCGTCATAAGGCATATCAACACCTACATCATACATGGGTTGTAGATTCTGAAAGTACGGCTCAACATTATCGTAAACAATTTCAACATTTATCCCATGTATCATTTGTCATTAAAGAATCAAAATCGTATCTAAAAGCATTGACCACTTGTAAATACCTTATTAATAATGCTACATTTCCAGCGTATTTTACGAAAAAAGAAAACCAAGTCTATATCAACACGTGGCACGGCACACCTTTAAAACATATGGGATTAGATATTCCTCATTCCCTTATCAAAACGCAAAATACAATGCGTAATTTTTTAATTTCTGATTACATCATATCGCCAAACAAGCACACAACAACTATTTTAAACCGTGCTTTCAAGTTATCACCTATTTATCAAGGTGAATTTTTAGAAATAGGTTATCCACGTCTTGATTTAACAATCAATTCAACAGAAGTAGATATTAGAAAAAGATTAAGCACATTTGTACATTTAAATCAGAAAAAAATAATATTATATTGCCCTACTTGGCAAGGCACGGATGTAAATAAACCTATCATAGAAGAAGACAATATCTATAATGAAGTTAAATCATTAGAATCTATAACAGGTTATCAAGTGTTATTAAAAGTACATCCTTTTGTATATCAGAAAATAGCTCAATCAGACAATTTAAAACCGTATCTTGTACCTAATACCTTTGATACTAATCAATTATTAACAGTCGTAGATTTAATGATTACAGATTACTCAAGTATTTTTTTCGACTTTTTAGTCACTGATAAACCTATTATTTTTTACACAACTAATCATGATGAATACGCTCGTACTCGTGGATTGTATATTGATAATGAGCGACTTCCTGGTCCAGTTTATACAAACATTAATGATGTCGTTCAAGGCATTCAAAACGAAACCTATAAGCAATACGATAAAAATTATCAACAATTTAAATCTCAATTCTGTTCATATGATGACGGTAATGCTTGTCAAAGATTAATTAAAGCAATCTTTAATACTTCATTCAAACCAATCCATCCACATGCAGATAGTGAAAAGCAAAAGACGAAATTACTATTTTATCCTGGTGGTTTAAAGAACAACGGTATTACTACTTCAATGTTGAACTTACTTGAAAATATTGATTATGAAAAATACGACGTCACATTAATGGTGACTAATAACAAAAGTATTGAATTCAAAAATAATCTCAATCAAATAAATGCTAATGTTAGAGTGCTATTTAGAAGTAGTCCTTTCCTTACTTCTTTTAAAGAATTATATCGCGTAGAATTTATTAGACAACGCGGTGTATATCATCACTTTGAAGAAGCTATTCATCCAAAGCACCTCTATCGTCGTGAAATGAGAAAAGTATTCGGAGATATTCAATTTGATTACGCTATCGACTATAGTGGATATGCATTTTTCTGGGGAAATTTAGTATTAGCTACCAATGCGAAGAAAAAATATATTTATATGCATAGTGACATGCAAGATGATCAAAACAGAACGGTTAATGGAAAACGACCTCACTATCAAAATTTAAAAACATTGTTCAGTATTTATAAACGTTTTGACAAACTAATTAGCGTATCTGAAGCAACAATGAAAGTGAATCAACAAAAATTTTCATCTACGGTCCCCAAAAATAAATTTAATGTTTGTAGAAATACAATCAATTACTCAAAAATCAAACGTCTAATGAATGATGATAGTGAAATCTATAATAAAGATGGTAAACAAGTTATCGTGTCTTATTCAGATGGAAACTTATTTAATACGCCATTTGATCATAGTCATTTTAATATTGTCTTTATAGGTCGATTGTCACCGGAAAAAGGTATTGATTTACTCATTCAAGCAATTCATGAATTAAAGACAAAACATCCTCACATCAGACTTTATATCCTAGGTGATGGACCTTTAAAAGAAACATTGGTAAACATGATTAATCATTTAAATCTAGAACATAATGTGTTTTTATTAGGCCATCAACGCAATCCGTTTTATTTATTAAAACGTGCTAATTTATTTGCTTTAACTTCACATTATGAAGGACAATCAATGGTTATATTGGAAGCTTTATCTGCTGGGACACCAGTATTAGCGTCTGACATTATTGCAAATCGTTACGTTTTAGAAGATGGAAAATACGGCATGCTAGTTAAAAATGAGGTTCAATATATAGCCAATGGTATTGAAACATTCATTAAAGGAACACAACCTAGCTATAGTACATTTGATGTCGAATCTTATAATAAAGCAGTCATGGATGAGTTTTATAGTTTATTAGATTAACTTAAATCGTTACTGACCATCCTATTAATCCATTTTATATAGGTGTTACATTCCAATTCTTTTATCTGGAGTGTAACACCTATTTTTTTATATTTTCTTTCTGACATTCCACAAATAAGTATTATTTGATCAAACAATTTAATACTTTACACATTTTTAATTATAAAAAATATACCTTTTAAGTTTATAACCTTGAATTATAAAAATATGAGTAATATTCTTAATACATAAATTTAGAACATAATAATTAAAAAGGAGTGTTATTCATTGGACTCATTTTTAACTGTGATTAATGTTATCGTGCTTATTGCCTTCATTATTATGCTAAATGTCATGGCCAAAAAACACATTTCATTTCCTAAACGTGTATTTACTGCCTTAGCTATAGGGATCATTTTAGGCATCGCAATGCATTTAATCTATGGAGTCGACTCAAAAGTAATCAAAACGACAAGTGATTGGTTTAGTATTGTAGGCGATGGATATGTCGCACTATTACAAATGATTGTCATGCCGTTAATTTTTATTTCTATCGTTTCTGCATTCAGTAAAATACAAATTGGGGACAAATTTGCTAAAATCGGTAGTTATATCTTCATGTTTTTAATTGGGACTGTAGCTATAGCTGCCTTGGTTGGTATTGGATATGCATTACTCTTCGGTTTAGATGCATCTTCCATTGATTTAGGTAGCGCTGAACATTCACGCGGTAGTGAAATCACTAAAGAGGCTAAAAACTTAACCGCACATACATTACCACAACAAATCTTAGAACTATTACCTAGCAATCCGTTCTTAGACTTTACAGGTGAAAGAACAACATCTACGATTGCGGTCGTTATCTTCGCTTCATTTGTGGGCTTTGCATACTTACGTGTTGCACGTAAAGAACCTGAACATGGCGACACACTTAAACGAGGTATTGAAGCGATTTATTCTCTTGTCATGGCTATTGTAACCTTCGTATTACGATTAACACCTTATGGTATCTTAGCTATAATGGCTTCAACGATTGCTACCAGTGACTTCGCCGCTATCTGGACTTTAGGTAAATTTATGATAGCGTCTTATGCAGCATTAATTACGATGTATATCATTCACCTCGTAATTTTAACTATCCTTGGTATCAACCCAGTCAAATATATGAAGAAAACATTTGAAGTATTGGCCTTTGCCTTTACATCACGTTCAAGTGCTGGTTCTTTACCGTTAAATATTCAAACACAAACAACACGTCTTGGTGTACCTGAAGGTATCGCTAACTTTTCCGCAACATTCGGTTTATCTATTGGACAAAATGGTTGTGCAGGTATCTATCCTGCGATGCTTGCGATCATGGTTGCACCGGTTGCACATGTAAATATCGATTTACAATTTATCGTGACATTAGTAGCCGTGGTTATTATCAGTTCCTTTGGTGTTGCTGGTGTAGGTGGCGGTGCTACATTCGCATCTATATTAGTCTTATCAACACTAAATTTACCGGTTGCATTAGCCGGCGTCTTAATTTCTATTGAACCTCTTATTGACATGGGTCGTACTGCTCTTAATGTTAATGATTCTATGTTAGCAGGCACAGGAACTGCCAAACTCACTAAAAATTGGGACAAAAAAGCATTCGAATCTAATGAATATGGTGAACTGACAACAGATTAAATATTTTAAAATTAAAGGGAGGAGACAACTTATAAATTGTCCCCTCCCTTTCTCATATTAATTTATTAAACCTACAATTAGCGCTACACTAATCTGTTATCTACAATTATTTCTAAACTCATAACATCACTTTTGATTATATAATGCTATTACCGTTTGATTAATCCTGCATCATTAAGTTGATTTAGCATGTCTAATCTTGTTTTATTTCCTAGGAATGATTCAATTTGTTCTGACCAAGTTTCAGTTCTTTCTCCATTGGTACGCGCTTTATAATAATCACTTACCGTTTGATCATACGTTTTTAATTCATTGATTTGTTTTTCTTTATCTGAATTATATTGGTTTCTATGGAAAACATGTTCTAATGGTAAACGAGGTTTTGCAGAACCATTTTCATTTTCTGCTGGTTCACCAATAGCCATACCAAATAATGGGAAAGTATACTCAGGTAAGTCTAAAATCTCGCGTACACGACCAACATCATTACGTAATGATCCTAAGTAAACAATTCCGTAACCCATATCCTCAGCTGCAACAGCCATATTTTCAGCAACAAGAGCTACATCAATCGATCCCACTAACAGACCTTCAGCCGATTCAAAAGAAACTTCCATATTTGATTCCACATTCTCATTAATTAAATTATGACGATAATAATCTAGAACAAAAACAAATAAGTAGCCATTCTCAACAACATATGGTTGACCTGATACTTCCTTTAAATCCTCTTTAATTTCAGGGTCATCAATACCAATGATTGAATAAGTTTGTAAATAACTAGATGTAGAAGCACTTTGACCTGCTTCCACTAATTTTTCAACTGTATCTTCACTTAAAGGTGTTGATTTAAAACGGCGCACCGAGTGATGTTTTTTCATTAATTCATATACATAATCTGACACTATTTCCACTCCTACTCTCGAAAAAATAATATTTCGTTTATAATCTTTAAATATTGTATACCCTTTTCGACTGGAAATTAAATTAATTGGATTTATAAATACTATTTGTGACTTACCCCTTTAACAAACCTTCTTTTATGAAAGTTTTGAAACAACATGTTACTATCAGAGTATAGTGTAATGTAATAAAATTACACTATATTATCAATAACAAGTGTTTAGTTGAGAATGTTAATGACTATTTTAAGTGTAATAACAGTGAATCATTTCATTAATATCATTCATTTCACTTAAACTATCAATTTCATTAATAGGCTTATAATACTTGTATCATCAATTTCTCAACGAGGCATTAAATATATAAGTTGATGAAGTTGACTATTTAAATCCTAAATGTAATAATAATTAGTAAGAGATTAGAATTATTATAAACAAACAATGATTGTTATCTAATTCTAATAAAACATTTCAAATATCAGGAGGAATTTACCTATGTCTTTAATTAATAAAGAAATCTTACCATTCACAGCACAAGCTTATGATCCAAAGAAAGATGAATTCAAAGAAGTATCTCAAGAAGATTTAAAAGGTTCTTGGAGTGTAGTTTGCTTCTACCCAGCTGACTTCTCATTCGTTTGTCCAACTGAATTAGAAGATTTACAAAACCAATATGATAAATTACAAGAATTAGGCGTAAATGTATTCTCAGTTTCAACTGATACTCATTTCGTACACAAAGCTTGGCATGATCATTCAGATGCTATTAGCAAAATCCAATACAATATGATTGGTGACCCTTCTCAAACTATTACTCGTAACTTCGACGTATTAGATGAAGAACTTGGTTTAGCTCAACGTGGTACTTTCATTATCGACCCTGATGGCGTTGTTCAAGCAGCTGAAATCAATGCTGACGGTATCGGCCGTGACGCAAGCACATTAGTTCACAAAATCAAAGCTGCTCAATATGTACGTCAACATCCAGGTGAAGTTTGCCCTGCAAAATGGGAAGAAGGTTCTGAAACTTTACAACCAGGATTAGACTTAGTAGGTAAAATTTAAGGAGGCATTATTAGAAAATGCTTAATGCTGATTTAAAACAACAATTAAAACAATTACTTGAGCTTATGGAAGGCGACGTTGAATTCGTCGCTAGCCTTGGCTCTGACGATAAATCAAAAGAATTAAAAGAGTTATTAGATGAAGTAGCTGAAATGTCTGCGCACATTTCAGTTACTGAAAAATCTTTAAAACGTACACCTAGTTTCTCAGTTAATCGCCCTGGCGAAGAAACAGGTATTACTTTCGCAGGCATTCCATTAGGACATGAGTTCAACTCTCTTGTATTAGCTATTTTACAAGTTAGTGGACGTGCACCTAAGGAACAACAATCTGTGATTGATCAAATTAAAGGATTAGAAGGTTCTTTCAATTTCGAAACTTACGTAAGTTTAACTTGTCAAAAATGTCCAGATGTCGTTCAAGCATTGAACTTAATGAGTGTAATTAACCCTAACATTACACATACAATGATTGACGGTGCTATCTTCCGTGAAGAATCTGAAAACATCATGGCTGTACCAGCTGTTTTCCTAGATGGAGAAGAATTTGGTAATGGTCGTATGACAATTCAAGATATTCTTAACCAATTAGGAAGCACTGCAGATGCATCGGAATTTGAAGGCAAAGACCCTTACGATGTATTAGTTATCGGTGGTGGCCCTGCAAGTGGTAGTGCTGCGATTTACACTGCACGTAAAGGGTTACGTACTGGTATTGTTGCAGACCGTATCGGTGGTCAAGTTAATGATACTGCTGGAATTGAAAACTTCATCACTGTTAAAGAAACGACAGGTACTGAGTTTTCTTCTAATTTAGCAGATCATATCGCTCAATATGATATCGATACAATGACTGGTATTCGTGCAACAAATATTGAAAAAACAGATAGCGCTATTCGCGTTACTTTAGAAAATGACGCTGTATTGGAAACTAAAACAGCCATCATTTCAACAGGTGCAAGTTGGCGTAAACTTAATATTCCTGGCGAAGATCGTTTAATCAACAAAGGTGTTGCTTTCTGCCCACACTGTGACGGTCCTTTATTCGAAAATAAAGATGTTGCAGTCATCGGTGGCGGTAACTCAGGTGTTGAAGCTGCAATCGATTTAGCAGGAATTGTTAAACATGTTACTGTATTTGAATACTCAGATGAGTTGAAAGCAGACAGTGTTCTACAAGATCGTTTACGTTCATTATCAAATGTCGACATTAAAACTAAAGCCAGAACTACTGAAGTCATCGGTGAAGATCATGTCACTGGTATTAAATACGAGGATATGAACACTGGTGAAGAACAAGTCGTTAATTTAGACGGTATCTTTGTACAAATCGGTTTAGTACCTAACACATCATGGATTTCTGATGCAGTTGAACTTAACGGACGTGGCGAAGTTGTTATTGATCGTAATAATAGCACTAATGTTCCAGGTATCTTCGCTGCTGGTGATGTAACTGATCAGAAAAACAAACAAATCATCATCTCAATGGGTGCTGGTGCTAATGCCGCATTGAATGCTTTCGATTATATTATTAGAAACTAATTAAATGGATTCAGCATTTCATTAATATATATCTTCAAAACAGAATTCCCCTATGGAATTCTGTTTTTTTATTATTTAATTCTTTAAACATGTTATGATGGAATTAATGAAAAGTTTTAATCTTTAACATCGTTGGGTTTTTACAATATCAAGAAACTGTTTTCTAGTCTAAATCCATCTCATATCATAAATTTTAAAGGAGCTATTATGAATACCTTAAATCATATTACCAAAGCAAAAATCTATGAAATTCAATCTTTTTTAGACATCCCTAGAAAACTTTCACCACTTGAGACATTACATATTGCTTTTAAATCACATCACATTAACTTCATTTATAACCAAATGGATAAAACCGAACAAGACTGTATTAAATCTATGCTAGACAGCTACGATAATCCAGTCTTAATCAATGAAGATATTAAACATAAATGTAATTTATCAGAACGCTTAGGTTTTATTTTTAAAACTTCAACAAATACATTTATGGCAGATACTCACTATTTAAACCAAATCAATACACATGTTTTCGCTAATCATTACCAAAATAAAGTCCAAGACGAAGATGGACAGCTACTTATTCAACAGTTAGATCAATTAGATAAAGAACTTTTCAATGCCATTCAACATACATCTTTGAAAGATTATTTATCAACTTTGAAATCGAAAAGCTTACAAGACATTTTGAAATTTTACCAAATTAAAAGTCCGTCAAAAATTAAAAAATCAGACGCCGTCAATTTAATTCATGATACCTTTTTCAAAGATGTTACTTTATTAGAAAATGTCTTTAATCATTTTAAACCGTCATCTTTGTTCATGTTACATCAAATCATTAAAGGCCATACCAATTACAACAACAACATTGATTTAGCAGCTACAGTCGCTGAACAGACAAATTTACATACTGTGTCAGACGTTTTAGATCACTTATTTATATTTAATTATAATGAGCGCCATAATATCATATCTATTCCCTATGACGCTTTAGATTTTATTCAAAATTACATTAATAATAAGGGTGGTATTGAGACTTTCCTTAGTCAACAAGAGCAACATATCGCTTCTGAGGATAATCAAGTACTCGAGACTCTACGTTTATATAGTAAAGATACTGCGATCAATGATGACGATGTCTCTAGTACTACTGTTAAAGAAGACATTAAAGATCAAGAAACTGAAGTACCTGAACTTGAAATCTACATGGATCCCGAAATCCGCCAAAATTTAGCCGAAGAACAATTAATTCAATTTAAAAATGATAAGAACATGCAACAGTATATAACACCCTTCAATATCTATTTTGCGATAACGAATTTATATGGCTATGCATCATTAGAACGTGTGGTTCATTTAATGAAACACTTATACAACAGAGATATGACAGAAAAGGACATTAAAGATGAAATAGAAGCTATGGATATCAACCAATTAGTCATCGTCCAAAATGAGATGTTATTACACCCAGTAATTCCTATGCTCGCAAATAGTGATGAGATAGACGATCCACTAAAAGGATTTTATGAACCTAGCCATCTCGATGAATTATTAATATATGCAAATAATGAATTTTATACACGTAATACCAAATTGAAACAATTCATCAAGTTTCTTAGAAATAACATAAAAGAAGATGACGATGTTAAAAAAGAAAAAACCGTAAGATATATATTATTCCACCTAAGAATAGCACCAGATGAAGCTCATGCGGTCGAGATGATGAATAACTTAATTAAACAAAATAAACTTTTACCGATACCAGATAAAAAGTTATCTAAGCAAATTGAAAAAGGTTGGACACATCTACGTTTATGGAGTTTGCGCGGTTATACTGTTAATGAAACAAAATCACTTTAATTATTTATACACAAAATGTTCATAGTTCATAAATAACTAAGTGCTTAAACATTCAAATCATTTTTGATAAGTGATACGCTATAATATGTAAGAATTTAAAATAATGAATATTGTATGAATAAAAGGAGTTCCAAACCTGATGAAAAAAAGAGTTCTACTCACGTTAATTTTATCTTTTGCACTTATCTTATCAGCCTGTGCAAATAAAAGTGAAGATGATAATGATCATGCTTCACATAGTAGTGCCCATGCACCTAAAAATGCTAAGCAATTAAAGGAAAAAGATATTTTCACATCTAATAAAAACAATGCTACTATCAGTGAAGACGAAATGAATAAAGCTTTAAAAAAATATCTACAAGTTAATAGTGATATTTTAGATAATAAGTACGTGATGCAACATAAATTAGACAGACAGAGTGATAGCAGCACTAAGATTACTAAAAAACAATCTAAACAATTAAGTGAATTGTCTAATCTTGCAGTAAAAAACGACTTACACTTTAAAAAGTTTGTGAATAATAACAAGATTCCAAGTGAATATAAAGATCCAACTAATCGTATTATCAAATATTTTAAAGCACTTAATAGTACAATCGCTAACGTTGATGAAGACATTGAGCAATTGAATTATCAACCACAAAATTCAATCAATGTCGTAGACGTACCAACCAACTATGCAGGCGATGTAAACAAAAAGCAACAAGATAAAATCAAATCTTTCTTAGACAAGAAAAATATCAAAACTGATGTGTTTGATAAATAAACTAAAAAGCTTCTAACCGTTATAAAATTTGCGGATTAGAAGCTTTTATTTATATCTTAAGCCAAATTGACATCACCCGACGTCTAAGTCACACTATAGATAGTTAAACTTTTTATTTACTCATTTAAAAAATATTTTGGAGAGTGACAAGATGAAGTTACGTGTATCTTTTGTAGTGCTCGCGATTTTATCAACAATGTTAACTATTTTAATGTGTGCTAAATATCCCACTGGGCCTAATACAATCAGTTTGGATAAGCCTGTAGAACTTTGGTCTGCAATAGGTACTATGGTAGCAATAGCATTACCTGCACTCATATTATGTTTTTTCAACTATATGACAACCAGAATTATTTCAAGTATTCTTCAAATTATTGCGGTTCCAGTATGGGCATTATTGGCACTTATCGCATTCTTTATGGAAAACTATTGGATTGGCGTTACCGCTACTATATCTTCAATTTTAATTATAATAAGTGTTTTTGTAACGCTCATCGTGGACTCATCGAAACAAAAGAAAAGGTCAACAAATTAAAATGTATCTATTTAGACTACTGGACGTCTTAAATTTAAAAAAGTGAAATGCACCTTTCATTTAGGGGCATTTCACTCTTTTTTACATTTCAATAAGATAAGGTTTACAGTTCTCAATTTTAGCAGTTAACGCTTCATCTTTCGTTATTTGTTCTAAATACACAAAGATACATCTAATGACAACCTGATGGGCAACTATGACTATTTGATCTGCATTAGGATCAACAATAGAATTGAAAAAAGTTGCTACTCTATCAAATACATCTTGATAGCTTTCTCCTTCTGGTGCTTTTTGAGTAAAGCTATGACGGAAATCTTTGAAGTTATCATCATTAAAATATTTATAAAAGGTTTCATCCTGTGACACTTCTTTTTTATATTTCCCTTCAAAGACACCTAGCGATCTTTCTTTTAATAAATCAGTAAATGTTGTCGGTATATTATAAGGAAATATTGCTTCATACGTTTGTTGTGTTCTTAATAAGCTTGAAACGTATACATGATCAATGTTTTTATTCGTAAAATAATTTACCAATGCTTGTGCACTCTCCGTACCTTGCTCCGTTAATGGCACATTAAGTTGACCACAAAAATAAGGCTCTCCATACTTATTATCATAATTGGATTTAGATTCACCATGTCTTACTAAATATATTTTCATTTTGAATCTCCTCACTCATATTAACTTGTTTTACTTAATAATAAATTAATTGATAATCCAATTAAAATAATTCCTACCGCATAATCAAAAATAGCTTTAATTTTAGGATTACTGAACAGTAATTTAATATATTGAAATATAAAGACGCAGAATAGGAACCAACAACATGTTACAAGCACTACCGATAATGCTAAAACTGCAACTTGAGAGGTCATATGTATATTTCCTTGTGATAAGAATTGAGGTAATATACTCATGTAATAAAGTAATGCTTTAGGATTTAATATCGTACTTAAGAAACCTTGTCTATATGATGATAGATATGACACTTGATTTAAGTCTTGTTTTTTATCATTAAATGACATCGATTGACGTGCTGATAAGATAGAGCGTACGCCTAAATAGATTAAATAACATGCACCAAGTACTTTAATCAAAACAAAGACATAATATAAACTTATTAATATGTATATAATTCCAAAAATAGCTAAACTAGCGTAAACAATATGACCCGTGGTAATACCTAATGCGGACATCATACCGTTTCTTTTCCCTGAATGGACCGTATTTTTCATTACAATTAGAAAATCAGGTCCAGGTACAATGATGATTAAGAGTGAAATCAATATAAATGTTAATATACCTTCCAAAATGAATCCCTCCATAAAGCTATCGTATCAATCCATGCATAAACATACAACACTTCGAAAAATATTAAGAATTGACTAACTATTCATGCATATATGATAAATAAAATTAAAAAATGAATGATATGATTGCATATTTATAATTAAATGTACACAACGAAAAATTTATTTTAGAATTAAGTTGTTTTAATTGGTAATATAATTCATGATATTATATACATGTAGTTAATAAGTAACTACAAAGTCTTTTATATTCATGAACATAATACTCCTGGATGGCGTTACCCAGCGTCATCCTCTTTTTTTGTCTAAATTTAAATGATATATATTTTTATAATCACTTTCCTCAATATAACTCTTCAATTATGATCAATCGATTAGGGTACGTAACCAATGAGGAGGTATATATGTTATGAAAATAATGATTATTATTTTAGGTATACTCGTCATTTTGTCATGGTTGTTTTTATTTTATATTTACAGACAAAATGGTTATAAAAGTAATTCAATTAAAGTACAAAATATCATCCTTTTAGCATGTTTACTAACACTTCTAATGACCATTTTAGCTAGTATTTACGTAGAGTAATTGGGCTACTATTAAATAATAAAAAAATAGAGATGTCCTTATCAATTAAGGTCATCTCTATTGCTATGTTACAATTATTTTTTTCGTAAAGCTTTTAAAA
Source organism: Staphylococcus sp. M0911 (assembly GCF_003491325.1). Classification (NCBI taxonomy): domain Bacteria; kingdom Bacillati; phylum Bacillota; class Bacilli; order Caryophanales; family Staphylococcaceae; genus Staphylococcus; species Staphylococcus sp. M0911. The sequence continues at coordinate 2,360,387 of NZ_CP022881.1, forward strand.
TAAGTGATACCACGAAAATTAAAATAATTGAACCTAATAATGCTGGGAAGATATAAATTTTACCTAGTTCTGGTCCCCAATGTCCAAAGATCATTGAACCAACCCATGCACCTACGATACCAGCAATAATATTACCTAAAATACCGCCTGGGATATCTTTACCAAGAATTGCACCTGCAATCCAACCGATAAGACCACCTACGATGATCATTCCTATTAATCCGAACATGTGTCTTCACTCCTTTCAATACATAATTATCATTATGTCTACCTATGGTGTATACCCCATAATCACATCCCGAAACAATTTTAGTTAAAAATTTATTAAAACTAGTAAAAAAATAGATATTTATATATTGATAATTATTAACCATTCATTTAAAATTTCTAATTGCAATTCATTCAATAACGAATGCACAATAAACAAATGGGATGGTACCGACTTATTATTTTCTAAGAATATGAAAGGTTGTATCATCTTGAACGCAAATAAAAATAAATTTTTCATTTTTAAAATAGGCTTCGATTTATTAAGTGCGATATCTATTATTTTAATTCTGATCATTATTACACTCAATTTTTATATTAATGGTCATTTACATGGTCAATTTGAGATGGGTTTTCATGTTGAAAGCAATCAAATTTATCTACTTTCTTTTCTTATTATATTAATTATTTTAAGTAGTTTAACTTCATTTTTATTAGGTCGTTTTAATAACAACCATTAAGAAAAGCTATGGCACTGACATCAAATCAGTTTCAGCCATAGCTTTTCTTTATTCGTGATTTATTTTTCGTGTATAGAGCGCTCAGTTTCATCCTCTTCATCATCCTCTAAAAATAATGTATCAATGACTTCATAAGCTGTTAACAATAGTCCTAGCGTCACTGCAGTATTCGCAGAATGATTGTCAAAGAACTTTACAACGCTAATTTTTTCTAAAAAATGAAAAAAGGCATTATCAATACCGTAATCAAAGTTAAAATACGTAATTACTATACCAATTGCAAATGTAATCATTAAATTAATACATACACCTTTAATTACTTCATTCACTTTAGAATTGATTACCCATCACCCCGTAAAAATCAATAAATCATTATGTATACTTTAAGCTTAACAAAAATAACTAAGCAACTCCACACATGGAAAAATTCAAAGTCTTCAGATTCACATTATTTACATATTGAATATCCCTCATGAAGTTTTTGAAAACAAAAAAGAACCTCATAGGCTAAGCCTACAAGGTTCCGACAATAAACTATATATTATTGTTCTTCTTTTATATAAACATATTTTATAACATTTCACTCACTATCAAAATACCTATAAATAAAGGATTACAGCTATAAAGTCATCAAATTAATGTTCATACACTTGCCCTTTGTTTCAATATTATGCCCTTTTTTGCCCTTAAAATTATCAATAATCTTATCCATTTCATTGATACAAAATAATATATTCAACATTTTATTTTTATTCATTAAAGTACGTCTCAAACTTGAGATTCCGACGTATATTATTGTATAAAACCACTATCCAATTTTGGATTGTCCTCTAATAATCTTCAGGGCTCAATTTTGAGCTTTGTAGTAAAATATAGTAACTCAACTAGCATCTATATAGGTATATTAATGTACTTATAACAAGTTAGCTACACAAGCTCATTCCCCACTGCAACACAGAACATTTCTCAGCTTAAAAAACACTACACCTAAGAGATGTAGTGCTAAAAATATAAATAAACAAATCGGATACTTATATTATATCCAGTAATCTAAAATATAAACGTGGTATTTACTATATAAATTAAAATATCTGTTAAAATAAAAATATATATAAATTTTTAGTGAGGTGATAATGTATTGACCTTTGTCATAGTATGCCTATATATACTCTGTTTTATTTGTCTTTTACTATTCTCTTATTATCTATATATGTTATTTAAATTATCAGACCACAATCATAAAAGAACATACTCATTATGGACTATTTTATATGCAATATGTACGATGGTTATTATTGTGCTATTATTTAAGTTCAGTTGATTCAATCATTATAATTCTTATTCAATATACATAAAAACCACACTCAATTAAGAGTGTGGCGGTTAGATAACCTTTGAGCGTAAGCAATTACGGAGCTGGGGAGCTCCTAAGCTATTTTAACATAACTATCACTATCGCGCACAGATCTTTTTCATTCGTCTTTTCCATAGTGTTTTAGAAATACCAGAATTCATTTAAATTATTTCAAAAAAATGTACGAGACAACAACGTGCCTCGTACCAAAATGTATCAATATATAAACCAAGAAACTAAATTTATTAGCTAGCGTCCCTAAACATACAATACCAAAAAAATTATATTAAAACAAATAAAAAAGTGGTCATTCAAAGACCACTGAGTATAAACATAAACAAAGTAAAATTCATGTGATGTATCTATTCTAACAATAAAACAATTAGTTGTAAACAAAAACGACAGCCGCAAAACGACTGTCATCTTTAATAGTAAGGGTTGTTACTATAACTTATCGTTTTTTATGAGGTATAAACAAGAAGTAGTAATAGTTTAACATTTTCAATAGTAGAAAGAAAAAACTAACGATTTTTAGCTCGTTAGTCGGTTACGTACTTATACTTCTTTTGGGAGAAGTACGTTTATTATAACATATTTAAATATATAGTCAAAAAAGAGTAGCCGTGACGACTACTCTACTTCAAGTTCAAGTTCTCTAGGAAAGAACGTAACTATGTTAACATGAAAACTATATTAATACAACTAATAAAAAATTTTACATCACTCTAAATAAATCCTAAATATTTAACGATTTACCTGAAAATAATGTAACTAAAAATAATCATAAATTTATGCATTTCAAAAAGACAGCCACAATGGACTGCCTTGTTTCGATAAGCTTTAAAATGACACAACCCCAATGAGGTTGTTAATCTAAATATATCATAAAATCTGAAATATTCAACAAACTAAAGAAGAGTACTCAAAATTGAGCACTCTAAATGTAAAAAAGTTTTGGCTTTATGTTTGTTAATATATCAATTATTTTATATATTTTCCATAAAAAAGGGGCAGTCGCTAGGACTACCCTATTAATTAGAATTGAGATCTATTTTGGGATAAATCAATAAACTATACATAAGTGCAATTCCATATGAATCACTAGTACATTTATAACACAATATTTTATTATTGTAAATTATTGGATATAGTTGAGCTTGAAACGAAATTAATCTCTAACAAAAATAAGGCAGTCACTAGGACTACCCTGTAAATAAAATTAAAGCGAATACATACATTCGAGTGGATAAATGGGAATACATACATTCGAGTGGATAAATGGGAATGTAAACCCACTAATAAACTATACCAATTTTTTTACATTTTACGATACCCTATAATTCAAATTTAATATAAAATTAGATATTACTCATCAAAATCTCCCTATATCATCAATATGGAATGTAGCGTTTGGATATTGCTTTTCCAACTCTTTTAAATCTCGCTCATTATTCTCATCGTCTTGACCGATGCTATCAATAAATATTGGTGTTGCCACATTCATATCCACTTTATCAGTAAAGATACTGTGGTAACGACCAAGTAGATCACGGGCTTTCAAACGATCACTCACTTTTATAGGCACATCAACTAATTCCACATGCTCATTGTATACAAGATTCATACGTCCTGTATCTGGATTCTTTTCAAATGAACTCTTCTTAACCACTACTTCTTTCGTTTCCGTCTCGTCTCCAATAGCTGATTGTGTTAATAGATACAGTGTTTCCTTCGTAGATAAAATGGTATCGTCCATTATTTCATCTTTCTTACTTTTAATGTATTCGTCCACTTTCTCTTTGCGTAGTAACCTACTACCTGTTACGTGTGCGCTATTTGAGCTATAACCAGCATTTATAGCGCTTTGAGTAACGTTAAGTGTCTTAATATACTCATTCGCAAAACGCTCTTGTTTAGGCGTTAATTTGTCCATTGAATCACTCCTTATTATCTATAATTTTATTTAGTAAACCATCAAATAATTGTTGGACTCTGGATTGGGTAATTTCTAGTATTTGAGCTATATCATTAAATGTGCGTCCATTACATAGCAACATAAAAATATTGTATTCTCTAAAATCTGCAATACGATCAACCAGGATATCTAGGTCATTCATAAATATATGTTCATCTGCATTAATTGTTTGATATGAATATTCTTCTACATCATCATTTAACGTAAAGAAATCATTAACTGATACATACTTATAATCATCATCCACATTATTATGGTAGTTTAATATAAAGTCTTTCAGTGTCTCTTTATCACCAACAAACATAATCACACCACCATTGTCTGTTGTGGCTCACTAGTCTTTGTTAAAGGCGTATCATGGCTAATGTTATATAAATCTACCTGCAAACGTTCAATGAGCTCATGCGTCTTGATACGTCCATGCGATTGCATGTATCTAACCACTTTTTGTTGTTCTTCTTTGGTATAGGTATTGAGCACCTGCTTTAATAAATATAATCGGATGGCTGAATCATCTTTAAAACGTTTCAAATTACCTTTTGTTTCACTAATCCATATCACTAAATTATCAACTGGATAAGATACAGAAATAATACCCATAATCTGATCACATGTTGTAATGGAAGTACTTAAATGATACATCTCATCTATATGTGACTGTGCCGTTTTGATTTTAGAATTAATGTATTTAGGATTATATTTTGTTAATAACTCATATTCAGATATCTTTGATTGTTGATATGATTCATTAGTATGTTCCTGCACGATAATACCCCCAATAATATAGAATGAGCCTACCCAATTAAGGATAGGCGCTAGTTAGTTTTTATTTTGTCACACTTTTGATTGCATCAGCATATCGGTCATTAATCGTTTTGAAATCCACTGAACCATATTCATTTTCTGTTACAACCACACCACTGTTATCCATTCCCGTTTGATTAATTACGTTATAGTTATATTCAAGTTGAGCAAATTCATCATTACGCTCTGGATATAGAACATTTTGTTTCAATGTTTCAAAACTCATGGCTACTTTATTTTTTTCACTTTCAGTAAATCGCTTATTGATGACATCTTGGAGTAACTTCAATTCATATACCGTCGTATTAGTAGCATCAACATTTACAATCATTGCGATAACTTCAGTGTTATCAATTAAATCAATTTTAGCTGATAGATCTTGGCGCTTTAACATTTCTGATTGAGGATTGTTATAATCCTGTTGCGCTTGTTCAGTTAATGTATCTAGTTTATTTTTGATATCTTCCATCTTATTTATAGCAAACTGTTTAAAACTTTCAGTTAACGCCTCAACTTTTGGTTGTTGTTGCTTATCAATGACATCTGGACGATAGCCCTGTCTATACATTGTCTTAGTTTCAGTAAGTAGATCGTCTAAATCTCCTAATAGATTTCTATATTTCCTATCATCAAAGAATACACCCCATGTATTTTGCTTGGTTGTTGTCGTCATACTCTTATACCTCTTTCTTTTCAAATTTTTTATACTTTTATTTCTTCTAACGCTTTTAAGCGTGTCTGTGCGCCTAATACTTGGCGTTTAACACTATAGATAGCTTGTTGCTTATCTTCTTCACTTTTAATGATGTAGTAGCCTCTAGCATCTTTCTTATAGCTATAACCTACTGGATATTGATAGTTAATAATTAAGCTAGTAATAACTTGTGTAAGCCATCTATCATTGGCTTTATTTAGGGGATAACCCAGTTGATTCAATATCTTAGTCTTAGTTACATACTTTTCATTTGAGTTCTGAATAATATCATAAACTCTTAAATATTCGGTTGGTGGTTGAGCTACCTGTTTTTCTATCGTTTTTATCATGTCAAAACCTCTTATATATTAGTATTTGTTGTCCCCTAATTTTCAATGATTCTTACACATGATTTCTTTCGCTCTGAACTTTTTCTCCTTATCTCTATTATACTAAATTTACACTTAAAACGCAAACTTACGTTCTCCATTTTACTGATTTTAATTATTTCTTATCATTCAACTTAAACATTGATATAACAATATTTATAATGACATTCATATACTTTCACAAACTCTCTAATAAGAACAAATGTTCTGTTTAAGAGTGTAGTTTTGCCCCTTATGAATTTTTGAATACTTAGCTTTTTTTAGTTTTTAATCAAAGCCTAAATTTGAACTCTGCTATTTTTTCATACCTTCATAAAACCTTTCCTATTTTTATATAGGAGCCACACAACATATGTGACCCCTCTTAACACTACTTATTTAAACTATAATAAGTTGCTTTCAATTCACTTAACTTACGCTCTAACGCTTTGTAATCCTCTTGTGTAGCGTTCTCATCTTGCACAAATTCAGTTACCAACTTCAATCCCTCAACTAATTCTGTTGCTGGTTCATTAATCCCTGTTGCTAACTGGTATAACATTTCCATATTACCTATCACATCAGCATTACTAGACTGAATACCCTCAAGTTCTTCTACACCAAAATCTTTTTCCATATACTCGAACATATCAGTATTATTACTTTCTGCAAATGTTTCTAGGCCATACATGAAATAATCATTATCAAACATAAAACTAGCCATCATATCGCTGATAGTGTCATGTGTCCCATCTGGTATTTCATAACCTGCATAATGCCCCTCAATACTTCTTATAAGTCCTTCAGTGTGCTTAGGAGACGCTAATTCAAACGCTTTTCTAACATTACAATCTTTAATGTAGATATGGCCGTACAAATTACCTTCCATGACCACATACACCATATCAAACGGATCGTTATATATTTTGAATCCAAACGGTGTCTTTCTGCTACTTTCTAACAAACCTGTGTAATATCTTAATAACGTGCCTGCTCTTGTTTCAAATTGGTTTGCGATTATTTCAACGTTCATGTTGCTATACCTCTTTCCTCTTAATCATCAAATTTTCTTTCGCTCTTCCACGTTTACCGATGCTTTCAAAACCATATTTTTCAAAATATTTAGTATTAGAAATCGTTTCAGTCCATAAACAAACATCAACTTTCATAACGGAAGTTATTTCCAGAACTTCATTCATTAACTTATTGCCATATCCTTTTTTAAGTGAATTTAAATTGTCAATTTCAACTATCCAATAATCAGTAAAGTAGTCGATATATTTTGGATTAGGTTGTTTAATATTAAATGAAATAGCACTTTTAAAATCTCTAGTAAATAAATGTAGAGATCCACCGCTAATATATAAATAATATTTGTCTCGAAGTAGGAGCACTCTACTCAATATAGTTTTATGCATTTTTGTAGGTGCATACATTAATAAACTCATTAAAATTTTAATAATTTCATTTTGACTATCTTTAACATGTTTTCTAAACATCGTATTATTGCTTAACATTTTAAACTGTTGATACCCTTGTTCTGTAATTGTTGTCATTTTTTTACCTCCATATTGTATAAGTGGCGACTAGTACCCAACGAGTACCCACTATATTTATTTATTGGGGACTGCTTTAACCCTTGATATAACTCGGTTTATTAGAAATAGTCCCCATAGTCACCACTTTTATAAACAATAGTGGTTATATATTTAAATGCTCTTACTTTATTTTCAATTATTCATTTAATACACTATTAATTATTTGGGGACTTTGGGGACTAACTTGTTTAGAGTGTTGATACAATAACTTTTATCCAGTCCCCAATTATATTTTTTAATGGGGACTACTTGGAGACTTCGGGGACTTTTTAATTATATGGATTATGTGAATTAGAAAAATCAAATCCTAATTCTTTTACAATCTCATTTTTAATGGCATACCCTCTGTTTTTTTGAGAATTAAACCTAACTTCTTTTTGTATTCTGTCTTTACTAGTTATTAAATAGCCTTTTTTATCCCATTGGCCTGTAATTGTCTGCATTTCATGTCCTAATTTTTCGTGTACCGTTTGACCTAATATACACATATAATCATGTTTATATATTGCTTTGATATCACCATTTTTGACAGAACTATAACCATCACCAGCAATATTATTTCTATTAGCATCTAAATACTGAAGTAATTCCTCTAATAGCTGTTTAGGTTTATCTATCGTTTTATTATTTCTAACCATGCTGTCATAAGCTTGTTCAATGATTTTAAAATGATCGTGTTCAAATCCCTCAATATCATTTAGTATTTCGCCAGTAACTTGTAGCAATGCAAATGCACGCCCTAAACGTTGCATGATTTCATTGCTACCTTTTTGATTAAAGTATCGTTGATAGCTTTCAAATGCACTCTTATATGCCTCTTTTTTAGATTCATATTGCTTGATAAATGCTATGCCTAACGTCCCGTAGTTTTCTCGAAATGCCTTATCTAAAGTGGTGAAATCAAAGTTATCTGGGTATGGTTGATCCTGTAGCGTTACTACACGAGCAGATACACCAGCTTTCTCATCTGCCATGTTAGAAATTGACGCCTCACCTGTAGAAAGTAGTATATTTCTCCATTCTTTTTTAGCATTAAGTGTCAAATTGATATTACTTCTTGATTTACTTTCACCACTGGAGAAATTGTAAGTTGCATTTGCAACAAATTTAGGATTTGTATTACGTGTATCATCTTTAAACATTGGAAATGAATTTAAGAATGATGCCATTGCTTCAATACTGTTCTTCGTAGAACCCCATGTAGTAATAAGGTCACTTGTACCCCATACACTAGAAACCAAGTTAAGCGTGAACGTCTTACCTGTTGAAGTACTGCCCGAGATTTCTACAATAAAAGGCTGTAGTCCAAATTCACGCAACAATACTGAACCTAGTGACGCATATAGCATAACCATAACCATAGGCAAGTTCTTAATTTGGTTAAATACGTTTTTTGAATAACTTTCAAGCGTTCCTTTACTTTGGAACGAATCAATTAACTTTTGAAAACCTCTATCATTGTTAAACAACTTTATATTGCAGTTTTTCATTTCTTCTTGGTAGGGATAAATAAAATACCCTTTAACATGACCCAAACGAGTGGCCACATTAACATTTACTGGTGGATTATATCGTTTAGACTTATTGATATAATCAATCAACCTAGTTGAAGTGGTTGAAGTTACATCTAATTTCCGATTAACTAATTTCAATAATTGACGACTGTCAGATATTTCTTCGGCACTAACACCTAAATTCACTGGTAAATGATTATCATAAAAAAGCATATTAAAACTCACTTCATTGCTTTCAATATCTTCGAATCGTTCAGTGATTTGGGGAATTGTATTAGTGATAAATATTTTCTTATCTGGTTCACCATCTTTTTTACTAGGAATAATTTGATAAAGTGCCACACCATTTTGATGTTGTTCAATTTCATAACCTTTAGGAATAACTTCTTGAATAGCATCTTTTTCTTGCTTAACTTCTTCAATTTCGTGAAGAATATCATCTTTAGTTAGTTCCATATACTTCCCCCTTTCTATTTATTACGATGTTTCTTTAAAATAGACTGAAATGTAGCATTTATTTCACGTTCTTTTAGTGGAGGCTTACATGCATTTTGTCCCCATAACAAAGCATATGAGTATACAATGTATTCATTCACATGTCGGCTAAATAAATGTCCTATCAAACTAGCTAAAGAGTTATTACGATTGCCCTTTGCAACAGAAAAACTAATATCACGCCAATAAGCATCATCGCGCTTGTTAAAGTTAGTTGTAATTGGTTGATCTATTTGTTTTTTAGTTTCTTCCGACCAATTTTTTAATGTTTCAACCTTCAAAATGGGCGCATCGTTATATTTAAAGATGTAAATTGAATCGTTTGATTTCTTTACTGGTAAAGCCATCGCTCTGCTAGGTTGAAAACTCCCCTCATCTACTGGATGTCCTATTTTATTTACCAACACTTTTGTAAATTTACGGTAATCATCTGCATTGACACGCTCATTTAATGGCACATACAAGCGTATTCTAGGGCTTTCTGTTTGATGATTAAACGTAGTATGCCAAAACCACGCAACACCTTTTAAAGTGTCTGTAATTGCATCATGCAGTGGTCTCAACTTGGGTATGTCATCGTAGTCCAATACTAGAACATCACGATAAATCACATTGTCATTGTTACGGTATTTTTTATATTCTTTTCCATATTCATCCGTACCATCTTTTATATCGCCGTATACAGCGACACCACGAGCATATTTATTAGTATTATTTTGTGGTATTGATAACCTATTAACTAACTCACTCCATTTAGGTTGAGAGAAACTTTTAAATGAACGAGAATCTAGGTTGTTATACCAAATCACTGATATTTGGGTATCGTGTTCTAGCTTTATTTTGTTCAATTTATTCACCTCTGATGAAACAACAGAGCAATGATGTTATAATGAAAATATGTAATTTCTTAATTACTCTGTTGTTAGATTATTAAATTTCTATGCGTTATCTGTTTCTGTCGCCAAACATTCAACAGATGCGCATTTTTCTATTTCTTGAAACTTTTTAAGAATATGATCAAACTGTTGCGTATAGAGATGTAGCAAATCAAACATCTGATTGTCATGAATACGTCTCTCGTGGTAAGAAAACCCTTCTCTGATTAACTCATCTTTATTTAAAACATGATTTGTTTCATAAGGATAATGTTCATCAAAATGCCAACCGTGACTATCCTTTAAATCTTCAAATCTATCCTTTAATATCTCTAAATCGCTAAATAAATCTCTAATTTCCCAGTTCACTATTCTGCATCCTCCATATTCTCAACGAAACTTGTCATTTCTCCAATTGCTACTTTTAGATCTTCAATATCATCTTTAGTGATGAATTGATGAACATTTGAATCTTCATAATTAAAAGGGAAGTCCATCAAGGTTTCTGTTGCTCTTACAAGCTCTTTATAATTTCTGTAATCCATAATAATTTCTGATATCTCACTATCACTTAATCTAGGGTATTCACTTTTAATAATTGAAGCATCTCTACGATATTCTTTTTGTAATAGTTTACTCATTTTTTTAGTGCGTTTTTTACCATTTACCATATGATCGTAATTCAATTTGTTTTCCATATTTTTGTATTCCTGTTTAGTTAATTTATTCATCTTATTCATTCTCATCATTGATATTAAAATTTTTCTCTAACTCTTGTATTGCCCACTTCATTATTAATTCGAGATGTTTTTCTCGACTAATTTCCGAAACTACTTCTTGACCATCTTTAAATTCAGTATGCTCATAACTTTCAAAGTGATTATAAATACTTGTTTTAAGTTGATATTTAATGTGTTCTAATACTTCAAGTTGTTCTTGTTTCATCTTATTTATCTCCTTTATATTCGAATTGATTCGCTACTGGCATACTAAACACTTGAATCAAAAATGTGATTGCTAAACCATGTAAGAAATCTATTTTAACTGCATACAATGTACCAATAGCAGTCGCTAGTATTGAAAGTAAAATATATAACTTCATTTGCCTCACTCCTTTCTACATCCATTTTTTATGACGTTTTTTCATGTACTCTTCAAAACGCGAAATACTGATAACCGTCATTGTTGATGACAATGAATAATACAAATCATCAACACCTTTAGAATCTTTCTCCCACTCTTTTAAAATACGGTTTACTGAACTGTATGAAATACCGAAAATACTTGCTAACGTATTAGGTTTAGCAAACATAGGCTTTACCACTACTTGCTTTGGTTCAGTGATCGTATTTTCTTTTGTTGGTAAATCTTGCAACTTTGTTCTAGACATTATTTAACCTCCTTAACTTCAAATTCAAATTCAAAAATATCTTGAATTTCAACACCTAATGCATTAGCTACATCTTTTGCTTTTTGAGGACTTAAACCTTTCTTTCTAGTTACTACTGAACTCATATAAGTTCTAGAAATATTAACCTTATCTGAAAATTCTTTTATGGAATATCCGTTTAAGAATATTTCATTTTTTAACAAATTTTCCTTAGCTTTCACAAAATCACCTCTTAATCAAATTTAAATATTAAACTTAATTACAGACGATATACATTAGTTATAAAGCTTTTTAATTAAGTTGTATTTATAATTTAACTTAAGTTAAGTTTAAAGTCAATAATTATTTAACTTAAGAAATTAAAAATGCTATAATCTATGTATAAATTAAAAAGAAAGGTAGTTTTTACTTAATGTATGATTTAGGGACGTTTTTGAAGAATGAACGCTTAAACAAAAAGAAATCTGTAAAAGAAACAGCAGAAGAACTTAAAGTTAGTAGTTCTTATATATCAATGGTCGAAAACAACAAAACCTTTCCAAATAGCGATTACTTATATAACCTATCTTCTTATCTTTATGGTGGAGAAGAAACATATGACATATTAGTAGCAGAAAAATACATAATGTATTGTTTGATAGGCGGAATAAAAGTACAACCTTATCCATTCGTTAAATTTTTATTAACAGAGCGAGGTATGTTTGAAAATAATTCAATAGTAGCAAAACCGTACTATTCATTGAACTGGCTATTAAATCAGCATAACTCACCTATTACTTTTGGATTTAAAAATGATAACCATTTTTCATTTGACCTCGAAGAAATAGAGCCGATATCTGACTTCAATTTTTTTAACGGAGAACCTAAAGCTTTCATACAGTTAGATTCAAAAGACAAAAAATTTATATATGAACTTATAGAAAGTTACCTTAAAACTAAATATTCAAGTCTTATTGAGAATAGATTAAATCCAATTAAAAATGATGTTGATCTTATAATTGAAAAACTATTTGAAGATACTGATAATTCAAATATAGCTACACCTATTTTTACAATAGATGAATTAACTAAAACCAATAAACAAATTAATGTATTACACATAAGAAAAAATTGGAAAGTAGCTAATTACACTGATTTAGATTTCTTAATAACAAAAAAATCATTATTAGGAATCAAACCACAAAGTAATACAAGCAAGGAATTTGTAAAAATTGGTGAAATAGAATTTGATGAGACAAAAAACAACCTAACTAACTTTTCAATAAAATTTCCGGATAACTATCAAATAGATATAAAAAAAGAGGATAAAGAAATAATTTTTGAATATAAAAAGTAGGGATAAAAATGTGGCATGAGAAATTCACTAACAAGCATGGTGATGTACAATTTCGCTATTACGAGAAGTACAAAGATCCACTCACAAACAAATGGCGACGTGTTAGCGTGGTACTTAATAAGAATGGTAAACAGTCACAAAAAGAGGCTCAGAGACGCTTAAATGAGCGTATAGAGGCGAAGTTGAAAGATAAGACACCTACTACACTTAAGTCACTAACTTTCCATGCTGCATGTGATGAGTGGTTAGAGTATTATAAAAATCATTCTGGTTCAAAGGCTACAACAATCAAAGAAAAGATTAGCAATACAAACACAGTTAAAAATGCTATTGATAAAGAAGTGCTGATAAACAATATTACTCATAATTATTTACAAGATATTATTAATGAGTGGGCTAAATTACATAGTAAAGGACACGTTCAGTCTCTTGTTATTATCATTCGTTCTGTTTTCAAATATGCGTTTAAATATTACGATCTACAAGATATAAGTGTACTAGATAAAATAGATATTCCTAAAAAGGCTAAAACTAGGGACGAACTACAAGCTAAACGTAATAACTATTTAGAAGATAGTGAAATTAAAGAGTTATTGGATTGTTTCGACTATCTAATTAAGCATAAAAATCATTCATCTCGCAAACGTAACTACAACATGGTTAAAGCTATAGTACAGTTTCAAATCGCCAATGGCATGCGCATCGGCGAGCTACTTGCAATAAAGAGGGAAAATATAAACTATGAAGATAAAACGCTAGATATCGACGGTACAATTAATTGGGTAACTGATAAAGAGACGGGAGCATTCGGAGTAAAAGAGACGACTAAAACAAGTAAAAGCTATAGAACAATCGGACTCACTACCCAAAGTATTAACTTACTTAAAACACTTATTTTAGAAAACAAGAAAGAAAACCAGTGGAATGACAAATTTATTGATAGAGGGTATATATTCACAAATACAGCTGGTAGCCCTATCGACTTGAACAAAATAAACAACATTATCAAAGAGGCTACCGAAATTAGTTCCATTAAGAAGTCTGTAACGACGCACACCTTACGTCATGCCCACATTTCAACACTTGCTCAATTGGGGATTAACTTAAAAGCTATACAAGAGCGTGTAGGTCACTCAGACTATAAAACCACACTAGAGATATACACACATGTTACTGATCAGATGGCTAAAGATATGATGAATAAATTGGAACATATTAGTACTTATAGTTAACTGAATATAAAGCGAACTGTATTATATCTGATATAAGGTCACGAACACAGACCTGTAAAAAAACAATAAAATATCAAAATAAATACGCTTTAATATAGGCGTATTTTTTATGCCTAAATTTCCAAAACTTTCATATAATGCCCTTTTTCCGCCCTTTTTTTATATTTAAAAACACAAAAACAACCCCATAAGCCTATTCTTACGGGGTTTTACAATAAACTATATATTATTGTTCTTCTTTAACATATGGTAATAAAGCCATATGACGTGCACGTTTGATAGCAGCTGTCAACATACGTTGATATTTAGCTGAAGTACCAGTTACACGACGTGGTAAAATTTTACCGCGTTCTGAGATAAAACGTTTTAATAATTCAGTGTCTTTATAATCGATATGTGTAATACCATTTGCTGTGAAATAGCATACTTTTTTACGACGACGTCCGCCTCTTCTTGGTCCACCTGCCATGATTAACTGCCTCCTTTTAATTTTATTTTAATTAGTTATTTTTTAGAATGGTAAATCATCATCACTAATATCAATAGGTCCGTTCGCATTCGCAAATGGATTATCTGATTGATTTGAATTAGGTCTTGATGAATTGTTGTTATACGAAGTATTTTGTCCTGATTGTTGGCCACCGAATCCTTGACCATAGTCTTGGAATTCGTTGTTTTGTGAACGTTGGCCACCGCCATTTTGTGAATTCTTAGGTTCAAGGAATTGAACACTGTCACAAACGACTTCAGTAACAAAGATACGACGACCTTCTTGATTTTCATAACTACGTGACTGTATGCGACCATCAACGCCAGCTAAACTACCTTTAGATAAGTAGTTATTTACATTTTCTGCTTGTCTTCTAAAAACAACACAGTTAATGAAATCTGCTTCGCGTTCCCCTTGAGCATTCGTGAAAGTACGATTAACTGCTAGAGTAAATGTCGCTACACTTACGCCTGAGGGAGTGGTTCTGTATTCTGGATCTTTCGTTAAACGACCTACTAATACAACTCTATTTAACATTTAAACGCCCCCGTCAAATTATTACTTATCTTGGTCTTCACGGATAACGATGTAACGAATGATATCGTCATTGATTTTAGCTAAACGTTGGAATTCGTCAGTAGCTTTGTTGTTATCTGATTTAATACGTACGATGTTATAGAAACCTTCTTTGAAATCATTGATTTCATAAGCTAGGCGACGTTTACCCCAGTCTTTTTCTTCTAAAACTTCTGATCCTTCTGAAGCTAAGATACCATTAAAGCGTTCAACAACTGCTTTTTTCGCATCTTCTTCAATGTTTGGGCGTACGATGTACATAATTTCATATGTTCTCATTGTATATTTGCACCTCCTTGTGGTCTATACGGCTTATCATCATTTTGTGATAAGCAAGGAATAATTTTCATTACTCACAATCAAGAATTATAGCACAGAGTATTACTTTTTACAATCATATTTAAAATTATAATAAACGAAATGACAAACATATAGGCACTATGTCCTCTTTTTGATATTTACTCGATAGAGCACCTAATTTTAATATAATTTTTTCAACCAATTTTTATAAAAATCAATGTGAATATACATAATAAAATCGTTCTTTATATTGTGTAAGTCGTATCATTGTAAATAAAAATTAATTGTAATAACATCATCATTGCGTTTTCAATTTAATTGCGTTTAATTTTTTATAAATAAAGGAGAACTTTTATGTTAAAGAAACTATCTTACTCGATGTTTGCTGCAACAATGTTAACTACGATTTCAGGCATTAATTTATCATATGCAGATGAAAATTCAAATAATACAAACGATACTCAAAGTAAAAAAGGTACAATGGGCTACGGCTATCAACAATATATGAAAAAGCATCCTGAAAAAGCTAAAAACGATACTCAAAATCGATCTACTTTTTCAACTAAATCGCGCGCTGCAACAACTAATAGTGGTGAACGTGTACTTGATATTTCCGAATGGCAAGGTAACTTAACCGATGCTCAAGTAAAACAACTTAAGAAAAATTATGATTTTATCATTATTCGTGGACAATATGGTTCTGAATATGTCGATAAATGTTTAGAACACAATTCTGCCTTGTTAGATAAAAACAATATGAAATTTGGTGTTTATTCATATAGTATGTACGAAAATGCTGACGATGCTCGTTATGAAGCGAGAATGTTATACAATCGTGCGCCAAAAGCAGAATTTTATATCAACGATTATGAACAACAAACGGTTACTTCTGGCGATGCGAACACTGCTACAGTAGCTTGGGCTGATCAAATGAAAAAACTAGCTGGTAATAAGAAAGTATTATTCTATTCATACGAAAACTTTATGGTTAATAATGTGGCTAACGCAGTGAGTTCATATGACGGTTATTGGTTAGCTTCATATCAAGCTCAAGAGCCAACTCGAGAAAAAGTGTTATGGCAATATACAGATAGTTTCTATTCATCAGAACTTAATCAAAATGTAGATGCTAACTATGTTGATTCAAATGTAAGCACAAACTGGTTTACATCATAAATGTGTAAAAACACTTCACAAGTACGAACGTTTGTTCTATAATGGGTGTGAGGTGTTTAACATGAACTTAAATTTAGATTGGAATAAAGACTTTCAAGAATTTCAAGATATTTTAAATTGTGGTTTGCACCCTGAATGGTTATACAATGCCAAAGCTAATATGATTTTAGTACCTGCTTATACTGGTGAAGGCAAACAATTTTTTAGAACTACAGATATTCTTAAAGCAAGTGAGGTTATTCCTTTCTTTTAATATAATAATGTTGTATTTAAGCAATGTAGTCTTGTCACTTAGTAACTCCGACCATGTACTACATTGCTTTTTCTATCTTAATCTGCAATTTCTCCCATAAAAAAACTACTCTAGTTAATCTAGAGTAGTTAAAATCTAATTAATGATTGATACTGTTGATTATAATTAAACATTAAATCTAAAATGAACAATATCTCCATCTTGCATGATGTAGTCTTTACCTTCTAAACGTTGTCTACCTGCTTCTTTAGCACCATTTTCGCCACCATGTTCAACATAATCACTATAACTTGTAACCTCTGCACGGATAAAACCACGTTCAAAGTCTGTGTGGATAATTCCAGCACATTGTGGTGCTGTCATACCTTGTACGAATGTCCAAGCACGTACCTCTTGTACACCAGCAGTAAAGTATGTTGATAAACCTAATAAATCATACGTTGTACGAATCAAACGATCTAAACCTGGTTCTTCAATTCCTAAGTCTTCTAGGAACATTTCTTTATCTTCATCGTCTAATGTTGCAATTTCTTCTTCTATTTTTGCACTGATGACAATAACTTCAGAGTCTTCTTGAGCAGCATAGTCACGAATTGCTTTCACTTTATCGTTTTCTTCATCGCCAATTTCGTCTTCACCAACATTAGCAATATATAACATTTTTTTAGATGTTAACAATTGTGCTTGGTTAACCCATTTTTGATCTTCATCATTAAATTCGATACTACGTACGGGTTTACCTTCTTCCAATGTTTCTTTAATTTTAGATAAAATACGTAATTCCATTTCAGCAGTTTTATCTTTTTGGCGAGCCATTTTTTCAATCTTAGGCAAACGTTTTTCTACTGATTCTAAATCTGCTAATACTAACTCCATATTAATAACTTCAATATCATCTAGAGGATTAACTCGACCAGACACATGCGTTACATTTTCGTCATCAAATGCACGAACAACTTGGCAAATAGCATCGACTTCTCGAATATGTGATAAGAATTTATTACCTAAACCTTCACCTTTTGATGCACCTTTAACAATACCTGCAATATCAGTAAATTCGAATGTTGTTGGAATCGTCTTTTTGGGTTGAACCATTTCTTCTAGTTTTAACAAACGTGAATCCGGTACTTCTACGATTCCTACGTTTGGATCGATTGTTGCGAATGGGTAGTTAGCTGCTAAAGCCCCCGCTTTAGTAATTGCATTAAAAAGTGTAGACTTCCCTACGTTTGGTAAACCTACAATACCTGCTGTTAAAGCCATTAATCATTCTCCTAACTTTCTGTATCTTCATTGGATACTAAAATTTTCTTTAATTTTTTATTAAACGTCTGACGTGGAATCATAATACTACGTTGACAATTTTCACATTTAATTCTAATGTCAGCGCCCATTCTTATGATTTTAAAACGATTTGTCCCACATGCATGTTGTTTTTTCATTTCTACTATATCATTTATTCCGTAATTTGACGTCATGAAATTACCTCCAATGATAATTAGCCACGTTTTTGCTCTTCATATGGAGCAAAAATGGGTTTAGGCATTTTAATATTTTCTCTAACAAATAATCGTTGCACTTCTTTTCTAATAATTCTACCACCAGCTGCACCTTCTCCAGGTATTGTTTCTGCAGAGATTCTGATAGTCACCTTATTATTATCAATAGAATCAATACCTTCTACAACAGGGTCACTCACAAATAAGTAGTATTTACTTCTAAGTGATGTGAATAATTTATTCAATTCTTTCTCAACATGATCTAAATTCTCTTCTATTGAGACCGGTATCGCTACAATTGAAGTTCCATTAGTAATTGAGAAGTTAGTAATTTCACCCATACTACCGTTTGGAAGAATCGTTAATTCCCCTGAGATAGTATTAATACGTGTTGATCTCAGTCCAATTGATTTAACAGTTCCTTCAGCAACCGTCGTACCACCGCTATTAATTTTAACATAGTCGCCTACATCAAATTGATTTTCGAATATGATAAAGAATCCAGTAATGATATCTTTAACAATTGTTTGTGCACCGAAACCTACGGCTAAACCAACTACACCAGCACTCGCTATTATACCTTCTACGCTAATTCCAAATTTACTTAAGATGGTCGTAATAACGATAAACCAGACAATATACTTAACTACATTTTGTACAAGTGAAATTAATGTTTTAGAACGCTTTTTATTCCCTTTTCTACTCTTATTTTGAATTTTAAACGCTTGTTCAATCACTTTATTTAAAATGCTTATGACTATAATCGCTGCAACAATATAAATCAAAATCATGATAATCTTGATCGCCAACGTTTCATAAGTTTCAACTTTTGTAAGTGGCTCAATTAACGAAGAAAGGATATGTTTGACTTGATTCATTATGCATTTACCTCCTCACTTTAAACTTTTCATAATTAAATCATTATATCTTAAAACCACTTATATTAAATCAGTCTTCAGATTTAAAAACTGCTTTCTATAGTAAGCAGCGTTTATTTTTAATATGTTTCTATGTGACTTCTACACTTATATCTCATAATTTTGATTTAGTTTTTTTATTAATGACTTAAATTCTTCTTCTGATTTGAATTCAAAAGCAATTTTACCAATATTTTTATGTGTTGATATATCTACTTTAGAACCATATTGTTCTTTAAGTTGTCTTTCTTGCTTTTGAATAAATTTGGGTTTATTTAACGTTTGTTCATCAACCGAAGTCTTTGGAGAAGTTTTGCTTACATAATCATTGATATAGCTCTCTAAATATCTTACACTCCACGATTCTTTCACAGCTTTTTTCGCTATTGATTTCATTTTCTGTGGAGATTTTAAACCTAGTAATGTGCGACCATGTGCACCTGAAAGCTCACCATCACGTACCATTTTAGCAACGTCTGAAGGTAATTTTAATAAACGTAACATATTAGCAATATAAGGACGTGATTTAGAAAGTCTTTCAGCAACTTCTTGTTGTGTTATATTCAAATCTTCCATTAGCTTTTTATAACTTTCTGCTTCTTCTATAGCATTCAAATCTTCACGTTGTAAATTCTCTATAATGGCTAATTCCATCATATCTTCATCAGATAATTCTTTAATGATTGCAGGAATTTCAGTTAAACCTGCTTTTTGGGAGGCTCTAAAACGTCGTTCTCCTACAACAATATAATAACCTTGAACAGTTTTTCTTACTACAATCGGCTGCAATATGCCGTGTTGTTTAATTGATTGTGCCAAATCATTTAGTCTATATTCATCAAATGTTTTTCTCGGTTGATAAGGATTAGCTTTAATTAAGGCTAACGAAACGGAATGTACTTGTTCATCTTTGTTTAATTGCAATCTTTGATCTTCTCGATGAGCCATTTTTTCACATCTTTCTCTAAAAATTAATACCGTGATATTAATATAATTTGTATCTCTATTTTATTTTAAAAATTTGACCCTTTTTTCACAAGTAGAAATCACAAGTTACGACAATTTCTTCAAAAATATTATTTTAAGATAACGCTATGATTTCAACGATTCGACAAATCTGAATTGTAAGTTTAATCTAAATTTTCAGAAAAGTTATTGACAAATGATTCTTCTATCTGTAAGCTATGTATTAACAATTACAAAACGAAACATTTTACACACTATAAAAAGGAAAGTAAAACTTACACTGCTTATACAGAGAATCTTCGTAGCTGAGAGAAGATATTGTAAGAAAGTTTGAAAATGGCCTTGGAGTGTTGATGCCAATATGAGGTGTCAACGGGTTCGCCCGTTATAGCGATACAGTATTAACATTTTGTTAAATGGCGTACTGGAATTAAAGACGCACATTTTATCGTTAATACTCATTTCTTCAATCTCTGAATGGATGAGTTTTTTTATGAACGATATTTTTGTGATTTCTTCATTTTTATCAGTGCCTATTACCAAAATGGTGTACTGATAGAGGTTACTTTAGTAATAAAGTAACAAACAAAGGTGGTACCACGAAATCAAAGCTTTCGTCCTTTACATCCGAAAGAATCGGGTTTAAAGGACGAAAGCTTTTTTTAATTTTAAGGAGGGTCTAGTAATGAAGGATACAGAATTAGCACAAATTTCTTTGACTAAAGATCATACAGGAGCTATTGCCAATCCAATATATTTATCAACTGCATATCAACATCCTCAACTAGGTCAGTCAACAGGTTATGACTATACACGAACGAAGAATCCAACAAGGACAGCTTTTGAAGAATCATTCGCCAAACTAGAGAAAGGTGTAGCATCATTTGCAACTTCAAGTGGCATGGCTGCAATTCAACTTGTATGTAACCTTTTTAAACCTGGTGATGAAGTATTAGTTGCATTTGATTTATACGGTGGCACATTTAGACTATTTGATTTTTACGAACAGCAATACGGTGTGACATTTAAGTACGTAGATTTCCTAAACTATGAAGAAGTTGAAAATCAAATTACATCACAAACAAAAGCACTATTCATCGAACCCATTTCTAATCCACAAATGATTGATATCGATGTTACACCTTATTATGTGCTCAGTAAAAAACATGATTTATTAACTATTATTGATAACACATTTTTAACACCATATCTTTCAACACCATTAGAAGAAGGTGCCGACATTGTTTTACATTCGGCTACAAAATATATTGGTGGTCATAATGATGTGCTAGCAGGTGTTGTTACAGTCAAAGACGACAAGTTAGCTGAAGAATTGGGACAATTCCACAATATGATAGGCGCTACGCTATCACCGTTGGATAGCTATTTACTACAAAGAGGTCTAAAAACTTTGCATTTACGAATCGATCGTTCACAAGAAAATGCTCAAAAATTAGCAGTTAAATGCCAAGATTTAGATGCAATTGACGAGGTCTTATATAGCGGTAGAACTGGCATGTTAAGTTTACGACTCAACAAGGCATATAGCGTTCCTAAATTTTTGGAAAATTTAGAAACTTGTATATTTGCAGAGAGTTTAGGTGGTACAGAAACGTTTATTACATTCCCTTACACACAGACTCACGTGGATATGCCCGATGAAGAGAAAGACAAACGAGGTATCGATGAGTTTTTAATTCGCTTATCAATCGGAATCGAAAACTATTCTGATATTGAAGCAGACATTATCCAAGCATTAACGCATTCAAAAGTAGGAGTGATTTCATGAATTTATCAATAGATACTGAAGTAATTTTCGACGAACGTCGAGGAAAGGATTATATCTCAGCCAATCCACCTTTTTATGATTCATCAACATTTCATCAAGACCAACTTGGTGGTAGTCCACTTTACGATTATGCACGTAGTGGTAATCCAAACAGAGCGATTTTAGAAGAAAAATTAGCTCATCTAGAGAAAGGTAAATATGGGTTTGCATTTGCATCAGGCATTGCAGCTATTTCTGCAGTTTTACTTACATTGAAATCCGGAGACCATGTCATATTACCTGATGATGTTTATGGTGGTACATTCCGATTAACTGAAGATATTTTAAAAAGATTCAATATTGAATTTACAACTGTAGACGCGACTCAAGCAGAAAATATTAACAATGCAATTCAAACTAATACGAAACTTATATATGTAGAGACACCTTCTAATCCGTGTTTTAAAGTGACCGATATTCAAGCAGTTGCAGAGATTGCGCAAGCCAACCAATTGTTATTAGCTGTAGATAATACCTTTATGACGCCATTAGGACAATCACCTTTAGCACTTGGTGCAGACATTGTTATTCACAGTGCAACTAAATTTTTAGGTGGACATAGTGACCTACTAGCAGGCGCAGTCATTACAAATCGCGAAGATGTGGCGGATGCGTTATATCTTATTCAAAACGGTACTGGTAACGCCCTATCTACTTATGATAGTTGGGCATTAGCTAAACATCTTAAGACTTTCCCTATTAGATTCAAACAATCTGTAGCAAATGCTGAAAAGCTTGTTTCATTCTTAAGTCAAAGAGATGAAATCGCAGAAGTGTATTACCCAGGAAATAACAAAACACACCTTAAACAAGCTAAAACAGGTGGTGCTGTCATTGGTTTCAGACTAAAAGATGAAACAAAGGCACAAGCGTTTGTAGATGCGTTAACTATTCCATTGGTTTCAGTAAGTTTAGGTGGTGTAGAAACCATTCTATCTCATCCTGCAACGATGTCACATGCAGCGATTCCAGAAGATATTAGAAATGCGCGTGGTATTACCTTCGGATTATTCCGATTAAGTGTAGGATTAGAAAATCCTGACGAACTTATTGCGGACATCAACTATGCTTTAAAGGAGGCATTTAATGAGTCAATTCCTGAACAAATTACAGAACAACGTTTTAGTAGCTGATGGCGCAATTGGAACCATTTTTTATTCAGAAGGCCTAGATACATGCCCAGAAGCTTATAACTTAACTCATCCGGAAAAGGTCGAACGTATCCATCGATCATACATTGATGCCGGTGCTGACGTTATACAAACGAATACGTACGGCGCCAATTTTGAAAAGTTAAAAGCCTTCGGTTTAGAACATAAGGTCAAAGAAATTCATAAAGCAGCTGTTCAAATTGCTAAAAAAGCTGCCAATGAAGATACTTTCATTTTAGGAACGGTTGGAGGCTTTAGAGGTGTTAAACAAGATGACCTAAGCCTTTCAACTATCCAATATCATACTGAGCATCAAATAGATACTTTAGTTGATGAAGGTGTAGATGCTTTATTGTTTGAAACCTATTATGACTTAGAAGAATTAAAAGGTATCGTTGTATCAACTAAAAGAAAACATCACATTCCCATAATCGCTCAATTAACCGCTTCTAACACAAATTATCTTGTAGACGGTACACCCATCAATGATGCATTAAAGCAATTAGTTGAATGTGGTGCAGATATTGTAGGACTTAATTGTCATCATGGCCCACATCATATGCAACGTTCATTTTCACATATCGAGTTACCAGATAAAGCATTTCTATCCTGTTATCCAAATGCAAGTTTGTTAGATATTGAAAATAGCGAATTCAAATATAGTGATAACGCACAATATTTTGGTGATGTGGCACAAGAGTTAATCAACGAAGGTGTGAGATTGATTGGTGGTTGTTGTGGTACTACGCCAGAACATATTCGATACATTAAAACATCTGTAAAGAATTTAAGACCTGTTGTCCATAAAAACGTCATACCAATTAATAAAAAAGTCAATCGTAAAAAAGACCTGAATTCCAAACAATCATTGACTTCCAAAGTCAAACAAGGCCCTACTGTCATTGTAGAACTAGACACACCTAAACATTTAGATACTGATCAGTTTTTCAACAATATTGGCAAGCTTGATGATGCAGATATCGATGCAGTGACATTAGCAGATAATTCCTTAGCAACTGTTCGCGTAAGTAACATTGCTGCAGCAAGTATTATCAAACAACGATTTAATATTGAACCCCTCGTTCATATTACCTGTCGTGATAGAAATCTCATAGGTCTACAATCTCACCTATTAGGTCTCTCACTCATTGGTGTTAATGAAATTTTAGCCATTACAGGTGACCCATCAAAAGTAGGTCATTTGCCTGGCGCAACCAATGTTTATGATGTTAATTCTAAAGGATTAACCGAAATTGCACTTCGCTTTAATCAAGGTATCAACACAGACGGTGATGCGCTGAAGAAACATACGAACTTTAACATCGCTGGTGCATTTGATCCTAATGTAAGAAAACTCGATGGTGCAGTCAAACGTCTTGAGAAGAAAGTAGCAAGTGGCATGAGTTATTTCATCACTCAACCTGTATATAGTAAAGAAAAAATTAAGCAGGTGTATGAAGCAACAAAACACTTAAATACACCTTTCTTCATAGGTATTATGCCCATCGCAAGTTATAACAATGCACTATTTTTACACAATGAAGTACCTGGCATCAAAATGTCGGAAGAGGTACTCAATCAATTCAAAGCAGTTAAAGATGATAAAGAAAAAACTAAAGAACTTAGTCTTAGACTTTCAAAGGAACTCATCGATACGGTGCATGAATACTTTAATGGATTATACATTATTACACCTTTCCAAAAAGTCGATTATTCACTAGAACTTGCAGCGTATTCAAAATCTATTACCACTCATAAGGAGGCAATATTATGACAACAATTAAAACTTCAAACTTAGGATTCCCAAGATTAGGTAGAAAAAGAGAATGGAAAAAGGCAATTGAGAGCTACTGGGCTCAAAAAATTGATAAAAATGAACTAGATCAAACACTTACTGACTTACACAAAGAAAACCTTTTACTACAAAAGAATTACAATCTAGACAGCGTTCCAGTAGGTGACTTCTCTTTATACGACCATATCTTAGATACATCACTACTATTCAATATTATTCCTGAACGTTTCCAAGGACGAGAAGTGAATGATGACTTGTTATTTGATATTGCACGTGGTAATAAGCAACACGTCGCAAGTGCATTAATCAAATGGTTTAATACAAACTACCACTATATCGTGCCAGAATGGGATAATGTAGAACCTAAATTAAATCGTAATGTGTTATTAGACCGCTTTAAGTATGCACAATCTATTAATGTCAATGCACATCCAGTCATTGTAGGCCCTATTACCTTCGTTAAATTATCAAAAGGTGGTAACCAATCGTTCGAAGAAAAAGTAAAAACATTATTGCCATTATATAAAGAAGTATTACAATCACTTGTTGATGCAGGTGCAGAATATATTCAAATTGATGAGCCCGTGTTAGTTACGGACGAAAGTAAAAATTATGAAAATATTACTAAAGAAGCTTATGAAGAATTAACTCATACTGGATTAGGCAAACATTTAGTGATTCAAACTTATTTCGAACGCGTAAATCTTAAATTCTTAAGCTCATTACCAGTCGGCGGCTTAGGATTAGACTTCGTTCATGATCATGGCTACAACTTAGAGCAAGTTAAAGCTGGTGATTTTGATTCAAGCAAAACATTATACGCAGGTATTATCGATGGACGTAATGTTTGGGCTGCTGATATTGAAGCTAAAAAGTCATTGATTGAAACTTTACAACAATATGCTCAAAATATTGTCATCCAGCCTTCTTCATCTTTACTACACGTGCCTGTATCATTAGATGACGAAACATTAGATGAATCTATCGCTGAAGGTTTGAGCTTTGCTACTGAAAAATTAGACGAATTAGATGCTTTACGCCGTCTTTTCAATAATAACGATAGTACGAAATATGACAACTTAAAATCTCGTTATGAACGATTCCAAAGTCAATCATTCAAAAACTTAGACTATGATTTTGATAGTGTCCGTACACACCGTCAATCACCATTCTCTGAGCGCAAACAAGCACAATACCAAAGATTAAATTTACCGGATTTACCGACTACAACGATTGGTTCATTCCCTCAAACGAGAGAAGTTAGAAAATATCGAGCAGATTGGAAGAACCAACGTATTTCTGATGAAGCTTATAAAGAATTCTTAGAAAACGAAATTGCGCGTTGGATTAAAATTCAAGAAGAGATTGGACTTGATGTGCTCGTACATGGTGAATTCGAACGAAATGACATGGTTGAATTCTTTGGAGAAAAACTACAAGGATTCCTAGTTACTAAGTTTGGTTGGGTTCAATCATACGGTTCTCGTGCAGTAAAACCACCAGTTATTTATGGGGATGTTAAATGGACTGAACCATTAACAGTTAAGGAAACTGTCTACGCACAAAGTTTAACTGATAAACCAGTTAAAGGTATGCTCACTGGTCCAGTCACAATTCTTAACTGGTCATTTGAACGCGTTGATATTCCACGTACAACTGTACAAGATCAAATCGCGTTAGCAATTAATGCAGAAGTGCTAGCATTAGAAGAAAATGGTATTAAAGTCATTCAAGTAGATGAGCCAGCACTTCGTGAAGGATTACCACTACGTTCTGAGTACCATGAACAATATCTAAAAGATGCAGTTCATTCATTTAAATTAGCAACATCATCAGTCAAAGATGAAACACAAATTCATACGCATATGTGTTATTCTCAATTTGGTCAAATTATCCATGCGATTCACGATTTAGATGCAGATGTTATTTCAATTGAAACATCTCGTAGCCATGGTGACTTGATTAAAGACTTTGAAGATATTAACTATGACTTAGGTATCGGATTAGGGGTATATGATATCCATAGCCCTCGTATCCCTACAGAAGATGAAATTACTACTGCAATTAATCGTTCTTTACAACAAATTGATCGTTCATTATTCTGGGTGAATCCGGACTGTGGATTAAAAACACGTAAAGAAGATGAAGTTAAAGAAGCATTAACTGTATTAGTTAACGCTGTTAGAAAGAAACGCGAAGAAAATAATGCTACAACAGCATAAAATAAATTGAGGATGATGCTTATGTCAAACTATCCTTTATGGGATCAATTAAATCAGTTAAAAGAATCTAAATGGGTCGATTTAACACATACTTTCGACCCTGATATTCCAAGA
Organism: Staphylococcus sp. M0911; assembly: GCF_003491325.1. Lineage (NCBI taxonomy): Bacteria > Bacillati > Bacillota > Bacilli > Caryophanales > Staphylococcaceae > Staphylococcus > Staphylococcus sp. M0911. Next base: position 2,388,037 of record NZ_CP022881.1, read on the forward strand.
TTCAGTGATTTTGAAAAAGGTGAAGTATCTACGTTATTCACAGTTCAAGAACATGGTTTTTATGTTCAACGATGGAATATCGTCACACAATATGGTACGCATATCGATGCTCCTATTCATTTCGTGGAAAATCAGAGATACCTTGAAGAATTAGATTTAAAGGAATTGGTGCTACCACTGATTGTTTTAGACTTTTCACAAGAAGTTGCTCAAAACTCAGACTTTATTGTTACACGTGAGCACCTAGAACAATGGGAATCAAAAAATGGAACGATCGAACCTGGCACATTTGTAGCTTTACGTACAGATTGGTCAAAACGTTGGCCGGACATTGAATCATTTGAAAACAAAGACGTTGAAGGTCAACAACACCTACCTGGTTGGGGATTAGATGCATTAAAGTTTCTAATTGAAGAACGTCATATCAAATCTATCGGTCATGAAACATTTGATACCGATGCATCTGTAGACATTGCAAAAAATGGTGATATCGTTGGTGAACGTTATGTCTTAGGCTAAGATACATTCCAAGTCGAACTGTTAACAAACCTAGATCAACTACCTACCCGAGGTGCGGTTATCTATGCGATAAGTCCTAAGCCTAAAGATGCACCTGGTTTCCCAGTTCGAGCATTTGCAATTAAACCTTAATTTATTAAAAGGACATATGCATAGTGTTGATATTAAAATAAATTCGACATGACTCATTCATCTTAATATAGACAAAAGCATTCTAATATATAAATAACTGCAACGGCAGCAACTTGTTTTGAATTACAAGCTTGCCGTTGCAGTTTTTATTTCTCATTTTCTTTAAAAAATTTACTTATACTAAATAGAATAAAAATGGTTACGAAGCCGCTTATAACCATAAGTAACAAAGTAATACCTCCTATAAAAAATTAATATGTAAATTAATCATTTTTCAATGAAGTAGTATCTACTTTAGTTACATTTCCATTTTCATCTAATAATGGTGTAATACCACCACCTGTACTCACCCAAGTAGCAAGATATTGAACGCCTGTTTCTTTATCAGTCAATACATAACAACGCATATTAGAGTCTTTTGAGACCTTTTCTACATCAAAGCGATCATCTGATTTCTTATTATTAAACATGTACAAAGCCCTCCTTAATCATTCTCTAATTATTTATTTCACTTAACTATTATCTGAAACATCTTATTATTCAATCATCATTTTCAATTTCTTTTATTGTGAATATTAATAATAATAGAGTGGTAAATTTATTGTATGGGGGTGGAGGATATGAGTTCTAACAATATAAATGACAAAAAGACAAATAGTACAAAAATATCCCGTTACTTAAAAATGGTTAGTATAACACTGATTATAATTGGCGTACTCATTTTTATCCTTCGTATTATATTAGATAGTATTTATGGAGGGGCCCACTTAAAATCAGTAGATAATATTTTTATCCTTATTGGTCTATTACTCTCCGTGGGGGCATATACCATTGAGAAAAATTGGAAAGAAGTTACTTTCACTAGCATTTTTTTCATCATCTTCATACTACTCACATTCTTTTAAATCAAACGGCACTCTTTGATGAGTGCTTTTTTACTTTTCAAATCAGAATATCGGCTCATTATCGTGTTTTTATAATAAATCGTCCTCCTACATTTATTACAATCATTTGTAATAGACACTCGTGCTATTTCAGCAAACCAAGCTAAATCTTATAACTATATTCAATGATCATAATTAAGAGATGACATGACGTAATAAACACACCCTACTAACTAGTGGGGTGTGTTCCCTATGTGATTCATCATAAATAAACATAAAAAAACAAGATTTTTTACCAAACAAACTATGGTGAGTATAACATCAAAATTATAAAATGTATATACAAATTCATTTTATTCTTAAAATAAATTCGGATTTAAATTTAGTTTTCTGAAATTGAAATTTTCAAACAATATTGTAAAAGTATAACTTACTGAATCATGTTTGTCCAATTTCTGAATCGATATTCTTCTTAAATAAGCTCACACAGTCTATAGATTTTGTTTAATTATTAATAATTTTACTCATTTATTTCTAATTCATAAAAAAACGGTTAAGGCTAATCATGCCCTAACCGTTACTTTAGAAATTTACCTTAACCTTTATAATAAGATACTGCTGTCGCAATACCTTGCCCGCCACCAATGCATAATGAAGCAATACCAGATTGCTTTTCTTCATTTAATTGATGTAACAGTGTCACTAATATACGTGCACCTGAGGCACCTATTGGATGACCTAAAGCAATAGCACCACCCTTAGTATTGACCTTTTCAGCAGGTAATTGTAATTCTTGATTTACTGCTAAAGCCTGTGATGCAAATGCTTCATTAAGTTCGAAAACATCGATATCTTCAATAGATTGATTTGTGCGTTGTAGTGCTTTTTTCACTGCGTCTACTGGACCAATACCCATAATAGATGGATCCACACCGCTAGTGCCAAAGCCGTCTAAAATAGCGATAGGTTTGATATTTAATTCTTTAGCCTTTTCTTCAGTCATTACTAACATCATTGATGCACCATCATTAATACCTGATGCATTACCAGCTGTTACTGAGCCATTCTTTTTAAAGGCGGGTCTTAAGTGATTCAATTTATCAGCAGTTGTGCCTTTTCTAATACCTTCGTCTTCTGATACGACAATAGGATCTCCTTTACGTTGTGGTACCTCGACTGGAACGATTTCCGCATCAAAAGCACCACTATTTTGAGCGGCTTCTGCTTTTTGTTGTGATTGAGCAGCAAATTCATCTTGTGCTTCACGGCTAATACTATATTTTTCGACTAAGTTTTCAGCCGTAATACCCATATGATAATCATTAAATACATCTGTTAATCCATCTGCTACCATACTATCAACTAACGCTTGGTTACCCATTTTAAATCCGAAACGTGCATTCTTCATAAGCATCGGTGATTGTGACATACTTTCCATGCCACCTGCTAATACGACGTCATTGTCACCCGCTAAAATGGATTGATACGCTAATTGAATAGATTTTAATCCTGATCCACATACTTTATTTACTGTAAACGCTGGAACAGATTCAGGTAAACCACCCTTAATTGATGCTATGCGAGCTGGGTTTTGTCCTTGACCTGCTTGTAAAACGTTACCTAATATCACTTCATTAATTTCATTTGGATCAATTTGAGTTGTTTTTAAAATGTGTTTAATTAAAGTAGCACCTAAATCATAGGCAGGGATATCTTTAAAAGCACCTCCAAACACGCCAATTGGTGTACGATATGCTTCAGCTAATACGATACGAGACATAAGTTAGCTCATCTCCTTTTAATTTATATAAAGATATACTATGTCAATTTCATTAATGAATCACGCAACTTTTTTCATCACAAAAATGCCTTGATGATCAATACATTATAATGACTAGTAATGAAAAATAGTTATTAACACGCTAGTTCACTCATTATTCATATTTTACCAAAATTCTATTCAAATTTACCACAAAGACCATAATAAGAAACAGTTATAACTTAGTTACATATGTATACATTAAAAATGAACCACTTGAAACGATCTGATTTCAAGTGGTTCAATACATTATCTGATTGTTTAGCTTACATTATAAACTATCTCAATATTAAGATTTATAACCAAAATGAGGTATATGTTGCCAACGTTCTTTAAAGTAATGGGCAATCGCTTTTGGCTTACGATCTCGTGTGAAGATACCTTTTTTGTTACCTTGAACACGGATAATACCATTCGATGTTTCAAAGTCAGCAAAGTTCCATGTTTGTTCACCAATGAATTGTGGATATTTATCCATAATTTCATGATTGGCTTTATAGTAATTCAGTTGATACTCTTCTGTAAACATTTGATCATCAATCGCATGTAAACCTGCAACGGTATCCGCACCATACTCTGTAAACATGATTGGCTTATTTGGTTGTCGTTTCGACCATTCGGCTAGCTCCTTATCTAATGCTTGTTTAGCACCTTCTAAATCACCTGATTGTGTATACCAACCGTAGTATCTGTTGAGACAAAGCACATCGACTAAATCTTGAACTTCACATACATCTGGTTGTGCAGTTAATATAGTAACGATAGTCACTGGGCGATGTTGTGGATCTTTTTCACGTGCTAAATTAACAAATGGCTCAAAGTATGCTTTAGCACCCGCTTCATTTGACGCTGGCTCATTGGCAATTGACCACATGACTACGCATGCATGATTCTTGTCTCTTGCAATCAAGTCTTCTATGACTTCTTTATGAGCTTGATGAGTGTCAATTTCTTTCCATGTATCATGTGCAATGGTGCCACCTAAGGCAACCATAAAGTTAAGGTGTATACCGACACCGGTTGTCTCATCTATCACTACAATACCTTGTTCATCTGCTAAGCGCATCATTTCTTCTGAATAGGGATAATGAGATGTTCTAAATGAATTAGCACCTATCCATTTCATCAAGTTAATGTCCATGACATTGGCTGATTCGTTTAAGCCTCGACCGTTATAATACGTATCTTCATGTTTACCAAACCCTTTGAAATAAAATGGTTTGTCATTAATTAAAAACTGTCCATCCTTCACTTCAACAGATCGAATACCAAAACGTTCTGTGTAAACATCTACACACTCATTATCGTTAAGTAATTCTACTTTCATATGGTATAAATAGGCATCTAAAGGTTGCCACAATATAGGATTTTGAATGGTTATATTGCCTTTAGCACCTTCGCTTTCGGCTACTGTATGATCATTTTCATCTAGAATCGTGATTTTAACTTGGTCTACCTTATCGCCACCATTTACCATCGTTACTTCATAATGAACTATACTTTCATCAACCCCATTTAATTCTGGGTTAATTGCAATATCACTAATAAAAGTATGAGGTGTCGTGTAGATTTTTACAGGACGGTGAATGCCTGCATAATTAAAGAAGTCAAAGTTAGGTTCGTTGACAGGTATGACTGTTCCATCTTCCCGTGTTTGCTCACTGTAATTACCCACTGGCAATGTGCTATGTGTTAATACATTGTTTACTTTCACAGTTAAGCGATGAGATCCCACCGTTGCAATATTAGAAATATCGGCTTCAAATGGTAGGAAACCACCAGAATGCGTAATGACTTCTTGGCCATCAATATATACTTTAGCATGATGTGTTACAGAACCAAATCTTAGGACAATACGTTCTCCGCTAAGTTGTTTAGGAATGACAATTGTTCTTTCATAGACGACCTCGCCTACGTGGCGTCTAATGCTCTGAATCACACCTTGATCATTATACGAACCTGGAACCGCCATCACGTCCTCTGTATCCAACGGATGACTAACATCTATTTCTTCTTGATGTTGTACTAATTTGAATTTCCATGTTCCTGACAAATCAACTAACTGTCTTGTTTCAGTTAAGATTGGATATAACAAAATGTTTCCCTCCTATCATTAGACACCGGAATATGCGTTAAATCCTCCATCGATTGGTAATACAACACCATTTACAAAACTAGATGCCTGTTCATTTACTAAGAATAATAATGCCCCAATTAATTCTTCCGGTTTACCAAAGCGCTCCATAGGTGTAGCATTGATGATTTTTCTAGAGCGTTCCGTGTAACTTCCGTCTTCGTTCAATAATAATGCTTCATTCTGTTTTGTTAGTAGAAATCCTGGTGCAATGGCATTAACTCTAATATTTGTTTTAGAGAAATATACACTTAACCATTGTGTAAAGTTACTGATTGCCGCTTTAGCACCACTGTATCCTGGAATTTTAGTTAATGGTGTGAATGCATTCATAGATGAAATATTAATAATTGTAGCTTCATCTTTGTCTAACATATCTGTCGCAAACACTTGAGAAGGAATAAACGTACCTAAGAAGTTTAAATCCATCACAAAACCAACACTCTTTTCATCTAAATCAAAGAATGTCTTACCATCTTGCTCAAGTTCACCTTCAAAACGTTCATCATCTGTTGTGCCTTTAGGAGAGTTTCCACCAGCACCATTGATTAAAATATCTACACTGCCAAATGCATCATTAACTTCTTTTTTAACTCTTTCCATTTCAGCTTTTTTAGTTACATCGCCTAAAAACACACGTGCAGTGCCACCTGCTGCTTCTATTTTATCTACTAGACCATCTGCGTCTTCACTGATTCCAATCATTGCGACTTTAGCACCACTTTGTGCTAAAGCCATAGACATTGCACTACCAAGTACACCAGTACCTCCAGTAATCACAACGACTTTATTTGATAAATCGACATTGAAAGGCAATTCCATAAATTCCATCTCCCTTTAAAACTATTGTCTACTTTTACTTACTGCTTCATATAAGCCATTTAAATATGTTGCACCTAATGCACGATCATATAATCCATACCCTGGTTTACCAGTTTCGCCCCAAATCATTCGACCATGGTCAGGTCTAATTGGGCCTTCGTATCCAAAGTCATACATAGCTTTTACTACTTCATACATATCGATTGAACCTTTTTCTGATAAATGGGCAGATTCTTGGAATGACTTGTCACCTATTAATTTAACATTACGTGCGTGTACAAAATGTACACGTCCTTTTTCACCAAAGTAACGTAACATTTCAACAAAATCATTGCGACGATCAGCGCCTAATGATCCAGAACACATGGTTAATCCATTATGCTTGGAATCGTATAAGTTAATGAATCGTTCTAAATTATCTTTATTAGTAATGATTCGTGGCAGTCCAAAGATATTCCAAGGTGGATCGTCCGGATGAATTGCCATCAGAACATCTTCCTCTTCGGCTACAGGAATGACTTTTTGAATAAAGTAGTTTAAGTTTTCCCATAGTTTTTCTTCGTCTACTTGTTTATAATCTTCGAATAATTGATTTAAGTCTTCTTTCGTATAACTTGAATCCCAACCTGGAAGTGATAATTCACCACTTAATGGGTTCATTTTTTCAACATCATTTTCATCGTAAATTAAACAAGTTGAACCGTCATCTAGTCGATAATCTAACTGAGAACGTGTCCAGTCAAACACTGGCATAAAGTTATAACAAACAGTTTTAATACCTGCTTCACCTAAATTGCGTAATGTTTGGCAATAGTTTTCAATATATTGATCTCTAGTTGGTTTACCTAATTTAATATCTTCATGAACAGGTACACTTTCAATGACTGATATTTCCATGCCTGCATCTTCAACTTCTTGTTTTAAGGCTTTAATTTTATCTAATGGCCAAACTTCACCCACTGGCACATCATAAATCGCAGTAACAATCCCTTTCATACCAGGAATTTGTTTAATATATTCTAAGCTGATGGGATCATCTTTCCCATACCATCTAAATGACATTTTCATCGTTTAGTCCTCCTTAATGAGCTTGAAATAGTGATATGCATTGTTGTAGCAAATGTTCTCAATCATTTTTTGTAATAAACGGTCATCGTTCGGAATTTCACCTTTTTCTACTAAATCACCTATAAATGTAGATAAAATACGTCTAAAATAATCATGTCTTGAATATGAAATGAAACTTCTTGAATCTGTTAGCATACCTACAAAATGCATAAGTAAACCTTGATCTGCCAATGATGACATTTGTCTTAACATGCCCCGTTTCGTATCGTTAAACCACCAACCAGCACCGTGTTGGACTTTACTTTGAATACCTGGTTCAGTTTGGAAATTGGCAATTGTAGATCCAACAATATCGTTATAGATTGGATTTAAATTATATAAAATCGTTTTCGGTAAATGATTTTCTTTTTCCATCATATCTAATGTAGCATTTAAGTGATAAGCAAGATTATTTTGATCTCGAATAGAATCAAATCCTGCATCTCTACCTACTTGTTCAAACATTTTAGTATTATTGTTACGAATCGCACCGAAATGAATTTGCATTACCCAACCACGTTCATAATAAGCTTTACTTAACGCGTTCAACATAAATGTTTGGAATTGGAATTGTTCATGTGTAGATATGTCTTCTTTATTGAGCGCCTTAGTAAATATTGTTTCAATCTCTTGAGTTGTATAGTTTTCAAAATGGATTTCCTCTAAACCATGGTCAGCTAAACGGCCACCCTTGTCATGGAAATATTGAATACGTTGATTAAGTGCTTCTACAAATTGCGTTGCATTTTCAATGTTGTGCGTTGTTCGTTCTAACTTTTGTACGAATTCAAGAAAAGCAGGTTCGCCTACTTTAAAAACATCGTCAGGTCGGAATGCTGGTAAAACCACCGTTTTGAAATCATCTTGTGCTTTAATCGCATCATGATAAGCTAAATCATCTGTTGGATTGTCAGTAGTACAAATCAAATTGACATTTGAATTACTAATAAGAGATTGAGTTGTAACCTGATGTTCTTTCAAATAATCATTCGCACGATGATATATTTCTTCTGCGTTATCACTAGTAAGTAAATCATCAATATTGAAATACATTTTAAATTCTAATTGTGACCAATGATATAAAGGATTCCCAATAGAATTTTCTAATGCTTCAGCCCATTTTTTGAATTTTTCAAGTGGATCTGCATTACCAGTAATGTATTTTTCTTCTATACCTTGCGCTCGCATAGCACGCCACTTATAATGGTCACCACTCAACCATAGTTCAGCGATATTATCGCACTTAACATTATCACTAATTTGCTTAGGATCTAGATGACAGTGATAATCATAAATAGGCATATCTTTCGCAAAATCGTGATACAAATGTTTAGCTGTTTCATTTTCAAGCATAAAGTTTTCATTGATAAAAGCCATGTTATCTCCACTCCTCTATAATTCTTCTCTTAATGCAAGTTCTTTAACAATTTGTTTGTGTCGTTTGTCTGTTAATGGATACCAAATAAAGAAGACTATCAGTGCGATTAAGCTTGCTACTGCTGGTACAACAAAGAATAAGACTTTAAGTCCTGCAATCGTTCCAGGTGTTTGATCTACATTTGGCGTGTAACCAATTAATGTTAGTGCTAAACCAGGTACAAATCCTGCAAGTGCTTGAGATACTTTTCTTGTAAAGCTGTAGCTTGAATACGTAATACCTTCAGAACGTAAACCAAATTTCCATTGACCGTATTCCACAACATCGGCAATAAATGCCCAAATAACTGTATTAGGAATAACTAAGAAGAATTGCGCAAATGTATTGATAACTAAAAACATAATGTAGTTTTCACTAAAGAATAAGAAGTTGATACTTTCAAACACGATAAATCCTGCTACACCAATCATTGCAGTTGCTTTTTTGCCCATTTTTTTACTAATTAATGTCGTTGCATATAGAGATGGTAGTAAGACAACAAAGTTTAATGTACTTACGAGACCTACTAAATTAGGTTTATCTAGAACATATTTAAAATAATACAACTGACAAGATTGAATTAAGAACATAGACATAATTGTTAATAATGTAAAAATAGCCAATGTTGCAAAGGCTTCATTCTTCACCAAATTAAAGAATGCTTTTTTATTGACGCCTTTCTCTTTTGGACGTTCTATAACGTGACGTTCTTTAACACCTTTGTAGCAAATCAAGTGGAAAATGACACCTAATATCGCCATACCAGCCACGACTACTGGATATCCAATAGCATGATTATCAAATTGAGCAACCATAGGTACAACCACAATACCTGCTATAAATAATGCACTTTGTGACCCTAAGTTTCTAAATACTGATAATTGTGTTCTATCATCCGCATTCAAAGTCATAGCTGCAGATAATGAACCATACGGAATATTAACTACAGAATACGCTGCGTTAAATAATAAGTATGTTGCAAATGCCCAAATAACTTTTCCTGTATAACTAAAATCGGGTGCTGTAAACGATAAAACTGTTACAATTGCTAAAGGCACTGTACCGTATAAGATAAACGGTTTAAACTTCCCTTTAGGACCGATATTTCGTCTTGAATCGACGATTGTCCCTACACCTGTATCTACAAAGGCATCAAATATCTTTGCCACTAAAAATACAAGACCACCGTAAAAAGCTGAAATACCAAGAATATCTGTAAAGAACATCATTAAATAAATCTGACCCATATCGAACATCATACCGTTACCCAAGTCACCAAATCCGTATGATAACTTTTCTTTAAAACTTAATGTAGCGTCTTCGATATGATTAAATTTATGCATTTTCCGTTTTTCTCTTTTTTCAACTGTATCTCCCATAATCCCGCCTTCTTTCTATCTATTGATATCTCGATTACTTTGAATAGATGCGTAAATATTTTCTAGACTTGCATAACTAAAATCACCAAATATATTGTGTTTATAGCTCATGTTATAAATACCGAATTCAACAATTTTTTCTAAATTCCATTTCTGCATAATCCCATAAATGACACCTACGCTAAATGCATCCCCAGTTCCTAATCTATCCAAAATATCAACATCCAAAGGCTCAGTTTTTGCTAATTGATCCTTTGTAGATAGAAATCCTTGTAAGCGGTTTCTTTTATGGTTAAAAATTTTTCTCTGTACAAACGCAATATATTGAACATTGTACTTCTCATGGATTTGAATTAAATATGGTCGAATGACATCAATATCTGCCATTCTATCCAACCCATCTTTTTGGTCGTGACCTTTGTCATCTGGTAATGCTATCGGTTCATAACCAAATACTAAATCTACATCATATAATATGTCTGACATTTCTTTTCTGGCCGTATCAAAGTCCCATAGCGCTGCTCTAAAATTTAAGTCACAACTTACAAATAGACCTAATTCTTTTGCAACTTTGACTGCTTTTTTCAAAAATAATAATAATTCTTGATTTAGGCCTGCTGTTATACCAGTAATATGAAACCAATCATGACCTTTTAAAATTGGTTTGATAACATCATCTCGATGATAAAATTGACTAAATGTACTCATTTGACGATCATAAATAAGTCGATTTGCACGCTGAGCATAACCGCTTTCGATATAATATAGGCCCAATCTGCCTTCCTTCTGACTCATATGCTCAGTATTAACATCATATCGCTTTAAATTTTGAATAATTTGATTACCTAAATCATTATCAGGTACAGCACTAATCATCGACGTTTTGACACCTAATCCTGATAAGCCTATCGCTACATTCATCTCTGCACCACCGTAATTAATATCAAAGGATTGCGCTTGATTAAACGTTTGGTGATTAGGTGTACTTAAACGCATTAGAATTTCGCCAAATGTGATGAATGACATACCATCACCCTCTTATTGTTTTGAATTTTCCGACAAATTTTTCTGTGTTTTCTTTAATTACTGAATCATTTCCATCTTTGGCATTTTTCATTAATGCACTACCAATACCGACTGCAAATGCACCTTTACGATACCAATCTTCTAGATTATCTAATGACACACCACCTGATGGCATGAGTTCAATTTGAGGAATAGGTCCATGTACATTTTTAATAAAGTTAGCACCTAATAAATCACCAGGGAATAACTTCACTAAATCTACACCTGTTTCCATGGCTTGAACAATTTCTGTTACCGAACCACATCCAGGTAAATACGGTACCGCATATCGATTACACATTTTTGCAATATCTGGATCAAAATGAGGACTTACCACATATTCTGCGCCATTTAAAATAGCTAATCGGGCAGTCGTACTATCCAATACCGTTCCTGCACCAATGACCACGTTTTCGTCTGTTACATGTTGACTTAAATGTTGAATCACTTCTTCGGCTTGTGGTGTTGTAAAGGTAATTTCAATGTTATATATGCCGCCATCAATCATATGTTCTACAGCTGCAATTGCATCTGCTTTACTTTTGCCTCTGACAACAGCAACGAGATAATTATCATGTAAACGATTTAATGTCTGCATTTTTTTCATTTACTCAGCTCCTCGCTATTTTTAATTGTTTTCTTCGCCAACCCAACTTCATTATATTTCCAATTCAAAAAACGTCAATTCAGTGTAAAAAGGTCTGAATTGATAAAAAAATAAAACCCTTTCATACAATCTTTAATAAGAGTTGGTATCAAAGGGTTTCTAAAATCTATTCAATTTTGCAGTGTATCACAGTAATGCGTAAGTTATGATGTACCAAATTACACTTAAAAAGTATCATTTAACATGATTTTTTGTAATTTTTTATACTCTTTTATAAAATTTTGACATCAATTTACAAAATTAGGCTCGTTTTCCAAATTTTCTATGACTTAAGCTAGTGAAATCTAAAAATGAGTGATAATTTTAAAATGTAATGTAAAGGTTACAGTAAATCGTAAACAATCATATTAGTTTACCTTTTCATTGCTATAAGCTTTCTTATATTCTAAGGGCGACAATTGGTACTGTATTTTAAAACATTTTGAAAAGTAACTTTGCTGCTTGAAACCTACATAACTGGATATTTCTTCTACAGTCATAGGCGTATTAAGTAGTAAATCTCGTCCCTTTTCAACACGTAGTTGCATAATATATTGAGATAAAGACTTTCCTGTTTCTTGTTTAAATAATCTTGAAAGATAGGATGGCGCCAACCCTACTAATTCAGCCAATTCTTCTAGATGTATAGGATGGTCCAAATTAATCTTAATATGTTGAATGACTGTGTTGATATTAGAACTATAATTTAATGATTTAACTTTTAATGCTGTTTGTGCATAATCAAATATCATTCGTTTCGTAATAATTTCTAAAGTTTCAACATCTCCAGCATCATCAATTTTTGCTGCATAATTAGCAGATATTTCATTGATGATGAGTAAATTCACATCTGCTTTTTCAATACTTTTACGACACAGTGTGTTAAGTAGATATGCTTTATATTTATGGTTTAATAAATCATCTTTAACACGCCTAATTCCTGCAACTGAAACATGCATTACAGAAAATAAGTTGAGTGCTTCATCGACATTGCCATTTTGAATAGCAGTTAACATTTTATTCTCATTGTCATAACACATTTTAATTTTGTTAAATGTATACTCATATTGCTCTTTATCTTGGGCATGTGATTCTGTATTACGGTGAAAGCTAAAATCAAGTGTCTCAACTTTATAATGTACGTTTCGATTTTTTAAATATCGTACAGTTAAATGTGCCATTTTCAATGCTTGACTGTACGGGCAAACAGGTATTTGTAATAAGTATTGTTTTAAGATCGATAATTTAGAATATTTAATTTGTACTTGTTGTAACATTTCGTGGCATCTTTTTTCATTTGGTCGTTGATGTAGAAACGGACCAAGTATGACCACTCGATTATATTTTCTGTATTTAAATAGCAAAAAATTAACATCAAATTGATTCACATAATGATAAATACGATCGCTGTTCATATTTTCTAAAAGTTTCTTTAACTCTACTTTGTATTTTTTACTTTTAGTATTTGTAAATGGCGACTTTAAGTGATTACTAATATTTTTTATATCTGATAACTCGTAATGATTTAAATCAATCATTAATAATTCAAAAGCATGTACTTTTAATACATCAAAGATTTGTTGATTTAACATAATGATCACCTTCACTTAAGACTATAAACCGAACAGAAAGGATTGAAAAAATTGAATTATTCATTAGAAAATTTTCAACCTCAACATGACTACCTAATTTGCGTAGATTCAGATGGTTGTGGCATGGATACAATGACAATCAAACATGAACGCGCATTTGGACCTGCCTTATTAGATATTTGGAATTTAGATGATATGAAAGAACAAGTTTTAGAGCGTTGGAACCAATTTAACCTTTATGAAATCACACGTGGTATTAATCGATTTCAAGGTTTAGAAAAAATGCTCACAGAACTACATGAGCAAGGTCGCACTGTTGATGGCTATCATGATATTAAAGAGTGGGTCGATCATACTTCAACATTCTCAAATCCACAATTAGAACAAGATATGAAAGCGCATCCACAAAAGAAAGGACTACGTTTAGCCTTAGACTGGTCTAACCGAGTTAACGAATTAATCGGTAGATTACCTAGTCTAGGCGCATTTGAGAATGTTCATTCAACTTTAAAACATGCACACCATGATGCTGATATTGTTATTGTATCATCTGCAAATTTACAAGCGGTGGAAACTGAATGGACTGAACACCATTTAACACCATTTTTAACTAGTATCTTCGCACAAGAGGTAGGTACTAAAAAACATTGTATTCAACAACTTAAACAACACTATAAACCAGATCATATATTAGTTCTTGGGGATGCAAGAGGCGATTTACAAGCTGCCCAAGACAACCAAGTTTATTTTTATCCTATTTTGGCTGGACATGAAGCAACATCTTGGTCTAACCTAGATCAAACCTATCTCAAACTATTTATCAATAATCAGTTTGATAATACTATTCAAGACCGTGTAATTCAACAATTTTATAATAATTTTGACTAAAGGAGCGTTGTTATAATGGTAAATGTAGACTTAAAAGCTAAACCCTATTATCTTGATAATCAACAAATTGAATGGGTAGAAAATACGTTATCTCAGCTCACTGACGAAGAAAAAATCGGACAATTATTTTTCAACTTATTTTCTCTAGAAGAAGATGGAGACTTTAATAATAATGACCTTACAAATAAAGATATTTTAAATCAGTATCATATAGGTGGTGCACGATACCAAGGTGGTAATAAGCATCAAGTTCAAAACCTTCTCAACGACTTACAACACAATAGTAAAGTACCATTATTAATAGCAGCAAATTGTGATTCTGGTGGTAATGGTGCATGTAAAGATGGGACTTATATTGCCTCTGCAGCACAATGCGAAGCAGCTCAAGATATGAAAGTTGCTTATCATGCAGGCTATGTATCAGGTCGAGAATCACATGCATTAGGAGTTAATATCAACTTTGACCCTTGTGTAGACATTCTTAAAAACTGGCGTAATACTATCGTTAACACTCGCGCATACGGAACAACAGCTGACACAGTTATTAAATATACTAATGCCTTTATCGAAGGTTTCAATGAAACTAAAGATATGATTACTTGTATTAAACATTTCCCGGGTGATGGTACTGAAGAACGCGATCAACATCTCGTTTTAGGCGTTAATGAAATGACACCTGAAGAATGGGATCAAAGTTTCCGTAAAGTGTATACCAACCATATCAATAATGGTGTAGAAATGATTATGTCCGGGCATATTGCTTTGCCACATTATTCTAAAAAGTTAAATCCTAACTTGCATGATGAAGACATTTTACCTGCATCATTATCTAAAGAACTTATCACAGACTTATTAAAACAAGATTTAAACTTTAATGGATTAGTTGTGACAGATGCAAGTCATATGTTAGGAATGACGGCTTCAATGAAACGTGAGGACTATGTACCTTTAGCTATCGCAGCTGGTTGTGATATGTTCTTATTCTTTAATGATATAGAAGAAGACTTCAATTTCATGCTTCAAGGTTACCGTAAAGGGGTCATTACAGAAGAACGACTTAACGATGCGGTTGCACGTATTCTAGGTCTCAAAGCTAAAATTCATTTACACGATAAACAAGCACAACAAAAGTTAGAAAAAGAAGAGGCTGAATTAGATGTCATCGGTTGTGATGAGCATATAGAAATGCAAAAAGAAGCTGCCGATTTAGGTATTACATTAGTTAAAAACACGCTCAACCAACTACCTATTCGTCCCGAAACACATAAAAACATCCAACTTTATGTTATTGAAGGCGAAAAAAATGGCATTTATAAATCTGATGACTCAGTGACTGACCATCTCGTAAGTATACTAGAAAATAAAGGATTTAACGTTACAGTGAATGATGGTTCAACACGAATTAAAGGTAAAACATTGGACTACCGTAAAAAGGTAGATGCAGCATTAGTATTCGCCAATATCGTTGGATATGCTGCAGAAAATAATTACCGTATACGATGGTCAACTGCAATGAGTAATGAGATTCCATGGTATGTTCACGAAGTACCTACTGTTTTCACATCACTCAACTTCACTACGCATTTACACGATGCAACAATGGTAAAAGCATACATTAATGCATACCATTCAAACAAAACAAGTTTAGAAACGGTCATAGATAAAATCATGGGTAACTCTGACTTCAAGGGTAAACCTAATGATTTAGTTTGGACTAATAAATGGCAAGCTAAATTATAATAAGCAATTAATTAACCCCATATAACGCATAAAGATAACAACTAAGTTATCTTCATGTCTATATGGGGATTTATTTATACTTTAATAACCTATTTCCATATCGTTACTATTACATAATTGACGATAATCGTCATATTGTATGTTTTTACCAATTAACACCAGATATTGCGGGACTTCTTTCTTAAATGCTACTGGCGTTAATTCAAACTGACCTTGCATATATTGAACTAAATAAGTATGCGGTTGGTCTATGAATTGAATAAATCCTTTCATACGATAAATATTTGACGGTAAGGCGTCTAAATAATCTATAAACTGTAGTTTGGTACATTTGACTGGTACATCGATGTATTGATGATGAATACCTTTATGAAGTGATTGATGATCTATTTTAGTCTTTGTCATCTGTACATTGTTATCGGTAGTTTTTGTATACTTAGGCAAAGTGATTCGACCGTACATACCTACTTGAATATCTGCTTCTGGATTGATAATTTCTAATTCTTTTAATAATTGGCTGGTAACATTCACATGTGTTAAATCAATTTTATTCACAAATAAGTGAGAACAATGACTCAATTGTTCATAAAACAAACCTTGGATATCTTTTGGATAAGATTTTAACGATTGATACATTTGTGCATCTACAATGCCCAACATATGTTTAATACTAGTAAATGGTGCTAAGATGGGTGTTAAACATGCATCTACAACTGCCAGTGGTTCTGCGATCCCACTGCATTCAATAAATACAATATCAGGTTGATAATCTAAATATAGTTGATGCAATTGATCTGAAACATCTGCTTTCATTGCACAACAAATACAGCCTTCAGTAAGCTCATTTAAAGGAATCTTTTGATCAATTAATTGACCATCCACACTTTGCTTACCAAACTCATTCATAATTACCGCTGGTTGTAACCCTTGTGCCACCGCTTCAGACACGAGATGATTCAATAATGTGGTTTTACCACCACCTAAAAACCCTCCTATGATCACAATATCCATCTTAGCCACTCCTTTTAATTCATAATTGCTATAAGCTTAGCAATGGTTGCAATAATGATAACCATACTAAGTGATGTCACCATTTGTTTTGCTATCATTTTAAAACTTTCATTCAATCCAAGTTGTTTAAATACCATGGTCATCGTGACAGAACACGCTGTAAATGTGGAACTAAAAAAGACTAATAACAATAGTTGTATGACAGACAATTGTTGAATGTAAGCACCTTGATGCATATTAAATAACAACATGCCATCTTTTCTAATCATGGAAAATAAGATACCTGGAGATAATTCATTGGGAATACCTAAATACATCAATATTGGCATGAATACATGTGAAATGAGCGATAGAACGGGCGTTAAGGAAATGATACTAACAATGAAACAGATTGTGATAAAGATTGGCATAGCTTGAATGACAAACATGCAAATATTACCCCAAATTTGTTGACTCAATTGTCGCATAGAAGGCAAGTGTATGGTGGACCTATTAACAGTTTGAATTGCAAATGGGTGATGGTTTGTCCTCATCCATAATCGATTATGGATAATGCCACCCACCAATACTAATATTAAATAAGGTATAAATAGCCACGAATGACCTGCTACGCTAAATATAGATAACGTCGCTCCTATTTGGTAACTGCATGAACTTCCAAAACTAATCAAACTCATGCACTGTGTTTTGGTACAAGCATGACATTGATGACCTGCTTGTGTAATAGCCGCAGCATTACATCCAAATCCTTCTAATAAAGGAATGATATCTTCTCCATTTAATCCAATGCGTATCATCGTGGGTTCAATTGCCCAAGTGATCCACTCCTTTAAATGGCTTTGTTCAACGATAGCTGAAGACAAACTGATTAACACCACTACAGGTAATGCCCATACAAATGAATATGTCCCTAGCGATAACACACCATAATCTCCGAAGAAAATATGTTGCATGATACCATTTTGGAAATATTCTAATGAAGCTAAAAAGGTAATGCAATGTTCGACATAATGACTTTGTAGCCAATCTGAAAAGTGATATGCAACACCAATAGGCAATGCGAACATGAGTAATATCATCAACCAGCCAAGTATCATTTGTAAGATATTCGGTGTTTGATGTTGTCGCTGTTTCTGAAATTGCTCAAGGTGTTGTATAACATAGTGACTATGTTGAGAAGTAGACACTACACTCTCCAATAAAGATATATCCAATTTGTTCTTGATAATCGTTGATTTTAATAAAGCTTTTTCAGCAGATGTCAATCTTGATATATGTTGCATGGTTAAGAGATGAGTATCTTCGGGAATCGCATCATGATACCCACGCTTCAAATCATATTTCACTTCTAACATGAACACGCCACATCACAACAAGTATAGTCATCTAAGTACATTTGATTCTTTTGGTATGATTCTATGACTTGATGATTGACCGGTAAGCCTTCCCTCTGTGCAATCTCATGTGCTAATACAGCAAATCGCGCTCTGAATTTATAGATATAACATAACTTGGCATGATCATTTTCAACTGTATCACCTATTAAGAAAATATTAGGATAGCGTGTCGACTCATCTTGAAGTGTTAATTTCACATCTTGCTTTGTCGTTTCGAATAATTCTTGAACGATAAGGTTTTGCGTTACATCAAATCCGGTAGCAAGAATAGGTTCATTCACGGTTTGTACTTCATGACCATTTTCAAAATAAATATAGTACCTACCGTCTTGATAATTAATTTCTGAAACACTATAATGCACATTCATTTCTATCAACGCACCTTGTTGGATTACTTGGCTTAAGCGTTGGTGTGTATAAGGTGATAACCTTACACTTGGATCAGCGTCTTCATCATTTAGACCGGTCGTACGTGTATACAATGAAATCGTCGACTGATTTTTAGCTAATTGAATCGCAGCATCAAACCCACTTTCATTACCACCAATCACAACATAGTCTCCCTTATCGAATTCATTAAAGTCGGTCACTTCACTATAATGAATACCATACTTAAATGGTTTGTTTGGAAATTGAAAATCACCAGTAGCTACAAAAATATAATCTGCCGTGTAATCACCTTGAGTTGTCTTGATGAGATATAGACCCTCTTCCATAGAGACTTGCGTTACAGCAGTGTAAGTTTGAATACTGATACCATAGTGATAAGCCACAACTTCTAAATATTTCGCATACGTTTCCCCAGATACATGTTCCTGGTTAAAAGTGAACGCAGGTGACGTCTCTTTAGAAATAGCATTCATATCTGGCATACCAAATCCATTAGATGTAAACGATGGCGTAATGGTACGAGTTGACTTAGGCCATTGTTTAAATGATGAACCTATCTTTTCTTTTTCTAATATTAAACAATCATCTATACCAAAATCTTTCAATGTGATAGCCATGCCGATACCCGCAGCACCTGCGCCAATAATGACTACCTTTCGATGTTGTTGCATCATTAAACACTTCCTTGAGATATTTATTTTCGGATTCAAATCGAAACAATTACGATTTATAAATTATAGACCTATCTTATTAAAAATTCAATACATCTCTCAATTCTTTTATCATTAATGAACATAAATAACCCAATACTAAATCCACTAATAAAGTAAATTTAGTATTGGGTTATATTATTTGTAGATGTTTTTTAGCGTTATCGTGATGATTTTAAATATTCACAACGAAACACTGAATATATAATGTATAACCAATAATTATCTAGTCTTTTTCTATTTATGATTCCCATTCTGATTTTAATAAACTATAAACAAAACTATCTTTAAATTGACCTTGTACTTTTTCTTCGCATCTCAGTCGACCTTCTCTTGTAAAACCTAATCGTTTTGGTATCGCTTGGCTTTTTTTGTTTTCAACTGATGCTCTAATTTCCACACGATTTAACTTTAATTCATGGAATGCATAATCAATCAATGCTTTAGTACACTGTGTCATGATTCCTTTTTTCTGATGATTTTCACCTAAATAATACCCAATTGATGTTTTCTTGTTCACATTGTCAATATAGTGTAATCCAATCACACCAACCAATTGGTCTTCTATCCATATACCGCAATGAAAACCATTACCTGAGGCAAATTGGCGTAACGCTGCTTGAATAAATTTTCGACTATCTTCAACTTGGTTAGTATAAGCTACAAATGGTAACCATTCTGCTAAATATGACCTCGATTGATCAACAATATTAAATAATGTATCCGCTTCTCTCTCTTCTAATATCTTTAAAGTTACGTCTTCATTTACTTTAAATCCAAACATCCTTAACACCCCATTTACATTATTGTCACACAATTCTGTTAATTATCAACATAATAACACACGTTGTGGATAACTTACAATCAATCCTTAAACCTTGATATACATAGTTTTATCAAACTGTTAATTCAAAATTATCCACAACCTCTAAACTTATCCACGAAAAAAGCCCCTATCATTGATTCATCTTTCTTACAAAGTTTTAATCAACGATAGAGACCCTTTATTAATAATGATTATTTATTGAACAACACCATTTTTAATTTTGACGTGTTGTCCTTTTTGAATTTTGTCGTATTGCTTTTTGGGTACAACTACAACACGTTTACCTTGTTTCGTATCAACTGTTACTGTGTATAATTTTTCATGGTCTTTCATTTGATGTTTCAACATGTTCATTTGATATTGAACATTATTTTTCTTTTCCTGACTGGCTTGAGATGCGGAAGAAAAGAGATACAAATATAACCAATTATTATAAAATGACGTCGACATAAATTGAGTTTGATATGCTGCACTTGAACTATAAGGACGTCTTGGACTTACTAAAGATTTGGTAGTCGAGTTATTTTTATATTGTTTGCTTTGTGCTGACTTAGATTGACTCGATTTAGCTGCTTGTTGAGACGCTCGTTGACTTGATTGTTGAGCTGCTCGTGACGCATTAGCTGCACTTGAACGGCTCATAGATGAACTTGATGATGTGGATGAAGCACCTCTTGATGAAGCCGATGACGAACTTGATGATGAGCTACTAGAACTACTAGAGCTAGAACCACCTGAAGTACTTGCCGCATCTAGTTGAGTAGACAAAGCAACTGTCATGATCGTTACAAACGTAATGGTTATTAAACTAAATTTACATAATAAACGCTTCATAAACTCACCTCTACTTATTTAGATACTTCATCTTTAGACACTGCTTTACCTTCTGTTTCATCATCGCCATACATCATATATGGTGGACGATAAACATGGATCTTTTTACCATCTTTAATCATATATGGTTTCTTATTGCCGTCACTTAAGATATGTTCGTAAACATGATCTAAAGTTGTTTTTTCTAAATGGGATTTCCCTTTACTATCTTTATATTTGATTTCAACATTTGGTGTTTCTTCATCACCATCATTTAATACTTCGTAGTATTCGTATTCATATTTATCAGATTTTTTACTTTCTTTGGAAGGCTCTTTTTGTTCACCATTACCCCCACACGCAGCTAAAGTTAAACATAATAAACATGTGCTCACTAAAAATAAAATCTTTTTCATGAACAGATACTCCTTTCAAATTATAAATATGTAAAACCAATTAATTATATGATTACATAACTTAATTAATTATTTCAATTACATTTACAAAAATTAAACGATTAATTCTAATTTTTTATACGTATTTTTAAATATCACAAATGATTCCCTTCAACCACTTCAACCTTTCAAAGCTGTAAGTTTAGGGCGATGATTTGTAAGATTAGATAAAGGCTAGAATGACAGATCACTTCTAAAATAAAGATATAAGCAAATAAGGAGTGATAACATGTCAATCTTACAGGTCAATCAATTATCCAAAATTTATGGTAAGAAGAAGCAATATCAAGCACTTAAAGATATTAATTTTTCAGTTGAAAAGGGCGAATTTGTGGCCATTATGGGGCCATCAGGATCCGGTAAAACAACCCTTCTAAATGTCTTAAGTTCAATTGATACGATTTCGAGTGGTTCTGTGATTGTTGACGGTCACAATATAACTCAATTAAAAAATAAACAACTTGCACAATTTCGTAAGACGTCATTAGGCTTTATCTTTCAAGATTATAGTGTTTTACCAACGTTAACAGTTAAAGAAAATATTATGTTGCCTTTATCTGTTCAACAACATAGTAAGAAGGAAATGGAGCAATATTATAAAGAGGTTACTAATGCTTTAGGCATTTATGATTTAAGCCAAAAATATCCAAATGAAATATCTGGTGGTCAACAACAACGTACTGCAGCTGCACGTGCATTCGTACATCAACCTAAAATCATTTTCGCCGATGAACCTACTGGTGCGCTTGACTCTAAAAGTGCACAAGATTTATTAAATCGTCTTGAAGACATGAATCGAAAATTTCAATCCACTATCATAATGGTCACACATGATCCAGTCGCAGCTAGCTTTGCAAAGCGTGTCATTATGTTAAAAGATGGCAATATTCATTCTGAAATTAACCAAGGAGAAGATAGTAAACAAGCCTTTTATGAACGTATCATTCAACTTCAATCTTCTTTAGGTGGTGTGACTCATGTCATTTAATCAAATCACACTTAAAAATTTACGAATGAATATCAAACACTATGGTATTTATTTATTTTCATTGCTTTTAAGTATTATCTTGTATTTTAGCTTTACCACTTTGCAATTCACACACAGTATTAATAATAACAATGCTTTGGCAATTATTAAAAAAGGCGCCTCCGTGGGGTCAGTATTTCTATTTATCATTATCGTGATTTTCTTGATGTACGCGAATCATTTATTTATTAAAAGGCGTACACAAGAGTTTGCCTTATTTCAACTGATAGGTTTAACACGTAGTAATATTTTAAGAATGCTATGTATTGAACAACTAACAATATTTCTAATCACTGGTGTACTAGGTGTGATGATAGGCATATTTGGTTCTCAACTTTTATTGTATATCGCATCAAAATTAATGCATTTAACAATTAAATTGACTATTGGTTTCGAACCTATGGCTTTATCTTTAACATTATTGCTATTAATTATTGCATTTACACTTATCCTATTCCAAAGCTATATATTCTTAAAAAAGCGTAGTATTTTAGCTTTAATGAAAGACCGCCGTCATACTGAGGCCACTAAAGTTAAAATTACCTTTTTAGAAGTAATTAGCGGATTGTTAGGTATTGCGATGATTGTTTTAGGTTATTACATGGCTACTGAAATGTTCGGTACTTTTAAACAATTAACATTATCTATGACATCACCGTTTATTATATTATTTCTAACTGTCGTAGGTGCTTATTTATTTTTCCGAAGCACTGTGTCACTGATTTTTAAATCAATTAAACACTTTAAACATGGCCATGTCACTATTACAGATGTCGTATTCACCGCTTCAATTATGCATAGAATAAAGAAAAATGCGATGTCTCTAACTATTATTGCAGTTATTTCGGCTGTTACCGTTTCTGTCCTTTGCTTCGCCACAATTACACAAGAAAATAGCAACAATACTTTTAAATCTATAGCACCTCAAGATTTTAACTTAACAACTGAAAAGCAAGCTCAATTATTAAAAAAACAATTGGAGAAAAATCATATCGACTATCACACCAAAACGTATGAATCCATTTCTCCTAAATCAGTAGAAGATAAGGTTTTGACATTAAAAAATGATAGTAAAAGTATGGCAATACACAATGTACTTGTACCAAACGACAATCTGAATGGTACTGACGCAATTATTACAAATACGAAAAATACACCTGGTATTATGGAGGTTCATATTAATCAAACGGTAACTGTAAAAGGTAAGCAACAACAAACTTTTAAAGTGACTAAAGAGGATAAAAATAAAATACTGCCACTTGATCTCACATCTAATATGCCAGCCATTGAAGTCAGTCGTGCCGAATTTAATAAATTAAAGACGGCTGATATCACACACAATATATATGGCATTAGTCTTGACCATCATCAAGACATGAAACAAGCCACACACATTGCAAAATCAATTGATCCTAATATTCAATCGAAAAATGAAATTAAAAAGGACTTAGATGCGACAAATGGTATTTTAGTATTCGTGACATCATTCCTCGGTTTATCATTTTTAATTGCTGCGGGTTGTATTATTTATATTAAACAGATAGATGAAACTGAAAATGAAATTGATCATTTCCGTATATTAAATCGCATGGGTTTTACTCATCATGACATGTTAAAAGGGCTAACTTTAAAAATCATTTTCAACTTTGGCCTACCACTCATTATCGCATTATTACATGCTTTATTTGCTGCAATTGCTTTTATGAAATTAATGGGAAACGTGTCATACACTACCATCATTATCGTGATGATTGTGTACACTATTGTCTACTTTGCATTTGCGCTAATAGGATTCTTACATTCTAGTCGAGTTATTAAAAAAGCCTTTTAGTCATTATTTAAATAAAAAGTATAAGGAGAGATTTATAATGAAATTTAAAGATTTAATTAAACAGTCATACGAGGATTTGAAAAACTTAAACGTCAATGTATTCAACGTCATTATGTTAACGTTAATCGTTATAGTATTAAGTAGCGCTTTGACACCGATTGCCGGTATCCCAATTGGATTACTAGGTGGCGCCTATGTCTTAAAACGTCGTGACGAAAAGCAATAAATACAGTAGAACAGTGTGTGCTCAATATTGAGCACACACTGTTTTTTAATGTTTTATACCATCAATTTCTTCAATTCTAATTAAATTATTGATAATTCCTAAATAAAATTGACTTAATTCTTCACCTATACGTTTATAATCTGTTGCATCTAATCCGACAAAATCTAAATGATCCCAACCGTTCATCACTGGTTTGACTTGCCAAATACCTTTATCTGTAGATGGAGAAGTCATCCCTACCGTCTTAGCGGCTTGATTTGTAGGAAATAATGAAGACGACACTGGCACAATACCATCATTTTTCCTTACATTTACATTATCATCTCTACCTATTAACCTACTTGTTAAATCAAATAAGAAAAATTGTCTAATATTAGGATTCTCATTACCTAGTGGTCCTGTATGTGTATCTAGTCCCGTATAAGATGTATAAACAATATTAGGATTAAGTGATGTCATCTGATTTAGCTTCTCAGAACCTTCAGTCGTCAAATCATAGACTGCACTATCTTGAGTCTTCCAAATCTTACTATTTGCAACTCGTTTCACATAATCAATGTAACTTTCATCTGGACGTTGTTTGAATCCCCATTGTGAAAATCCGAGATCAATATGAGAATATTTATTTCCACTTAAACGTCCTATTCTATTAAATACACCTTTTACAAAATCAGTATTCCCAAGTTTATCTGCAGCTGGTGTGCCATTATGTGGTGTCGCTAAAGTTGTGATTGATGAAATCATATTATCTTTCCCACCTGTAAATAAAGGAGAAATCTCACCACCATGTGCTTTTTGATAATCTATTTCTTCCTGATTACCATGTCTTAAAAAATGCTCAAGCAGACGTATCGTTTGACCGCCCATACTGTGACCTATTAAGTGAAGCTTTTTACCTGGCTCCCAATCTGGCATAATCCCTTGATAAACTTTACCGTATCTATCATGCCCCGTTTTAGCAGCATGTGCTGCACCATAATCTACTTTTCCACCTTTAATATAATGATACAGTTCTACAGCGCGGTCATAGTTACTACTAAAAGCACCGACACTCGCTTCATGCACGTCATAACCTAGCTTCTCTAATCGTTTCTTAACTGGGAATTTTGTACCGCCCCAATAATTAGGATACAAAGCTGGTGCATTGTCACCCACTAATCCTAAAAATCCATGCACTAGTACTACTGGATATTTATTTTTATATTGATTACTTTTGACAGTAGCTTCATCTGTATTTTTAGGTTTAATATTCTGATTTGTAGTTTGCTGTTGTGTTGGGTTAGTAGAAATATTTGTGTTAACTTTTTGACCTGGAGTTGAATGGGATTGGGTCTTTAATGAATGCGGTTTATGTTGTTGGCTGTGTGACTTTACAGAAGTTGTGTTGTCTTTGCTTTTATTGTTACTTTGCTGCTTGGTATCTGTTTGCTCAATTGGCTGGTTATCTAATTTTTCTTTTACATCATTTCGAGATTGTAATTGTTGGTTATCGTTTTGTGGTTTAACATCTAGACGTTGCTTTTGTTGTTTATTATTTGATGAATCAGGGTTTTCTTTTTGGTTTAATTGCGAATGGTTAGATTGATTATTATTAACCTGCTTGTTTTTATCTTGATACTGATCTTGAATACGCTTATGATCATCTGCTTTTTCAATTTTTTCTGGTTTGATATTAGAAGTTTTGTCATCACTAAGTTGCTGTTTGTTATGACTTTCCTGATTATTAATGGAGGACTCTTTTGAAGACTGATTAGCCGTCTGATTAGAAGCAGGTTGTTCCTGTTTTTCAACTTGTTCTGCTTGTGTTGAATTCTGTATTTCCTTACTTTCGGCTTTTGAGGATTGTTGCTCATTTTGTTGAGAATAAGACTGCGCGTCGTCTACTTTATTAATATTTTTGTCGATTTCCGATTCTTTTGAAGACACATTAGCTTCTTGATCGGAAGGTTTGGATTGAGTATAAACTGATTCTTGTGATAAGTGGGAGGATTGTTGCTCAGCAGCTTGAACGTCATGTTCTGAAATAAAAAATGTAATACCAGCTACAATTGATACAACACCTATTGTAATTTTTCGAATACTAAACTGTCTTTTAGAATTATTATTTTTCAAAAAAATCACCTCTATAAGTATTTCCCTAACTTATAGATTCAAAAAAATAACTGTTAATTAATTTTATCATATAATCGTTAAGCATCTTTAATTTTTTATTTACATTTTGGTAAAGTTTTTTATTAATTTTATACTATATAGATTGATAAATTAGATAATTAATGGTTATGTTTGTTATATTGAAAATATCTTTCTAATTTAAGGAGTTCCTTTCATGGATCAATATCAAGCGTTATTCAATAATCCAAGTGGTTTTATATTTATACTTTTTATCTTCTATTTAATAGCAAGTTTATTTTTCTTTACCTTAACTGTATTTATTGGATTGAAACCTGTATCGTTTAAAGAAAAAATCTTAACAATCGTTATTTTAACTACTGTATTGACCCTTACTTTAACAGGTCTTTCATATGTCATTATTAAATAATAAAAAGGGGCACCAATATGATGGTGTCCCTTTATTTGAATATTTTAAATGGCATCAATCTTAATAAAATTTTACCATTATGATTATGATTGTCTGTTAGTACTTTTACTATGGATTGTGCGCCTTCATTTACTGAACGCATTAAAAATCCTTTTTGATGATTATTCAGGTCTGTCGTAATACCTCCAGGCATGACACCAAATATTTCAACCGGTATTTTATTTTTCTTAAAATGTCTACCAAATAATTTAATCATCGAATTTAATGGAGATTTAGTTGCAATATAACTAAATGGCTGGAAAAAGCTATTAGGATTCAAAGGTATCGTTAAATTTAATATTCTGCCGTGATTTTTAGCCAAAATAGGTGTAAATGTCTTAATCATTTCGAAATTACCAAAGAAATTGACATTTGCCAGTTCCTTTAATTCATCAAGTTCAACATCCAGTGGTGATGCGTTCATATTGCCTGAAATACCCGCATTATTAATCAATGCTTTCAAATCAGAATGTTGTGTTGCTATATAATCAGCAGCTGCATGTATGGTATCAATATTATTTAAATCAATTTGTATCCATTCAGCTGTTATACCTTTATTTTCGAGTGTCTTAACGGCAGCACGACCTCTTTCTTCATTACGTGCACCTAATAATATCGTCCATCCTTTGTCACCTAGTTGTTTTGCCGTTTCAAAACCAATTCCCTTATTTGCGCCAGTTATTAATACTTTTTGTCTCATATATATACTCCTATTAATCTGTCTTATTGTTAATCCCACTATACAATATTGATACTTTTAAATCACATTATTTCCTTTTATTCATAAAATTTCAATTGTTGATTAAAGTCACTAATTTAAATAAATCAATATATTAGGTTCTATTATATGTAACTGCTAAAATGCTAAAAAAGGAGGTAATAATTATGGAAGATAAAAGACTATTTTATAACCAACCTGGTGTTGTTATTAAAATGAAAGCTAAGGAAGGTAGAGGTCAAGAATTGTTTGATTTATGTTTAAAAGCTAAACATTTAGAAGAATTGGGCATCGATGATCCTACTGATTGGGTTTTATGTCGTTCAGATGAAGATAACGATGTTTTATTAGCCTTTGAATTTTTCAGAAGTGATGAAGCTAAAGACAATCACTACTCTAAACCTAGTACTGAAGACGAAACAAATGAGATTATGGAATTATTAGCAGATATTCCTCAACGTATAGACACACACATTGTATATTCTAGCGAAACTGAAAAATAACTCATTTTCACAATAAAACTTTCTAACTGATATAAAGAAGGTGATTTCTATGGATTTAATATAGAAGTCACCTTTTCTGTCTAATATTCTCTGTTTATAGTAATATCAATAAATTAATCTCATCATTTTCAGATAAAGTATAAACTATCAATACACTCGATACGTTTGCCCTGTTTGTGCACCTTCTACACTTTTAACAAATGCATTAGCTACTTTATCGGCAGGTACTGCTGTAAAACCTTTAAAGAATTCTCCATACTTATCTAATGCTTCTTCAACTACATTAGGACTAACATTATTAATTCTTAAACCATGTTTTAATTCTACAGCAGCTGAAGTCACAAAACCTGCGATACCGCCATTAGCCATTGCTGCTGAAGATCCTAGTTTTATAGGATCGTCCATCATAATACCTGATGTTAACGTAAAACTGCCATTTTCATTTAAATAATGTTGACCAATTAATACTAAATTGATTTGGCCCAATAACTTACCTTGAATCGCTACATTATTTTCTTCTAAGCTAATCTCAGACAACGCTTTGAATGTAGCGCCGCCTGTTGCACTGACAACTGCATCAATATTATCAATATTTTTATACATTTTTTCGATTTGTTCTGGAGACGTAATATCCAACTGATAGTCACCAGATTGACTTCCTACTTCAATCACTTCATGATGATTTTCTTTTAGTTTTTCTGCTACTTTACTACCAATCGTTCCACTTGCACCAATAACAATAACCTTCATGATATACCTCCAGGAATTTTAAGCGTTTACAAAAAGCCTATCATATACAAAATACAATTAAAGTAAGATGCTCAATTCCGTGAATGATAAAAGTCAGTACATACGCATACACTTAACATTAAATCGGCTACTAACATGTTAAAAAGCCATCAAATGGCTTTAACTAATACCATTTGATGGCCTATATCATTCAAAATTCTATTTTTTTATAACATTTATGATTTAAAATCCAATACCACTGTGCGTAATATTTATATTTGTCACTTTATTATTTTTTTATACTAAATATCACGCCGGGTCCTTGATTTGTTGGTTTATAACTTAATACTGATTTTTCCTTAGCTGACGTTTGATAAGGTTCCATTCTTATTAAAGTATTACCATATGATTTTTTTATATCTGTGTATGATAAATTATCTTTTACATTAATAGAAACACCAGATGCACTTTTTCCTGACTTTGTTACCCCAGAAAACGTTTGATCATAAATATTCACTTCTCCATTACCTTTTTCTTACCTTTAAAAGTAACGTTATTTGCCTTAACTGCTTCCTTAAATTGAATAGATAATACAAAACTAGTATCATTGCCTGCATAACCATGATAATTATAATATGGTTACGTGGTTGCATGAGCCTAATGATGTAAAGATTCTTCAACTCCAACGCCTAAACCTAAAGTCACCCCAACTGCTAAAGTACCTGTTAACAAACGCTTTGATAAAGTATTCATTATTAACATTACTTTAATAGTTAAATGTCTTTTTAAAGTAATATTACAAAAATGATAATGTATAAGTATTTTTTATTTCATTACCTTATTGTTTAATATTATTTGAACATTATATAAAAATATCCTACTAAAATGGCTATTCCAATAATACTATTATGAATCATATGAACCATCATACTATCTTTGATATTACCTCTACGTGAGTAGGCAAGATAAAACACCATACCCATTGATGTATACATAATAAATGAAATAATATTATTAATACCGTGTTGTGAACCAAAAACGATTGAAGAAATAATGAACGGTAACCAAAATGAGGTCTTTTTAAATAAAGTCTCTTTGAATATACCTCGATATATAAGTTCTTCAAGATATGGTGCAATAAAACTGATGGTAATTACAAAAATGATAAAAGGAAATACTTGTGCAAGTTGGCTTGCATTTGTTGCTTGTTGATTCATATCACCAAACAATAGCTTATCGTTACTTGTTTGAGCAGACCCTGTGACTTTGTATAAAAGGAACAAAAATGCATAGACAATAATACGAAGTAAGACTGCCCACCCTATATTAATACCAATATCTTTCGTCGTAAATTTGCCCGTATGTTCATAAGTATGCCGTCTATAGTACCGTCTAATTAACCAAACCACTACTGATACAACAATGAGATATAAGACGGTGGACATTGTAGCTTTCAAAGTGTCCATTTTAACCGATAAATTTGTAATCGTAAGTATGATAATAATAGGTAATTGCGCTAGAATCATCCAACCTATAAAAATGAGGATATTTAATGCTATATTTCCTTTCGGTAAAACATCGCTTTGATTTTTTGATAAATCTTCATTCTGATTTTCCTTATGTTGTTCATTCATTTCATCATGATTAGTCATATTAATTACCACCTTTTTTCATCATATTATTCATTTAACAATCGGAAAACTTTATACAATAATGGGTGGATAGGCTTAATGAAATCTCCAATTAATTCTTCAATGTGGGTTCCGAATCCTTTTTTAAACTGTTGTACGCCTAAATCATCTGCTGTCTTGCTAAAATCTCCAGTAATACCATAAAAATTATATTTAGGAATCTCATGTTTTATAGCAAACTTAATCATATGCCATTGCAAAGCATACGCACCTTTATATTGATAGTAATGTGGATTTGAACCACTGGATAAATAATAAACTTCATCTTTTGTAGCTATATATAAGGCTGCTGCTAAATCAATTACATGTCCATCTGTTTGAATGATGTCTTGTGTTTCTGTAATTTTCTTTTCGTTACTATTCCATTGCTGTTCTAACTGTTTTAACTTGTTCTTACTCTTTTTAGAATTAGGATGCCCACTTAACTTATCTCTTGTGTTTTCTATATCTTTAGCTATTTCAGATGATTTTTTAATTAATTGATTTTTATAATCATCTAAATTAATATATGAAAGCTTAATCATTGCCTCATTCGGATACATTAACAGTACTTCTTTAAAAAATTGATATGGATTTGCCCTATATTTAAAATGATGTCGTTCTTCAGCCATTTTAAATAATTGATAAAAGCGATCAATTTCTGATATGTCTAACGTTATTGTCTTAACACCTATTTCAATCGCATGTTGAACATGACGCCTGGTTTTATATTCCATATTTTTTAAGACATCTTCTTCTTTTTGTCCTTCCATATCTAGTACAGATAGCCATCTAATTTGACTCTTTTGAGAATAGTCAATCGTTAAACCTTGGTGCTGATAACCTAATTGATGTAATGTATGAATTAATTCTTTATTATTAATCGGTGTCACAATATCTCCTGCAGTATTCCGAACATTTTCTAAAATATACGGATCTATAGAAGCAAATAGTGCTCTTTTTTTTGTAGATATGTTGTTAAGCCTTTAAAGAAGCATTTTACTAATTCAAGATGATTAAAATCTAATATCGGGCCTTTTTGAGAATAAAAATACTTAAAAAATTTTAACGCTCTAGATTCCGTTAATAAACAAGCTGCTATGACATCATTTTCATTATTTTTGACACCAACTAAGTGTGCTTCTTCGCCATTTGTTTTTCTATATTTATATTAATCAATACATTGAGTAAAATGGACCTTATTATTTTGAATAAAATTGTCATATTCTGTCTCTGTTAGTTGCGTAAAATACATAATTTAATCCCCTTATTCACTTTATATAAAATAAACGGCTGATGACCTGTCTCACCAACCGTTTGCGATTACTCAATTTTTCTCAACTTTGCTATAACTAGGCTAGTAAAATTGTAAAAAATGAATTCCATATAAAATTTTTATTTTATCACTTAACTTTTTCCGTTGTGGATACCGACTTCAGTAATATAACCATTATTCTCTAAAAAGCGTAATTGTTTTTCATTAAATTGATATAAATATTCATTTCCATGGGCTGTTCCAGATGGCTTATTTAAGGGCTTACCATAAGTTTTCACTAATTCAGCTTTAGAAACTACACCTGGTTTTAATTGGAACCACACACCATCCGCTTTCCCTTTGCTAGGTAAATAAAATTGTTGATCAAATTTTTCAATTGTATCATTATCATTACCTTTACTGTTTTCAGTAATTTTATATCCATTAATTGTGAAATTGTCATTTTTAATGGCATTAATAAAATTTTTATCTAAAATAAAATCACTTTGTGATGATGTATAACCATGATAGTTATAATATGGTTGCGTAGCCGCATGAGCTTCATGATGTGAAAGATCCTCAACGCCAACACCCAAAGCCACTCCAACTGCTAAAGTACCTGTTAACAAACGCTTTGATAAAGTATTCATTATTAACACTCCTTTAATAGTTAAATGTCTTTCTAAAGTAATATTACAATATATTACAGAATATTACAAATTATTACAAAATTTATTATTTGCATAATCTTGTTTATTCTAAAGTCGGTTTAAATCTCATTATTATAAACAGAGGAATGACATTTTATTCATAAAAATAAATAGTCATAAAATGAGAGTATTCTGTTTAGTTATTTTTATATAATTACATGTTAAAATTTTAAGACGCTCAAAAATATAATAAGTGTAATGAACCTAATAACCAATCATTATGTGAACGAGAATCATTTTGATATAGGACTATTTCAAAATATTAATAAAACATTGATACATAGACCTATGTTGAAATTAATCAATGAGGTGATATGTGATACATAAATATAAAAGTTTCTATCTTCTTTGTTTAATTATTACTTTTATCATTTTTGCTACTTTGCCAGTATTAGTTGGGCATAATCAGCTTTTTACACCTTTTTTGTTATTATTCCAATGGTATTTTTAGGTGTTTTTCTTTTCTCTTCTCAGTAAAAATATCAATAAATATTTTCTTAATTTAAATCGACTAATAATAAATAAAGCAAAACTCTCAATTTATATTTTTTACTTTTGCACATTTTCCAGTGTCTTTTTAGGATAAAAATGCTTAATTACTTTAACATCTTGAGACGTTTTAATTTTACTAACAAGTTTAGGTAAAACAAACCATCCAAGAATAAATGAAAAAAGCCAAAGTCCTAAACAAATAGCATTTCGAATCTGAGTATAAAAAATAATTTGTAATGAGGCTTCTTTTTGAGCTTCAAATTTTTTAGAATCATTTCTATAGTGTCTAGATAATTCATACATATTTCCATTATTTTTAGATGTAATACGAATATATTTGTCCATCGGAGTGTAATCATATTTTTCTTTAATAGATTTAGCGCTACTAAGGAACGATTTAGTCATTCCTTCACTCGTTGGAAAAATTTTATTTAAAGTTTCTATATTCATTGCCCACATTTAACACAATTAATATTATAACTATTGGAAATTGAAATATTATAAATAAAACAGTTTGCGAAATAATATAACTCAACTCTAAACCACTACTAAATAAATGATGAATTGGCACTACCAAAAATGTAAAAAAGAAAAGAGAGCCAACAATCATACTCATTGGTTTCATATATGCTTTGTATACTAAACAATCAGCCTTTTCTAGGGTCCCCATTTCATCAAAACTAATTCCATTTATCAATTCTTCACTAGTTACATATTCTTTACCAGTCAATATACATAATAAACGTTTCACTCTTTGACGAGACTTACCAATATTCAAAATCAAATTAATACCTATAGGAAAAATTATGAAAGCGAAAATTAGTGCTATAATACCACCAATTAAATGAGACTTATCTCTATAAACTTCTCCAGATATACTTTCAGAACCAATGATATAAAATAAGAATGAAATAAGGGCGTAAAAAAGTGAAAAACCTATAAAAATAAATTTAAGAATAATAGAAATTATTTTTTTCATACAACTATCTCCTTCAATAAATGGTCGGCATAACGTGAGCTATTATGCCGACCATTAGTCTATATATACTTAGTATGAACTCTTCTTAATAAAAGTCCATATATGAACAATTATAAAAATCTTATCAAATTATTAAAAACTAAATAAATAATAACAAATTAAGTACTAATAAACAATATTTTTAGTTGTAATATTTTTAATTATATTGGTATATAATAATGGAATGTTATATATCTTAGAGTAAAGTAAAATGGTTATTTCAATAGTTATTTTAATACAACATCTATTTACTTTTTGCAATTTCATAGAATTATATTTGAAATAATGTTTAAGTAATTTAAATAAGTTACTTAATGGTTTTGAAATATTTAATGATTACTTACTTAATCTAATAAAAAATAGCAACATACAATATCAAATGAAATATTATTCTTATATTTAAATAATCAATTTAAAAAATCAATTAATTGCAGGATAATAGAAAAAATAATATTAAAGGAGAATAACAATGCTATCAACCATCATATGTTGGATTGTTGTAATTATAATGTTTTATATCTTTTATAGAATGTTAAAAAGTAAAATTAAAAAGATGTTTGGATTAGAAGATACAAATACACTCTCATATCAAGAAGGTCAAAGCTATCAAGAAGCACCATCTATTGATGGTACTGAGGCTGTTGATAAAATGATTATACACGCATTAAAATATCATGAAACATTAGCTTTTGAAGAACAACGTCTGAAAACATCTACAGGGTATGGAGCAATCAATATCTATGACAGAATCAACAGTCTAATTCAAAATTCAAGTCGTATTGCCGACGAATTGAAACGTAATGAGAGTGAATTAGTACCAGGAAATTCAAACTCAAGTATTGAAGGATTTGAAGTGACAATGTCAAATTATGATATCAAAATCAACTTAATAGGCTGGGCAGTAGATATGAGTTTAAGTCATTTACAATCATTATCATCAGTTAATGATTTGATAGGTGAAATTGATAATGGTTTAATTTTAAGTCACGATGCATTTAGAACATATTAGATCAAACCACAAATAAAGTTCAACAGTGTTGAATTACAAATATATGAATATATAATCCCATATTGTACTAAAAAATGATAATTGTGACCTTTTAAACTATAGGATTGTAATATTAATACACTTAAACATTAATATAATAAAATATATAATTGCACCTCAAAAGGTTGACTAACAAATATAGCCTATTTCAGCATTGATATGATTT
This sequence comes from Staphylococcus sp. M0911, assembly GCF_003491325.1. Classification (NCBI taxonomy): domain Bacteria; kingdom Bacillati; phylum Bacillota; class Bacilli; order Caryophanales; family Staphylococcaceae; genus Staphylococcus; species Staphylococcus sp. M0911. The sequence goes on from NZ_CP022881.1 coordinate 2,423,754, forward strand.
AAATATGGGATGACCTATGTTTAGAATTTTGTCCAAATGAATTGTATAAAATAATGCAAATAAGTTCTATTATAGAAATTTCAAAAATCTGTTTTAAGGATTGGACAGAAAATAAATTGTATTATAGAAAAATAGCAACCTATTTTATTCTTGTCAATCCTGTTATATTAACTTAGGGGTAGTGACAGTGTGAATTTCATGAGGAAGGTACTTTCAATTTATAACCAAATAAGATGTCTTTCTAAAATGAATATGGAATATACAAAAGTTAAACAAAATAATCATTTACCTTTAAATAGAAGCTGAATAGGAAAATTAAGAACGACTTAGAAATGAAAATGAGATGTTAAAGTCAGATATTGTTTTATCAAAATCTTCAAAACTTGAATCAAGCATACGTAAATATTAAAATTAATTAAACATGTATTATTGTCTATTACTCATAAATGTTTTTGAGTTTATATACTTAATTGGAGAACTTCTGACAAATAAAATTGTATAAATATCTTAATCAAAACCACCCGTGTGAACGGGTGGTTTGTTCTTCGGCTATAAGCCTCTCTTACTGGCCAGCCTTAAAAGGGCACTGACAAGTCAGCCAACTGCACTACTCTTCCAGCAACCCTAAAGGGTTACTATTTTTTCTTTCTCTTTTTTATTTCTTCTCCTGTAAATGGATCTAAATATTCTTCCATTGAGATTTGATCTGCAACGATATCCTCTTGTAATTGATTTCTTATATAATTTTCAATTACTTTTTTGTTTCTACCTACCGTATCCACATAAAATCCTTTGCACCAAAACTTTCTATTTCCATATCTATATTTTAAGTTAGCATGTCTATCAAAAATCATTAAACTACTTTTCCCTTTTAAATAACCAACAAAAGATGAAACACCAATTTTTGGCGGGATACTTACTAACATATGAATATGATCTTTACATGCTTCTGCTTCAATTATCTCTACACCTTTTCTTTCACATAATTGACGCAAAATGATGCCTATATCTTTTTTGATTTTTCCATATATCACTTGTCTTCTATATTTTGGAGCAAAGACTATATGATACTTACAATTCCATTTTGTATGTGCTAAACTGTTTGTGTCGGAAGACATTAAAAAGCATCTCCTCGTGTTGTTTATTTTGGTTGGCTGACCAATATTAATTCTAGCACGTAGAGATGCATTTTTTGTGACAATGGTAGAACCTTTTCTGAACCATACGCATAGCGTATGGTTTTCTTTATACAATAATGATAAAAAGCACTCGTACTTCAATAGGTACGAGTGCTTATGATGTTAACTATTTAATAATATCAATTAATTCTTTTTTAGAAGCTGCTCTAGCTGGGATCCAACCGAAGACGATACCAATTAATGTGGATACGCCCACTGCTAAGATGACTGACCCGAGACTGACGGAACTCTTAACCATATCTGGTGTTGCTAAATCGACAAGTGTGGCAATAATAATACCGAGTATCAGTCCGATAATACCACCGAGTAGACACAATACAACACTTTCTACTAAGAACTGGATTTCGATATCTCGACCTTTGGCACCAAAGGCACGTCGTATCGCAATTTCCTCTGTTCGTTCGGTTACAGAAATATACATCACATTCATAACACCGATTCCGGCAATAAATAATGAGATACCCGCCACAGCTGCGACGAAGTAGGTGATCATATCTAATACTTTGCCAATACCTTTCATCATCTCTTCATTATCCGCAAAGCTATATTGGCCATCAGATACGCCCGTACCTTTTTTATTCAGCTCTTTTTCAACTTTCTTACCAACATCTTTCTTATTTTCACCATCGTTAACAGTTACTAATAGTTGTGGCGTCCCTTGAGATAAGTTGCTCATGTAGTGATCCGCTGTTTTAGTTGGCATTTGAACGACCGATTCAAGTGGCATACCATTCGCATCTTGTCCACTTGCATCGCCAACACCAACCACTTTAAATCCTTCACCATTAATATAAATGGATTTGCCAACAGCTGCTTTCGCATTGTGAAATACCTTTTTCGCCACTTTATTATCAATCACGACGACTTTCTCCTGTGTATCGTTATCATCTTTCGTAAAACCATGGCCTTCATCGACCCCTGACACATGAGAAGCCTTTTTTAAACTGATTTCACCACTGCCATGTGTATTCGTTACTTTGGCAGAGTATGTACTATCTTCGCTTTCTTTAATTTTTGCACTTTTGACACCATTAATTTGTTCTACAACACTAATATCTTCTTGTTTAAATGGATTGTCTTTCGGTGCGCTCATGTCTTGTGTCATATATGATATCGATGCCTGATTTTTACCTGCACCAGCGTCGTCAAACTGTTCTGTCGTTGATTTTTTAAAGCCATTACCTAAAGCCATAATTGTAATCACGGCCGCTATACCGATAATAATACCAATCATCGTAAAGATATTACGACGCTTATTTTTTAAAATAGAGCGAAATGCGACGGATAAAATATTAGAAAAGTTATTCATGCGTCAACACCTCTTCCTCTTTCACACGACCATCTAAAATATGAATAATACGATCAGCTTTATTCGCTACCTCACGATCGTGGGTTACCATAATCATGGTTGTTCCTTTTTCTTTGTTTAACGACACAAACAAATCCATAATATCTTTTGATGTTTTTGAATCTAATGCCCCTGTTGGCTCATCGGCAATGATAAATTTAGGTTCATTAATAATCGCTCTCGCAATCGCGACACGTTGTTGTTGTCCCCCTGATAATTTATTAGGAAGTAAGTCTTCCTTCTGATGTAGACCAACATCATCCAATCCTTTTAACACTTTGGCTTTACGGTCTTTACTACTCATTCCATTATATATGAGTGGAATACTGACATTTTCAAGAATGGTATTATTTTGAATTAATTTAAAGTTTTGAAACACAAATCCTACCGTAAGATTTCGTATCGTTGCGAGACGATTATCTGATGCTTTTTTATAATTGTCACCGTTAAAAAGGTAATCGCCTTCATAACCACGGTCAATAAATCCTAAAATATTAATTAATGTACTTTTACCTGATCCTGATGGTCCCATAATCGCGATAAATTCACCTTCATCAATATGAATATCAATATCTTTTAAAATATGATTCGTTTCGTCACCATTTTTGAAATGTCGATTGATTTTTTTCAATTCAATCATGATGACACCTCAACTTTTTCTCCATCATTTAAATTACCTTTAGGATTTTTGATGACTTTATCACCAGCTTTAAGCCCTTTTTTCACAATAATTTGGCCATTGTTGCGGTCGATTTTAATATCACGTTTGTGAACTTTATTTTTTTTATCTAACACAAATACATCATTATCTTTGGTTAAAACATCGTTAGGTAGTTTTAAAGATTTTAATGGAATTTTCGCGTCCATTGAGAACCCTGAACGTACTGGAATATCTAAATCACCAATAATGACATTGTATTTAGATGTATCGCCTTCTTTACCACCAGATGGATTATTTACCGTTGGATTTGAAGCTTGTGCGGCACTACCACCATCTTGTCCTTCGTCACCTTGGCTACCTGCACTTGCTTGTGCGCCACTTGTTCCACCACTAGCGCTGTCATCATAACTCGTTGGTAATTCATCTATTTTAAGGATCTTACCCTTACCTTTTTTACCATTACTATTAACTGTGACATCGACTTTGTCACCTTCTTTGATTTTCTCAACATCAAACTCCGTGACAGTTGATTTAATTTGTGGATTGTCTGAAATAAGTTGTAAGACAGGTTGTCCGTCGCCAGCATCTTCGCCATTTTTAATATTGACTTTACCATCAAATGCTGCATAAATACTATCGTTCATTTGTTTGTCATGTTGTGCCAGTTGTTGTTGTGCTTCGTTAAGTGAACTTTGATCTTGTGTCAGTTTAGATTGTAGTTGATTATTGTTAGGACTTTGATTGATTTTTTGATAATCATCATTCACTTGTTGTTGTGCTTGATCCACTTTGTTTGCGAGTTGTTGACGCTTACTATTGTTCGTATCATAACTGATAAGACGGTCCCCTTGTTTGACCTTTTGACCGTCATCAACTGCTGGACTCTGGAATGTGCCAATTTGACTATTGTTGTTATATGTTTTGACCGATTTCGGAGATGCCTTACCCTCTAGACTAATCGGTGTTTCTTTCTTAACTGTATATGTATCGTAACCTTTACTATCTTTATTACCAGAGCCTGTTGTCTGTTTCACGATGAACGCTGCAATAACTAGAAGTAGAATGATTGCCACGCCGATAATACTCCATAATATGTTTTTCTTCATGTCCTATGCTCCTTAAAATGTATTATATTTTGCATGATAACATACTTTAATTATTATATATATTTAATTTAAGGAGATTTAAGCTTATTTTAAGTTTAATAATAATGAAAAAGTTTTTGTATTTCTTTTACTTACTCTATTTTTTATACTTATTTAAAATAAAAATTGATATTTTAAAAATTATTTAACAATGTTATTCTGTTATTAAAATAACAATAAGGGGAGATACATATATGGAACAAACGAATACAACACAACCTGAAGCATCACAATCTAACTTACCTTTTGTAGACCATTTTAGAAAGATACGACAAAATCCAAAATGGCTTGTAAAGTTAATCATATTTATTGTTTTAACTTTTGTATCTATGGCATTAGCATTAAATATTACAGATAATACCAAAGCCTTGAAGCAAGCAGGTTTAAGTCAATCTGAAATTGATAAGCAAAACCAATTTAATGTAGCAACTTTTATCGGGCAATCTATTGGAGCAATTATTTTTGGATTACTAATAACTTTCGTTATCTTCTTAGTTATTTCAAAAATTATGAAATCTGATGCAAGTGCTATTCAGATTTTTTCCGCTACAATTTCATATTCAATAATTACAGTAGTTTTTACAATTATCGTATACGGTATTCAAGCCTTGTTTGGTTTAACTATTCCAGAAACACAATTAGATAGTCTCAATGTATTTGATAAAGGAAATAATTACTTAGTACCATTCAGTTTATCTAACTTATTATCAGCTTATTTAATATTTGCAGTTTATTTTGGTACTAGTAAATTATCTAAAAAAGCATCTATTATTTGGGCAGTAGTTGCCTTAGTATTAACTATTGGCTTTGGCTTAATTGGTGCAGGTATGCAGGATTCTATGCAAAGTTTATCTGGCATGTAATCAATATTAAAAATTCCCAGAACCGCTTCGGAACTGGGAATTTTTTATTGATTATATTCAATTACTTTTCAAATGCTTTTGTTTCAATATCTTTATCTTTTAAGAACTTCTCTACTTTCTTCTGTTGTTTACCATTCACTTTATCTTTATATTTTGAATTTAATTTATCGATTTCTTTTGTATCTTTTTTATCTAACTTTTGTAATTTTGAAGTTAATTGATTTAAATATTCATTGGTTTCTTTAGTATATTTTCCTGTTAATTCCGTGCCCTTTTTATATCCTTTTGGTAACTCATTTTTTCTAATATAATCTTCAAAGTTTTGGTCATTTTCTTTAGACATATGTTGTAATTTATTTAGTTTCTTTTTATCTTTTTTATTGAGTTTAGTTTCTGAACCTAAATCAGTAATATTGTCTGCTAAATCCTTATTCGTATTTAAGTATGTCTTAATACTTTTCTTTAATTCCTTTTCAGATAATTGCTTATTTGATTTTTGATCTACAAACACTTTCTTAGGAATAGGTGGTAACTTTTCATCGTCATTTTTATTTATCTTTTCATGATCATCGTGTCCAGAACATGCTCCTAATATCAAAGATGACGTAAGTAATACCGATGTTAGCCTTTTATAACGCATGCAACCATCCTTTAAATTATATTTATTATTAAAATATATGCTATCAAAGGTCTTTTAAAATGTAAAAATATTTTCTATTTCACTTACAAAAATTTAAAAGCTAAATAAATACTTAGCCCTCCTATTGCTCCATAGCCACCACTTACTAGAATAAAGATGATAATATCAGTTAAGACTGCTCTTCGTTTACTAACATTTACTTCATTAGGATCTTTTCCATTCATAAATGCAACAATTCTATCGTAATTATCCATGTCATTTTTATATTTAATTTTGTCAACATTTCCTCCTGCATATATCCCGACCAAATACAATAATAAAAATATAGCAAAGCCCCACCAACTTAAATACACAATTAAGGGCCCTAATAATATCAGTGAACCTATCAGAAGTATTAACATTATATACGTCCAAAAATCAAACTTCTTTTTTACTAATTCTCTTTGCTCCATATGAATTTCTCCTTGAACTAGATCATCCAAGGACACATTGAATAACTCACACATCATTATTAAGTTATGTACATCTGGATAACTACGCTCATTTTCCCAATTCGAAATAGTTTGTCTAGATACATATAGTTTCTCAGCTAAATATTCTTGAGAATATCCTTTATTTTCCCTGCATAATTTAATTTGATGGCTTATATTCATGTTTCTGTCTCCTTAAATTTTCTAGTTTAAAAGTATTTCACTTTTCTTCAAAGTGATACTCATATAGAAACGTTTTCTTTAAAATAAAACTACCAAATTTGATTTACAATTTCATTAATTGTTCTGTCAAAATGTTTTTACACCTCGTCATAACAAGATTTCAAAGACTTACCTTAGACTACCCTTTATATATTATTTCAAAATAAAAACGCTCCTTTGTCAGGAACGCTATCGAACTATAACTATACGTCATATGCTTTTAAAATCATTTTTAACATTTTCTCTATATATGCTTTTGTCAGAGACTGCGGTTTGATTAATATATTGAAATAAATAGGAGAGAAAATGATATCGATAAATAAATCTTGATTGTCTTCTTCGATATGTTGACTAATGATGGATTTTAAAATCGTTCTATTATGTTCAAAGTAATCTCTCATAAATTTTTCTCGTGCTTCTGTCTGTTGATTGCTTATCAATATTTCAATAACAGCACTACCTAATGGTGTCTTATAGATTTTCATAACTTTAATTAGAAAATCATATAGACTATCAAACAGATTGCCATATTCTGGTTCAATGATTCGTGATTGATCTACGAACATATCTACAATCATTGACTCTTTGTCTTTCCAACGACGATATATGGTTGCCTTAGAGACACTCGTGTTCTCTGCAATTTGATCTATCGTCATATTTTTAAAATGTGTTGTTTCTAACAAGCGATTAATCTCTTCATAAATTTTTTTATTTACTGTTGGGTCTTTCGGTCTTCCAGCCATATTTTTCCCTTCTTTTACGTGCTACGTACTCCACGATTTCAAATATTATAAATGCACTTACAAACCATACTATAAATCCAACAATAATGCTAAGCAACCACATATGTGTTACGTTGAGCATTGCCCATGTTGCTAATATACTAAACAGAACGCCAGTCATACCAAATACTGCTCCTCGACTCACATGCATTGCCACTTTGTTACCATATTGCATTCCAGAAATGCACATAGATACTAAAAATACTGCCGGGAAAGTAGCAAATATTCCTCCGAATTCTTTCCAAGGAAGTACCACTGAGACGATATAACTAATTAATACTGCTAATCCACCAACTAAAAATTTAATAATTGTTAATTTCATTAAAATGTACCTCCTTTTATATATGTCTTACTACAAAAATCGCCACAGAAATCACAAGCCAACACAATATGGCAAATACTGTACCACTTTTATAGTCTTTCTTATAAATAAAAATTGAGGTAAAAAATACAGTTAAAATACACGATATAATGCCTACTATCGCACCTGTACTTAAATGCATAGACATTTTAATGAGTTCATCGCCCTCATGATCTATGGTTAATGCTATCACTGCTGCTAAGTAGACAGCGGGCATTGTAGCTATAATACCACCTAGTTTACCGCCAACTTTCTCTGCCATAATTGATGCTAAAGCAACCGCAAATCCACCGATTACAAAATGAAGTATCGCACTTGATATAGATATTCCGAACACAATAATCCTTCTTTGCTAATTATTAAACGAAACGTTTCGTTTACTTTTAGTGTAAAACGCACTTTATCAATTGTAAACAATAAAATCAATAGACCTAATTTTCTAATTATTACTTAGCTAGTTTGAACTCTCTATAAATATTAAATCATAATAAAAACTCCTTTCATCTCAATGACAAAAGGAGTGCTACTTACTTCTTATAAATTCTGATTTTAATTTCATAATAATCATCGTGATCTCTGTCTTTTTGCTCAACGTGTAAGCCCGATTGTTGAATTGCTTCGATACTTTTACCTACTTCATCTCTTGCTTGCGTTACATCTTGTGAGAATTGGAATGACTGTGCTTTAATCTTTTCAGGTCCTGTCTTTTGACGTACTTTATCTTCTGTTTGCTTCACATTAAGCTTTTGAGCTATGACCTGTTCAATTAATGCTTCTTGATCTTCTTCGGATAATACGAGTACAGCACGTGCATGTCGTTCAGTTATTTTACCTTCTCTTAATCTTGTAATGACTTTAGGTGCTAATTTTAGTAAGCGTAGCTTATTAGCAATGAAGCTTTGGCTTTTACCTAAACTTTTCGCTAATTCACTCTGTGTCACATCACCAAGTTCAAGTAGCTTTTTATATGCTTCCGCTTCTTCGACTACGGATAAGTTTTCACGTTGAATATTTTCAATTAATGCAACCACTGCAGTTTCTTCATCATCCATATCTCGGATAATGACATCTGCTTGAGACATATTTAAAGATTGCATTGCTCTAAATCTGCGTTCACCTGCAATAATTTCGAACATATCTTCTTCAATAGGTCTAACTACAATCGGTTGTAATAATCCATGTTCTTTAATTGATTCTGCAAGTTCATGTATTTTACTTGGTTCAAATACTTGTCTAGGTTGATAACGATTAGGTACGATACGTTCAATATGAATGGACTCAACATTATTATTTCGGTCTTCTTCAATAGAACCCATGATGTCATCTTTGTTTTTTAAACCAAATAATTTTGAAAAAGGTTTCTTCATAATCCATTCGCTCCCTCTCATTCATTTCTATATCATCATATCTTACTTTTCAAGTAAAGGAGATTTATTGGGTGTACCTGGTTTTCTTGGGTATTTCTTAGATGTTTGGCGTCGTTTATCAATGACAATCATTTGTCTTTCTCCCGCTTCTTCTGGCAATTCAAAGTTAAATGTTTCTTTAACATTGCCACCTAATACATTAATTGCAAATTGAGCTTCGTCTAATTCTTCTTCACCTTTAGATGATTTTAAAGCTATGAATTGGCCACCTTTTTTAACTAAAGGTAGACACAATTCACTTAATACAGTTAAACGCGCAACAGCACGAGCAGTAACGATATCATAAGACTCCCTGTAGTCTCCCTTGCCAAAGGTTTCAGCACGATCATGCACAAAACTCACATCTTGGAGACCTAAAGCGTCTGCTAAATGATTTAAAAATTGGATACGCTTATTTAATGAATCGACTATTGTCACTTTCAACTCAGGGAAGATGATTTTCAATGGAATACTTGGGAAACCTGCACCTGCACCCACATCACATATTGATAATGAACCCTTAAAGTCATAATAGAAACTTGGTGTGATTGAATCATAAAAATGCTTTAAATACACTTCATGTTCATCTGTAATACTTGTCAAATTCATCTTTTCATTCCATTCAACAAGTAGCTGATAATAAGTTTGAAATTGCTCCTTTTGAGTGTTCGATAATTCGATGTTGTGTTCTTTTAATTTCTCAGATAGCCATTCTATACTCATTATTGATTCACCCTTTGAAGTTTTCCTTGTTCTAAATATACAAGTAAAATTGAAATATCAGCTGGGTTAACGCCAGAAATTCTTGAAGCTTGCGCAATATTGAGTGGCTTAACTTCAGCTAGTTTTTCTCTAGCTTCTGAAGCTAAACTATCAACTTTACTATAGTCTAAGTCTTCAGGAATTTTCTTTTGTTCCATACGTTTTACTTTTTCAACTTGTTGTAATGATTTATTGATATAACCTTCATATTTTGTTTGAATTTCAACTTGTTCTTCAACTTCTGAAGGTAATTGATGATCTTCTTCCAAGATTTCTAATATCGTATCATATGTCATTTCAGGTCTACGTAATAAATCGATAGCTAATATACCATCTTTAAGTTTAGAACCACCATTTGCTTCGATCACTGATTGCGTATGGTCATTTGGTTTGATACGGATATCTGTTAATCTTTGAATTTCATCTTTTATTTGTTGACGTTTATGATTAAACTGCGCATAACGTTCATCCGAAATTAAACCTAGCTCATGTCCTAAATCTGTAAGACGTAAGTCAGCATTATCATGACGTAATAATAAACGGTATTCTGCACGTGATGTTAATAAACGATATGGTTCATTTGTACCTTTTGTTACTAAATCATCGATAAGGACGCCAATATACGCATCCGAACGACTTAAGATCTTCTCTTCTTTACCTAATACTTTACCTGCTGCATTAATACCAGCCATAATACCTTGTCCAGCCGCTTCTTCATAACCTGATGTACCGTTAATTTGGCCAGCAGTATATAAATTCTTAATCATTTTTGTTTCTAGTGTCGGCCATAATTGAGTTGGAACAATTGCATCATATTCAATGGCATAACCTGCACGCATCATATCTGCTTTTTCTAACCCAGGTATCGTCTCTAACATTTGTCTTTGAACGTGTTCAGGTAGACTTGTTGATAATCCTTGTACGTATACTTCATTAGTATTACGTCCCTCTGGTTCTAAGAATAATTGATGGCGTGGTTTATCATTGAAACGTACAAATTTGTCTTCGATTGATGGACAATATCTTGGACCTGTACCTTTTATCATTCCAGAGTACATTGCAGATAAATGTAAGTTGTCGTCAATCACTTGATGTGTTTTATCATTAGTATAAGTTAACCAACATGGTAACTGGTCTAAAATATATTCTGTCGTTTCATAACTGAAAGCACGTCCTACATCATCACCAGGTTGGATCTCAGTTTTTGAATAATCGATTGTTTTAGAGTTAACACGTGGTGGTGTTCCCGTTTTAAAACGTACAACCTCGAAACCTAATCCTCTTAAATTATCTGCTAATGTGACAGATGGTAGTTGGTGGTTTGGACCACTTGAGTACTTCATGTTACCTAAGATGATTTCACCACGTAAAAATGTACCAGTCGTAATAACCACTGCTTTAGAGCGATACTCTGTACCGATATTTGTACGTACACCTTTAACTTCGTCATCTTCAATAATTAATTCATCTACCATACCTTGCATAATATCTAAGTTATCTTCATCCTCGATAACATTCTTCATCTCTTGTTGGTATAGCACTTTATCAGCTTGTGCACGTAATGCTCTAACAGCTGGTCCTTTACCTGTATTTAACATACGCATTTGGATATGCGTTTTATCTATTGTCTTAGCCATTTGGCCACCTAGTGCATCAATTTCACGTACAACAATCCCTTTAGCTGGACCACCTACTGATGGATTACATGGCATAAAGGCAATATTATCTAAATTGATTGTTAACATTAATGTTTTAGCGCCACGTCTTGCTGATGCTAAACCTGCTTCAATACCAGCATGACCTGCACCAATTACAATTACATCATATTCTTGAACCAATTGTTGAACCTCCTTATTAAACATTTACCTATTTGTCTGAGAAATATACCCCTGCTGGATGAACTTCCCTATTTATATTCGCTATTTACCTAAACAGAATTGACTAAATAACTGATCAATTAATTCATCACTTGCAGATTCGCCAATAATTTCACCTAAAATCTCCCAAGTGCGTGTTAAATCGATTTGTACCATATCCATCGGTATACCTGATTCAGCTGCATCAATCGCATCTTGGATTGATTGTCTTGCTTGTTTAAGTAATGAAATATGGCGTGAGTTAGATACGTATGTCATGTCTTGATTTTGAACATCTCCACCAAAGAATAAGTCTCTGATTTGTATTTCTAATTCATCAATACCTTCTTGTTTTAGCATAGAAGTTTGGATTAATGGTGTGTCACCAATCATTGCTTTGACTTCATTAATATCTAGATGTGTTTCTAAATCTGTTTTATTGATAATTACAATAACATCTTCATTTTTAACAACATCATATAACGTTTGGTCATCTTCCGTTAGTGCTTCATTATTATTCAATACAAATAAGATTAAGTCAGCTTGACTTAGTGCTTTACGTGAACGTTCGACACCAATTTTCTCTACTATGTCTTCAGTATCTCGAATACCTGCTGTATCTACTAAACGAAGTGGTACACCTCTGACATTAACATATTCTTCTAATACATCTCTTGTAGTACCAGCTACTTCCGTCACAATCGCTTTATTATCTTGAATAAGGTTATTTAGCATTGAAGACTTACCTACGTTTGGTCGGCCTACAATAACAGTGGAGAGACCTTCTCTCATTATTTTACCCTGTGCACCTGTTTCTAATAGTTGATTAATTTCTTGTTTAATATTTTTAGATTGTTGTAATAAGAACTCTGTCGTCGCATCCTCTACATCGTCATACTCTGGATAATCGATATTTACCTCAACCTGAGCAAGTATCTCTAATATTGACTGACGTTGACGTTTTATTAAATCACTTAAACGTCCCTCTATTTGATTCATTGCAACTTTTGAAGCACGATCTGTTTTAGAACGAATAAAGTCCATCACTGCTTCTGCTTGAGATAAATCAATTCTTCCATTTAAGAATGCACGTTTTGTATATTCACCTGGTTCAGCCATTCGAGCGCCATGCGTCATTGTTAATTCCAAAATACGATTAATCGTTAAAATACCGCCATGACAATTGATTTCAATGATATCTTCTCTAGTAAATGTTTTAGGTGCTCTTAAGACGGAAATCATGACCTCTTCAACTGTCTCACTTGTTTCTGGGTCAATAATATGACCGTAATTTATTGTATGTGAATCAACTTCTGCTAATGGTTTCTTACCTTTATATAGTTTATCTCCAATTTCAACTGCTTGTGGACCAGAAAGTCTCACAATACCAATCGCACCTTCGCCCATTGGCGTTGAAATACTAGTAATTGTATCAAAGTCCATTGTTAGGCTGGCCTCCTTATTCAAGTAATTTTTCAATACTATATTGTAAATTGTTTCATTTCAAAAATCTATTATATTGTTCGGAATGTTCGGGTTAGACTTCGGGTTGTCTGAGGTTAGACTTACGTTAGTCTAAAATCTATCTCCCCTACCCTATTGAATTTTCTTATTAAATACTTTAGCTATTTTAAGTACATGCTCTAAACTACCTTGAATTTCTAAAGTGGACATAGATTTAGCTGGTTGTCTTGCAATAACGATAATATCTTTCGTTATAATATCTTGTTTATGCACTTTAAAGTTTTCTCTTATCGCTCTTTTAATTTTATTTCTAGTAATAGCGTTACCTAATTTTTTCGAAACGCTAATCCCTAAGCGAAAATGTTCTTGTTCTTTATTATCATAGGTATATACTACGAATTGTCTATTTGCGACAGACTTTCCTCTTTTATATATTTTTTGAAAATCTGCATTCTTTTTTATACGGTACGCTTTTTCCACCAAACATCACTCGCTTATCAAATTCTCTTACCTTAGTATTATAAACCATCTAAATTTTAACCAAAAATAAATCAGCATTTATATTGAAAACGCTGATTTCAGTCAAAAGTTCTTATCTATCATCTATCAATTAACCCAATCAACAATACGTTTGATCGTTAATGTTTGAATAAAATTACTGTATTCAAAACGAAAAAAAAGACCACTGATGAGTCAGTGATCTTATGCAGATAAAACTTTACGGCCTTTACGACGACGGCGCGCTAAGACTTTACGGCCATTTTTAGTGCTCATGCGTTTTCTGAAACCATGAACTTTACTATGTTTACGTTTATTTGGTTGATAAGTACGTTTTACCATGTAAAAACACCTCCATCTTTATTAAGTTATCTAACATCTCCAGGATCAAAGCCCTGTTAAATTTATAGATAGATAATTGTTAAAGTATGTAACTATTAATATAATAGCAACAAACTTATACATAAGAGATTCCTCTTATTAACTGACTGCTATAAGAAATTCTTGGTTTAATATACTTATTATCTAGTCATATTTCAAGCAACTACTACAATATAACAAATTACTACTTATAAAGCAAGCTCATTTTAAATTGATTCTTCCATATTACTATCAAACCAACCATCCCCATTTTACCTATCGTTATATTATATATTCATTTTTCATACAGCTTTATAAATTATTTCCCAAACTGTTATACTCCCCGTTTTTAAACGATTATGAATATTGTGCGAAGTTATCCACTTATCAACAATGAATCTTATTTAATTTGTGGACAATTACGTTGATATTCACAAGTTTCCACATCTTTTACGAACATATTCACAGTCATTTGACATCTATATTACTGAAAAAGTATAATTGTGTGGATAAGTCGTTTAATCATTGATTTTATAAGGATTTATTTATTAGATTTATAT